>CADBEN010000004.1 GCA_902793685.1 uncultured Lachnospiraceae bacterium
GGTCAAACGGGATAGTGGGCGCAGTGTACGTCCGGTGTCCGCGAAAGCGGCACGAAGCCCCCGCCTCTTAGCATACGCGAAGGCGGTGGGTTAATTCACGTGGTATCCCTGGGACAACGGAGCTTGGGGCAGGAAGCGTCAGCCCGCAGGACGTTTTTCGAAGCGGGGATGAAGCGGATCGCCGACCATGAGCGCGGGCTTCTGCACATGATGCTTGAGGGAGTGAACGGCAGACCCGGCATGCGGCATATCAAGGGTGTGAAGGTGGATATGGACGGCAGGGATCTGTACACCCGCGACCTGATCCTGGGGGTCGAATTTGAAAACATTGACTGCATCCGTGCAGTTGAAGAGTATGAGAAGCGGGGCGTCATCACGTTTGAACGCAGTGCCGGCAGCATGTACTCCAAGCGCATGGTGGAAGCGTTCCATTCGAAGGGGATGATCCGTCTCTCCCCGCTGCACGTCAATACGCCGGACGACATCGACCGCTTCCTCGATGTGACACAGGAAATTGCGGCGCTGTATTGAGTAAACTCTCTGCTTTTGTCTTCACTGCGCGAAGCAGAAAAAAGGGTGGAAGTGTGGCCGGGTGGAGTTGCAAATCCCCATTTTCGAAAGAAAGGTGTTTATGATGGCATTAACAGGAACAAAGATCTGCGCGGTTTGCGGCAATGAATTCAAGGGCTCAGGCAATCTCTGCAAGGATGGGTATTACTGCAACGATTGCGAAAAGAAAATACGCCGTGTTTTTCAGGAAGATGAAGAAGATTATCTGTCTGCTGCGGATATCCGTAAAAAACTGAACAAGTATGCCGATGCTATCGCTGCATATGACAGCATAATAAAGCCGGAGACCTGCCCGGTCTGCGGGAAGAAGCTGCCTAAACTTATGAATATGAGACTTCTGGATGCTTATATCTGTATGGGCTGCGCAGAAAAAGCGCGAGATATGCTGCATACGGGCTATGATGCGATAGGCTGCATGTGCCTTTCCGAGATCCGGCCGCTTTTTGAGCAGGCAGCTGTCCGGGGCGGACGGGCGGATTCAAGCGGAGTCTTTCACAACGCGGATGCACTTCGAATCGTATACCCGTTGATCCGTACCCTCCGGGAGGTGCCCGGTGAGGACGGATATGAAGTGGAATATATTGACCCGCTTGATTCCCTCAGTGATGAGGAACTGCGGGCGGCGCCGGCTCTTGCAGAGCAGCGCAGGGCGGAGCTCGAGGCAAAGTACGGCACCCATAAAGCGATTTTTGAAGTCGATAAGATCACGAAGCTTTACAACGAAAGCAAAGGGCGCCGGAATTACCGTAATGAATACCGCATCGGGGGGCGTGTCCTTATGGGCAATATCGTTCTTCGGGATCAGGCTGTGGTGAAAAGAGCTGAAGGTACAAAGGAACTCCTGATCCGGAAGCTCGGGAACTGCCAGGAATATCGCAGCGATCTGAAAGAACTGAAAGAAGGCATGGAGGGCGGCCTGTTCGTGGAAGCTGTCTTGTCCTTTGTCTATCCCGGCGACATTCTCTGTATCGACTGACAAAAAGGAGCAATCAAATGGCTAATGTAAAAACAATAGAGCGGGGCATCTGTTCCCTTTGCGGCAGAGCGCTTCTTCCGAATGAAGGATACTGTACTCTAAGGGATGGCAGTCATATCTGCAGCCTTTGTGTCAGTAAGATCCGGGTAATGCACCCCCTGACTCTTACATGGGATAAAAAGGGGAATGAAGTAAAGCATGATCCCATAATAGAGCTTTCTCTGGAAGAAGCCGGAAAAGATCTGAAAAACGCGATCGCTTATACAGAAGAATTACGCGCAAAGTATGATCACCATAATGCTGTTTTTATGGTCGAGAGTGTGACGACAGAAAAAGGGGGCTTTTTAAAACCGCCGGTCATCTATGCCTGCGGCAGGGTGATCTACGGCTGCTTCGATCCCGAAGATAAAGCCAGACTGCTGCATAATGGCAGCGCTTCCGACATTACACTGACTGATATCCGTAAGCTTGCGTCTTATGGGGCCAGCGGTTTTGACTGTCAGGGTACCGGCGGTAAGCCGTGTGCGATCGTGTTCAGTGGAAAAAACCTGGCCTGCGAAGCCGGAGATCTGATCGTGAAAGACTGATATTCGGAGAAGGATATATGGCTGTCGGCTGGAAATGGATCGCCGCTTCTGACGGGCTCAGGTGCTATTATTTCAATCAGGAAGACGGGAAACTTTATGGTGCGCTAGTTATGAACGGCGCGACCCCGGACGGGTTTATGGTGGATGAGACCGGGGCATGGATGAAGGAAAAATGATATGATCCGTATACTTTTTATCTGCCACGGCAGCATCTGCCGTTCGCCCATGAGCATGTTCGCGATGCGGGACATCGTGCGGCGGGAAGGAATGCAGAAGCAGTTTCAGATCAACTGCGCGGCCACTTCCCGGGAGGAGATCGGGAATCCGGTGTATCCGCCGGCGAAACGGAAGCTGAATCAGGAGGGGATCCGGTGCGACGGCTATGCCGCGCGGAAGATGCTGAAGGAGGACTATGACCGGTACGATTACATCATCGGCATGGACCAGGAAAACCTCTATGATATGTATTCGATCTGTGAAGGGAATGACCCGTACGCCGGCGGCTGGTGGAGAAGGGACGTGTCGGAAAAGACCCCGGAAAGAAACATCGGCCGCGTCTTTGACCCGGTCGGGCGGAAAGGGCAGAAGATCTCGCTGCTTCTGGATTATACGGACCGGCCGGGCGAGGTGGCGGACCCGTGGTACACAGGGAATTTCGACGCGACCTGGCGTGACGTGCAGGACGGGTGCCGCGGATTTCTGCAGTGGCTGAGAGCGCAGGGGAAGATCTGAGCCGAATCCGCTATTTCTGAAATATACAGTTATATGGTATAGTGTGTTTCGGAGTCAGTGATCCGCCTTTTGGGGCGGCCGGTAAAAAAAGGTGCTATATGAACGAAAAATTGGAAAATGCAGTCCCGGCGCAGAAGCCGGAGAAAGGAACCCCGGAGCAAAGGCCGGAGACCGGAGCTTCAGAGCAGAAGTCTTATCAGAAGGTCGTGGAGTATGTGAACCAGGGGATCCAGGACAGGAAGCTGAAGCCCGGCGACAGGCTGCCGGCGGAGCGGGAACTGGCGGAGGAGCTGGACATCAGCCGCAATTCAGTGCGCGAGGGTCTCAGGGTCATGGAAAACATCGGGATCCTGGACAGCCGCAGGGGTTCCGGAAACTATGTGTCCATGAATTTTGACAGCACGATGACGGATATGCTGGCTTCCATGTATGTGCTGAAGGGAATCACGGAGAGTCAGCTGACGGAGTACCGTTTTGCCATCGAATGGATGGCGATGCATCTGGCGGTGCAGCGCGCGGGGGAAGAGGAGAAGGAAGAACTGAGGGAAGCGATCCGGAATCTTCAGGAGGCGAAGACGGAGGACGAGCGGATCCAGTATGACCGGAAGATCCATCAGACGATGGTCGACGCGACTCATAACGAGTTCATGATCACCAGTTACCGGGCGCTCACCAATTTTATGGACAGTTACATCCGGTCGATGCGGCGCCGCATTATTAAAGGTATGCAGTCGAACCATCAGCTGGAGGAAACGCACCGTCTGCTGGTTGAAGGGGTGATCAGCAGTGATCTCGAGATGGGGCTGAAAGGGATCCGCGGACACTTCGATTACATTGATCAGTTCAAGAATATCGAAGAAATGCGGAAGTGACAGCTTTCCGCCGGGCAGAAGAATGTAACAGAAACAGCAAAATCAGTTTAAAAGGGACCGGTTCCGGCCGGCCTCTTTTTTTTGTGCTTTTTTCAGTAAAAGGGTGGAATATACTACGGATTATTTGTTAAAATAGTTAAAGCGATTCTGAATAATGACAGAAAACAGAAGGGGGTGGATTGTGAGATTTGGTTAAATGTTTGTCAAAGGTCAGTCTTTTGTTGGGAAAAATGTTGCATATATTGTGTTATGACTGCCTTTGAATTGACTTCACCAAAATCGTAGAATAATATCAGGTTGTGAAATTGGTAGTACCAATTTTTCCGGAGAGATTTGCACATCAATTTTGTCCTGAAAGCAGTTCTGAAAGCATCTGAAAATCCATTTAACAATTCAACAATCGAAGAGGTGGGAAAAATGCTTGTGCTGAATTTTCTTTTAGCCATGCTACCGATCATATGGCTGATGTTCGCTCTGACAGCTCTCAAGATGCCGGGCTTCAAGGCCTGCGGAATTGCTGCGCTTATCGCGGCAATCCTCGCGCCGCTGTACTGGAAACAGCCGATTCCTTATACCGCGGCAGCTGCACTGGAAGGAATCCTGAATGCACTTTGGCCCATCTGCCTTGTCATTATCGCTGCTCTGTTTACTTACCAGCTGACGCTTGAGACCGGCGCCATGGAGGACATCAAGCAGATGCTTGCCGGCATCTCCAAGGACGGCCGCATCATGGTCCTGATCGTGGGCTGGGCTTTCGGCCACTTCATGGAAGGTATGGCCGGCTTCGGAACCGCGGTCGCTATCCCGGCGGGTATTCTCGTCGCCCTGGGATTTGACCCGTTCCGCACCATCGTCGCATGTCTTGTGGTCAACGCCATGCCGACTGCTTACGGATCCGTGGGTGTCCCGACGGTCACGCTCGGCACTGTGACCGGTATTGATCCGCTGGTCCTTTCCCCGAACGTTGCACTGATCGAGTGCCTTCTGTTCCTGATCTCCCCGTTTGTCATGGTCATCATCTTCGGCGGAGGAGTGAAGGCCCTGAAGGGAATGGTCGGCATCACGCTGGCGGCATCTCTTTCCTTTGTTATTCCGGAGTTCCTGACCGGTATGTTCATCGGTCCGCAGCTTCCGGACATCATCGGCGCAGTCATCTGCATGGGCTGCCTGATCTTCCTTGCGAGAGCCAGAAAGGATGCACCGGTGCCTGCGGAGTATGAGGCGACAACTTCCGGAAACCAGCGTGAGCTTTCCGGCGGAGACGCGTTCCGCGCATGGTCGCCCTTCATTCTGATCCTGATCTTCCTGCTGGTCGCCACCCTGGTCCCGGCGGTGCATGATCCGCTGTCGGCCATCAAGACCAGCGTCCAGATCTACCCGGAGGAAGGCGCTTCGAAGCTGACCTTCGCCTGGGTCAACACGCCCGGTGTACTTATCTTCATCGCGGCGTTCATCGGCGGCCTGATCCAGAAGGCTTCCATCGGAACCATGGGCAAGGTCCTGAAGAGAACTCTGGTCTCCAACTGGAAGACGGTCTTCACGATCTGCTGTGTCGTGGCCTGCGCGAAGATCATGGACCACAGCGGTATGACTTCTGACATTTCCGCGCTCCTCGCCCAGACCGGAAGCTTCTTCCCGCTGGTCTCCCCGCTGATCGGCGTGCTCGGCGCATTTATCACCGGCAGCGGCACCAGTACCTGCGTCCTGTTCGGAGGAATGCAGGCGATGACGGCGACCCGCATCGGCGCGGATCCCGCATGGCTGGCAGCTGCGAACGTCATGGGCGCCGGTATCGGCAAGATGATCAGCCCGCAGTCCATTGCCATCGGCCTGGCGGCGGTCGGCATGCCCGGAAAGGAGAGCGAGATCCTTTCCAGAGTTATGAAGTACTGTGTTCTGTATACGGTGATCGCCGGCCTGGTCTGCTACTTTATGCCGGTGTTCCTGCACTAAACTGTTTTACCTGCAGTAAACGCTGAATTGTTTTACCTGCAATAGACGCTGAATTGTTTTACCTGCAGTAAACGCTGAATTGTTCCAAAATGCATTAACGCTGTATCAACCTTTTTTACACTGATTCGGAAACCAAATTACAGGAGGAAGGATTATGGCGACTTACAACAAACTGACACCGGAACTGATCGAACAGCTGAAGGCAGCGGCACCGGGTCATCTCTACACCGGGGAAGATGTCAACGAGGACTATTCCCACGACGAGATGCCGATCTACGGAAAGCAGATGCCTGACGCACTTCTGATGGCGACTTCCACCGAGGAGATCGCTGCTGTCATGAAGATCTGCAATGACAACCTGATCCCGGTTACGCCCCGCGGCGCAGGCACCGGCCTCGCAGGCGGATGTGTCCCGGTCCTCGGCGGTGTCGTGATCGATACCACCAAGATGAAGAAGATCCTGAGCTATGACCTTGAGAACTTCACGGTCACCATTCAGCCGGGCGTCCTTCTTCAGGAGCTGGCGGACGACTGCTCCAGACAGGGCTACCTGTATCCGCCGGATCCGGGCGAGAAGCTTGCCACCGTCGGCGGCAACGTTTCCACCAACGCAGGCGGCATGCGTGCCGTCAAGTACGGAACCACCAGAGACTATGTCCTCGCGATGACGGTCGTTCTTCCGACCGGCGAGATCACGAAGTTCGGCGCAGCGGTCTCCAAGACCAGCTCCGGCTACAGCCTTCTGAACCTGATGATCGGAAGTGAGGGAACACTGGGCATCATCACCGAGCTCACCCTGAAGATCATCCCGGCTCCGAAGAAGGTCATCAGCCTCGTGATCCCGTTCGAGGATCTTGAGAGCGCTATCTCCACCGTTCCGCTGATCAAGAAGGCGAACCTCGGACCGCAGGCTCTGGAGTTCATGGAGCGCGAGATCGTCCTGTCCAGTGAGCGCTATATCGGCCGCTCTGTGTTCCCGCAGGTCATCGAGGGAGTCACCGCAGGCGCTTACCTGCTGGTCACCTTCGACGGCGAGGACGAGGATGAGCTTCTGGATCTGGTCGAGAAGACCAGCGACCTGGTCCTTGAGCAGGGTGCTCTGGATGTCCTGGTCGCGGATTCCCCGGCAAAGATCAAGGACGCATGGGCAGCACGTTCCAGCTTCCTGGAGGCAATCGAGGCAGAGACCAAGCTTCTGGACGAGTGCGACGTCGTCGTCCCCTGCAACCAGATCGCTTCCTTCCTGACCTTCGCGAAGCAGTACGGCGAGGAGTGCGGACTGATCATCAAGAGCTTCGGCCACGCGGGCGACGGAAACCTGCACATCTATCAGTGCAGCAACGACCTGCCGGAGGAGGAGTTCAAGGCAAGAGTCGACAAGTATTTCCACACGCTGTATGACCACGCTGTCCAGTGCGGCGGACAGGTCTCCGGCGAGCACGGAATCGGCCGCGGCAAGGTGAAGTACCTCATTGAGTCTGTAGGCGAGACCAACATGGCTCTTATGGAAGGCATCAAGAAGGTCTTTGACCCGAACATGATCCTGAACCCGGGCAAGGTCTGCTATACCCTGTAAACGTCAAGAGCATTCTGAAAGGAGAGAATCCATGGAAATTCTGGTATGCATGAAGCAGGTCCCGGATGATTCTGTCGAGATCCGTCTCGGCAAGGACGGACAGCCGGATCTGTCCCAGGCGGAGTCCCAGGGCAACGCATTCGACACCTACGCGCTGGAGATGGCAGTACGCTACATCGAGGCAAACGGCGGCGCTGTCACGGTTCTGACTGTCGGAACCGAGGATGACAAGGCCTGCCTCCGCAACTCTCTGTCTGTCGGTGCGGCCAAGGTCGTCCTGGTCGAGGGTTCCGGCACGGACGCAGCCGGCACCGCAGCTCTGCTTGCAGCCGGCATCAAGAAGCTCGAGGCGGAGAACGGCGCGGCATTCGATATGGTCTTCTGCGGAAGAGAGTCTACTGACTACATCGGGGGCGAGGTCGGTGAGATCCTGGCTGAGACCCTGAAGCGGCCCTTCGTGACGGATGTCGTCGAGGTCGAGCCCGCGGACGCAAAGGTCGTCGTGAAGAAGGAGCTGGAGTCCGGATATCTGAAGGTCGAGAGCCCGATTCCGTCTGTGTTCACCATCGCAAAGCCGAACTATGATCCCCGCTATCCGTCCGTCAAGAGCAAGATCGCGGCGAGAAGAGCGAAGATCCCGACGGTCGCGCAGAGTGAGCTGGCGCTGGAGGACGGCGCTCTGAATGCGAAGGTTTCCCATAAGGCGTTCCTTGAGCCGCCGAAGCGTGAAGCAGGCGTGCTGGTGAAGGAAGCGGATGCGGCGACGGCGGTTGCGAAGGCGCTGGAGATCCTGGCTGCCGACAAGGTTCTGTAAGAAGGAGGCTGCGATGAAGGCTTTAATCTTTATTGAGACAAAAGAAGGCGCTCCGATCGGCGCTAGTCTGGAACTGGTCACCGCGGCTAAAGCGCTGGGCGCTGAAGCAGATCTTGTCAAGGTCGCGGAAAAAGAGGGTGTTCTGAAGGAAGATGCTGTCGTCGGCGCTGTCGCGAAGAAGGCAGCTGAGGGCTACGATGTGGTCCTTCTTGCAGCGACTCCGCTGGGCAAGCTGACCACGGCACGTATTGCCGCACGTCTCGGCGCAGGCTCCGTGAACGATGCGATCGCGGTGGCGTGCGAGGACGGAAAGCTGAAGGTTACCCGCCCGATCTACGGCGGCACCATCCGCGAGGAACTGTGCGTTGATGCCCCGGCTGCTGTCATCAGCATCCGCGGCGGCAGCTACGAGGCTCCGGAGAGTGTCCCGGAGATCGCCGAGCTGGCACCGGAAGCGGAAGAGGGACTTGTCGCAAGAGTCCTGGAGCTGCTTGCCGAGGCAGGCGAAGCTGTCAACCTTGAAGACGCAAAGGTCATTGTCACCGGCGGCCGCGGCATGGGTTCCGAGGAGAACTACAAGCTGTGCGAAGAGCTGGCTGACGTGCTCGGCGGCGTGGTCGGCGCGACCCGTCCCGTTATCGAGAACGGCTGGATCAGCCGTACTCACCAGGTCGGACAGTCCGGCAAGATCGTCGCCCCGGATCTGTACATTGCCTGCGGCGTCTCCGGCGCTACGCAGCATGTTTCCGGCATGAGCGGCAGTAAATACATCATCGCGATCAACAAGGATGAAGAGGCTCCGATCTTCTCCGTGGCTGACCTTGGAATCGTCGGCGACGTGAAGCAGGTGCTCCCGATCCTGATCGAGGAATTCAAGAAGATAAAGGCTTGATGGAAGGAGAATATATCTATGGAATTCAAGACAGATGAGATGCATGCCGATCTGATCGCGATGTACAGAGATTTTGCGGAGAATTCCGTGAAGCCCATCGCTGCGGAGCTGGACAAGGAAGAGCGCTATCCGGAAGAGAACGTGAAGCTGATGGCTGAGATGGGCCTGCTGGGCATCCCGTTCCCGGAGGAGTACGGCGGCACCGGCATGGACAACCTTTCCTATGCACAGTGTGTCGAGGAGCTGTCCAAGGTCTGCGCTTCCACCGGCGTTATCGTTTCCGCGCATACCTCCCTCTGTTCCTGGCCGATCTATCACTTCGGCACGGAAGAGCAGAAGCAGAAGTATCTGGTTCCGCTGGCAACCGGTGAGAAGCTGGGCGCCTTCGGACTGACCGAGGCCAATGCCGGCACGGACGCAGCGGGTCAGAAGACCACGGCGGTCGATATGGGCGACTACTGGCTCATCAACGGCACGAAGATCTTCATCACCAACGCGGGCCCGGCAGATATCTATGTGATCTTTGCCATGACCGACAAGGAGAAGGGAAACCGCGGCATTTCCGCCTTCATCCTTGAGAAGGGCACCCCGGGCTTCTCTATCGGAAAGCACGAGGAGAAGATGGGTATCCGCGGCTCCGTCACTGCAGAGCTGGTCTTCGAGGATGTGAAGCTTCCGAAGGAGAACCTCCTGGGCGAGCTGAACAAGGGCTTCAAGGTCGCTATGATGACCCTGGACGGCGGACGTATCGGAATCGCTTCCCAGGCTCTGGGCATTGCGGAAGGCGCGATCGAGGAGACCGTGCAGTACGTGAAGGAGAGAAAGCAGTTCGGCAAGACCCTGGCACAGTTCCAGAACACTCAGTTTGAGCTGGCCCAGATGCGCGCGAACACCGAGGCTGCGAAGCTTCTGGTCTACCAGGCAGCCTGCGCGAAGGATGCCGGAGAGCCCTACAGCCACCTGGCTGCTATGGCGAAGCTGGTCGCTGCCCGCAACGCGAGCGACGTTACCCGCCGCTGCCTGCAGCTGTACGGCGGCTACGGCTACACCAGAGATTATCCGATCGAGCGCATGATGCGTGACGCGAAGATCACCGAGATCTACGAGGGAACCTCCGAGGTCCAGATGATGGTCATCTCCAACTGGATGGGCGTGAAGTGATCAACTTTTGGCGACTTGATCGTAATGGAAGATGAAATGCGGCGCGGCAGCGAAAGCTGCCGCGCCGTTGTGTTATGTTCAACCGCCGCGCCGCAGATCGAAGTATGGTCTGGAACAGTATTGTAAAATGTGCCATATAAAGTGATGATTTCCGGGAAACCTTTGGAAACTCCATACATATTTCTGGTGTGTGCGCAGCAGAAAGACAAATGTGCGCGGTACGCGAAAAAGTGCTTGCAATTCTTTCAAAGAAAATGTATGATGATGCGAGTTATTTAAAGTCTTTTACGGAAGGAAAGATTATGATGGAGCTTAAGAGAAAACTGAAGGTCGCAGTACTTGGCGCAACGGGCATGGTGGGGCAGCGTTTCCTGACCATCCTTGAAAATCACCCGTGGTTTGACGTCGTGGTCCTGGCAGCAAGCCCCCGCAGCGCCGGGAAGACCTATGAAGAGGCCGTCGGCGCCCGCTGGAAGCTGGACATCCCGATGCCGGAGAAGTACAAGAAGATGATCGTCGTGAATGTCAACGAGGTCGATGCTGTCTCCGCGCAGGTTGATTTCTGCTTCTCCGCGGTGGATATGTCCAAGGATGAGATCCGCGCCATCGAGGAAGATTACGCGAAGCACGAGACCCCGGTGGTCTCCAACAACAGCGCGCACCGCTGGACCCCGGATGTCCCGATGGTCATCCCGGAGATCAATCCGGAGCACTATGAGATCATCAAGTCCCAGAAGCAGCGCCTTGGCACGACCCGCGGCTTCATCGCGGTCAAGCCGAACTGCTCCATCCAGAGCTATACGCCGGCACTGGCTGCATGGAAAGAGTTTGAGCCTTACGAGATGATCGTCACCACGTACCAGGCGATCAGCGGCGCAGGCAAGAACTTCAAGGACTGGCCGGAGATGGTCGGAAACGTTATTCCGTATATCGGCGGCGAGGAAGAAAAGAGCGAGCTCGAGCCGCTGAAGGTCTTCGGACACATTGAGAACGGCGAGATCGTCAAGGCGTCCGAGCCGAAGATCAGCGCGCAGTGCATCCGCATCCCGGTGCTGAACGGCCATACGGCGGCGGCTTTCGTCAAGTTCCGCAAGCCGGCGACCAAGGAAGTTCTGATCGAGAAGCTGGAAGGCTTCTACGGAATTCCGCAGCAGCTGCGTCTGCCCAGCGCTCCGAAGCGCTTCATCCAGTATCTGCAGGAGGACAACCGTCCGCAGGTCACCCTGGATGTGGATTATGAGGGCGGCATGGGCGTGTCCATCGGCCGTCTGAGACAGGATTCCATCTATGACTGGAAGTTTGTCGGTCTGTCCCACAATACGCTGCGCGGCGCCGCAGGCGGCGCGGTGGAGAGCGCGGAGTGCCTGACCGCTCTGGAGTACATTACTGCGAAGGAAGAGCTGAACTGAGTTTGTATTGATGCCGGCCGGTAAGCGGTGCTTACCGGCCGGTTTTTCTGTCTGCGGAGGAAGCCGGCCGGAAAATTCTCCCTTGTCCGGGCCGGGCATGGTATACTGAAACTGAACTAATGTACTGAGACAGGGCACATGTGTCGACCTGGACAGGCAGCGGAATGACAAGGCGGCAGGCCGGTAATCCGCGGCACAGGACAATTCCTCCGGAGGTAAAAGGATGAGCACGGAAGTTAAGAAATTCGGGACTCTCAAAGACGGCAGAGACATCAGCCTCTATATTCTGAAGAATGAGAATGGAACGGAGGCGTCCTTTACGGATCTGGGCGCGGCCTGGGTCTCCATGATGGTGAAGGACCGGGAGGGGAATTTTGCGGACGTGGTCTTCGGGTACGATGATCCGGAGATCTACTTCAACAACCCCAACAGCTGCGGCGAGACGATAGGGCGCTGCGCGAACCGGACATCCAACGCGAAGTTCACGCTGGACGGCAAGGAGTATGAGCTGGGGAAGAACCAGAACGGGCTGCACAACCGGCACTCCGGGCCGGAAAAATGGTGCAAGGTGCGGTTTACGGGGGAAGTCGAGGAGACGAAGCTCGGAAGCCGCGTGAGCTTCCATTACATCTTCCCGGACGGCTATCAGGGCTTCCCGGGGAACCTGGATTTCACGGTGTCCTATACGCTGGCGGAGGATGATTCCCTGACCATTGAGTACAACGCGGTGGCGGACAAGAAGACCATCATCAATCCCACCAACCACGCGTATTTCAACCTGCGGGGGCACAACGCCGGGGATATCAGCGGCCACCTGGTCTGGATCAACGCGGACTATTACACGCCCACGGACGCGGAGAGTATTCCCACCGGGGAACTGGCGGACGTGGTCGGGACGCCCATGGATTTCACGCTTCAGAAACCGATCGGACAGGACATCGACGCGGATTTCGAACAGCTGAAGCTGGTGGGCGGATACGACCACAACTGGTGCATCAACCGCTGGGACGGCACGCTGCGGCTGGCGGCCAAGGCGAAGGATCCGGAGAGCGGCCGGAAGCTGAAGGTCTATACGACGCTGCCCGGCGTCCAGTTCTATACCGGGAACGGCCTGAAGGACGATGCGCCCAAGGGCAAGGGCGGCGCAGATTATTCCCGCCGCACGGGCTTCTGCTTTGAGGGGCAGTACTGGCCGGATGCCGTGAACAAGGGCGAGGACTGGCCGAAGCCGGTGTTCGAAGCCGGGGAGCCGTATCATCACTATATCGTCTACAAGTTCGTCACCCGCATGGATGAGACGGATGAGGACGAAGATGAATCCCTGACCGCAGACCAGGCAAAGGAGAATGAGGCCTGACGCCGCTGACCGGGCAGAGGTTAATAAAGAAGAAACATAACACGGCGGACAACGCCGGGGAGGATATGCACTGAAGAAGCTGTTTATCGCCGAGAAGCCCAGCGTCGCGCAGGAATTTGCGCGGGTGCTGAAGGTGAACGGCAGACGTCAGAACGGATATCTCGAGAGTGACGACACGATCGTCACCTGGTGTGTGGGCCATCTGGTCACCATGAGTTATCCGGAAAAATATGATTTGAAATACAAGCGCTGGGCGCTGGAGACACTTCCGTTCCTGCCGGACCGCTTCCTTTACGAGGTGATCGGGGACGTGAAGACCCAGTTCGAAGTCGTGAGCGGGCTCCTGAACAGGGACGATGTCGACACGATCTACATCTGCACGGACTCCGGGCGGGAGGGCGAATACATCTACCGCCTGGTGGACCAGATGGCGGGCGTCCGGGGCAAGACAAGAAAACGGGTCTGGATCGACTCCCAGACCGAGGAGGAGATCCTCCGCGGGATCCGGGAGGCGAAGGACTGGAGCGCGTATGACGGTCTTGGTGCGGCGGCTTATCTCCGCGCCCAGGAAGACTACCTCATGGGAATCAACTTTTCCCGTGCCCTGACGCTCCGCTACGGGCAGACCATCTCCGCCTTCCTGAAGCAGGACCGCACCGTCCTCAGCGTCGGCCGCGTCATGACCTGCGTTCTGGGCATGGTGGTGCGGCGCGAGCGGGAGATCCGGGATTTCGTGAAGACACCATTTTACCGGGTCATCGGCAGCTTTTCCAAAGACGGCGTTCCGTTTGAAGCCGAGTGGAAGGCGGTCGAGGGCTCGGATCTTTTCGGTTCCCCGAAGCTCTACAAGGAAAACGGGTTCAAGAAGCGCGAGGACGCGGAGGCACTGATCCGGGCGCTGTCGGAGATCCGGCCGGCGGAGGCGAAGGTCCTGAAGTCCGAGAAGAAGAAGGAAGTCCGGAACGCACCGCTGCTCTACAATCTGGCGGAGATCCAGAACGACTGCTCGAAACGCTTCCACATCAGTCCGGACGAGACCCTGAAGATCATTCAGGAGCTTTATGAAAAGAAGCTGGTGACCTATCCGCGAACCGACGCCCGCGTGCTTTCCAGCGCGGTGGCGAAGGAGATCGACCGCAATATCGGCGGACTGATGCGGCTTGCCGGGGAAGGTTCCCGGCCGGGAGACGGCGGTGCAGAAAACGGCGCAGAGAACGGTATGACGAACGGTGCGGCGAACGGCGCGGGCGGTCTCACGGAGGTGGGCGCGCTGGCGAAAGAGGTCCTGGCGGGCGATGCCTGGCGGAAGATCGGTAAGTCGCGCTACACGAACGACAGCCAGATCACGGACCACTACGCGATCATTCCCACCGGTCAGGGCCTGGGGGCGCTGCGTTCCCTGAAGGGTCTGCAGCAGCAGGTCTACGAGATGATCTGCCGGCGCTTCCTCAGCATTTTTTATCCGCCGGCGGTGTTTGAAAAGCGGGCGGTGGAGCTGCAGCTCGGGAAGGAGCATTTCTTCGCGAACTTCCGTTTCTGCGTCGAGGAAGGCTGGATGAAGGCCGCCGGGATCAGACCGGGCGGAAAGAAAGGCGCCGCAGGCGGTGCCGGCGAAACTTCAGGTCTCAGACAGGAGGCGGAAGGCGGTGCCGAGAGCGGAATCGGAGACGACCCGAACAAGACGGACGATGCTTCGCTGATGGCGCTGGCAGCCGGGCTCCGGAAGGGGAGCACGGTGCAGGCGGACGGGTTTTCCGTAAAGGAAGGGGAGACCTCCCCGCCGAAGCGGTACACCTCCGGTTCGATGATCCTGGCCATGGAAAATGCGGGCCAGCTGATCGAGGACGAGGAGCTGCGGAGCCAGATCAAGGGCTCGGGCATAGGGACCAGCGCGACCAGGGCGGAGATCCTGAAAAAGCTGGTGAACATCCGCTATCTTGCGCTGAACGCGAAGACCCAGGTCATCACGCCGACGCTGCTGGGCGAGATGTGCTACGAGGCGGTGGAGCTTTCCATGAAACAGCTCCTGAACCCGGAGCTTACGGCCAGCTGGGAAAAGGGGCTGACCTACGTCTCTGAGGGGACCATCACATCCGACGAATATATGCAGAAGCTCAGGACCTTTGTGACGCGGCGTACGGACCAGGTCAAGGCCGGCGGCGGAAACTATGCGCTGAAGGAAGCCTTTGAGCGGGTGCGGGGATTCTACCGGGAGCCGGTGCCTTCCGCGGGAAGAAGCCGGAGGAAGCGGACGGCCGGGAGATGACAGAAAACTCTCAGTTTTGACACGTGCCGCCTAATGTGGTACGATATGCGGACTGAAAGGGGGATTTCCTAATGTTCGGAAAATATGGGGTCACAGTGGTCTGCGGCAACGGAATCGGCAAGACAAACGCTGCGATCGGAAAAGGAATCAAAGCACTGGCAGATGGAAAGACTGTCACTCTGATCCAGTTCCTGAAGGGAAAGGCAAACGGTGATCTGATGCAGGTCCTGAAGAAGCTGGAACCGGAGATGAAGGCGTTCAGCTTTGAAAAGTACGAAGGCCTTTTTGAGAATCTTCCGGAGGAAGAAAAGAAGGAAGAGATCCTGAACATCCGGAACGGACTCAGCTTCGCGAGGAAGGTCATGGTGACCGGGGGCGCGGACGTGCTGATCCTGGACGAGGTGCTCGGGCTGGTGGATCTCGGGATCCTTCCGCAGGACGAGCTGCGGCAGCTTCTGGCGGTACGGCCGGAGGAGATGCAGCTCATCATCACGGGCAAGGTGTTCCCGGAGGAACTGAAGGACTGCGTGGACCTGGTTTCGCGGATCGAGACGATCTACCGCAAGAATTGAATTAGTAAAGGAGACAGAGATGGTTCGGATACTTCTTCACGGATGCAACGGTCATATGGGGCGCGTGGTCAGCGACCTGGCGCGCGTTGAGCAGGATCTTAAGATCGTCTGCGGTGTGGACATCAACACGGAGCAGCACTACGATTTCCCGGTGTTCGGGACCATGAAGGAAGCTGCCGGTACCGCGGTCGATGTGATCGTGGATTTCAGTACGGCGAAGGCCGTGGATCCGGTCATCGACTTCGCGGCGGAGCAGGGGATCCCGGCGATCATCTGCACCACGGCGCTGACGGAGTCCCAGCTTCAGCATCTGGAAGAGGCGTCGAAGAAGACCGCCATCCTCCGCAGCGCGAACATGGCGCTGGGCGTGAACCTGCTGATGAAGCTGGCGGCGGATGCGGCGAAGGTGCTGCGTCAGAACGGTTTCGACATCGAGATCGTCGAGGAGCATCACCGCAGAAAGATCGACGCGCCGAGCGGCACGGCCCTGGCGATCGCGGACAAGATCAACGAGGCCTGCAGCGGGGAGTATTCCTATAATTACGGAAGAGCGGACCGGCACGAGGCGCGGCCGAAGGACGAGATCGGCATTTCCGCGGTGCGCGGCGGCACCATCCCGGGAAATCACGACGTGATCTTCGCGGGCGAGGACGAGGTCATCCGGATCCAGCACACCAGCTATTCCAGAAGCATCTGGGCGAAGGGAGCATTTTCCGCGGCCCGGTATCTGAACGGGAAGCCGGCGGGATACTACACGATGATGGACGTTATCGGCGACGCCATCGGATGATTTGATATTGTCCGCTTTACATCGGAGAAATGATTTTGTATAATTTCTCCGTTGATTTCGCCGGCACTGCCGGCGGAGAGCAGAAATCTGCGACAGAAGTACACAGCAGGAAAGGATGACCGGACTTATGGAAAAACGGGAGCTTTTGCAGAGCGGAAGCACCGCGGATGTCTACCGGACCGATGACCCGGCAGTGGTTCTCGTATCCCGCAAGGATACGGTGGAGGACCGGGTGAGCGGCAGGTCGGAGGAGATCCCCGGCAAGGGCGCTGTCTGCAGCCGCATGACGAACCATCTGTACCGGCTGCTGGAGACTAAGAATGTGAGCGGCGCCTTTGTGGAGGAAGTGACGGATACGGACAGTCTGTTCCGGGAGACGAAACAGCTTCCCTTCGACGTCATCGTCCGCAACTACAGTGCAGGGAAATATCCGGAACGGACCGGGATCGCGGAAGGCACGGCGCTGGCTGTGCCGACGGTGGAGTTTATCCTGAAGGACCGGGAACTCGGCGACCCGATGATCAACGGGTACGACGTGCTGGCCATGCAGCTGGCGACAGAGGAGGAGATCGAGACTCTGGTGCGCACCGCGTTCCGCGTGAACGAGGTGCTGACTCCGTACTTCAAGTCTGTCAACACCGACCTGATCGATATGGAGCTGGTGTTCGGACGCGGGAAGGACGGCGTGGTGCTGACGGGCGAGCTTTCACCGGACACGATGCGTCTCTGGGACAGCCGCACCCATGAAAAACTGGATAAGGACCGCTTCCGTAAGGGCCTCGGGAACGTCGGGGATGCGTACCGGGAAATGTTCGGGCGCCTGAATATCGGACGGGTGTAGTCTATCATCGGGAAGGAAGTTTCGGCTTCCTTCCTTTGCTGTAAATAAAGGAAACCGGCGCCCCGGAAGGGGGCAGTCAGAATAAGGAAACCGGCGCCCGGGCGGGCGCATGAAATCATAAAGATAAAGGAGTTTGCCATGGCGAAGGATTATACGAGGTATTCCAGTCCGCTTTCCGAGCGGTACGCAAGCAAGGAAATGCAGTATCTGTTCTCCCAGGAGAAGAAGTTCCGCACCTGGAGAAAGCTTTGGATCGCCCTCGCGGAGACCGAGAAGGAGCTGGGACTTAACATCACCCAGGAGCAGATCGACGAGCTGAAGGCCCATGCGGACGATGTGAACTACGCGGACGCTGAGGCGCGGGAGAAGATCGTGCGGCACGACGTCATGAGCCACGTTTATGCCTACGGCCTGCAGTGCCCGAAGGCGAAGGGCATCATCCACCTCGGCGCCACCAGCTGCTACGTGGGCGACAACACCGACATCATCCTCATGACCGAGGGCCTGAAGATGGTGCGGACGCGCCTGGTAAACGTGATCGCGGAGCTGGCGAAGTTCGCGGACCAGTACAAGGATCTGCCGACGCTGGCGTTCACCCACTTCCAGCCGGCGCAGCCCACCACGGTGGGAAAGCGCGCCACCCTGTGGCTGAACGAGCTGCTGCTGGATCTGGAGGACCTGAATTATGTTCTGTCCACCATGAAGCTTCTGGGCTGCAAGGGAACCACCGGCACCCAGGCAAGCTTTGTGGAGCTGTTCGAGGGCGATGAAGAGAAGATCCGGAAGATCGATCCGATGATCGCGGAAAAGATGGGCTTTTCCGCCTGCGTGCCGGTGTCCGGCCAGACCTACTCCAGAAAGGTCGACACCCGCGTCCTCAACGTGCTCGCCGGTATTGCCCAGAGTGCCCACAAGTTCTCCAACGACATCCGACTTCTGCAGCATCTGAAGGAGATCGAGGAGCCCTTCGAGAAGAGCCAGATCGGTTCCTCCGCCATGGCGTACAAGCGGAACCCGATGCGCTGCGAGCGCATGGCCTCCCTCGCGGACTATGTGATGAGCGACGTCTTCAATCCGATGATCGTGGCCAGCACCCAGTGGTTCGAGCGCACCCTGGACGACTCCGCCAACAAGCGTCTCTCCGTGCCGGAGGGCTTCCTGGCGGTGGACGGCATCCTGCAGCTCTACATGAACGTGGTGGACGGCCTGGTGGTCTATCCGAAGGTCATTGAAAAGCGGCTGATGTCGGAGCTCCCGTTCATGGCCACCGAGAACATCATGATGGACGCGGTCAAGGCCGGCGGCGACCGGCAGGAGCTGCATGAGCGGATCCGCGAGCTTTCCATGGAAGCAGGAAAGCACGTGAAGGCGGAAGGAAAGGACAACGACCTTCTGGAGCTCATCGCCGCGGACCCGGCGTTCAACCTGAAGCTCGAGGATCTTCAGAAGACCATGGACCCGCACCGCTATGTGGGCCGCAGCCCGCAGCAGGTCACGGATTTCCTGAAGGAGTGCGTGGCGCCGGTGCTGGAAGAGTACCGGGACGTGCTGGGAGAAAAGGCGGAGATCAACGTCTGAGTGCTCTGAAACGGGGACAGGCTCAGGGATGGATATGAGCGGGAAAAGGTTTCGAAATATCTAAGTCAGTGCATTTGCTGCAAGGGAGGCATATATGTCAGTCAAGGCAATCGTAGGCGCAAACTGGGGAGATGAAGGAAAGGGCAAGATCACGGACATGCTCGCGGAGAACGCGGACATTGTGGTCCGCTTCCAGGGAGGCGCAAACGCGGGACACACCATCAACAATCAGTACGGTAGGTTTTCCCTGCATCTCCTGCCCTCCGGCGTGTTCTATCAGAACATTACGAACGTTATCGGAAACGGTGTGGCGTTCGATGTACAGAAGTTCGTGAACGAGCTGAAATATCTGGAGGAGTGCGGCGTCCCGAAGCCGAAGATCCTGGTCTCCGACCGGGTCCAGCTGCTGATGCCTTACCATATCCTGCAGGATACCTACGAGGAGGCAAGACTTGCGGGCCATGCCTACGGCTCCACCAAGTCCGGCATCGCCCCCTTTTACTCTGACAAGTTCTCGAAGACCGGCATCCAGGTGAACGAGCTGTTCGACGAGGAAGTGCTTCAGGAGAAGGTGAAGAACATCTGCGCCCTGAAGAACACCATGTTCAAATACCTCTATCATCAGCCGGAGCTGGTGCCGGAGGAGCTTCTGGAGCTTCTGCACAGCTACCGCGACATGATCGAGCCTTACCTTGCGGATACGGGCGCCTTCCTCACGAAGGCGCTGAAGGAAGGAAAGCGGGTGCTGGTGGAAGGACAGCTGGGCTCCCTGAAGGATCCGGACCAGGGAATCTACCCCATGGTCACCAGTTCTCCCACCATCGCGGCCTACAGCGCGGTGGGCGCAGGCTTCCCGCCCTATGAGATCAAGGACATCGTGACTGTGGTGAAGGCCTATTCCAGCGCAGTGGGCGGCGGCGAGTTCGTGAGCGAGATCTTCGGGGACGAGGCGGAAGAGCTCCGGAAGCGCGGCGGCGACAAGGGCGAGTACGGCGCCACCACGGGACGGCCGAGAAGAGTCGGCTGGTTCGACTGCGTGGCGAGCCGCTACGGCGTCCGGGTGCAGGGGACCACGGAGGTGGTGCTGACCATCGTGGACGCCCTGGGCTATCTCGACGAGATCCCGGTGTGCGTGGGCTACGAGATCAACGGCAAGGTGACGCGGGACTTCCCGACCACGCCTTCCCTCGCGAAGGCAAAGCCGGTGTGGAAGGTGCTTCCGGGCTGGAAGTGCGATATCCGCGGGATCCGGAAGTACGAGGATCTGCCGGAGAACTGCCGGAAGTATATTGAGTTCATCGAAAAGGAGATCGAGGCGCCCATCACAATGGTGTCCAACGGACCGGGAAGAGACGAGATCATCTTCAGGAAGTGATACGGTACAACAGGCAGGGGCTTTCGCGATGCGAAAGCCCCTGCCTGTTGTACGATATTTTTCTTCAGCTGTTTTCTTTCGTTTGCTCTTCAGTCTCTTTCTTCAGTTCCTTCCGCTTCATCTGTTTGATGAACAGGAGATAGGCGTAGATCAGGACGGGAAGGACTACGTCGGCAAAGATCAGGGCCTTGAGCAGGGAGGCCTGCCCGGGGCCGCCGAAGACACCGACGATCAGGGTGGCGGCGATGAGCGCGAGAAGCAGAATTACAAGAAACAGCGCCGCGCCGCGGGCCAGAGGAGAATGCTTCGGTGCGGGAGATTTAGGATCCATTTGCGGTCTCCTTTCAGACATCATCTTCGGAGGCCAGGGCCTCCCATTCTTCATATAAGGTTTCCAGTTCCGCCTCGGCGGCTTCTTTCTGCCGCTGGAGGGTAAGAAGCTTGGCGGCATCGCGCTGGTTTTCGGGAAGAGAGAAGGCGTCTTCCACTTCGCTGACTATGGTCTCCAGTTCGTGGATGCGGTTTTCGCATTTTTCCAGCTGCTGCTTCCGTTTTTTTTCGGCTGCTTTCTGTGCCTTGGCAAGCTCCCAGTCGGCGCGGGAGGAATTGACCGCACCATCGGCTGTGTCTGAACTGCCGCCCGGGAAACCGGAACAGCCTGAGGAAGGACCGGCACCATTCCCTGCGGCACCGGTATTCCGGCTGCCGCCTAAGCCCCCGGCTCCGCCCGGAAGACTGGCGCTGCTGGCATCGCCCGCGAGGTTCCCTGCGCCGGACATGATCCCCGCGGCGCGCTCCACGTCGGCTTTTTTCTCGAGATAGTAGTCGTAGTTGCCGATGTAGTTCAGGAGCTTTTTGCCGGTGAGATCAAGGATGCGGGTGGCGGTGCGGTTGATGAAATAGCGGTCGTGGGAGACGTAGAGCACGGTGCCGGGAAAGCGGCGGATGGCGTCCTCCAGGATCTCCTTTGAGACGATGTCCAGATGGTTTGTCGGCTCGTCCAGGATCAGAAGGTTGGCCTGGGAGAGCATGAGCTTTGCCAGCGAGACGCGGCCGCGCTCGCCGCCGGAGAGATCCGCGATGCGCTTGAAGACATCGTCCCCGGTGAAGAGGAAGGCAGCCAGCATGCTGCGGACCTCGGTGTTGTTCATGTCGGGCCAGGTGTCCTGGAGTTCCTCGAAGAGGGTCTTTTCGGGGTGCAGGACGGCGTGCTCCTGGTCGTAGTAGGCGATCAGGACCCGGGCGCCCAGGGTCACGCTGCCGGCATCCGGGGCCAGAAGGCCGTTGATGATCTTCAGGATGGTGGTCTTGCCGGTGCCGTTGTCGCCGATGATGGCGACGTGCTCGCCGCGCTTCAGTTCAAAGCTTACGTCCCGGAAGAGCTCCTGGGAGCCGAAGGACTTGGCGAGGCCTTCCGCCTGGAGGACATCGTTCCCGCTTTCCTCCAGCATGGAGAAGGAGAGGGCCATGTCGGCCTTTTCTTCCGCGGGGCGGTCCAGGCGCTCGACCCGGTTCAGCATCTTTTCGCGGCTCTCGGCGCGCTTGATGGACTTCTCCCGGTTGAAGGATTTGAGCTTCCGGATGACCTCTTCCTGGTGGCGGATCTCCGCCTGCTGGTTCAGATAGGCCCGGAGCTGCGATGCGCGGACCTCGGCTTTTTTCTCCGCGTAGCGGGTGTAGTTGCCTTCGTAGCCGTTCACGATGCCGTTCTCGATGTCGAAGACCCGGTTCACGATGCGGTCCAGGAAATAGCGGTCGTGGGAGACGATGACCACGGCGCCGCTGAAGTTCATGAGCCAGGTCTCCAGCCACTCGATGCTGCGGAGGTCCAGGTGGTTCGTGGGCTCGTCCAGGAGGATGATGTCGGGCTGCTCCAGAAGAAGCTTGCCCAGGAAGACACGGGTCTTCTGGCCGCCGGAGAGGTCGTGCATGCGCTTGCCGGCCTCCTCCTCGGTGAATCCCAGGCCGTTCAGGACCCCGTTCACCCGGGAGCGGGCCTGATAGCCGTCGGCAGTCTCGTAGGCGTGCTCGGTCCGCTCATATTCGCGGTAGAGGGCGTCGAGATCTTCGCCGGAGGCGTGCTTCATGGCTTCCTGCAGCTCCGCGAGGCGGGCCTCCATGTCGAGGATGGGCTGGATGACCTGGGTCAGCTCCTCCCGGACGGTGAGGGCGGAGTCGATGTTGTTGTTCTGGTGCAGGTAGCCGACGCGGCAGTCTTTTTTGAAGGTGACGATGCCGGAGTCCGCCGGGAGTTCCCCGGTGATGAGGTTCAAAAGCGTCGACTTGCCGGTGCCGTTCAGGCCGACGATGGCGGCCTTGTCATGTTCGTTCAGAAAAAACGAGGCGTCCCGGATGACCGGACTCCCCGCAAATGCTTTGGCAAGATGTGATACATTCAGGATCATGGATCTTCTTCCTTTTACGTTCGTTTCCCGTTCAGTATACTCTGAATGTGGGACGATTGACAAGAAGATGAAAGTTATCTATACTTTATTATTAAGTTTACAGAAAATGGGGTAAATGAAGGTTGAAGAAGAAGATCTCAAAGGCAGTCATCGCCCGCCTGCCGCGGTACTACCGTTATCTTTCAGATCTTATGGAAGAGGGCATCGACCGCATCTCCTCCAATGACCTGGCCCGAAGAATGAATGTCACAGCCTCCCAGATCCGTCAGGATCTCAACAATTTCGGCGGCTTTGGACAGCAGGGCTACGGATATAACGTTCAGTACCTCCGCGGTGAGATCGGAAAGCTTCTGGGGCTTGACCGGCAGAAGCATGTCATTATTATCGGCGCGGGGCATCTTGGTCAGGCGCTGGCAAATTACGCGAACTTTTCCCGGCGCGGCTTTGAGGTGAAGGCGCTTTTTGACGTGGATCCGGCCATCATCGGAAAGACCATCCGGTCGGCGCAGGTCTACAGTCTGGATTATCTGGAGACTTATCTCGCGGAGAATGAAGTCGACATCGCAACGCTGACCCTTCCCAGGGCACACGCGCTGGAAGTCATCAACCGCCTCTGCAGCGGCGGCGTCAAGGCGATCTGGAATTTTGCGCACACGGATCTGCCTGTCCCGGAGAATGTCCTGGTGGAGAACGTCCATCTGTCCGAAAGCCTGATGGAGCTTTCCTACCGGATGATCGCTGAGACGGAAGACGAGGAATAACGGAAGCACTGGGGCTGTCGCACGGAAGCACTGCGGCAGCCTTTACTTTTGAAGCAGGCAAGTCCTGAAAGGAGGCATCCCATGACCGTGCAGGACGGCATCAGAAGCTTCGGGCCGGAGGATCTTTCCCTGATCCCGCCGCGGAAGGCGGACGCGAACAAGGGGACCTACGGACACGTTCTTGTGATCGCGGGTTCGGAGGGCATGTGCGGCGCGGCGTATCTGTCCGCGCTGGCGGCTTACCGCACCGGGGCGGGGCTGGTGAGGATCTTTACGCCGGAACCGAACCGGCAGATCCTGCAGATCCAGCTGCCGGAGGCCATTGTCACCTCCTACGATACGGATACGGTGAACGCGGACCGGGAAGTCTGGAAGGCCCGCATAGCGGAGCTTATGGAGTGGGCTTCCGCAGTGGTCCTGGGCCCGGGCCTCGGGAAGGCGGACTATGTGAAGGACCTGGTGGAGGACGTCCTGGAGGCGTCTTATGTCCCGCTGATCATCGACGCGGACGCGCTGAATGCCATCGCGGAGTACCCGTATCTCACAGGCTTCTATACCGAAAACATGATCCTGACGCCCCATGTGGGGGAGATGGCCCGGCTGACGGGCAGGACCATCGCGGAGCTCCTCAATGATCCGGCGGCTGCGGCGGCGGAGTACCGGGACACCTACGGTGTGAACTGTGTGCTGAAGTGCCATCAGACGGTGACGGCGGCTACGGACGGACAGCTTTACCGGACGCTCTCCGGAACGCCGGCCCTGGCGAAGGCCGGGACCGGGGACGTACTGACGGGGATCATCGCCGGCTGCCTCTGTCTCGGCATGGAAGAGGGACAGGCGGCGGCCTTCGGCTCCTTCCTGCACGGGATGGCTGGCCTGAAGGCGGCGGAACGTTCGTCGGTCCACGGCGTGCTGGCGCGGGAGGTGGCGGAGGCTGTGCCCTTCGTCATGCGCGCTGTGCCGGGCGTAACTTTCTGAATGCCAGGCGCACAAGCCTGACCGTAAAACAAAAGATCTCTGTGTCCTGCGGGACGCGGTGAAGTAAGAAAGGCAGTTGCCATGGAAAATCCTTATTCCAGAGTGTGGGCGCCGATCGATCTCGACGCGATGGAATTCAATATGCAGTCCATGCGGGACAGGATCCCGGAGAAGACAAAGATGGCAGGCGTCATCAAGACGGACGCCTACGGACACGGGGCAGTGCCCGCGGCGAGGACCATCGACCGCTTCGCCTCCTTTTTCTGCGTGGCATCCGGCGAGGAGGCGCTGAACCTCCGGCTTCACGGCATCACGAAGCCCATCCTGATCCTGGGACCCTATCCGGGGAAGGACTACGGCCCGCTGGTGGAAAAGGAGATCCGGCCGACGGTCTTCACGATGGAGCAGGCCCTCGGCGTGAGCGATGCAGCCGTGCGTCTGGGAATCACTGCGCCGGTCCACATCGCCCTCGATACAGGTATGCACCGCATCGGCATGGCGCCGACGGAGGAGAACGCGGACCTGGTGAAGCAGATTTCGGAGCTGCCGGGGATCAGGATCGAAGGACTGTTCACCCACCTGTACCGGGCGGATGAGAAGGACCTGACGACGGCCCGGGAGCAGGTGAAAAAGTACCATGCCTTTGTGAAATATCTCGCGGACCGGGGGATCTTCCCGGAGGTACGGCATGTGTCCAATTCCGCCGGGATCATGGAACTTCTGGGCACGGACTATGACATGGTGCGCTGCGGCATCACCCTTTACGGCATCTATCCGTCGGACGAGGTGGACCGGGAAAAGCTGGCCATCCGGCCGGTCATGTCCCTGAAGGCGACGGTCACCTATGTGAAAGAGATCCGTCCCGGGGACGAGGTCAGCTACGGCGGCACCTTCAAGGCGGAGCGGACGATGCGGGTCGCCACGATTCCTGTGGGCTACGGCGACGGTTATCCGCGGCTTCTGAGCGGCAAGGGATATGTGCTGATCAACGGAAAAAAGGCTCCGATCCTTGGGCGTGTCTGCATGGACCAGTTCATGGCGGACGTGACGGGGATCCCGGAGGCGAAGGCGGGAAGCATCGCGACGCTGCTCGGGAAGGACGGCGGATCGGAGATCACGGTGGAGGAGCTTTCGGCGCTCTGCGGCCGTTTCCCCTACGAGTTTGTGTGCGATATCGGGCGTCGCGTCCCGAGAGTGTATTACAGGAACGGGGAGATCATCGGGACCAAGGACTGGTTCGGCGATCTCTATGACATGTGAGAAAGGAGTTTTGAAGTTTCTTTATGGACAGTCTGTTGCCCAGTATATTTTTCCTGGTCCTGATGGTGATCATCGACGCGGTGTTTTTCGGCTTCGGTGCGGCGACGCAGTCGGTCAATGTGACAGAGCTTGAGCAGAGGATGGAGGACGGCGACAGGAAGGCCGGCCGCATCCTGCGGATCGTGAACCGCCCGGGCGGTTTCGTGAATTCCATCCAGATCCTGTCGCTGCTGATCGGCGTGATCACGGGCAGCGGGATCCTGATGCTGGTCCGGAAACAGGCGGATTTCGCGGATTCCCGGGTGTACCGGCTCGCGGAATACTGCGGGAGCCGCCCTCTGGCCGTGTTCCTCATGACGGTGCTGCTCTGGATCCTTGCCGCGGTCATCATCATTTCCTTCGGTGTGGCGGTGCCGAAGCGGCTCGCCCAGAGGAAGCCCGAAAAATGGGCCTACGCCTGTATCGGCACCGTGAATCTTTTCATGGCGCTGCTCATGCCGCTGCGGCTGCCCATCCGCTGGATCTCGCACATCGCGCTGCGGCTCTGCGGCATCGACCCCTCAAAACACGAGGAGAACGTGACCGAGGAAGACATTATGTCCATGGTCAACGAGGGTCACGAGCAGGGTGTCGTGGAGGCGGACGAGGCGGAGATGATCACCAACATCTTCAAGCTGAACGACAAGCACGCCGGGGACATCATGACCCACCGGCGCCATATCCGCGGACTGGACGGGGAAATGACCCTCGGCGAGGCGGTGGACTTCCTTCTGGAGGAGGGGCGGAATTCCCGCTATCCGGTCTATAAAGAGGACATCGACAACATCATCGGCATCCTGAACATGAAGGACGCCATGGTGGCGGCCCACAACGGTGAAAATCAGTCCCGGGCCATCAGCGAGATCCCGGGGCTTTTGAGAAAGGCACATTTCATCCCGGAGACTCGGGCCCTGGACACGCTCTTTGAGGAGATGCAGTCCGGGAAGATCCACATGATGGTCGTGGTGGACGAGTACGGCCAGACCGCCGGCATCGTCACCATGGAGGACATCCTGGAGGAGATCGTCGGGAATATCGTCGACGAGTACGACAGCGAGGAAGAGATGATCACGCCGCTGCCCGACGGCAGCTGGCTCATGCGGGGCATGACGCCTCTGGAGGACGCGGACGAGGCTGCCGGCATAGGCTTCGACGAGGAGGAGAAGGACGAGTTCGACACGCTGAACGGGTTCCTGATCGCCCAGCTGGACCGGATCCCCTCGGAGAGCGAGGTCTTCACCATCAAGGCCCACGGCTTTGAATTCCGGGTCCTCTACGTGCAGAACAAGATGGCAAGGACCGTGAAGGTGGTGAAATGTCCTGAGCCGGAGACGTCAGAGGAAGAAAAGAAAGTTGACGCGTCTGTGGACGGGTGATAAAATATTGGAGTCTTTTTTCAGAGAAGGGAGTTTATACTATGTCCGGACATTCCAAATTTGCGAATATCAAACACAAAAAAGAGAAGAACGACGCCGCGAAGGGTAAGATCTTTACCGTGATCGGACGTGAGATCGCAGTCGCGGTCAAGGAGGGCGGCGCGGATCCGGCGAACAATTCCCGGCTGCGCGATGTTATTGCCAAGGCGAAGGCCAACAACGTCCCGAACGATACGATCGAGCGCGGCATCAAGAAGGCATCCGGCGAGCTTGGCAGCGTCAACTATGAGCAGAATACCTACGAGGGCTACGGCCCGGCTGGCGTCGCGATCATCGTCGAGACCCTGACTGACAACAAGAACCGTACCGCGGCGAACGTCCGCGCGGCATTCTCCAAGGGCGGCGGAAACGTCGGCGCCCAGGGCTGCGTGTCCTATATGTTCGACCGCAAGGGCCAGATCATCATCGACAAGGAAGAGTGCGATATGGATCCGGACGAGCTGATGATGTTTGCCCTGGATGCAGGGGCGGAGGACTTCAGCGATGAGGAGGACAGCTACGAGGTCCTGACGGATCCGGATTCCTTCTCCCAGGTCCGCGAGGCGTTTGAGAAGGAGAAGATCCCGATGCTGGACGCGGATGTCCGCATGATCCCGCAGAACTGGGTCACCCTGAAGGATGAGGAGGATGTGAAGAAGATGCAGCGCATCCTGGACCTTCTGGACGATGACGACGACGTCCAGGCTGTGTACCACAGCTGGGACGAAGAATAAATCATATTTTTGCGGCGGCTGTCCTTACGGGCGGCCGCCTCTGTGATAAAATAGAATCAGGAAGCTGGCTTCGGAAGGGAGGACACGATGGAGAAAAAGCTTGTGATCACGATCGAACGGGAATACGGCAGCGGCGGAAGAGTGCTGGGACAGCAGCTTTCCCAGCTGCTTGGCATCGAATACTATGACGACGATATCATCAAGACGGCCTCGGAGACCTCTGCGGTCGGCGAACAGTATTTCCGGCTGTATGACGAAAAGCCGGCGAAGAATCCGCTGATCTTCGGAAGCGCGAAGAACATCAACGAAAAGCCGGATACCGGCGCCAGGATCACGAAGCCGGAGAACCTGTTCAAGTTTGAGGCGGAAGCTATCCGGCAGATCGCGAACCGCGAGTCCTGCATCCTGATCGGGCGCTGCGCGGATTTCATCCTGGATTCCTGCGAGTTCGGTGATTTTATCAGTCTGTTTGTCTACTGCAACATGGCGGACAAGGTGCGCCGCGTCATCAAGGTGGACGGCGTGGACACCGAGGAAGCGCTCCGCAGGATCCAGAAGATCAACCGGCAGCGCAGGGACTACTACCGCTACTATACAGGCAACACCTGGGGGGATCCGAATCTCTACGATTTTGTGGTCAACACATCCAATATCACCATTCCGCAGACGGCGGAGCTGGTGATGCATTACCTCAGGCTCAGGGGATACGACGTCTGATCCCCGGGCGGACTTCCATTTTTTCACGAACAGAAAGATGAGTCCTCAAAGGAGGGCTCATCTTTCTGTCTGTGAACAGCGCCGTCACCCACATCTGGATGCCGCTCTGCGGCATCCAGATGTGGGCGGCCGGGGACGCTTCGCGTCCTGGCCGCCCCGGAGAAGCACATATGCCTGACGGTGAATAAATTCCCCGTCGTGGCATATGTGTTTCTCCGGGGTGACGGCAATTTACATAAATTGTTAATTCCTTGAATCGGGGATATGCGGTATAATGGTAAGATGACGGCTCTGATTTACATAATCTGACAACCGGCTGCCGGAGGGCAGCCGTGACAGGAGTATAGATGTACGAAGATAAGAATAATAATGATATCGAGAGGATTCTCAGGAGATCAGGAAGAAAAAGAAGATCGGCCAGGGTACCGGCGGCTGTTTACGCGGGAATCGCGGCGCTGGTGCTGATCGCCGCGGGAGTGATCGGAAGGGGCGGAAAGAAGCCGGGAGATCCTGCGCAGGCACCCCAGACCGGCGCGGTGCAGGCGGGAAGTCAGGAAGAGACGACATTGTCCCCGGAAGAGCAGGCGAGAGCTGAGCATGAGGCGATGATCGAGGACGTGATCGCCAGTTATGACAATCTCGGGATCGTGACAGTGGAAGGGTCCCTGAACATCCATGAGGCTGGCGCCCAGGAATCCGACATCATCGGAAAGCTGACGAACGGAAGCGCTTGTGACATTCTGGACACGACACCGGAGGGATGGCTTCATATTTCGTCCGGCGGTCTGGAGGGCTACGTCCACCCGGACTACGTGAAGACCGGGGAGGAAGCCCGGGCACTGGCGAAGGAAGAGATCGCGCTGAGAGCTATTGTCCTGGCGGACAGGCTCATCATCCGCAAGGAACCCACCACGGAAGCCGATGCGCTGGGCGTCGCCATCCAGAATGAGCGCTACCTGGTGCGGGAGGAGCAGGACGGCTGGGTCCGGACGAAGGACGGATGGCTCAGCAAGGACTATCTTTCCGTGGAATACGCCCTGAATGAGGCGCGGCCCCAGGATCTCCGCTCCATGGTCCTCAACATGTACAACAATCTCGGCGTGTCCATGGTCACGAGCTACCTGAACATCCGGGAGACTCCGGAAGAGGACGGCGTCAGCAACATCATCGGAAAGCTGACGGCGAAGGCCGGCTGCGACGTGCTGGGGGTCGAGGGAGACTGGCTGAAGATCCACTCGGGCGACATTACAGGCTACGTCAAAGCGGAGTATATCGCCACGGGCCTGCAGGCCCAGGACGAGGCGGTACAGAACGCGCAGCTCATGGCAGTCGTCAACACGGACATTCTGAATGCCCGGACAGAGCCTTCCCAGGATGCTGTGATCTGGACCCAGATCACCAACAGTGAGCGGTATCCGGTGCTGGAGCAGCTGGACGGCTGGGTGAAGATCGAGCTGGAGGAAGAGGAGTCCGCCTACGTCAATACGGACTTTGTCGACGTGCGCTACGCACTGAACGAAGCGATCCGCTTCAGTCCGATGGAAGAGGCGGCCATGAAGTCCGCTTCCCTGCGGCAGCAGATCGTGAACTACGCGATCCAGTTCTGCGGAAATCCCTATGTCTGGGGCGGCACGAGCCTGACCTACGGCTGCGACTGCTCCGGCTTCACCATGAAGGTCATGGAGAATTTCGGCGTTTCCCTGCCGCATTACTCCGGATCCCAGGCGACGATGGGAACAAAGGTCACTTCCGAGACCATGCGGCCGGGTGACCTGGTCTTCTACGGGAATTCTTCGGGCCGGATCAACCACGTGGGTATTTACATTGGCAATGGGCAGATCGTCAACGCGCAGAGCCGCCGTTCCGGAATCCGTATCACGAACTGGGACTACCGGCGGCCGAAGGCGATCCGCAACGTGCTGGGAGACTGATCTCAGCAGGAAAAGATCTCCGCTTCTTATGCGGAGGGCAATAACAAACTACCGGGGGAATAGAGTTGGCTAATAATACTACGAAAAGAAAAACAGGGGGTTCCGGAACGGGAAGAACATCTTCCCGGAGCGGTTCCGGGAAAGGAAAAACCAACCGGAGCGGTTCCGGGCGCTCATCCGCCGGAAAGAGGCAGGAACAGAACGCGTTCTTCCGCAAGGAAGCCGCTATCGTCGGTCTTTTTGCACTGGCACTTCTCCTGTTTCTGAGCAATTTCGGCCTCTGCGGCGCAGTGGGAAGCTTTTTCTGCGGCCTGCAGACGGGACTTTTCGGGGTGCTGGGATATGTCTTTCCGCTCTTCCTTGCGGGAGTGCTGATCTATGCGCTCTGGTCCCAGGGAAGCGGAACGGCTGTCGTCAAGATTCCGGCCGCATTCCTGGTCTACCTCACGCTGGCAGCGTTCATTCACCTGTTTAAGGGGGGAGAACCGACCCGCACTGCGAAGGAACTGTATGCGGACGGAGCCGGCGGCGGACTGATCGGCGGCTCTCTCTGCAGTCTTCTGCGGTCGGGCCTCGGAACTATCGGCGCCGCCCTGGTGCTGATCGTCCTGCTGATCCTTCTGCTGGTGCTCATCACGGAGCGGTCCTTTGTGGGCGCCGTGCGGAGCGGCAGCGGAAAGGCGTACCGTCATGCAAGGGAAGACCTCGGACATTACCGCGAGGAGCGGAGCAGACGGCTTGAGGAACGGCGGCAGCGGGAAGAGGAACGGAGAAGATACGAGGAAGAGGAACGGGACCGGAATTTCAATCTCGCGGCGACGGATCTCTCGAAGATCCCGAAGCAGCCTGTGAGAACGGAAATGCCGGAAGAAGAGATCGCAGGAACCGGATCCGCGGCGCAGCCTGCGGAAGCGGCTGCGGCACAGCCGGCGGCAGCTGCGGTACAGCCGGCGGCGATGGCATCACAGCTGCCTGAAGATGCAGTTTCCCCTCAGCCTGCGGATACATTTGTACCTCGGCCTGCGGATACGTATGCGCCGCGGCCCGCGGATACGTATGCCCCGCGGCCCGCAGGGAGCCCGGAAATGCCCCCGGCGGAATATGACAGAGATCCGCTTCCGGAAGGGGATGAATATGACGATATCCCTCTCGGGGAAGAATATATGGAAGAACTTCCGGACCCGCTGGCGGCAAGACCGCCGGAGAAGCCGGCAGTTGAGCCTTCCGGCAGCCGGATCCCCGTGATCGAGGAGAACAGCTTTATTTCCGCGATCCGGACGGAGATCCCGGTGGGAAGAGACGCGGCGTCGCCGTCTTCCGTGGCGGAAGATCCTTATATTGCCGATGCATTTGCGAAAATCGGGGCCATCATGGACGAATCAGGCATGGAAGCGAATGCTTCCGGCGAGCCGGTGCGTCCCGCGGCGGTGATCCCGAAGACGGATCCGACGGTGCTGAAGCCGCTGCCGCCGGTGGTTCCCGTGGAACCCGCGGAGCCGTTTTCCTATGATGAGCCGGCATATTCAGAGCCTGCGGTCCGTCCCGCAGATCCGGCCGTGACTGCCTGGTCTTCAGAGCCGGCACAGAAGCCTGCGGCTTCCGTCCCGGACTACAGTCTTTCGGACGAGGCGGAGGACGAGATCAGCATCTCCCTTCCCGGACCGGCGGCGCCGGAAGAGGGGGTCTACGAACCCTACGGATTCGAGAATGCCCCGGAAGAGGAAGCTCCGGAGATCGATCTTGAAAAGGTGGAGCAGGGATTCCCTGCATCTGCCGGACAGAATCATGCGGCGCAGGAGGCAGAGGACCCGGATGCCCGCGTGATCGTGACTTCCACCGGGAAGGTCCTCTACGGAGAGACTCAGAGAGTCGAACAGCTGGTGGAGAAGAAGCGCCGGGAGTCCGATGCCGGAGAGTTCCGCGCAGCCATGCAGAAGGCCCGGCCCGGCTCACAGACACTGCGCCCGGCTCAGTCCCAGACGCGGCCGGCACAGTCCGGCGTCCCGGCAAGACCGGCTCAGTCCGGCGTCCAGACAAGACCGGTTCAGCAGGTGCAGCAGCATCAGCCGCAGCAGGCCGCTGTGGATCTGAACGCCCCGCCGGTGAAGGAATATCATTTCCCGCCGCTCACGCTGCTTGAGAAGGGCGCTCCGGTCTTTGACTCGGCAGGGGAGAGCGAGTCCGCATCCACTGCTGAAAAGCTTGAGAGCACCTGCCGCAGCTTCGGCGTCGACGTGACGGTCACCAGCATCAGCCACGGGCCGACGGTCACGCGCTACGAGCTGCTGCCGGCACCCGGCGTGAAGGTGGCCCGGATCGTCGCGCTGTCGGACGACATCAAGCTGAGTCTCGCGGCTTCGGATATCCGCATCGAGGCGCCGATCCCCGGCAAGTCCGCGGTGGGCATCGAGGTGCCGAACCGGGAGAACAATACAGTCTATCTGAGAGATCTGTTCGAGAGTGAACAGTTCAGTCAGAGCAGGGCGAAGATCGCCTTCGCCGTGGGCAAGGATATCGGCGGCCAGGTGGTGGTCACCGACATCTCAAAGATGCCCCATATGCTGATCGCCGGCGCCACCGGCTCCGGAAAATCGGTCTGCATCAACACGCTGATCATGAGCATCCTGTTCCGCTACAAGCCGCAGGATGTGAAGCTGATCATGGTGGACCCGAAGGTGGTGGAGCTGTCGGTCTACAACGGCATTCCGCACCTTCTGATCCCGGTGGTCACGGATCCGAAGAAGGCCGCCGGAGCCCTGAACTGGGCAGTGGCGGAGATGACGGACCGGTACAAGAAGTTCGCTTCCACCGGCGTCCGGGATCTGAAGGGCTACAACGATCGGATCCGGAAGGCAAAGCAGAGCGGCACCGTGGATCCGGCGGAACTCCCGGAGGAGCTTCCGCAGATCGTCATTATCATCGACGAGCTGGCGGACCTGATGATGGTCGCGCAGCATGAGGTGGAGGAGTCCATCTGCCGTCTGGCGCAGCTGGCCCGTGCCGCGGGTCTGCATCTGGTCATCGCGACCCAGCGGCCCAGCGTCAATGTCATCACCGGCCTGATTAAAGCCAATATCCCGTCCAGGATCGCCTTCGCGGTCTCTTCGGGCGTCGACTCCAGGACTATTCTGGACGGCGTGGGCGCGGAGAAGCTTCTCGGAAAGGGCGATATGCTGTTCGCACCCCAGGGGGCGCCGCGGCCGGTCCGCATCCAGGGCGCCTTTGTCTCGGACAGCGAGGTCCAGGCTGTGGTGGATTTCATCAAGGAAGAGGATCTTCCTCTGTCCTACAACAAGGAGACCGTCGCGAAGATCGAGCGAAGCTCTGACAGCGGCGGCGGAGGAGCTTCGGGCAGGGACGAACTCTTTGCCCAGGCGGGCCGCTTCCTGATCGACAAGAAAAAGGCCACCATCGGGAACCTGCAGCGGATGTTCAAGATCGGATTCAACCGCGCGGCCAGGATCATGGACCAGCTCTATGAAGCCGGCGTAGTCGGGGAAGAGCAGGGAACCAAGCCCAGAGAGATCATCATGACGGCGGAGCAGTTCGAGGAACTGCTCAGGAACGAGGAATAACAGAAAGGCGGAACATGTAATGGAACTGATCCGTAAGGCGGAACAAAAGGGCTTCCGCTATACATTGGTGCAGGGAAGCGCTGACACGGACGTCACGGCGCTCTGCTATGACTCCAGAAAGGCGTCCCCGGGATGCCTCTTCGTGTGCATGAAGGGCGCGAATTTTGATTCCCACGAGAAGCTCGGAGAGGTGGCGGCGGCAGGCGCCGCTGCGGCTGTTATTGATCACGACTGCCCGGTCCCGGAAGGGATCACGGTCCTGAAGGTGGCGGATTCCAGGCTCGCGCTGGCGGAGCTTTCCGCCGTGTGGTTTGATTTCCCGGCGGAAAAGATGCTGACCATCGGCATCACCGGAACCAAGGGAAAGACCACCACGGCCCACATGGTCCGGGCGATCCTGGAGGAGTCCGGGATGAAGACGGGCCTGATCGGCACCAACGGAATCACCATCGGGGAGAAGCACACCGACACCAAAAACACTACGCCGGAGTCCTGGCAGGTCCAGGAGGCCTTCGCGGAGATGGTGGAGGCGGACTGCAAGGCGGTGGTCATGGAGGTCTCCAGCCAGGGACTCATGCTGAACCGCACCGGCGGCATCCGCTTTGACATCGGCGTGTTCACCAACATCTCCCCCGACCATATCGGCCCCAACGAGCACAAGAGCTTCGAGGAATATCTGATGTGGAAGTCGAAGCTGTTCACCCAGTGCCGTGTCGGCATCGTCAACATCGACGATCCCCACGCGCAGGACATCATGGCAAACGCGGAATGTGAGCAGATCCTGACCTTCAGCACGCAGAAAAAGGCGGATTTCATGATGGAAAACCTCCGCTATGTCTCCGAGCACGGTTTCGTGGGACTGGAGTTCACCTGCGTGAGCCTGCCGGGCACCTTTGAGACCAGAGTCGGCCTGCCGGGACGCTTCAACGCGGACAATGCCCTGGCGGCCCTGGCGGCCTGCACGGTGGCCAAGGCGGATCCCTACGCTCTGGAGCACGGTATGGAACACATGCGGGTCAACGGCCGCATGGAGATCGTGTGGTCCAAAGGATTTACGGTACTGGTGGACTATGCCCACAACGCGGTCAGCATGGAAAGCCTGCTCACCACCCTCAGGGAATACGAGCCGAAACGGCTGATCGTGGTGTTCGGCTGCGGCGGAAACCGGGCGAAGGACCGGAGATATTCCATGGGTGAGATCGGCGGCAAGATGGCTGATCTTTCCGTGGTCACCGCGGACAATTCCCGTTTTGAGAAGGTGGAGGACATCATCGCGGATATCCGGAGCGCCATCGCGCCCACCGGAGGAAAATATATCGAGATCCCGGACCGCCGGGAGGCGATCTTCGAGGTGATCCGCAAGGCGGAGCCCGGCGATATGATCGCGGTCATCGGAAAGGGACATGAGGATTATCAGGAGATCAACGGCGTGCGCCACCATTTCCTGGACCGTGAAGTGATCGAGGAAGCGCTGGCGGAGAGGTTCCCGGAGGAAGCGGCTGCGCAGAAGAAAAAGGCGGAGAAGGTATGAAGGGACTGACAGTCAGAGACATTGCGGAGATCTGCGGCGGCAGGATCCTTCGGGGGGACCCGGAGGGAATGCCCTGCAGGATCAGCACGGATTCCCGGGAGGAGCTTGAAAACGCGCTGTTCGTCCCGGTCATCGGCGAGCGGACGGACGGCCACAAATATCTGTGCCAGGTGGCGGAGAAGGGCGCCGCGGCAGCCTTCACTTCGGAGGGAGACCCCTTCGCGGACGATGCTGCCGGGATTCCGGAGAGCTTCGCCCTGATCGCTGTGGATGACACGGTGAAGGCGCTGCAGGATCTGGGCGCCGGATGCCGGAAGCTGCACCCCATTCCGCTGGTGGGCGTGACGGGAAGTGTAGGAAAGACCTCGACCCGGGAGATCATCGCCGCGGCCCTGTCCGCAGGGAAGAAGGTCTTCCGGACCAAAGGAAACCACAACAGCCAGATCGGCGTCCCCATCACCCTCTCGGAGCTTTCCGGCGAGGATGAGATCGGCGTCATCGAGATGGGCATGAGCAATTTCGGGGAGATGTCACGGCTCAGCCGGATGGTGCGTCCGGACGCGGCAGTCTTCACGAATGTCGGGGAAGCCCATCTCGAGATCCTCGGCTCCAAAGAGAATATCCGCAGCGAAAAGCTGCACATCCAGGACTGCATGCCGGAACAGGCGGTGCTGTTCGTGAACGGGGACGACCCCCTGCTACGGGACTGCCCGCTGCGGGAGGGCGTGCGCCGCGTGCGCTACGGCACCTCCGAAGGATGCGATGTCCGGGCCGTCAACATCGACCTCAGTCACGGAAGACCGAAGTTTGAGGTGCTGGCGGGAGAGGAGCGGATCCCGGTGTCCCTGAATGTCTACGGAATGCACCATGTGCTGAATGCGTCTGCCGCGCTGGCGGTCGCGAAGGAGTACGGGGTGGATCTCCGGAAGGCGGCGGAGGCTGTGGCAGAGTTCCGCGGGTACCGCCACCGTCAGCAGATGACGGAGCGGGACGGGATCCTGGTCTTTGACGACGCATACAACGCGAGCCCGCTTTCCATGAAGGCTTCGCTGGATATTCTGGAAAACCTGAACAGCGGCGGGCGCCGGATCGCGGTGCTCGGCGACATGAAGGAACTCGGCGCGGAGGAGGCGGAGATGCACTTCGGCGTCGGAAAACAGCTTGGCGGAAAACGCCAGGCGGATATTCTCTTTACGCTGGGAGACCTGTCCCGCGAGATCGCGGCCGGGGTCCTTGCGGCGGAGAAGGAAATGAATATCCCGGAGGCGGACCGGATCCCGGTCCGGAGCTTTGACGACCGGGAGACTCTGTACGCAGCGCTTCTTTCTGAGGTGAAGGCCGGTGATACCGTGCTTTTCAAGAGCTCCAACAGCCTGAAGCTTTACGAACTCGCAGACAGATTAGGTGGAAATGCAGAATAATAAGTACGCAGATGTCGTTATCGACATTACGAACGAAAACGTGGACCGGCCATTTACCTATGCGGTGCCGGAATCTCTCAGGGATTCCGCGCGCCCGGGGATGCCGGTCCTGGTGCCTTTCGGGAACGGCGGGCGGACAAAGACCGGCTATATCATTGCCCTGAAGGAAGAGACGGAGCTGGATCCGGCCCGGGTAAAGGAGATCCTGGGGCCGGCCGGCGGCGCCGTGACCGCGGAGACCACTCTGATCGAGCTGGCGGTCTGGATGCATGAGCATTACGGCTGCATGCTGAACCAGGCCCTGCGGACGGTCATGCCGGTGCGGAACCGGGTGGCGGTGCGGAAGAGCCGGCTGATCCGGAGCTGTCTTCCGGAGCAGGAGCTCAGGGAATTTGCCGCGGAAATGCGGCGGAAGCACCGGGCGGCCATGGCGCGCCTCGCGGAGGCGCTGGCGGAAAGCGGAGGCAGCCTTTCTTATGAAGAGGCGGGCAGAAGGCTTTCCGTGGGGATCACCACGCTCCGCTCTCTGGAGAAGCAGGGTGTGATCACGGTGGCGGAAGGAGCCGGGGAGACGGCGCCGCTGCCTGCACGGCCGGGTATTGTCCTCACGGAGGAGCAGGCCGCCGCGGCAGAGATCTTCCGGGCGGACCTGGCGGTCGGAAAACAGGGGAAATACCTGCTTTTCGGGATCACCGGCAGCGGGAAGACCGAGGTCTATGCCGAGATGATCCGGGAAGTCCTTTCCCGGGGCCGGCAGGTGATCCTTCTGATCCCGGAGATCTCCCTCACCTTCCAGACGGTGGAGCGGATGCGGGGCTTCTTCGGCGACCGGGTGGCGATCCTGCATTCCCGTCTCTCCGACGGAGAGCGTTTTGAACAGTTCCGCCGGGCGGCGGACGGAAGCGCCGACATCATGATCGGCCCGCGCTCCGCCCTGTTCGCGCCGTTTTCCGATCTGGGGCTTATCATTATCGACGAAGAACATGACGGGGCCTACCGCAGCGATACGGTCCCCTGTTATGAAGCCCGGGACGTGGCGGAAAAGCGGGCGGAGATCTGCGGCGCGTCCCTGGTGCTCGGCAGCGCCACTCCCAGTACGGCTTCCTTCCGGAAGGCGGCCCGGGGAGAGTTCCGGCTCCTGACGCTCACAAAGCGGGCGGTGCAGGGCGCCGTTCCTGCGGAGGTCCATGTGGCGGACCTCCGGGAAGAACTGAAGTCCGGGAACCGCTCCGTCTTCAGCCGGATCCTTCAGGAGAAGATCCGGGACCGGCTGGCGAGAAAGGAACAGGTGATCCTGTTCATGAACCGGCGGGGCTATTCCAGTTTTGTGTCCTGCCGTTCCTGCGGAAACGCGATCCGCTGCCCTCACTGCGACGTGACCCTGAAGCTTCACACCGGCGGGCGGCTCATGTGCCATTACTGCGGCCACACGGAGGCCATGCCCGACAAGTGTCCCTCCTGCGGATCCCCCTACATCGCCGGTTTCGGCACCGGGACCCAGAAGCTGGAAGAACTGACGCGGAAGATGTTCCCGGAGGCGAAGGTGGTCCGGATGGACGCGGATGCCGCGGCGGGAAAGAACGCGGCGCGGGACATCCTGGCGGAGTTTGCGGCGGGTAAGGCGGATATCCTGATCGGGACCCAGATGGTGGTGAAGGGACATGATTTCCCGAATGTAACGCTGGTGGGCATCATGGCTGCGGATACGGAACTCTATGTGAGCCGCTATGACAGCGCGGAGCGGACCTTCCAGCTGCTGACCCAGGCCGCGGGCCGGGCGGGGCGCGGAAAAAGGCCCGGGGACGTGGTGATCCAGACCTACCGGCCGGAGCACTACGCGGTGCAGTGCGCCGCGGCGCAGGATTACCGGGAGTTTTTCCGGAACGAGATCGCCTACCGGGAGACCGGCAGCTATCCGCCGGTCATGCACCTTCTGGCGATCCAGCTGTCTTCCATGGACGAGGAGCTCCTGACCCGGGCGGCCGCAGGGTACGCGGACCTTCTGGACCGGGAAGGGCAGAAGCTCGGCACCATGCAGATCGGGCCGGTCAACGCGCCGGTGTACAAAGTTCACGATTACTTCAGAAAGTGGATATATATTAAACATCTGTCCTATGATATACTTGTAACCGTTAAAAACGGAACGGAGACGGCTTTCCGGGAAGCATTTCCCAGGGGGGTTTCCGCTCTTTATGATTTCAGCTGAAAGGATACAGATATGGCACTGAGGAACGTCCGGGAGATCGGAGACCCGATCCTTGAAAAGATTTGCAGACCTGTAAAGGAGATGAACGACAGGACGCGGGAGCTGATCGCCGACATGTTCGACACCATGCACGAGTCGAACGGCGTCGGTCTGGCGGCGCCCCAGGTCGGGATCCTGAAGCGGATCGTCGTGATCGAGGTGGAGGAAGGTGAGTCCTACGTGCTCATCAATCCCGAGATCACCGCGCAGGACGGGGAACAGACCGGCTATGAGGGCTGCCTCAGCGTTCCAGGGAAGACCGGGGTCGTGACCCGTCCGGAGCACGTGGTCTGCAATGCGATGAACGAGGAGATGGAGCCTTACACCATCGAGGCGGAGGGCCTGCTGGCCCGGTGCATCTGCCATGAACTCGACCATCTGGACGGCCATCTCTACGTGGAGCTTGCCGGCGACCAGCTCTATGACAATGAGGAGCTGGAGCAGATGGAAGCAGAGGCCGAGGCGGAAGAAGCAGGTGCGGACGAGGCAGAGGAGAACTAAGATACAATGAAGATCATCTATATGGGAACACCGGATTTTGCGGTGGGCCCCCTGAAGGCGCTGATCGGTGCGGGCCATGACGTGGTCTGTGTCCTGACCCGGGCGGACAAGCCCAAGGGCAGGGGCCATGCAGTGCAGTTTTCCCCGGTGAAGGAGGCGGCGCTGGAGGCCGGGATCCCGGTGCTTCAGCCGGTGCGGATGAAGGATCCGGAGCTCTGGAAAACGCTGGAGGACTACGGCGCGGACCTGTTCGTGGTGGCGGCCTACGGAAGGATCCTCCCGAAGGAGATCCTCTCGATCCCGAAATACGGGTGCGTGAACATTCACGCGTCGCTGCTTCCGGACTACCGGGGCGCAGCGCCCATCCAGTGGGCGGTGATCGACGGCCGGAAGGAGTCCGGCGTCACCACCATGCTGATGAACGAAGGACTGGATACCGGAGACATTCTCCGCCAGTACCGGATCACTCTGGCAGATGACGAGACCGGCGGCTCCCTGTTTGACAAGCTGGCGGCGCTGGGGTCGGAGGCGATCCTGGACACCGTGAAGGGCCTGGAGGACGGCAGCATCGTCCCCGTGAAGCAGGAGGAGACGACGACGCCCTACGCGGCCATGCTGACCAAGGAAATGGGGCTTGCGGACTGGTCGAAGGACGCGGAGACGCTGGAACGGCTGATCCGCGGACTGGATCCCTGGCCGGGCGTCTACAGCTATCTCGACGGGAAAATGCTGAAGCTCTGGAAGGCGGAGGTCCTTCCGGAGGGCGGAAGTGATGCGGCGCCGGGAACCATTCTTTCCGTGAAAAACGGACTTGCGGTGCAGACCGGAAAGGGCGCGCTCTTGGTCACGGAGCTCCAGCCCGAGGGAAAAAAGCGCATGGCGGCCGATGCATGGCTCCGCGGCGCCCGTGTTTCCCCGGGAGACTGCTTCCACAGTGAACGTTGAGCAATTGAAAGGAGGCAAACATGTTCTTTTATGACTGGACATATTTTCTTGTTCTGCTCGGCGCCGTCCTCTGCATGATGGCGTCCGCAAAGATGAGATCGACCTACGCCAGATATTCGCAGGTCCGCAGCATGTCCGGGCTGACCGGGCGGGAGACTGCGCAGCGGATCCTCGCGGCGAACGGGATCTACGACGTCACGGTCAACCGGGTGCCGGGAGACCTGACGGATCACTATGATCCGAATAAAAAAGTAGTGAATCTTTCGGAAAGCATCTATGATTCACCCAGTATTGCCGCGGTCAGCGTCGCAGCCCACGAGTGCGGCCACGCGATCCAGGACAACACGGATTATCTGCCGCTGCGGATCCGCGCGGCTCTGGTCCCGGTGGCGAACATCGGCGCGCAGGCCAGCTGGCCGCTGATCCTGATCGGCGTCCTTCTGGCGAATTTCGGTTCCGTCTTCGGAATCCAGCTTCTGAATATCGGCATCATGGCATTCAGCCTGGCTGTCCTGTTCCAGATCATTACGCTGCCGGTGGAGTTCAACGCAAGCAACCGTGCCCTGGTGCAGCTGGATTCGATGAACCTGGTCCCGGATCAGGAGCTTCCCTACGCGCGGAAGGTCCTGGGCGCGGCGGCCCTGACGTACGTGGCATCGGCATCGGCTTCGCTTCTGCAGCTGCTCCGGCTGTATCTCCTCTTCGGCGGAAGGAGAAGACGTGACTAAGGAAAATGCAAGATCTGTCGCCCTCGACTGTCTCATGCTGACAGTCGAGGAGGGACAGTTTTCTCATGCGGTCCTGAACGGCGCCCGGGCGAAATACGCCTGGATGACGCCGGAAGACCGCTCTTTTTTTACAAGGCTGGTCCACGGGACCCTGGAGTACCTGATCCAGGCGGACAGGATCCTGGACGCCCGCAGTTCCGTGAAGGTGCGGAAGATGAAGCCGGCGGTCCGGAACATTCTCCGGATGTCGGTGTACCAGCTTCTGTATCTTGACCGGATCCCGGCGCGGGCCGTGATCAACGAGGCGGTGAATCTGACGGCCGCCCGGGGACTGCACGGTCTGAAGGGCTTTGTGAACGCAGTCCTGCGCAGGATCTCCTCCGAGCGGGAGATGATCCTGAAAGATATTGCGGAAAGCAAAGATCTGACGTATAAATATTCCTGCCCCGGGTGGATCGTATCGCTGCTCGTGAAGCAGTACGGCCGGGAGCGGGCAGAGGGAGCGCTGGCCGCCTTCCTCGAACCGCAGCCCCTCTGGTTCCGGAGGAACCGGACCGCGGAGCGGCTGTCGGAGGAAGCTTCGGCAGTCCCGGGGCCGGCAGGAAGTTCAGAAAACGCCGGCAGTTCATCGGCGGATGGCAGCGCAGAGACAGGCGCCCGTTCAGACAATGCCTGTCCCTGGGATCCGGACATTTTCGAACTCCGGGACGGCGGAAAGCTGAAGGATCCTGAGCTTCTCACCGGCGGTGCCGGCTGGATCCAGGACCTGAGCTCCGCCATTGCCGTGCGGGCGGCAGCGCCTGCGCCGGGAATGACGGTGATCGATCTCTGCGCGGCGCCGGGCGGAAAGTCCATGGCGGCGGCAGACCTTATGGGGAATACCGGCCTGATCCGCGCCTTTGACCTGACGGAGGCAAAGGTGGAGCTGATCCGGGAGAATGCATCCCGGAACGGGTTTTCCTGTATTCAGACGGCTGAGAACGATGCCCGGATCTTCCGGGAAGACCTTGAAGGTACGGCGGACCTGGTGATCGCGGACCTGCCCTGCTCGGGTCTCGGCGTCATCGGCAGAAAGCCTGACATCCGCAGAAATGCTTCCCCGGAGGGAATCGCGTCCCTGGCGGCGCTGCAGAGGGAGATCCTGTCTGCGGCGGTGCGGTATGTAAAGCCCGGCGGGAAGCTTCTTTTCAGCACCTGTACCATGACCTTCGCGGAGAATGACGAGAACCGCGCGTGGATCCTTGCGTCCTTTCCGGATTTCACGCCTGTGGATCTCAGCGAGGGGCTTCCGCTTCCTGCAGAGGTCCCGGGGGCGGAGACCCTTAAAGAGGGGTATTTCCAGATCCTTCCCGGCGCGCTTCCCTGCGACGGCTTCTTTTTCTCCCTGTTCCGAAAGACTGGAGGCGGGGTATGACAGATATCAAATCCATGTTCCCGGCGGAGCTGGAGGTCTTTGTGAAGGAACTCGGGGAACCGAAATTCCGGGCGAAGCAGCTCTACGAGTGGATCCATCGGAGACATGCGGCGTCCTTTGACGAGATGACGAATCTCCCTAAGCAGCTCAGGGAAAAGCTGTCCGAAAATGCTTCTCTCTGCGTGCTGCAGCCGGTGACCGTGCAGGTCTCCCGGCTTGACGGGACCCGGAAATACCTCTTCCGGCTTCCGGACGGAAACTGTATTGAGAGCGTATTCATGCGTTATCACCACGGGAACAGCGTATGCATCAGTTCCCAGGCGGGCTGCCGCATGGGCTGCCGCTTCTGCGCCTCCACCATCGGCGGGCTCTCCCGGAGTCTGACGGCGGGGGAGATGCTGGGCCAGATCTACCGGATCACAGAGGAGACAGGAGAGCGCGTCTCCAACGTGGTGATCATGGGCTCCGGCGAACCCATGGACAACTACGACAACATCGTCCGCTTTATCCGGATGATCAGCGGCGAAGAGGGGATGAACCTGAGTCAGCGGAACATCACGGTGTCCACCTGCGGTATCGTCCCGAAGATGCGCGAGTTCGCGGAGGAGGGACTGCAGGTCACCCTGGCCCTGTCCCTGCACGCTGCGGATGACGAGACCCGGAAGGAGCTGATGCCCATCGCGAACCGCTACACGATCAAAGAAGCCCTGGATGCCTGCGCATATTACTTTGAGAAGACCGGCCGGCGGGTGAGCTATGAGTACAGCCTGGTGGCAGGCGTCAACGATACGCCGGAGGAAGCGGACAGGCTGATCCGGCTGCTGCGGCACCGGAACGGTCACGTTAATCTGATCCCGGTGAACCCCGTGACCGAGCGGAATTACCGGGAGTCGGCCCCGGCGGCGGTGCAGCGCTTCAAGAATCAGCTTGAAAAGAACGGGATAAATGTTACTATTAGAAGGGAAATGGGCCGGGATATCGATGGCGCCTGCGGGCAGCTCCGGCGGCGTTACGCCGAGGATCCGCAGAGTGTATCTCCCGGTGAAACTGTAGAGAAATGATGGAACGGGTGCCGAAAGACGCCCGATTTGGAGTATCTGAATGATAGCAGCAGCACTGACGGACAGAGGACTTGTCCGGAATCAGAACCAGGACACTGTATTCTGCAGTGTCGAACCGGTCGGGGTACTGCCCGATCTTTATATGGTGGCCGACGGAATGGGCGGCCACAAAGCAGGAGACTACTGTTCCAGAATGCTGGTGGAACGGATCCTTGCGGAAGTGCGCGGCGCGAAGAGCGGCGCGCCGCTTCGCGTACTGAGGAGAGCCATTCTGGAAGCGAACCGTTCCCTTTATGAGGAATCCCTGCGGAACGACGATCTTTCCGGCATGGGGTCCACACTGACGGCGGCGGTCTCCGACGGAGAAAGCCTGACCGTATTCAACGTCGGCGACAGCCGGCTCTACGTCCTGGACGCGGAGGAAATGATCCCGCGCCAGGTGACCCGCGACCACTCCTATGTGGAGGAGATGGTGCTGGCGGGCCGGATGAAGCGGGGAAGCGAGATCTACAACCGCAATAAGAACATCATCACCCGCGCCATCGGGATCGGCGAGCACGTGGACATCGATGCCTTTGAGGTGGACCTCCTGCCGGAGACCATCATCCTCCTCTGCACGGACGGTCTTTCCAACATGCTCTCCGACGCGGAGATCGGACGGATCCTCAGGGCCCACACTGATCCCGACGAGACGGTGGAAGCGCTTATCGACGCGGCGAATGCCCGCGGCGGATCGGACAATATTTCCGCTGTCGTGCTGATGTCCTCCGGAAAGGAGGCGGCAGTATGATCTTAAGACCGGGAGTATTCCTCCAGAACCGCTATGAGATCCTTGACCTGATCGGGAGCGGCGGCATGTCCGAAGTTTACCGGGCACGCTGTCATAAACTGAACCGCTATGTAGCGATCAAGGTCCTGAAAAAGGAATTTATCTCGGACGATGCTTTCGTCCGGAAGTTCAAGATGGAGGCGCAGGCAGCCGGCGCGCTGATCCATCCGAATATCGTGAATTATTATGACGTGGTCGATGAAGACGACCTCCACTATATCGTCATGGAGCTGGTTGAGGGCATCACCCTGAAGAACTATATCGACCAGAAGGGCCGGCTGGAGACCGATGAAGCAGTGGACTTCGCGATCAAGATCGCGGAAGGCCTGAAGGCAGCCCACTCTCGCGGCATCATCCACCGCGACGTCAAGCCGCAGAACGTGATCCTGGCGGAAGACCACAACCTGAAGGTGGCGGATTTCGGCATTGCCCGCGCGGTGACTGCCCAGACCGCCAGCACTTCCCAGGCCATGGGCAGTGTCCACTATATTTCCCCGGAACAGGCGAAGGGGGAATTCACGGATGAGCGGAGCGACATCTATTCCCTCGGCATCACCATGTACGAGATGCTGACCGGAAAGCTTCCCTTCACCGGCGATACCGCGGTGTCGGTGGCGCTGGCTCACGTGAACGACGACGTCACGCCGCCCAGCGTCTACAACCCGACGATCCCTGTCGGGCTGGAGCAGGTCATCCTGAAGTGTATGGAGAAGGATGCGGACCGCCGGTACCAGGACGCGGATTCGCTGATCAGCGACCTGCAGTATGTGCTTGCCCATCCGGGCGAGACGCCTCCGGGCGTTGCAGGAGAGGATCCGGGCAAGGGCACCAAGGTCATTTCAAGAAAGGATCTGACCAGCATCCGGAACAGCGAGAAATCCCGCCAGAACAGCAGGAAAAAACAGGATAAGAAGGAAGCGGACGAGAATGACGACAGCGGCCTGAACCATCTTCTTCTCGGCGCGGCGGCAGTCCTTGTCATAGCGGTCCTGGCCGCCGGATTCTTCCTGCTTTCCCAGCTCGGGCTGATCGGATCGAGACCGGAGCCTGAGACCACCGCGGCGGTGGAGACGACACTGCCGGCGGGCGCCATTTCCGAGAAGGAATGCTACATGCCGTACATCATCGGCCTGTCCCAGGAAGATGCGGAGGCGAAGCTTTCCGAGAACGGTCTGACGCTGTCCATCTCGGACCGTCAGTATTCCGAGCGGTTCGCGGAGAATCTGATCATGGACCAGAAACCTGCGGCAGGCGACGTGGTCGCGAAGTATTCCCGCGTGAACGTGGTCCTGAGTCTCGGAAGCCAGCAGATCGACGTCTCGAACCTCGGCCTGAACGGCCTGCCTCTGGAAGAGGCGCAGGAGACTCTGACGGAAAAAGGCCTGAACAGCATGGTCGTGGAAGAGTACAGCGACACGGTGGAAAAGGGCCGGATCACGTCCTATTCGCCGGCGCAGGCCAAGAAGGGTGAGACTGTCACTCTGGCGGTCAGCATCGGCCCCGAGATCAAAGAAGTCTCTGTCCCGAACCTGACGGGAAGCTCGGAGGCAGCCGCGGCGGAAGCGCTTTCCAAGCTCGGACTCCGCGTGGGGAAAGTCGGACGGGTCAACAGCGATACCGTGGCCGAGGGACTGGTCATCTCCCAGGGCAAGAACGTGGGCGATGTGGTGAAGCAGGGCAGCTCCGTGGATCTTGTGGTCAGCGCCGGACCCAGCGAGACCGTCGCGGAGACGGAGACTGCTTTTATCGTGGAGCCCATCGAAGGGGATCCGAATTCCCGCTATGTGGCTTCCATCAACAATACATATGAACTCAAGAATCTGATCGGACCCGGCTCTGCATCGGCCAGCGTGACGGTCATGATCCGGCTCCGCCAGGAGACGGGCGGAAACGTCGTCTACAAGACGCTGATGGAGCCGCGCACCGTGACTGCGGACGCGATCCTTCCGGTCCGCTTTAAGGCGATCGAGGGTGTCTACGGGGTGGATACCGGTCAGGTCGAGGTCGTGGACGTGGAGAACGACCAGGTGCTGATGAGCTATGATGTCCAGTTCTTCAAGGTGCAGTAGTTCATGACCGGAAAGATCATCAAAGGAATCGCCGGATTCTACGTGGTGGAATCCGGCGGGCATACTTATATGTGCAAAGCCAGAGGTATCTTCCGCAAGGACGGGAGAAAGCCCCTGGTGGGCGACCTGGTGCGGTTCTCGGAAGCGGAGACCGCGGACAGCGAGGCGAACATCGAGGAACTTCTGCCGCGGACCAGCGAGCTGATCCGGCCGGCGGTGTGCAATGTGGACCAGACACTGGTGGTGCTGGCGGTCCGGACGCCGGATCCCCAGTTCCTTCTGCTGGACGAATATCTGGTGACGATGGAACGGCAGAACGTTCCCGCGGCGATCCTTTTCAACAAAGCGGATCTTGACAGGGACGGAATGCTGGACCGCTACCGCAGGATCTACGGAGCAGCCGGATTCCAGGTGCTGACCTCGAGCGCAGTCACCGGAGAAGGCATCCCGGAACTCCGGGAATTCCTGAAGGGGAAGACGACGGTGCTGGCCGGTCCTTCGGGTGTCGGGAAATCCTCTCTGACAAACCTCATCTGCCCCCAGGCAGGGATGGAGACCGGAGAGATCAGCAGAAAGATCGCGCGGGGGAAGCAGACCACGCGCCACACGGAACTTTTCCCGCTGGGGGAGAATACTTATCTTCTGGATACGCCCGGATTCACGTCGGTGTATGTGGACGCGGAACCGGATGATCTGAGACTTCTGTTCCCGGAGATCGGAGCTCTGGAAGGGATGTGCCGTTTTACCGGCTGCCGCCACCTGGCGGAGCCGGACTGTGCCGTGAAGGCGGCTGTCAGGCCGCCGGATCAGCTGCCGGAATACAGCGGACTCCGCGCCCCCTGCGGGCTGATTCCGGAAAGCCGGTATGACAGCTACAGGAGACTTATGAAGGGACTATCTGAAAGGAGAAAATACGGATGAAACGGATTCTTTCCCCCTCTGTGCTTTCTGCGGACTTCGCGATCCTGGGAGAGCAGCTGGCGCTCCTGAAGAAATGCGGCGTTACCAACATTCACTACGATGTCATGGACGGCATGTACGTCCCCAGCATTTCCTTCGGCATGCCGGTGCTGAAGAGCATCCGGCAGTGCACGGACCTTGTGCTTGACGTTCACATGATGGTGGTCGATCCGGACCGCTATGTCGAGGATTTCCGGAAGTCCGGCGCGGATATCATCACGGTCCACGCGGAAGCCTGCACCCATCTTGACCGGGTCGTGAACCACATCAAAGAGACCGGCGCAAAGGCCGCCGTCGCTCTGAATCCGGCGACTCCGCTTTCTGCGCTGGAGTATGTCCTTCCGGAGCTTGACATGGTCCTCCTGATGACGGTGAACCCGGGCTTCGGCGGACAGAAATATATTCCTTACTGCACGGACAAGATCCGCACGCTCCGGAAAATCGCCGACCAGGTGAATCCGGGCCTGTCGATCCAGGTGGACGGCGGGATCAATCCTGCCACGGTGCGGACGGTGCTGGAAGCCGGCGCCGACAATCTCGTGGCCGGCTCCGCCGTGTTCAACGGGGATCTCGCGGCCAATGCCGAAGCCCTGATGAATGTCATGAAGGAGTATCACTGAGCAAGGAACCGAAACAGGCATGGAAAAGACCGGGATCATCATAGGAGGCGGCGATCTGACGCCCGCCTTCGCGGAAAAGATCATACGGGAATCAGGCAGCCGCGGCAGTCTCTGTATTGCCGCGGCTGATGCCGGTCTGGAGATCCTGGACCGGATCGGCGTGGCGCCGGACATCCTTCTGGGAGATTTCGACACCGTGAAGCAGGACGTGCTGGGCGTCTACACGGACCGGAAGGATGTGGAGATCATCCGGCATGATCCGGTGAAGGACGCGTCCGATATGGAGCTCACGGCGGACGTCCTTCTGGAACGCGGGATCCGCCGCGTGCTGGTGCTTGGCGCCCTGGGCGGGAGAGCGGACCACACGATGGCGAACCTGCTCCTGATCTACAGGATGCGGCGGAAGGGGGCAGAGTTCCTGATCCTGGATCCCCGCAACCGGATCCGCTGTCTGATGGTTCCGGAGGAAACGGAGACGACGGGCGCGGAAAATGTCTGCGGAACGGAAACAGTGTTCTCTCTGCGGCGGGACGCCCAGTGGGGCAGATATGTCGGTCTCTTTGCAGTGGGCGGAACCATACGGCATCTTACGCTGGAGGGCTTCAAATATCCGCTGACGGATCATACACTGAATGCCCGGGGGATCCCGTCCCTTACCATCAGCAACGAGATCCTTGCGGAGACCGGAGTGATCCGCTTCGGCGGAGACCCGGGGACCGGACTTCTCGTCATGGAGACCGCGGACCGGGGCGGACAGTCCTGAGACTGCGGGCGCAGGCCGGGAACAGCCGGCGGAAATAATTAAAGAAAAGGAATTTGCAGCATTTATGGAAGTGATCGTACAGTGGTTCGCCGACAATCTCGGCGGCGTAATATCTCCGGAGGCGGTGGTGTTCATTGTCTCCCTTTTCCCGATCCTGGAGTGCAGGGGCGGCCTTCTGGTGGCGTCCCTTCTGAATGTGGATCTGTGGACAGCCATCCCGATCTGCATCGTCGGAAATTTCCTTCCGATCCCCTTTATTCTTCTGTTCATCAAAAAGATCTTTGCGTTCCTGAAGCGCTTTGACCTGACCCGCCCGCTGGTGGAAGCACTGGAGCGGCGCGGCATGAACAAGACCGAGGCCCTCGCGAACGGAGAGTTCCTGGGACTGCTCCTGTTTGTCGGCATTCCGCTGCCGGGCACCGGCGGCTGGACCGGATCCCTGATCGCAAGCCTGATGGGGATGGATTTCAAAAAGGCGATCGTCGCGATCTTCCTCGGGATCCTGCTGGCGACTTTGATCATGTCCATCGTGTCCTACGGACTGCTGGGGATGATCATCCGTTAAAGAAGGCGCTTCCTGCCGGGACGAATCCTGCCGGAAAGAGGTCTTCCGCACAGGAGCAAAAGAGAGTATAATATTTGTCTGTGTTAACCACTGCGCAGAAAAGCGCGGAATTATTTTTTGGAGGGTCATCATGATCGATATCAGATTTCTCAGGGAGAACCCGGATGCAGTCAAGGAGAATATCCGGAAGAAGTTCCAGGACGCGAAGCTTCCGCTGGTAGATGAAGTCATCGCGCTGGACGAGGAGAGCAGAAAGACGCAGGCAGAGGCAGATGACCTCCGCTCAAAGAGAAACAAGGTCTCCAAGCAGATCGGCGCCCTGATGGGTCAGGGAAAGAAGGAAGAGGCAGAGAAGGTCAAGGCAGAGGTCGCCGCTATCAACGCAAGGATCGCGGAGCTTGAGCCGAAGGAGGCAAAGATCGCGGACCGGATCCGTGAGATCATGCTGGTGATCCCGAACATGATCGATCCCTCTGTCCCGATCGGCCCCGACGATTCCTGCAACGTCGAGATCGAAAAGTTCGGCGAGCCGGTGGTCCCGGATTTCGAGATCCCGTACCACACCGAGATCATGGAGCGCTTCAACGGCATCGATATGGACGCTGCCGGAAAGGTCGCAGGCAACGGCTTCTACTATCTGCTGGGGGATATCGCACGCCTGCACTCCGCAGTGCTGTCCTATGCCCGCGACTTCATGATCGACCGCGGCTTCACCTATGTGATCCCGCCCTTCATGATCCATTCCAACGTCGTCACCGGCGTCATGAGTTTCCCGGAGATGGAAGCAATGATGTACAAGATCGAGGGCGAGGATCTGTACCTGATCGGTACTTCCGAGCATTCCATGATCGGCCGCTTCATCGATACTCTGAACGACGAGGAGAAGCTTCCCTACACGCTGACCTCCTATTCTCCCTGCTTCCGCAAGGAGAAGGGCGCTCACGGCATCGAGGAGCGCGGCGTCTACCGCATCCATCAGTTCGAGAAGCAGGAGATGATCGTCATCTGCCGTCCGGAAGATTCCATGACCTGGTACAACAAGCTGTGGAAGAACACCGTAGACCTGTTCCGCTCCCTGGACATCCCGGTCCGCACCCTGGAGTGCTGCTCCGGCGACCTGGCGGACCTGAAGGTCAAGTCCTGTGACGTGGAGGCGTGGAGCCCGCGCCAGAAGAAGTATTTCGAGGTCGGCAGCTGCTCGAACCTGGGCGATGCGCAGGCGCGCCGTCTCCGCATCCGCGTGAAGGGCGCAGACGGAAAGAAGTATCTTGCCCACACCCTGAACAACACGGTGGTGGCTCCGCCGCGTATGCTGATCGCGTTCCTGGAGAACAACCTGCAGGCGGACGGCAGTGTCCGCATTCCGGAGGTCCTGCGTCCGTACATGGGCGGAAAGGACAAGCTGGAAGCCTGATCTCCCGCACAACATATCTTCGAATGACGGAGTAAGCCGCTCCGAAACCCTTGATCTACCTTCGTGATCCGTTCGGAGGCATCTGTCATTTTCGCTCGGTCGACTTTGCATGATGTGCAGTCTCGGTCGCGAAAATGACAGCCTCCGCGGATCACTCAGTCGATCTGCGACGGTTTCGGCAGCGGCTTACTGTCATTCTCTCTCTATGATTTTCCCTGCAGAAAAGCCCTGGGACCTCTGACAAAACCATCGAAGATCGACCGAACATTCCGCGGATATTGCAGTTTCCGCGACCGAGAGTATGCCGCAAGGCCACTCGACCGAGCGGAAACTGCAGATATATCCGAGCGGAATGTGAGGGTAGATCAAGGGTTTTGGAAGAGGTCTTCCAGGGCTTTTATTGATAGGAAAATCAGGTTTTCGGGATGTCGGGGCGGGGGTGGGCCATCATCGACCAGTTCGTGTGGTAGATGACGAATCCCGGCGGTCCTCCCGTTGTCTTTTTTACATGGCGGCGCTGGATGTAGTCCACCTCGACCTTGTCGCCGTCCCGGCCCTTCGAGTACCAGGCCGCCAGGGCAGCCGCTTCCTCAAAGGTGCGGTCCGGGAGCTCCTGCTGGCCGCACTTGACGATCACGTGGGAACCGGGGATCCCCTTCGCGTGGAACCACCAGTCGCTGCCGGAGGCGATCCTGAAGGTGATCTCTTCATTCTGGTAATTGTTTTTCCCGACGTAGATGTCGAAGCCGTCGCTGGAGACAAAGTGAAGCGGCTTTGAGACGATCTTCTGTTTTTTGCCTTTCACGACGTGGCGGCGGATAAACTTGTAGTCCGCCAGTTCTTCCCGGATCTGGTTCAGGTCGCTTTCCTCCGTCGCAAGGTCCAGGGAGGTCAGGATGCTGGCAAGGTGGGCGTTCTCGCTGCGCGTCTTTTCCAGCTCCTCGGTGACCGCTTCCTCGGTCCGTTTCAGCTTCGCGTAGCGGTCGTAGTATTTCTTCGCGTTTTTGGACGCGGTGAGCTGCTCGTCCAGCGGGATCCGGATCTCCTTGCCGCCGTCATAATAGTTCTCGCAGACCAGCTCTTTCTCACCGCCGGAGAGCATGTAGCCGTAGGTGCTGATCAGGTCGCCCCAGACCCGGAACTTGTCCTTTTTCTCCGTGTCCTTCAGCTGCTTCTCCTGAAGGATGAGCTTCCTTGAACTCCGCTCCAGAGCGGTGGTCACCAGCTTCCGGAGATCCGTGCTTTTCTGGCGGATGCGGCTTGCGCTGTCCCGGAGAGAATAGAAGTCGTAGAGCAGTCTGCTGACGGACTCATAGGGCTTCACAGTGTATCCGCCGCCGGAAAAAGCGGACAGGGGAAGGGAGGAGAATTCCTCCGGACGGTCGTTCTTTAAATACATGGTGGGCGAAAAATGCCCGGACCGGATCTCTTCCATATATAAAGTGAAGGAGCGGTACAGACGGGCCAGTTCTTCCTCCGTGAGAGACGCGCTGTCCTGCCGCGGATCCAGTCCCGCCGCGGAAAGGATCTCCGACGCCACCACAGGGGAGATGCCTGAGAAGGAGGTGTAGACGGCCTTGTCCAGGGGAACATTTCCCGCGCCCCGGAGCGCGGCGGCGAAGACATCAGGATCTGCGGAAAGGGGATCTGCCTTCTTCAGCTGTTCGGGAAGGAACCAGGTGCGTCCCGGCAGGACCTCCCGCAGGGAACTCACGGTGGCGGGGACATGCCGCATGCTGTCGATGATCAGGTCATCCTCGTCCGTGAAGATGATGTTTGAGTGCTTTCCCATCAGCTCGATGTAGAGCCGCTTTTTTGTCAGGTCGCCCAGTTCGTTCAGCTGCTCGGTGGTGATGCGGATGATGCGTTCGAGCCCGGGCTGGCTGATCTCAGTGATCCGCCCGGAACCGATGTGTTTCCGGAGCAGCATGCAGAAGCCGGGCGCTGCCGGCGGAGAGGGCTTATTTTCTTCGCTCAGGTAGATGAGCGGGAGAGATGCGTCGCAGGAGATCAGGAGACGGTGGTTCTGCGCGTGGTTTTTGATGGTCAGGAACAGCTCGTTTTTTTCCGGCATGGCGATCTTCGAGATGTGCCCGCCCTCGACCGCGTCTTTCAGCTCCCGGACCAGGTTTGCAATGACGATTCCGTCAAGAGCCATGACTGCTTTTTCCTTTCTTTGGGATTTCCCGAACATCATATCATAGCTCGGTTTTCGTGTCACTTCCGGAGCAATGCAAAAACGACTCTTGTCAACCGGAAAAAAATGTTGTATGTTAACTACCGTTTTAACCTGCATTACTCAGACACCCGGGCGAGGTGTGTCTGATCATCTTAAAAAAAGAGAGAATAAAACGTATATGGCATCAAACAATCTTGTCATCGTCGAGTCTCCGGCGAAGGTAAAGACCATCAAAAAATTCCTCGGCAGCAACTACACTGTGGACGCAAGCCAGGGCCATGTGCGGGATCTTCCGAAGTCCCAGATGGGGATCGACGTGGATCACGACTATGAGCCGAAATACATCACGATCCGCGGCAAGGGAGAGATCCTCGCGAAGCTCCGCAAGGAAGTGAAAAAGGCGGACCGCATTTATCTTGCAACGGACCCTGACCGCGAGGGAGAGGCAATCAGCTGGCATCTTTCCAAGGCACTGAAGCTGGACGAGTCCGGGAAAAAGGTGAGCAGGATCACCTTCAACGAGATCTCGAAGAACGCAGTGCGGGAAGCGCTGAAGAATCCCAGGGACATCGACATGGCCCTGGTGGACGCCCAGCAGACACGGCGCATCCTGGACCGCATGGTGGGATATAAGATCAGTCCGCTGCTCTGGGAGAAGGTGAAGCGGGGCCTGTCCGCGGGACGCGTGCAGTCTGTGGCGCTTCGCATGATCTGCGACCGCGAGGCGGAGATCGAGGCCTTTATTCCGGAGGAGTACTGGACGCTGGAGGCGGATCTTCAGTCCTCCGGCTCCGGAAAGCCCCTGACCGCAAGGTACAGCGGAAAAGGAAAGTCCAAGAGTGAGCTGAAGAATGCGGCCGAGTGCGACGCGGTGATCCGCGGGTGCAGAGACGGGGAGTTCCGGGTCAAAGAAGTGAAGACCAGCGACCGGATCCGCAAAGCACCCCTTCCCTTCACGACCTCCACGCTGCAGCAGGAAGCCAGCAAACAGCTGAACTTCCCGACCCAGAAGACGATGCGCATCGCGCAGCAGCTCTATGAGGGGGTCGAGGTCGAGGGCCGCGGCACCATCGCCCTGATCACTTATCTACGTACCGACAGCACCCGTGTCTCCGACGAGGCGGATCTGGCGGCCCGGAACTATATCGCAGAGCATTACGGAAAGGAATATGCCGCGGACGCGCCTGCGGCGGGAAAGGCCGGACAGAAGATCCAGGATGCCCACGAGGCGATCCGTCCCATCGACATTTCCCTGTCACCGGCAGAGGTGAAGTCCTCCCTGCAGCGGGATCAGTTCCGTCTGTATCAGCTGATCTGGAAGCGTTTTACCGCAAGCCGGATGCGCCCGGCCGTCTATTCCGCCACCAACGTCCGCACTGAGTGCGGCGCAAACGTTTTCCAGCTTTCCGGTTCTTCCCTGAAGTTTGCGGGATTCATGAACGTCTACACGGACGATGAGGAAGAGAAGGAGCCCGGAAATTCCGCACTGCTGAAGCTGACGGAGGGCCAGGTGCTTTCACTGAAGGAGTTCCGGAAGGAACAGCACTTCACCCAGCCGCCGGCGCATTACACCGAGGCCAGCCTCGTCCGCGCGCTGGAGGAGCAGGGCATCGGACGCCCCAGCACCTACGCGCCCACCATCTCGACGATCCTTGCCCGCAGGTACATCACCCGCGAGCAGAAGAATCTGTACGTGACGGAGATCGGCCAGGTAGTCAACAAGATCATGGTCGAAAACTTCCCGGCGATCGTGGACCGGAAGTTTACCGCGAATCTGGAGACGCTCCTGGACTCTGTCGGGGAAGGCAGCGTCGACTGGAAGACCGTCGTCAGGAACTTCTATCCGGACCTTGCCGCAGCGGTGGAGACGGCGGAAAAAAATCTGGAAAGCGTGAAGATCGCGGACGAGGAGAGCGACGAGATCTGCGACGTCTGCGGACGCCGCATGGTCATAAAGTACGGCCCCCATGGAAAGTTCCTTGCATGTCCCGGATTCCCGGAGTGCCGGAACACCAAGCCCTATCTTGAAAAGATCGGCGTGAACTGCCCGAAGTGCGGGAAGGCGCTGGTCCTGCGGCATTCGAAGAAAGGCCGCGTTTATTACGGCTGCGAGGGCAGCCCGGAATGCGATTTTATGAGCTGGGCGAGACCGGCGGAGAAGCCATGCCCCCGCTGCGGCGGCTATATGGTGGTCCGCGGGAAGAAGCTTGTCTGCGCCGACCGGGAGTGCGGATATTCGGAAAAAGCGCCGGAAGAGGAATAATACGCTATTATTATTACATTATAGAAAAACTGAATGACAGAAATCTTGAGTTTCGTTTGCTAAAGTGTTAAACTTGTAAATTAAGGTAAAAGTCTTAATTTTCAGGCAGCGAAACTGCCGATCGATGGTTCAGTCGGATTTACCTTGAACTAGAACAACCGGGATGTAGACAGCCTGCGGAGGGTAAAAATGAGTGTCCAATTGCTCGACAAAACAAGAAAGATCAATCAGTTATTGCAGAACAGTGATGCGAATAAGGTGATTTTCAGCGACATCTGCGCGGAGCTTGCGAAGATCTTCGGCGGACATACGCTGGTCATCAGCAGCAAGGGAAAAGTCCTCGGAGCCGGGGTGTCCGGAAGGAAGGAGGATACCAGCAGACTGCTCCCGGAACGGGTCGGCAGTTTTGTGGATTCGCTCCTGAACGAACGTCTTCTTTCTATCCTCTCGACTAAGGAGAATGTGAATCTGGAGACGCTGGGATTCAACAAGGACGAGGAGGACACCTATCAGGCAATCGTCTCCCCGATCTGCATTTCGGGAGACCGCCTCGGAACACTGTTCAGCTATAAAAAGGGCGCCGGCTTCGGCCTGGACGACATCATCATCAGCGAGTATGCCGCGACGGTGATCGGCATGGCCATGCGCCAGAGCGTGAACGAGGAGTACGCGGAGGAAGCGCGGAAGATCCAGATCGTCCGCAGCGCCATCTCCACGCTGAGCTTTTCCGAGATGGAAGCGATCCTTCACATCTTCGACGAGCTGAAGGGAAGCGAGGGCATTCTTGTGGCGAGCAAGATCGCGGACCGTGTCGGCATCACCCGCTCGGTGATCGTCAACGCACTGCGGAAGTTCGAGAGCGCAGGCGTGATCGAGAGCCGCTCCAGCGGAATGCGGGGGACTTACATCAAGGTCCTGAACGACGCTGTCTTCGATGGGATCAAGAAAATCCGCGAGGAGGATGAGAATCTTCAGTAGGTTAACGGTTTATGCCGGAAAGAAAATTCCTGAAATCTGTGAATGACGGGGCTTGTCCCCGTCATTTATTTATGCTATATTGTTACAGTTGCAGGCCTCTCGGGGCCAGAATACACGTCCGCGGTCCGGAAACCGGGTGCTGCCCAGTCCTGGCAGTGGATTCCAGGGAAAACGGACGGAAGATCAAACCATACGGAGGTAAATAAAATGGGCGTAGTTTCTATGAAGCAGTTACTTGAAGCAGGTGTGCATTTCGGTCATCAGACCAGAAGATGGAACCCCAAGATGGCGCCGTACATCTACACCGAGCGCAACGGGATCCACATCATCGACCTTCAGAAGACGGTCGGCATGGTCGACGACGCGTACAAGGCAGTCGAAGAGATCGTCGCCAACGGCGGCACCATCCTCTTTGTCGGCACCAAGAAGCAGGCTCAGGACGCGATCCGTGAGGAAGCGACCCGCTGCGGTATGTTCTATGTCAATGAGAGATGGCTCGGCGGCATGCTCACCAACTTCAAGACCATCCAGTCCCGCATCAAGAGACTTCAGAAGATCGAAGAGATGAGCCAGGACGGCACCTTCGACGTTCTTCCGAAGAAGGAAGTCATCGCTCTGAAGAAGGAGTGGGAGAAGCTGGAGAAGAACCTGGGCGGCATCAAGGAGATGAAGAAGGTCCCGGATGCGATCGTCATCATCGACCCGAAGAAGGAGCGCATCTGCGTTTCCGAGGCTCACGCTCTGAACATCCCGCTGATCGGCATCGCTGACACCAACTGTGATCCGGAAGAGCTGTCCTGGATCATCCCGGGCAACGACGACGCGATCCGTGCCGTCAGACTGATCGTCTCCAAGATGGCTGACGCTGTCATCGAGGCAAACCAGGGCAACGAGCAGCAGGCGCAGGTCGAGGCTGAGGGTGAGGACACCGCAGCAGCAGCGATCGCAGAAGCTATCCAGAACGCGCAGTAATTTTCCCAAGGAGGAACGAACAATGGCAGCAGTTACAGCAGCACTCGTAAAAGAACTCAGAGAGATGACCGGCGCCGGCATGATGGACTGCAAGAAGGCCCTGACCGCAACCGACGGCGATATGGACAAGGCAGTTGATTTCCTTCGTGAGAAGGGCCTGGCAGGCGCACAGAAGAAGGCCGGCCGCATCGCGGCAGAGGGCATTGTCGACACCATGGTCAGCGAGGACGGCAAGAGCGCAGTCATCGTCGAGGTCAATGCAGAGACCGACTTCGTCGCAAAGAACGAGAAGTTCCGCAACTATGTCGCAGAGGTCGCAAAGCAGGCTCTGACCACCACCGCAGCTGACATGGACGCATTCTTCGCTGAGCCGTGGGCAGGCGATCCGGCCCTGACCGTGAAGGAAGAGCTTTCCAGCATGATCTCCGTCATCGGTGAGAACATGAACATCCGCCGCTTCCAGCAGGTCAAGGAAGACAACGGCGTTATCGTCTCCTACATCCACGCAGGCGGCAAGATCGGCGTCCTGGTCGATGTCGAGACCAACGTTGTCAACGACGCTGTCAAGGAGATGGCTAAGAACGTCGCGATGCAGGTCGCAGCTCTGAAGCCGCTGTACACCAACAGCAAGGAAGTCAGCGCTGACTATATTGCACGCGAGAAGGAGATCCTCCTTGCACAGATCATGAATGATCCGAAGGAAGCTTCCAAGCCGGAGAAGGTCATCCAGGGCATGATCCAGGGCCGTATCAACAAGGAATTGAAGGAGATCGTCCTTCTGGACCAGGTCTACGTCAAGGCTGAGGACGGCAAGCAGAGTGTTGCGAAGTACGTCGAGCAGGTCGCCAAGGAGCAGGGCGCGAAGATCGCTGTCAAGGGATTTGTCCGCTACGAGACCGGCGAGGGCATGGAGCACAAGTCTGAGAACTTCGCAGAGGAAGTTGCGAAGCAGATGGCGAAGTAATCTGCCTCACTGAAGAAACAAAAGACCGGGAAATCTGGAAAGCCGGATTTCCCGGTCTTCTTTTTTCCGGCCGCCGGTCCATATTCACGCGCACTTCTTGCAGAACGCACCGAGATGCAGTAGAATAGTTAAGGACTTGCACTATATATGGCGGAGGGGCGCGATATGCAGGAATCAGAGAACGACAAATGGATCGAGGAACATCCGTGGCTGAACGAACAGGTAGAGATCGACGATGTCCTGCGTTACAGCCTGGATGAGATCCGGGTGTCGTGAGAGGAATCGCATCAAAAAGACCGCCGGGAAAACGGCGGTCTTTTTGATGTGCAGCGTCTGTTTTGCCGCCTCTGAGGCAGAAGGAGCGCGGAGAAGCAAGGCGACCCGGTCTTCGGAGCGGGGACCCGGAAGGAAATATAAAGCTGTTTTCAGTGCCGGGAAGAGAACGGCAGGAGACGGGGGACTGAGCAGGAGCGCTTTCCCGGCACACAGATCTGTGGTATCATGGAGAAACCGCAAAACGATCATTCAGGAGGAGAATACCCTATGGATTTTAAAAAGTATCTTGGAAAGCACGTGCTGGACAATGTTGAGGATGTTATCGTCCCCGACGTGGATCTGGTGGACGATCTCGGCAACATGCTGAATGTATATTTCCCTCTGGAGCAGTTCGAGGACGCGCCGGAGAAGCTTCTCCGCACGGGACTGCTGGTGTTTTACGACGTCGACCGCAGCGTCACGGACATCCTGACCACGGCGATGGTCCTGGAAGAAGGAAAGAAGCCGGCGGAGATGGATCCGGTGATGTGCGAGGACGAGGAACTTATCGCGGCAGTTCTGGACCGTATCCTGGACTGAATGCTTCCCGGCCGGGACTTTTCGTTTTCGGCAAAACGAAAATGTATACAGGGCAGATCCCGCCGGAACATGTTATGATATTTACGTCAGATAATTTTGGGTTCCGTCGCCGCGACGGGGAAAGGAAGACATGAAGTTTTTTATTGATACCGCGAATGTAGAAGAAATCAGAGAAGCAGCAGCCATGGGCATCATCGCAGGCGTCACCACCAATCCGTCGCTGATCGCGAAGGAAGGCAGAGACTACATGGAGACCCTGAAGGAGATCACCACCATCGTCGACGGACCGATCTCCGGCGAGGTCAAGGCCAGCACCACGAAGGCAGAGGACATGATCGTCGAGGGACGCGCCATCGCGGCGATGCACCCGAACATGGTCGTAAAGATCCCGATGACCACCGAAGGTCTGAAGGCTGTCAAGGTTCTTGCTTCCGAGGGCATCAAGACCAACGTCACCCTGATCTTCTCCGCAGGCCAGGCCCTTCTTGCGGCACGCGCAGGCGCAACCTATGTTTCTCCCTTCCTCGGAAGACTGGACGACATCTCCACCGACGGCATCGCCCTGATCGAGGATATCATGGATATCTTCAGCGTCTACGCTGACATTGACACCCAGGTCATCTGCGCTTCCGTCCGCCATCCGATCCACATCCTTCAGTGCGCGAAGACCGGCGCGGACATCGCGACCGTCCCGTACAAGGTCCTGATGCAGATGGTGAAGCACCCGCTGACCGACATCGGCATCGACAAGTTCAAGAAGGACTACGAGGCAGTTTTCGGAAAGTAAAGAACCGGGACCGGCTTCCTTTTTAAGAAAAAACCGGAAGGAGCCTTCACATAAAGAACACAGACAGTCTGTATTCTTTTTGTGAGGGCTCCTTCTCTGTTTTTGCGCGAGCCATTCTGATATGATAGATATAAATAACTCATGACTTAGTCACGAGTATCCATACGCCAGACACTGTGAAAGGAGGGCGGACGATGCCGGAGAACGGAAACGGAACGATCGATTATGCAGCCATCGATTACGAGCATTTCGATCTTGAACAGTATCTTGAAGAAGTGCGCGATGACATCCCGCGGCCCAACATCATGATCTGCGGCGGGACCGGCGTGGGAAAAAGCAGCCTCGTCAACAGCATCTTCCGCATGGAGCTTGCGGAGGTCGGTTCCGGCGGAGTCCGCGGGACTGAGGGGATCCGCCGTTATACCACGAAGGACGCGCTGGTGACGCTCTACGATTCCGAGGGATATGAGATCGGCGGCCCCGCGCAGGAGCATTATTATGCGGATATTCTCGGCGTCATCGGCGAGAAGCGCAGGAAAGCGGCGGGGCAGATCTCCGAGCAGATCCACGAGGTCTGGTACTGTGTCTCGGCCGGAGGCAAGCGCTTTCTGGATGCGGACAGAGACGTGATCGAGGCGGTCCGCCTGGCGGGGGTCCCGGTGTGCGTGATCCTGACGAAGGTGGACACGGTCGATGAAGAAGAACTGGAGCAGCTGAAGCGGGAGGTGCGGAGATCTCTGCACAGAGGAAGGCTCGGCAGGATCCAGGCTGCCGCCGGGAAAAACGAACCGCGGAGACAGCCGGAGGAGATCGAGATCTTCACCTGGTCTGCGATGCTGGACGACGCGCCGCCGGAGATCCGGGACGCCTACGTGCAGCGGGAACCGCTGCTTTCCTGGGCTTCTGAACACCTGGACGAATCCCTGCGCTACGCGCTTCTTTCCGCTGTGAAGGGCGGGATCCGGGAAAAGCGGGAGCTTCTGGTAAAGGAAGTGATCCCGAAGTATATGCTTCGGGCCGGCGGCATCGTCACGGCCACTTCCTTTGTGACGGTCCCCTTCACCGATTCGGTGGCATTGACGGGACTGCAGACGCTGATGGCGGGAGAGATCATCCGCTTTTTCGGCATCGACTCCGACGTGAAGGACGTGGCGAAGGGACTGGCCGGGGCTTCACTGGTCTCTTACTGCGGGAGAACGCTTTCCACTCAGCTGATCTCCCTGATCCCGGTGGTGAACGGCGCCGTGAAGACAGCGGTGAACCTTTCCGTGGCGGTCTCCCTGACGGGGACTCTGGGCGCGGCGATGGCGTATCTCTGCGAACAGTACCTCACCTTCTGCGTGGATCTGAACGGGAAGGCAAACCTGCCGTTCTCCGATTTTCTGACGGAGGAACGGATCCTGGCCGCCATGAAGCTGGTGCAGGGAAGCCTCGGAAAGGACGGAGAGCGCGTCAGCGGGAAAACGACCGCGAAAGAGCTGGCGCAGTATTTTGTGAAACAGATGCTGAATGATCTGATGAAGGGGAGCGGATGGAAATCCTGACGGCAAATGTTCTTCTGATCGGCCGCTCTGCGGCCGGAAAAAGCTCGCTCTTAAACTATCTGTTCGGGCAGGAGATCGAGCGTACCGGCGCGGGCGGCGCCTGCACCGGGCGGGGGATCTTTGAGCACAGCTTTATGGTGCATGAGAGATTCCGGCTCCGGGTTTCCGACACCTGGGGGCTGGAACCGGACAAGGCAGAGGAGTGGGAGGAGCTGATCCTTCAGGATATCCGGCGCCATGACGCGGGCCGGATCGCGGACTGGTATCACACCATTCTCTACTGCATCAACCTGAATACGGCAAGGATCGAAGAGTTCGAGCGCGGTATCCTGCGGCGCCTGACGGCGGAGGGGAACCATATCCTCGTGGTGCTGACCCATGCCGACTGCGCCGGTGCGGCAGAGACCACAGCGGCATTCCGCACCCTGCTGCTTCAGGACGGCATTCCGGCGGACAGCATCGTCCCCGTCTGCAGTGTCGTGAGGAAGACCATCGGCGGCACCGGGGGGAATCAGTTCGGAAGGGAGCTCCTTCTGGACCGGATCCGGGAAGGACTGTGGGAGCGCATCGTGGAGCGGGCGCCGGGAAGCGCCCGGGCAGAAGCGGAGGCGCTGATCGACCGGGCGGAAGCAGCCTGCGCTGCCTACGCGGAGAAGTACATTACGCTTTTCAACATGCACTCGGACAGGAACTACCAAAAGCTTAACCGGATCTGCGGCGAGGTCCTCGGGAGATGCCTTTCCGACGTGCAGCGCTGCTACGAGGACCGGGTGACGGAATCGGTGCGCTTTTACCTGCAGCTCGTGAACCGCGGGGATCCGGATGGATTTTCCGCAAACACGAAGGAGCGGATAGAGCACGCAATCCCTCTGAACTTCCGGAAGAACTGGGAGGAAAAGATTTCGGAGAACGTGCGGGGGATCCTGTTCAGCTTCGTGCCGGGCGTAAACATTCTGTTCCCGCGGCGGCTCCTGCAGAAAAACCGCGCCCGGTACGTAAACCGTGTCCGCGCAGTGACCCGGAAGATGCGGGCATCCCTGCCGGAAGCCGAATCCCGCCTCCGCACATCCCTCGAACATCTTTCGGTATGAAAAAAAGACCGTCCTCAAAACCCTTGATCTACCTTCGTGATCCGCTCGGATGTATCTGAGCTTTTCGTTCGGTCGAGTGGCCTTCGGCATACTCTCCGTCACGAAAAGCTCAACATCCGCGGATCACTCAGTCGATCTGCGATGGTTTTGAGAGACGGTTTTTTTTCTTGCAAGGTGTCTTGCGTTTCCTGTTACAGGATATGGTCAAGGAAATAGCGGATTTGCTTCCGCCACCACGGCCAGTCGTGGTTCACGTCGAAGCCCCAGTAATCCACCCAGGCCTTGATGCCCTTGGAGCGGAGGATAGGATCCAGACGGCGGGTGCCGGCAAGCAGCGGGCCTTCCCATGCGCCCTGACCGACACAGATGCAGATATCGCTGTTGTTGTACATCTCAATGTACGGGTGATCCTTGGGCATCATGGAGAGGCTTGCGCAGGGATCGTTGCGGTAGACCACATCGTCCATGTAGCCGTTGTACATGTCGTAGGTGTCATAGATGCCGGAGCAGGATATGCATCCGCGGAACAGGTCCGGACGGCGGAAGAAGAAGTTCGCCGCATGGTAAGCGCCCATGGAGAATCCCGTGGTCAGGATGCGGTCGTTGTTTCCCATGAGGTAATGGATCTTCGGGACCAGCTCATTGCAGATATAGTTGTACCACTGCTCGTAGCGGCGGATGCGCCAGTAGGGATCGCCGTTCACGTCGGAGACTGTCTCCGCGTCGATAGTGTCCAGGGTAAAGACACGGATCCGGCCGTCATTCAGGTAATCCGCCAGGGTGTCGTCGAACATGTGGAAGCCTTCCCACTCGAAAAAACGGCCGTTCTGGCAGGGGAATGCGAGGACCGGGACACCGGCCCAGCCGTAGACCTTGATCTCCATATCGCGGCCAAGTTCATTGCTGTAATCTTTATAGTATTCTGTCTGCATGTTTTTTCCTCTTTGTGTTATTGGTTGCTGCAGAGCTTTCTGCGGTGCAGGTCCGGCGCTGCCTTCTGTCGGCGCTGCCTTCTGTCGGCGCTGCCTTCTGTCGGCGCTGCCTTCTGTCGGCACTGCCTTCTGTCCGGGCTGCCGCCGCCTGTACGGGTTCAGTTTACCACATCCCTGTTTGGCTTGCAAATATGCCGGTTCGGCGTTATTCTCGTATCAAAGAAACCATTATGCCAGCACCGGAATCACGGAGGAAATCCTGATGAATTTTGTATTTGTCTCCCCGAATTTTCCCGCAGAATACGCGCGTTTCTGCGTCTGTCTGCACAACAACGGCGTCAACGTCCTCGGCATCGGCGACTGCCCCTACGATGATCTCCGCCAGGATCTGAAGGAAGCGCTGACCGAATACTACAAGGTCGACGATCTTCGGAATTATGACCAGATGATCCGGGCCATGGGCCACTTCACCGCGAAGTACGGAAAGATCGACTGGGTGGAGAGCAACAACGAATTCTGGATGGAGCTGGATGCCGCGCTCCGCACGGACTTCAATATCACAACAGGACTTAAGTCGGACGAGATCATGCGCTTCCGTTCCAAATCCGCCATGAAGCGCTACTATCAGAAGGCGCGCATTCCCGCGGCCCGCTACCATATGGTCTCGGATATCGAGGCGGCGCGGGAATTCATTCAGATGGTCGGCTATCCGGTCATCGTGAAGCCGGACCGCGGCGTCGGCGCCCTTGCCACCTACCGTCTGGAGAAGGATGAGGATCTGGTGCATTTCTTCGAGGAACTGCCGGAGATCCCCTACATCATGGAAGAGTACATTACCGGCGCGGTAACGACCTACGACGGAATTATCAACGGAAAGGGCGAGGTCCTTTTTGCGGCGAGCCATATTACCATGAACTCTATCATGGATATGGTAAACGAGGGCGTGCCCGTCTACTACTATGTCAACAAGGACGTGCCGAAGGACGTCGAAAAGGCGGGAAAGGCTGTCCTGAAGGCCTTTAATGTGCGGAGCCGCTTCTTCCATCTGGAGTTCTTCCGCCTTACCAAGGACAAGGAAGGCATCGGAAAGAAGGGCGACATCTGTGCGCTGGAGGTCAATATGCGTCCGGCCGGCGGCTTTACGCCGGATATGCTGAATTTCGGCCAGAGCGCGGACGTGTTCCAGCTCTGGGCGGACATGGTCGCCTTCGATGAGGCCCGCCACGTGTACGACGGCCCCCACAGCTACTGTGTCTATGCCGGACGGCGCGATTCTGTTCCCTACACCCACAGCCTGGATGAGATCGGTGCGCGCTACGCGGAGAACCTGAGAAAGCTTACCAGAATGCCGGACGCGCTGGCGGGAACCATGGGAAACCAGGTCTGCATCGCCTGCTTCGACACGCTGGATGAGGTGGATGATTTCGTCGCCTTTTCGTTCTCGCCCCAGAAGCAGATCCCGAAGGTCGCACCGCAGAAATGACCCCGTTTTCCCGGACTCCGGAACAGCTTTATACAGAGTGTCCATTTAGTATCCTTTCACATGATATATTTTTTTACAGAATAGACAGACTGTGCGTGCGCAGATAAATGCATGGTCTGAGTTCTGTACAATATAACTACTATGAGGGGATTGGGGATGTATTCCAGAATTAAACGAATGAAGGCAATGAAGCTGTACTCTGAGACCGGCTCTGTGACGGAGGTCATCCGGGTCCTTGGCTATCCGACCCGCAGGACACTTTACAACTGGCTGGAGGAAGAGGGAGAGCAGGATGGAAAGGCAAGTCCGTTCCGGATCGGGGGGAGATCCGAGCGTGCAGCCCACATGACAGATGATCTCCGGAAAGAAGCGCTCCGCCGATGCTTCGAGAATGGTGAAAACGTCGGCAAAGTGGCGAAGGAGATCGGCTGCAGCCGGGCAAGCATCTACAACTGGAAGAAAAAGTTTGGCGAATGAAAAAAAGCACCGCCTGTCCTGAGAGACTGTGCGGTGCTTTTTTCCCCGGGAGACCGGGAAAGGAGGCACCGTGACAGACGGAAGGATCAGAGTGTTTGCGGTGGATGCCGGCAGCCTTCCGGATCTTCCGGACCGGGCGCTGGAGGAGCTGTTTCCGGAGGACCGGGCCGCGGCGATCCGGAAATACCGGATGCCGGGGGACCGGATCCGCAGCGCCTGGGCAGAACTTCTGCTCCGGGCCGTCCTGGAAAAATACTGCGGGATCCCGCGGGACACGCAGAAGATCATCCGCCGGGAGGACGGGAAACCTTATCTCGCAGGCGGAGCGGGGATGCCGGAGATCAGTATCTCCCACAGCGGTCCCTGGGCGGCCGCCAGCATCGGCCCCGCGGTCCACGGCATCGACGTGGAGGCCCCGAGGAATCCGGGAATGTACCTGACGCTGGCGGACCGATGGTTCCTGCCTGCGGAGGCAGAGGCGCTCAGGAACGCGCCGGAAGAAGAAAGGACGGAGCTGTTTCTCCTGTTCTGGACAGTCAAAGAGAGTTTTCTGAAAATGACCGGGGAAGGACTGCGGAGCGGTCCGCAGGCTGCGGACGCGCTGAGACTTCTTCAGGGATCGGATGAGACCGCCGCTTTCCGGACGGTCCTTCCGGACGGCGCCGTGCTTTCCTGCTGCGGCCCCGGGGAGGTGCTTCCCGAACGGGCGGAGATCTGGCCTGCGGAGGAGCTTCGGAAGCTTTACGGGCTCTGAGGTACTGTTTAAATGTGAAAATAGTGATATAATTCGGTGGGAGAGTGACTATGGAAGATCTGATGAATTGGGCGTCACCCGTTCCGCTGTTCGGCGTGGAGGATCCGGATCGTCTTGAGCGGATGCGTTCTTTCCTCGAGAATTACGCGGAAGCGCATCGGCTGAAACAGACTTCGGTATCGCTGAGATTTGCGTGGAAATGTCATGAAGGCCAGTTCCGGAAGAGCAGGAACCGGCTTCCCTATATTTCTCATCCGCTGCTGATGGCGATCCACGCCGTCACGCTGGGGCTTGTGGACGATGACCTGCTGGCGGCATGTCTTCTTCACGATGTGCTGGAGGACTGCCCGGTCAGCCGGGAGGAGCTGCCGTGTTCCGAGGCGGCGAAGGATGCCATAGAACTGCTTACCTTCGAGATCGCGGAAGGAGAAGACCGGGACAGCGCGAAGGCCCGCTATTACGAGAGGCTTTCGCACAACGGCATCGCGGCCATGGTGAAAATGCTGGACCGCTGCAACAATGTCTCTTACATGGTGGACGCCTCCAGCCTGAAAAAGATCCAGCAGTATGTCGTCGAGACAAAGATCTATTTCTATCCGCTTCCCGTGTCCATCCGTCAGGAGTTCCCGGAGTACGCGGATGCGGCCTTTGCGCTGAAGTATCACATCTACAGTGTGATCAGCACCATCGAGATCATGCTGGACCGTTTCAACATGCGGGAGCGGACAGACGTTCCGCAGCCGGACCCGAACATTCCGGAGAAGTATTACTGATCCGGAGACGGATCAGAAATCAAACAGAAAAGAGGAAAAGTATATGATGAAGAGATTGATGAGTCAGGTGATGGCAGCTGTGGTCCTGAGCCTTGCACTGACTGCCTGCGGCGGCTCGAAGCCCGCGCCGGCCACTGCGGCGCCGGAGACCGCCACGGCAGCGCCGGAGACCACTGCCGCCCCGGAGACCACTGCTGCGGAGACCACTGCGGCGCCGGAAACTACTGCGGCGGAGAAGGCTGACAAGGGAGAGACGGTCCGCGTCGGTTCCCTGAAGGGCCCGACCACCATGGGACTTGTGAACCTCATGAGATCCATGGAGGCCGGCGAGGCAGAGGGAAACTATGAGTTTACCATGGCGACCCAGGCGGACGAGCTGCTGGCGAAGGTCGTTTCCGGGGATCTGGACATTGCCCTCGTTCCGGCCAACGTGGCCAGCGTTCTCTACAGCAAGACAGAGGGAAAGATCTCTGCCATCGATATCAACACCCTTGGTGTTCTGTACTGCGTCTCCGGAGACGAGAGCATCAAGTCCGTGAAGGACCTTGCCGGAAAGGCCGTCCTCAGCACGGGCCAGGGCACCACGCCGGACTATGTGCTCCGGATCCTGCTGGACAAGAACGAGGTCAAGGACTGCAATGTCGAATTCAAGTCCGAGGCGACGGAGGTCGCGGCGGCCCTGAAGGCGGATCCGAACCAGATCGCGATCCTTCCGCAGCCCTTTGTCACCGCTGCGGAGGCCCAGAATGAAGCGCTGAAGACTGCCTTCTCCCTGACGGATGCCTGGGACGAGACCTTTGACGATTCCCAGCTCGTTACCGGCGTCACCATCGTCCGCAACGCGTTCCTGGATGAGCACGAGGATGCGGTGAAGACCTTCCTTGCCGAGCACGCCATGAGCGCCTGGGTCGCGCAGAACGACCTGGACAAGACGGCGGAGCTGGTGGCGAAGTACGGCATCATCGAGAAGGCTCCGGTGGCGAGAAAGGCCCTGCCGTACTGCAACATCGTCTGCATCACGGGCGATGAGATGAAGGCAGCCCTTTCCGGATATCTGGAGGCTCTGGCGGGCCAGGATCCGAAGGCGGTCGGCGGCAAGGTCCCGGGCGACGATTTCTATTACATTGCGAAGTAAGACCTGTATAACGGGAATTGAAAACGGGATTCCGGAAATAAGACCGGATGACCGGCGTTTCGGAGGGAACATGCGCCGGAAACTGATCATTGCGGCTGTCTGGCTTGCCCTGTGGCAGCTGCTGGCCATGGCCGTCAACAATATGATCCTTCTTGCGGGGCCTGCAGATACACTGCAGGCCCTGTTCCGCATGGCCCGGGAGCCGGAATACTGGTGTTCCATCGGGAACACCATGCTGCGGATCCTGGGCGGCTTCGCGGCGGGCTCTGTCCTGGGGATCCTGTCCGCGGCGCTTTCTTACCGTTTCCGGCTGATCCGGGAATTCCTGGCGCCGGCGGTCACGGTCATGAAGGCGGTCCCGGTGGCGAGCTTCGTGATCCTGGTGCTGATCTGGGCCGGGAACCGGATGCTTTCCCTCATGATCAGCGGGTTCGTGGTGTTCCCGATCCTGTATCTCAACACGCTGGAGGGGCTGGACAGCACCGACGGGAAGCTTCTGGAGCTGGCCCGTACCTTCCGGATGACCACCGGGGCCAGGATCCGGTATCTGTACCTCCCGCAGCTGAAGCCCTTCCTGAAGAGCGCCCTGAGGCTCTCCGCAGGCATGAGTTTCAAGAGCGGCATCGCGGCCGAGGTCATCGGCCAGCCATTGGTCTCCATCGGAAACGGTCTCTACCGGGCGAAGGTCTGGCTGGAGACTGCGGATGTGTTTGCGTGGACGGTCACGGCGATCCTGCTTTCCTGGATCATCGAACAGATCATCTTAAAGGTCTGCGCGCCGGAACCGGAGAAAGGAGCTGTTCATGGAACAAAGCAGGAATGAGAACGGCGCCTTCCGGACAGCGGGAGAGGGCGAAGCGGCGGTCCTCCGCATGGAGAAGCTATGCAAAAGCTATGACGGAAAGCCGGTGCTGAAGGATTTTACGGAGGAGCTCAGGGAGGGAGAGTGCTGCGTCCTGACCGGTCCCTCCGGCAGCGGAAAGACGACCCTTCTCCGGCTGATCCTGGGACTTGAGGAGGCGGACGCGGGACAGATCCGGTCCCCGCGGCCGCTGAAGACATCCGTGGTCTTTCAGGAGGACCGTCTCTTTGAATCATTCAACGCGGCGGAGAACTGCGCCGCAGTCCTCGGAAAAGGGCCGGACATGCCGGGAGACAGAGAGATCCGGGAAGCCCTTTCGGAGATCCTTCCGGCGGACGAGCTGGACAAACCGGTGGCGGAGCTGTCCGGAGGCATGCGCCGGAGAGTCTGCCTGGTCCGCGCCTGCCTTTATCCTTCGGACCTTCTTCTTCTGGACGAGCCCTTCACCGGGCTGGACGATAAGAACCGCGCCCTGTGCATCCGCTTTCTCCTTAAGCACCGGAAGGGAAGGACCCTGCTCCTTTCTTCCCACGGGACGGAAGGACTGGAATTCTGCCGGGAAATCAACGTAGTTAATTTAAACTAACTAATTGAGGCATGCTATAATATCTCTGTATGTACCATCAAATAATGCTGTGGAGCAGGTGGAGGAAACCGTATGATTACAAATGATCAAAAGATAGTTCATTTCAGGCATCAGGTCATGGAGGAAGTCTGCAGACTTGAGTGGGCAGATCAGCTGAATTTCGTCGAGAGAGACCAGCTGGTCTACACTATGGTCCCGGGCCCGAAGCCCATGATGGGACGCTGCTGCGTCTATAAGGAGCGCGAGATCATCCGCAGCCGCATCAACCTTGCCTGCGGTGAAAACGTCCCTGAGAATCCGTTCTCCGAAAACCAGGTCCAGGTCATCAAGGCGGCCTGTGACGAATGCCCCATCCAGTCCTACACTGTCACCGACAACTGCCGTCTCTGTCTCGGCAGACCCTGTATCGAATCCTGTAAGTTCGGCGCCATTTCCACGGGCCAGCACCGTTCCTTCATCGAGCCCACGAAGTGTAAGGAATGCGGCCTGTGCGCGAAGGCATGCCCCTTCGAGGCTATCATCCACCTGACCCGTCCCTGCAAGAGAGCCTGCCCTGCTGACGCCATCAGCTACGATGAGTACGGCTACTGCCAGATCGACGAGTCGAATTGCATCAACTGCGGACACTGTGTCCACGCATGCCCCTTCGGCGCGATCTCCACGAAGACCTATCTGGTCCCGATCATCCAGGCGATCAAGGCAGGAAAGGAAGTATTCCTGATGTGCGCGCCCGCGACGGAAGGTCAGTACGGCGACAAAGTCGGCATCACCATGGGATCTATCCGCGCCGCAGCCAAGAAACTCGGCTTCAAGGACATGGTCGAGGTCGGTCTCGGCGGCGACATGACCGCTGCGAACGAGGCTCTGGAGTGGTCCGAGGCTCGTAAGGAAGGCAGAAAGATGACCACCTCCTGCTGCCCGGCTTTCGTCGGCCTCCTGCAGAAGCATTTCCCGATGGTGGCGGAGAAGTACATGTCCTCATCGGTCTCCCCGATGTGCGGCGTCTCCCGTTACCTGAAGACCATGTATCCGGGCTGCGTCACCGTGTTCGCAGGTCCCTGCGTCGCGAAGAAGGCCGAGTCTGCGGACCGCTCTGTCGAGGGCAATGCAGATTACGTCATGACCTTCGGTGAGCTGGAGACCCTGTTCCGCTCCAAGGATATCAAGTTCGAGCCCATCGATGACGGCTATCAGGAGGCTTCCATCTGGGGCAAGCGTTTCGCCAACAGCGGCGGAGTCGCGAACGCGGTCCTTCAGTGCATGCAGGAGCGCGGTGAGGATACCACCGGCATGAAGCTGCTCCGCTGCTCCGGCGGCGACGAGTGCAAGAAGGCGCTGCAGCTCCTGAAGCTCGGCAGACTTCCGGAAGACTTTGTCGAGGGCATGGTCTGTGAGGGCGGCTGCATCGGCGGACCTTCCAGGCACAAGCAGGAGAATGAGCTGAAGCGGAACAGAGAAGCTCTGCTCAAGAAGGCTGACGACCGAAAGGTCCTGGACAACCTTGCCCAGTATCCGATGGATCTGTTCTCTATGTTCCGCGACGGACATATCGGCGAGGAATGGATCGAGTGGAAGAAGGAACTGAAGGAAAAGGCAGAGGCGCAGGCAGCGGACGCACCGCAGTCCTGACGCACCGCATGCATGTAATAAACCTTACGGAAGCGGGTGCAAACCCGCTTCCTGTTTTCAGAGCAGCAGAAGGAGGAGACACAGATGTCAGCAAAGAGTAATGTTCCGACCCCGCACATCGGCGCGATGCCGGGAGAGATCGCAGAGACCATCCTGCTTCCCGGGGATCCGCTCCGCGCGCAGTTTATCGCTGAGAATTATCTTAGCAATGTAAAGCAGTTCAATTCCGTCCGCAACATGTTCGGCTTTACCGGAACCTACGAAGGAAAGCCGGTCTCCGTCATGGGCACGGGCATGGGCTGCCCGTCCATGGGCATCTATTCCTATGAACTGATTCATTTCTACGGCTGCAAAAACCTGATCCGTGTGGGAACTGCCGGAAGCATCAACCCGGACGTCCATGTGCGGGATATGGTATTCGGCCTCGGAGCCTGCACCACCTCGAACTTCCCGGCCCTCATGAACCTGCCGGGGGTCTATGCCCCGGTCTGCTCCTGGGAGCTTCTCAGAAAGGCCGCGGAGAAGGCCGATGCACTGGGCCTGTCCTATCATGCCGGAAACATCCTTTCTTCCGACATGTTCTACGGACCGGCGGAAGGACCGGAGGCCACGCAGAAGTGGGCTTCCATGGGCGTCCTCGCCATCGAGATGGAGGCTGCGGCGCTCTACACCAACGCTGCTTTCGGAAAGGCCAATGCCCTGACGATCCTGACGATCAGCGACCATCTCCTGACCGGCGAGAGCACCAGCGCGGAAGAACGCCAGACCAGCTTTACCGACATGATGAAGGTGGCGCTGAGCCTCGCGTGATCTGACCGACATGCAGGGCGCTGAACTCTGACGGAGTAAGAACGATGGTAAAAACACTGATGAAATATATCGGCGGATACTGGAAGTCCTCGGTCCTGTCCATGCTGTGCATGCTGGGCGAGGTCGTCGCCGAGATCCTGATCCCGCTCGCCATGGCGAATCTCATCGACCTGGGGATCTCTCAGGGGAACCTGCCCCTGGTGTTCCGCTACGGGACGATGATGGCAGTCTGCGCCCTGTTCGGCCTGCTGTTCGGCTTCGGCGGCGGCAGGTTCGCGGCGAAGGCTTCCAGCGGATTCGCCTCGAACCTGAGGAACGGCATGTATGAGAGCATCCAGCGCTTTTCCTTTTCCAACATCGACAAGTACAGCACTGCGGGCCTGGTGACGCGGCTGACCACGGACATCACGAACGTGCAGAACGCTTACCAGATGATCATCCGCATGTGCATGCGGTCCCCGATGCTTCTCACCATGGCGCTGATCATGACGGTGCGGATCAGTCCGAAGCTTTCCGTGACCTACTTTATAGCCATCATTTTCCTGGCCTGTGTGCTGGGGTTCATCATCAGCCGCGCGACGAAGGCCTTCTCCACGGTCTTCACGAAGTACGACGATCTGAACGCCAGCGTCCAGGAGAACGTCACCGGGATCCGGGTGGTGAAGAGCTTTGTCCGGGAGGACTATGAGATCGACCGGTTCCAGACGGCCATCGACTCCATCTACGCGCTTTTCGTGAAGGCGGAGAGCTACGTCTGCTTCAACTTCCCCGTGATGATGCTGACCATCTACGCCTGCATCATCACCATTTCCTGGAACGGCGCCCACGAGATCGTCGCAGGAAGACTGACCACCGGTCAGCTTACCAGCCTGTTCACCTACACCATGAACATCCTGATCTCCCTCATGTTCCTCTCCATGGCCTTTGTCATGATCACCATGTCGGTGGCCAGCGGCCGGCGCATCGCGGAGGTCCTGTCCGAGGTGCCGACCATCCTGAATCCGGAGGACCCGGTGTACGAGGTGGCGGACGGATCTGTGGATTTTGACAACGTGAATTTCGGCTACGGAAAGCGGAAAAAGCTGACGGACTGGGACAATCCGGAAGAGGTCGCCGCCATGAAGCGGCGGGCCCGTCTGAAGGAAGCGGTGCGGTCCGGAAAGATGACCGCTGCGGAAGCCATCGCCAAAGACCCGCAGTTCCAGGCAGCGGAGAAAGAAGAGAGGAAGCCGGTCCTCACCGACATCGACCTCCACATCCGCTCCGGCGAGACCATAGGGATCATCGGCGGCACCGGTTCCTCGAAGACATCCCTGGTGAGCCTGATCCCGCGGCTCTATGACGTCACGACGGGGGCGGTCCGGGTCGGCGGGAGAGATGTGCGGGAGTATGACCTTGTCACGCTGCGGGACGCAGTGGGCATGGTGCTGCAGAAGAACCAGCTGTTCTCCGGCACCATCTACGAGAATCTCCGCTGGGGAGACCCGGAGGCCACGGACGAAGAGTGCCGGGAAGCCTGCCGGCGGGCCTGCGCGGATGAATTTATCCGGAAATTCCCGGACGGCTACGACACCTGGATCGAGCAGGGCGGCTCCAACGTATCCGGCGGGCAGCGGCAGCGGCTCTGCATTGCCCGGGCGCTCTTAAAGAAGCCGAAGATCCTGATCCTGGACGACTCCACCAGCGCGGTGGACACCGCCACCGACGCGGAGATCCGCCGCGTATTCCGGGAGGAGATCCCGGAGACCACGAAATTCATCATTTCCCAGCGCATCTCCGGCGTGAAGGATTCAGACCGGATCATCGTCCTCGAGGACGGGAAGATCAGCGGCGTCGGGACTCACGAGGAACTGCTGCAGACGAACGAGATCTACCGTTCCGTGGCTGCAGTCCAGGCAGAGGGGACCGGCGACTTCGACCACGGAAATGATCATGTGAGAACGCACGGAAGGGAGGTGTGACCATGGCAGGACCCGGCGGAAACAGAAGACGTCCCATCGGCGCGAAGCAGGCGCTGGCAGCCATGCGGAGCGGCAGCATGAAGCGCGTCGTCGCGGAGATCACCGGCCACTACGGCGGGGCCCTGGTCCTGGTGTTCTTCTGCATCCTGATCGCGGCAGTGGCGGATGTGCGCGGCACCCTCTTTATCCGGTCACTGATCGACGACTACATCATCCCCATGACGCAGACAGCGGATCCGGATTTCGGGCCCCTGGCAAAAGCCCTCACCACTATGGCCTGCATTTATCTTGTGGGCGCTCTGTCGGGCTACACCTACAACCGCATCATGGTCTACGTGAGCCAGGGCACCATGCGGCGCATACGCCGGGGGCTTTTCGGGCACATGGAGAAGCTGCCGATCAGCTATTTCGACACCCACTCCCACGGCGACATCATGTCGATCTACACGAACGACACGGACACTCTCAGGCAGTTCATCGGCATGGCTTTCCCGCAGCTCATGAACTCCCTCACAAGTATTGTCAGCGTCTTTGTCAGCATGTGCATTCTGAACATTCCTCTGACCGCGATCACCCTGGTCATGACTTCGGGGATCCTGTTCACCAGCGGCAAGGTGGCGACGCAGTCCGGAAAGTATTTCGGACAGCAGCAGCGGCACCTCGGCAGGCTGAACGGCTTCATCGAGGAGATGATGGGCGGGGCCCGGGTCATCAAGGTCTTTTCCCATGAGGAGATCAGCATCCGGGAGTTCCGGGCGCTGAACGAAGAACTGCGGAGCTCCAGCGACCGGGCGAACACCATGGCGAACGTCCTGATGCCGGTGGCGGCGCAGCTCGGAAACCTGAGCTATGTGCTGGTGGCGGTGCTGGGCGCGGTCTTCGCGGTGAACGGGCAGCTGGGCGTGACCATCGGCGTCCTGGTATCCTTCCTGACCCTGAACCGGAACTTCAACCGCCCCTTCACCCAGATCTCGATGCAGATGAACTCGGTGGCCATGGCGGCCGCCGGCGCTGACCGGATCTACGCTCTTATGGACGAGGCGCCGGAGCCGGACAACGGCTACGTCATGCTGGTGAACGCGGAAGCGGACGAGGACGGCACGCTGCATGAGACGGAGAAGCGGACAGGACTCTGGGCCTGGAAGCACACTCACCAGGCCAGCGGCGAGGTGGAATACAAGCCTCTCCGGGGCGACATCGTCATGGACGGCGTGGATTTCGGCTATGTCCCGGAGAAACTGGTGCTGCATGACATACGTCTCTACGCGAAGCCCGGCCAGAAGATCGCCTTTGTCGGCTCCACCGGTGCAGGAAAGACCACCATCACGAATCTTCTGAACCGCTTTTATGAGATCCAGGACGGGAAGATCCGCTACGACGGTATCAATGTGACCAAGATCAAAAAGGCAGACCTGCGGCGGAGCCTCGGGGTGGTCCTTCAGGAGACGAACCTCTTCACGGGCTCTGTCATGGAGAACATCCGCTTCGGGCGTCTGGACGCCACGGACGAAGAGTGCATCGCGGCGGCGAAGCTCGCCAACGCGGACAGCTTTATCCGGCGTCTTCCGGACGGCTACGATACGGTGCTGCGGGGCAACGGCGCGCGCCTGTCCCAGGGACAGCGGCAGCTTCTGGCTATCGCCCGGGCGGCGGTGGCAGACCCGCCGGTGCTGATCCTGGACGAGGCCACCAGCTCCATTGACACCCGCACCGAGCAGCTGGTGCAACGGGGCATGGACCAGCTGATGAAGGGACGCACCACCTTCGTGATCGCCCACCGGCTCAGCACGGTGCGCAACGCGGACTGCATCATGGTCCTGGAGCAGGGCCGGATCATAGAGCGCGGCAGCCACGAGGAGCTCATGGCGCAGCGCGGCCGGTATTACCGGCTGTATACCGGAAATATGGAGGAATCGGCCTGAATTCGCAGTGCGCCCGAGAACCTGTCCCCGGGCTCACCTGAAACCGCCGGTTGAGAGGCACCATATTTTGTGGTACAATAGCGTGGAAAAAATACAGCGTGGGAATCCGCGCGTTCAGGGAGAAATAAGATGAAAAACAGAAGAGTCATGCTGAAGCTTTCCGGGGAGGCGCTTGCCGGGAAGAACGGCCGCGGATACGATGAAGCGGTGGTGCGCGGCGTCGCCCGCCAGGTGAAGGCATCCGTGGATGCAGGCGTCCAGGTAGGCATCGTGACCGGCGGCGGAAACTACTGGAGAGGCCGCACCAGCGAGGCGATGGACCGCACCAAGGCGGACCAGATCGGAATGCTGGCCACCATCATGAACTGCATCTATGTATCTGAAATGTTCCGCGCCGAGGGAATGAAGACCGCGATCCTTTCCCCCTTTGTCTGCGGCACCATGACAGAGCTTTTTTCCAAGGATCTGGCGGTGAAGTATTTTGAGGAAGGCCGGGTGGTCTTCTTCGCCGGCGGAACAGGGCATCCCTATTTCTCGACGGATACCGGCATTGTCCTCCGGGCCATCGAGGTGGAGGCGGAGGTGATCCTTCTCGCGAAATCCATCGACGGCGTCTACAACGCGGACCCGAAGATCGATCCGGACGCGAAGCGCTACGACAGGATCAGCATGAAGGAGGTCATCGACCGGCGGCTCGCCGTCATCGACCTCACGGCGAGCGTCATGTGCCAGGAGAACCACATGCCTCTGGCAGTATTTGACCTGAATGAAGAAAACTCCATTGCGAACGCAATGCAGGGAAAAATCAACGGCACCATCGTGACGGTGGACTGAAAGGGAGGAAATCATGGCAGAAGTGAAGGATACTCTGAAAGAACTGGAAGAGCGTATGAATAAGACGGTCGAGTTCATGCAGACCGACTTCGCAGCGATCCGCGCCGGACGGGCGAACCCCCATGTCCTGGACCGTATCACCGTCGACTATTACGGATCTGCCACCCCGATCCAGCAGGTCGGAAACATTTCCGCCCCGGATCCCCGCACCATCATGATCCAGCCCTGGGACAAGTCCCTGCTGAAGCCCATCGAGAAGGCGATCCAGAAGTCCGACATCGGCATCAACCCGAACAATGACGGCAGCGTCATCCGCCTGATCTTCCCGATCCTTACCGAGGAGCGCCGTAAGGAGCTGTCCAAGGACGTGAAGAAGAAGGGTGAGGCGGCGAAGGTCGCCATCCGGAACATCCGCCGCGACGGCGCCGAGGTGCTGAAGAAGATGGAGAAGGCTTCCGAGATCACCGAGGATGACCTTGAAGACGGCAACAAGAAGCTTCAGAAGCTGACTGACAAGAATATCGAGCGCGTGGACAAGGCGGTCGAGATCAAGACGAAGGAAATCATGACCGTGTAAGGCGCAGCCTTCCGGTCGGAAGCGGAAAACGCATGGGCGGGCCGCCGGGATCACCGGGCCCGCCCTGTCATTAGAAACAGCCGTTTTTCTGGCGGCACAGGGAGGAACTATGGGTTCCAGACTAGAAGGCAAGAAGATTCCGGAGCATATCGCCATCATCCTGGACGGCAACGGCCGCTGGGCAAAGCGCCGCGGACTCCCGCGGGTCATGGGACACCGGGCGGGCTGCGACGCCGTGGAGGCGGCGCTCCGGAACTGCGGAAAGCTGGGCGTGAAGTATCTGACGGTCTACGGGTTCTCGACGGAGAACTGGAAGCGCAGCGAGGAAGAGGTCAGCGCCCTGATGGGGCTGTTCCGGATGTATCTGAACAAGCTTCTGGACATCGCGAAGGGAGAGAACTGCAAGTGCCTGATGATCGGCGACCGCACCCGCTTTGCCCCGGACATGATCGAACTTATCGACCGGGTCGAGGAGGAGACGAAGGAATGCGACGGCATCACCTTCCTTTTCGCCATCAATTACGGCGGCAGGGACGATGTGCGCCGTGCCGTGAAGAAGATGATGAAGGACTATGCCGATAATCCCTTCGACATCGATGAGACGGTGACCGAACAGTTCGTGGCAGGCTACCTTGACACCGCCGGGATCCCGGACCCTGATCTCCTGATCCGCACCAGCGGAGAACTCCGGATCTCCAACTTCCTGATCTGGCAGATCGCTTACAGCGAGATCTACGTCACAGATACCCTGTGGCCGGATTTCGACATGGAGGCCCTGGAGGATGCGATCATTGCGTACAACGGCCGTGACCGCCGCTTCGGCGGCAGAAAGGCCTGAGTCATGGAACGACTGAAAGAAATCCTGGGCAGCAGAAAGTTTCAGACAAGGCTTCTGAGCGGGATCATCATGGTGGCGCTGGCTGTGCTGCTGATCTCCCGCGGAGGGATCCTGCTGTTTGCGACGATGATCCTGATCTCCATGTGCGGTCTGTTCGAGCTGTACCGGGTCGTGAAGATCGAGAGCGAGCCGCTGGGGATCATCGGGTATCTCGGGGGCCTCATCTATTACGGACTGATGTGGAACAATGAAGGGCGCTACAGCATGCCGGTGATGATCGGCGTCGTGATGGCGCTCCTTGCGGTGTTTGTTTTTACATATCCCCGCTACCGCACTGAGCAGGTCTCGGTCAGTCTCTTCGGCATTTTTTACGTCGTGGTAATGTTTTCCTACATCTACCGCGTGCGGGTCATGCCTGACGGATTCTGGCTGGTCTGGCTGGTCGTCATCTCCAGCTGGGGCTGCGATACCTGTGCCTACGTGGTGGGAATGCTGTTCGGAAAACGCCATTTCGCTCCGATCCTGAGTCCGAAAAAGACTGTCGCCGGCGCCATCGGCGGCGCCATAGGGGCAGGGCTTCTGGGCGTGATCTACGCGTCCTTCTTCGGCGCCCAGATGGAAGAGATCGCCAATCCGCAGATCGCATGCTTCTTTGCCTGCGCTGCAGCAGGAGCCATTTCCCAGATCGGAGATCTGGCGGCCTCCGCCATCAAGCGGGACCATGACGTCAAGGACTACGGGAACCTGATCCCCGGGCACGGAGGGATCCTGGACCGCTTTGACAGCATGCTGTTCACAGCGCCTGCCATTTACTTTGTTCTGTTTCTCGACAAATTGTTCTGATCTGAAAATCGAATGATTTACAGATCTTTCTGACCTGACAGGAGTTTTTTATGAAGAAGATCGCGATCCTCGGCTCCACCGGCTCCATCGGCACACAGACCCTGGACATTGTCCGGGCGAACGGGGATATCAGAGTCGAGGCCATAGCAGCGAGAGCCAACATCGACCTCCTCGAAAAGCAGATCCGGGAGTTTTCACCGAAGATTGCCGGAGTCTGGGATGAGAAGAAGGCTGCGGAGCTGAAACTCCGCGTCGCGGACACTGCCACGAAGGTCGTCGCAGGAAAAGAGGGGATCCTGGAGGTCTCCACGGCGCCGAAGGCGGAGATCCTGGTCACCGGCATCGTCGGCATGATCGGCATCGAGCCCACCATCGCGGCCATCCGGGCCGGCAAGGATATTGCCCTGGCCAACAAGGAAACGCTGGTCTGCGCTGGACACATCATCATGCCGCTGGCGGAGGACCGCGGTATCCGGATCCTTCCGGTGGATTCGGAGCACTCGGCCATTTTCCAGAGTCTCCGGGGAAACAAGAAGAACCGGATCGCGAAGATCCTGCTGACTGCCTCCGGCGGACCCTTCCGGAAATACTCCGCGAAGAAGCTGAAGACAGTGACGCTGGAGGACGCCCTCAAGCATCCCAACTGGAGCATGGGGCCGAAGGTCACCATCGACTCCTCGACCATGGTGAACAAGGGACTTGAGGTCATCGAAGCCCACTGGCTCTTCAATGTTCCGTCCGACCGGATCCAGGTCGTGGTGCAGCCGAAGAGCATCATCCACTCCATGGTGGAATTCGAAGACGGCGCCGTCATGGCCCAGCTGGGCGTGCCGGATATGAAGCTTCCCATCCAGTATGCGCTGTACTATCCGAAGCGACGATTCCTGGCGGGAGACCGCCTGGATTTCTGGACGATGAATGAGATAGAGCTGGTGAAGCCGGACCTGAAGAAGTTCCCGGGCCTCGGCCTTGCTTATCATGCATGTGAGAAAGGCGGAAGCCTGCCGACGGTCCTGAATTCGGCCAATGAGATCGCGGTCTCCGCGTTCCTGAAAAAGAAGATCGCCTGGGGCGGCATCTCGAAGATGATCGCCGAAGCGATGGAGCAGCACGAAAACTACGGCATTCTGAAGGAGCCTACGGTGGAGGAGATCTTTGAGATCCGGAACAGCACCGAGGCCTGGATGAAGGAAAAGTACCACCTGTGACACCGGGAGGCCGGTGAACTGCCTATGAATATTATTCTTGCACTGATCGTGTTCGGACTGATCGTCACCTTTCACGAGTTCGGACACTTCAGTCTTGCCAAGCTCTGCGGGATCCGGGTCCTGGAGTTTTCGGTCGGAATGGGGCCGAAGATCGCGTCTTTCGTAAAGCGCGGGACCCGGTATTCCCTGCGGATGCTTCCTCTCGGCGGCTACTGCAGCATGCTGGGAGAGGATACCGACGCCGAGGATTTTACAGAGGGGAGCCTGAACGCGGCCCCTGTCTGGAAACGGATCCTCATCGTGGCGGCGGGCCCCATGTTCAATTTTATACTTGCCTTTCTGCTGGCGGTCGTCATCCTCTCTCAAGTGGGTGTGGACCGCTGTGTACTGACCGGCATCCTGGAGGGATACCCCGCGGAAAACAGCGGGATCCGGGCGGGTGATGAGATCATCCGGATCAACGACCACCGGGTGGTCTTTTTCCGGGACCTGACGTCCTATCTCTACCTGTATCCGGGAAAAGAGGCCGATGTGACCGTCCGCCGGGAATCTGCCGGCGGGGAAGGCGCTGCGGAATTAAAGACCTTCCATATCGCTCCCATGTACAACGAGGAGCGGGATGCCTGGATGCTGGGGATCGAGGTCAGCGGAAAGCGGGATATCCCGGACAGCATTCCGAAGCTTCTGTATTATTCGGGCCAGGAAGTGCGTTACAACATCACGATGGTGGTCGACAGTCTCAAGCTTCTGGTCCGGGGACTGGTGCCGTTGGACGATCTGACGGGACCCGTCGGAATAGTCAGCGTGATCGGGGAATCGGTGGAGGAGACCCGGCCTTACGGGGCAAAGGCCCTGTTCCTGACGCTGGCGGATATCGCCCTGCTTCTCTCCGCGAACCTCGGCGTCATGAATCTGCTTCCCATCCCGGCGCTGGACGGGGGCAGGCTTCTGTTCTTTTTCGCGGAGGCGGTGACCGGGCGGCATCTCAACCGGCGGGTGGAAGGCGCGATTCATTTCGCCGGACTGGTCCTTCTGATGGGCCTGATGATCTTCCTCATGATGCACGATTTCATGCGGCTCATGAGCGGGTAATGTAAACAATGTTATGCGCGCGCCGCGGGTGCAGATGCCCGGCGTACCGCGCATTAAAGAATGGGGATACAAATGATCGAAAGAAAGAAAACGGCTGCGGTCCGGATCGGGGACCGCGTGATCGGAGACGGAAATCCGATCCTGATCCAGTCGATGTGCAATACGAAGACAGAGGACGTCCGGGCGACAGTCGATCAGATCCTTGGGCTGGAAGAAGCCGGCTGCGAGATCATCCGCGTCGCGGTCCCCACGCAGGAGGCTGCGGAGGCCATCCGGGAGATTCGGAAGGAAATCCATATCCCGCTGGTGGCGGACATCCATTTTGATTACAGGCTTGCCATCCGCGCCATGGAGTGCGGTGCCGACAAGATCCGGATCAACCCCGGAAATATAGGTTCCGAGGACCGCATCCGCGCGGTGGTGGAGTGCGCGAAGGAGCGGGACATCCCGATCCGGGTCGGCGTAAATTCCGGTTCCCTGGAAAAGGAGCTGGTGAAGAAATACGGCGGCGTCACGGCGGAAGGGATCGTGGAGTCCGCCCTTGACAAGGTCCGTATCATCGAAGACCTGGGCTATGACAATCTGGTGATCAGCATCAAGTCCTCGGACGTCATGATGTGCGTCCGGGCCCATGAACTGATCTCGGAACAGACCAGTCATCCGCTGCATGTAGGCATCACGGAAGCCGGCACGGTGAAACGCGGGACAGTCAAATCCGCAGTGGGCCTCGGCCTGATCCTCGGACAGGGGATCGGGGACACTGTGCGTGTCTCCCTGACGGGAGACCCTGTGGAGGAGGTTACCTGCGCAAAGCAGATCCTTAAGACCCTGGGACTCCGGCAGGGGGGCGTCGAAGTAGTTTCCTGTCCCACCTGCGGACGCACCCAGATCGACCTGATCGGCCTGGCAGACCGGGTCGAGAACCTGGTCGCGGGCTATGACGACCTGAATGTAAAGGTCGCGGTCATGGGCTGCGTGGTGAACGGCCCCGGCGAAGCAAAGGAAGCGGATTTCGGAATCGCCGGAGGAAAGGGCACCGGTCTTCTGATTCGGAAGGGAGAGGTCGTTAAGACCCTTCCGGAGGAGGAGCTCCTGCCGGCGCTGAAGGCGGAGCTGGACCGTGCCCGGGCAGAGCAGGCCCGGACCTGAACGGAGTATTACCATGAGCATGAAACGATTCCAGGAGGTCTTCCCGAATTACCGGCCGCAGGAAGACACCGCAGGCCTGGTGAAGCAGCTGGAGATCAGCCGCGTCGCCGCGAATGAGGATTATTCCCTCATTGAGATCTGGATGACCTGCCCGTGCCTTGCGGATCACGAGACCTTCAGAGGACTCGAACAGGATCTCCCCAGACAGCTGTTTCCGAACAAGCGGGTGCGCGTACGGATCCATGAAACTTTCCGACTCTCCGGGCATTTTACGCCGGAGAGACTTTTTGCTGCCTGCAAAGAGGGCATCTATCATGAACTGGGGCAGAAGAGCCTCTTCGCGCTGCGTATCATGAAGGAGGCCAGTATCTCCTTTCCTTCGGAAAATATTATGGAGATCACGGCATACGACACTTCCCTGAACCGGTACGTCATCCGGGACCTGAAGGATTTCCTGAAGGACGAATTTTTCGGGGCGCGCTGCGGTGTGCCTGTGGAGGTTCGTTTCAAGTATCTTCCCTATGAACTCCCGGAGCCTTCGGAGATTCCGTCAGAACCGCTTCCCGTGCGCGGACCTGCCGCGCAGGAGGAGGAAGCTTTCCTGATCGACGATACCGGCAGACAGGCATCTCAGGCAGGGGAAGAGGGGAAGCAGGCCGCGGCAGCGAAGTCCGCGGCGGGACCGAAGGAGACAAAGAAAAACACTTCCGCGAAGAGGGACGCGGGACAGAACGGCCGTCAGGCAGACGGAAATCAGAACGGCCGTCAGGGAAACGGCGGCCGGGGCGGCCGGAACGGCGGCTTCGGAGAACGGAGAGGCTCCGGGTACGGCGGAAGCAGGAATTACGGAAAGCCTAAGAATCCGGACGTGATCTACGGCAGGGATTTCACCGATGAAGTGACGCCCATGAATGAGCTGGACAATGTCATGGGAGAGGTAAAGATCCGGGGAGAGATCTTCGAGCTGGAAGTCAAGTTTATCGAGAAATCCAACAGTACGCTGTTTCTTTTCTCGGTCACGGACTTCACGGATTCCATCTCCGCCAGGATCTTCATCAACGACCCGGGAGATGACCAGTACCGCATCGACCAGCTGAACACCCTGAAGGCAGAGCTGAAGGTGGGGAAAGCCATCCGCATCCTGGGCGACCTGGGCCGCAGCAAAAATGACGGGGAGCTCTGCATCGACCGCGTCCGGGGGATCCGGAAGAGCGACGGCCTCGCGAAGCTTACGCGGGAGGACCATGCGAAGCTGAAGCGCGTGGAGCTTCACTGCCACACCAAGATGAGCGACATGGACGGCGTCACTTCCGTGAAGGATATCATCAAGCAGGCCCAGAAATGGGGCTGGGACGCCATTGCCATCACCGACCACGGGAACCTGCAGGCATTTCCGGATGCGTGGCACACGGTGGCCGGAAAGCAGAAGGATTTCCCGAAGATCATCTACGGAGTGGAAGGATATCTGGTGGACGACCTTCAGGACCTGGTCCTGAACCCGGAAGACCGGACCATCGATTCTTCCTTCGTGGTATTCGATATTGAGACCACCGGCTTTTCCACGGTGAAGAACCAGATCATTGAGATCGGCGCGGTGAAGGTGGAGGAAGGGAAGATCACGGACCGGTTTTCTACCTTCGTGAATCCCCATGTCCCGATCCCGTACAAGATCGAACAGCTGACCTCCATCAACGACGCCATGGTCATGGACGCGCCGGACATCAGCGAAGTGATCCCGAAGTTCCTCGCCTTTTGCGAGGGCTGCGGCGTTGTGGCCCACAACGCCTCTTTTGACGTGCCCTTCGTGCAGAGGAAGGCCGGAGACCTGGGGATCCGGTGGAATCCGACGGTCATGGATACCATGACGCTGGCCCAGGTGCTGCTGCCCCACATGGCGCACTACAAGCTGCAGCAGGTGGCAAAGGCGGTGGGAGTGGTCCTGGACCACCATCACCGTGCCGTGGACGATGCTGAATGCACCGCGGGGATCTTCCTGGCCTTTGTGCGGATGCTCAGGGAGCGGGGCCTCGTCACCCTGGAACAGGTCTGCACCCTGGGCCGGAGCAATCCGGAGATGGTCCGGAAGACCCGGCCGTATCATGTGATCATTCTGGCGAAGAACGAGACGGGGCGGGTGAACCTGTACCGGCTGGTCTCGGATTCCCATCTGAAATACTTCGGCGGGAACGCGCCGAAGATCCCGAAGAGCGAACTCCAGAAATACCGGGAGGGACTGATCGTCGGCAGCGCCTGCGAGGCGGGAGAGCTGTTCCAGGCCGTGGCCAGGAGCAAGTCCGACGAGGAGATCGCCCGGCTCGTGAACTTCTATGATTTCCTGGAGATCCAGCCCATCGGGAACAATATGTTCATGATCGACAGCGACGAGTACGCCGCGGAGTCAGAGGAGGATCTGAAGGATCTGAACCGCCGGATCGTCCGTCTGGGCGAACAGTTCGGAAAACCTGTAGCCGCCACCTGCGACGTCCATTTCCTGAATCCGGAGGACGAAGTCTACCGCCGGATCATCATGGCGGGAAAGCAGTTCAAGGACGCTGACCGGCAGCCGCCGCTGTTCCTCCGCACCACGGAAGAGATGCTGCAGGAGTTTTCCTATCTCGGCCCGGAAAAGTGCGAGGAAGTGGTCATCACCAACACGCGGAAGATCGCCGACATGGTGGAGCAGCTTTCCCCGGTGCGGCCGGACAAGTGCCCGCCGGTCATCCAAGACTCCGACAAGAAGCTGACGGATTCCTGTTATGAAAAGGCATACCAGCAGTACGGGAAGCCGCTGCCGGACATCGTGAAGAAGCGTCTGGACAAGGAGCTGAGCTCCATCATCAAGAACGGCTTCGCCGTCATGTACATCATCGCCCAGGAGCTGGTGCTTCACTCCAATTCGGAGGGCTACCTGGTGGGCTCCAGAGGCTCGGTGGGTTCTTCCTTTGTCGCCTATACGGCGGGCATCACGGAGGTCAATCCGCTGCCGCCCCACTATTTCTGCCCGAACTGCCAGTACTCGGATTTCGACTCGGAGATCCCGAAGTCCTATGCCGGGACGGCGGGCTGCGACATGCCGGACGCGGTATGCCCGCGCTGCGGGAAGCCGCTGAAAAAGGACGGATTCGACATCCCCTTCGAGACCTTCCTGGGATTCAAGGGAGACAAGGAGCCGGATATCGACCTGAACTTCTCGGGAGAGAACCAGTCCTCGGCCCATGCCTACACGGAGGTCATCTTCGGAAAGGGACAGACCTTCCGCGCCGGCACCGTGGGCACCCTGGCGGACAAGACGGCCTTCGGCTATGTGAAAAACTATTTTGAAGAACACGGGGAGCGGAAGCGCAAGTGCGAGATCAGCCGGATCGTCCAGGGCTGCGTCGGCGTGCGCCGCACCACGGGTCAGCATCCGGGCGGCATCGTCGTCCTGCCGAAGGGAGAGTCGATCTATTCCTTCACGCCGATCCAGCACCCCGCCAACGATATGACGACTCCGATCATCACGACGCATTTCGAGTATCACGCCATCGACCACAATCTGCTGAAGCTTGACATTCTGGGACATCAGGACCCGACGATGATCCGCATGCTGCAGGATCTCACCGGCATCGACCCCGTCAGGGATATTCCGCTGGATTCGAAGGAGGTCATGAGCCTTTTCCGGGACACCTCCGCCCTCGGCGTCACGCCTGAGGACATCCTGGGCTGCAGACTCGGCGCCCTGGGAATCCCGGAATTCGGCACGGACTTCGCCATGAACATGCTGATCAAGGCGCAGCCCAAGGGCTTCTCCGACCTCGTCCGCATCGCGGGACTGGCCCACGGGACCGATGTGTGGCAGGGCAACGCGGAAAAGCTGATCGACGAAGGGCTTGCTACCATCGGCACCGCCATCTGCACCCGCGACGACATCATGCTGGGACTGATCCAGTGGGGCATGGACCCGCAGGAGTCCTTCAAGATCATGGAGTCTGTCCGTAAGGGCAAGGGCCTGAACGCGGACTGGGAAGCCCACATGAAGGAGCACAATGTGCCTGACTGGTACATCTGGTCCTGCAAGAAGATCAAGTACATGTTCCCGAAGGCCCACGCGGCGGCCTACGTCATGATGGCGTGGCGCATAGGCTACTGCAAGATCTTTTATCCTCTGGCCTACTATGCGTCCTACTTCACGATCCGCGCCACCGGCTTTTCCTATGAGATCATGTGCCAGGGAAAGCAGCGGCTGGAGACCTTCCTCGCGGAGCTGAAGAAGCGGAACGATGCCGGGAACCGGGAGAACCCGCTGAGCCCGAAGGAAGCGGATATGCTGAAGGACGGCAGGATCTGCCAGGAAATGTACGCGCGGGGTTTTTCCTTCGTCCCCATCGACCTCTACAAAGCCCAGGCGACCCGCTTCACCATCGTGGACGATCACCGGCTGATGCCGGCGCTGACCTCCATCGACGGTCTCGGGGAGAGCGTTGCGGTGCAGATCGTGGAGGCGGCGAAGCAGGGCGAATTCATCTCGAAGGATGATTTCAAGACCAGGAGCGGGACGGGTCAGACGACCTGTGATCTTCTGGACCGGCTGGGGATCCTCGGAAAGCTGCCGGAGAGCAACCAGCTGTCCATATTTGATATGATATAAAGTTCAGCACACCGGAAATGTTCGGAAAATCTGAATGAAAAGCCTGCTCTCAGTCCGGGATGCTGAATCATCGGAACAATACAGCAGGTAAGGAGCAGTATGAGTCAGGGAACGAAGCAGGCCGCGGGAGCGCAGCTGTACAAGGGGATCTTTTTCATCATTCTCTCGTCCTTCTGCTTTGCGGTCATGAATCTGTTTGTCAGCATGGCGGGCGATGTTCCCGCCATGCAGAAGTCTTTTTTCCGGAACATTGTCTCCGCGCTGTTCGCGTTTCTCATGATCGTGAAAAACGGAGAAAGGCCGGGGATCCGGGACCGGAAAAATCTGCCGGACTATATTCTGCGTTCTCTCTTCGGGACCCTCGGGATCATCTGCAATTTCTACGCGGTCTCACATCTGAACCTTGCAGATGCATCCATGCTGAACAAGATGTCGCCCTTTTTCACGCTTCTGTTCAGTATGCTGATCCTCGGGGAGACAGCGACGCTGTTCCAGATCGCCTGCGTGGCCGGGGCTTTTGTCGGGAGTCTGTTCATCATAAAGCCCGCCTTCGGCAGTATGGCCCTGTTTCCGTCCCTGGTGGGACTCTGCGGCGGAATGGCGGCCGGCGCGGCCTATACCATGCTGCGGAAATTACGTCTCGCAGGGGAGCCGGGACCGATGATCATTCTGTTTTTCTCCTTGTTTTCCTGCGTGTTCTGCCTGCCGTCCATGCTCCTCAGCTACGCACCGATGTCGGGCAGACAGCTCGGAATGCTGCTGCTCGCGGGTCTCTTTGCCAGCGGCGGACAGTTTTCCATCACGGCGGCATATTCCTATGCGCCGGCAAACCAGATCTCAGTCTATGATTACTCGATGATGATCTTTTCCACGCTTCTCGGTTTCTTTGTGCTGGGACAGGTCCCGGATGCCTTGAGCTTTATCGGGTATTTCGTGATCTGCGCCATGGCAGTGCTGATGTTTCTGTACAACCGCAGGAGAGAAGCGTAAGCCTTGTTTTCCGAAGCAGGGATCAGATACAGATTTCAGTGTCAGGAGGATTTGCGGAACATGCCAGCCAGAATAAGAAGTTCCATCCGATGGAAGAATTTTTTACAGATCATCATTGTGTCGGTGACGATCGCTGCCGCAATGTTTTATGTGGGAGACCGCGAAATGCGGAGGGAGACCCAGCAGTATTATTCGGAAAAAGCCGAGCGGCTGGCTGATTCCGTCGCCCATAACCTGAAGGCGGCGGAAGTCCGGGAACTTTTGAATCTTGTGCTCCCGGTCTATCATGAGGAAGCAGATCACGAACAGGGTGACCACAGCATTTACGAGGAACTCACCGGAAATGAAGAGTACCAGGAGATCGTCGATATGCTGGAGCAGATCCGTAGATCCCACAAGATCCACTATGCGATCCTTATGTTTCCCGATCTCACGGAAGAGCGCCTTGTCTATCTGGCTGATGCCGATGCGGCGGTGATCCGGAGAGACGTGAACTACAGGCTTCCCGGGGAATCCAGGGCGATGCATGAAGGTGAGGCGGAACGGTTTGAGAACTGGCCGCGTCTTGTGCCCGCATACAGCTATTACAACCGCGGCAATGTCACGGATCTGGTCTGGAGCGCGGCGTCCGCGGTGGTGGATGAAAACGGGGATCCGCTGGCCTATGTGATGGTGGATATTTCCGGCAATGAGATCGAGCAGGCTTCGGGAAGATATCTCCGGCGTGTCCTTCCGGTCACGGCGCTTCTGACGATCCTTCTGGCAGCTCTGTCGGTGGGCTCCATCGGTTATTCCCTGGTGACGCCGATAAAACGCATCTCAGAGGCGGCAGACCACTATGTGGAGCACCGGCAGGCGGGGAACGGAGAGCAGACCTCTTATTTCCACGAGCTGGAGATCAAGACCGGCGGGGATGAGATCGAGCGCCTCGCAAATTCCCTGGAAAAGATGGAGCGCGACCTGAACAGCTACATCGAAAACGTGGAGGCCATCTCTTCGGAAAACTCCAGGATCCGCACGGAACTCTCGCTGGCCAACAGGATCCAGGCGGATGTGCTGCCCAGTGTCTTTCCGCCGTTCCCGAAGCGCAATGACATCGGCCTCTACGGTACGATGAATCCGGCCAAGGAGGTCGGAGGAGACTTCTATGACTTCCTTCTGCTGGATGATACCCATCTGGCTCTGGTGGTGGCGGATGTGTCCGGAAAAGGCGTTCCCGCGGCGCTGTTCATGATGATCTCAAAGACACTGATCAACAACACGGTGCGAGGGGTCCAGTCTCCCGGGAAAACGCTGGAAATGGTCAACAACATGCTTTGTGAAAACAACAAGATGGATCTGTTCGTGACCTGCTGGCTGGCGGTCGTCGACCTGACCACCGGAAAGATGACCTATGCCAATGCCGGACATGAAGACCCGCTGTTCTTCCATCGGGGAAGGTGGCATTATATCACTTCCAAGCACGGTTTCGTCCTTGCCGGAATCCCGGGTATGAAGTATTACGACTTCGAAGAGTATCTGGAGCCCGGCGATATGGTCTTCCAGTACACGGACGGCGTGACGGACTGCACCAATCCCGCGGAGGAGCTTTTCGGGACGAAGCGGCTGCTGGACGCATGCCTGAAAGCGCGGAATGATTCCGCTGAGGACTTCCTCCGGGATATCAGCGAGACGCTGCGGAAGTTCGAAGGGGATGCGGAGCAGTTTGACGACATCACGATGCTGTGCTTCCAGTACAGACCATAAGGCGTGAGAAGGGTTCATCACCCCTGAGACTCGGAACGCTGCGCGTAAAAAGGGTTCATCACCCCGGAGACTCGGAACGCTGCGCGTTCCTCGTTTAGGGCGGTCAGAGACGCTGCGCGGAAAGGGGGGACATCACCCCAGACTCGGAACGCTTCGCGTTCCTCGTTTAGGGCGGACAGAGACGCTGCGCGTCTTGTCCGCCCCGGGGAAAATAAAAAGACCAGAGCAGTATGCAAGCATCCTGATCTGGTCTTATTTATTTCCCCTGGGGTGATGATCCTAAATAATAATAGAGCTTCTGGCCGGACTCGAACCGGCGACCCACGCATTACGAATGCGTTGCGCTACCAACTGCGCTACAGAAGCTGAATGACCGATCCGGGAATCGAACCCGGGTTTGAGCCGTGAGAGGGCTCCGTCTTAACCGCTTGACCAATCGGCCTTATAAGTCGAGGCGACAAGATTCGAACTTGCGGCCTCAGCGTCCCGAACGCTGCGCTCTACCAAACTGAGCCACGCCTCGATACCTGAGTTATTCTACCCGAAAGGTTCCGTGATGTCAACCGGATTATCCCGAAATATTCCGGGGCAGAATAAGGGGATTTCCCGGCGGAATCCATGGCGTTTCCGGCGGAAGCAAAGGAACTGATGATGCAGGGAACGGAAAAAAACGGTATACTGTATTTGTCAGAAAGGAGGATATCATGGCAAAGAAAAAACTTACCATCCTGCACTCCAACGACCTGCACGGGGATTTCCTGCCGGAGGATAAGGACGGGCTCGAGACCGGAGGCCTCTCCAGACTGGCAGGCTATGTCAGACAGGCCCGCGCGAAAGAGAAGAATGTCATCTACGCGAACGCGGGAGATATGTTCCGGGGCTCCATCATCGACTCCGAGTATCTGGGCCTTTCCACCATCGACCTCATGAACTCTCTTTCCCCGGATGTCACCACGGTGGGAAACCATGAAGTGGATTACGGCGTCGCCCACCTTCTGTTCCTGGAGAAGTGCGCCCGTTTCCCGATTATCAACGCGAACCTCTTCGTCACACTGAACAATGCCCGCCTTTTCGAACCCTACCTCACGCTGAACGTGGACGGCATGCAGATCATGTTCATCGGGATCCTGACGGAGGAGGTCATAGCGTCCACGAAAAATGAGAAGGTCATCGGCACCTTTATCGACACCGTCGAGGCGGCGAAGGAAGTCGGGATCATCTGCGACAACTACCGCACCAGAAAGACGGATATGGTCATCCTCCTCACCCACATCGGCATCGAGGAGGACCGGAAGCTGGCCAGACTTCTGAATCCGGACTGGGGTGTGGACCTGATCATCGGCGGACATTCCCACACCTTTATGGAGGCCCCGGAGATCGTGAACGGCATCCCGATCGTCCAGGTGGGACGCGGCACGGACCAGATCGGCCGCTTTGACATCGAGTATGATACCTTCTGGCACAAGATCACCGGATGGACCTGGGGAAGCGTTCCGATCAACGAGAAGACAGCACCCACAGACGAGGTCATGGAGGGGCTGCTCAGCCACTATAAAGGAGAGACAGACGCAAAGTACAAGCGCGTCATCACCCACTTTGCGCGGAAGCTGACCCACCCCAGCCGGATCCAGGAGACGGAGATGGGAAATCTCTATGCGGACCTGGTGCAGTGGGAGAGCTCCTTCGACATCATGATGTTCGGCTCCGGCGCCATCCGGAAGGAAGAACTCGGACCCATCATCGAGTACCAGGACATGCTGGAGAACACGCCCTTTGACGAGCCGCTTTACATGTTCAAGGTGACCGGCGCCCAGTTCCGTCGGATGGTGCTTCACATCTTCCGGGACGATGCCTGGGAGGGACATACGGAGTTCTACCAGTTCTCGAAGGGTGTCCGCCTGGTGTACCGGAAGAGCACCCGCGAGCTGGAGGAATTCGCCTTCCGGGGAAATCCGATCAAGGATGACGACGAGCTCCTGATCGCCCTGATGGGCTACCATTTCACGAACTTTGACGAGTTCATGGGTGTCCCGCTGGCGGAGGTCGCAGAGAACATGAAGCCCAGGGTCGTGGCGACCTCGGTCAACAACCTGATCGAAGAATATTTCGCAACGCATCAGGGGCTGGACTCCCATGTGGAAGGCCGGATCGTGATCCTGGATTAAATGCGGACGGCGTTCTGAAGAAGCGGATGCAGAAGCAGACACAGAAGCAGAAAAAGAAACAGACACAGAAACAGGCACAGAAGCAGACACAGTAACAGACACAGCAGTCAATACAGCAGAAAACAAAACAATAAGAGGTGAGAGAATGAGAATTGCACTGATCAACGAAAACAGCCAGGCAATGAAGAACGGGATCATCGAAAAAGCGCTCCGGAAGGTCGTGGAGCCCATGGGTTTTGAAGTCCGGAACTACGGCATGTACAGCGCGGACGATGCTGCCCAGCTGACCTATGTCCAGAACGGCATCCTTGCGGCAGTCCTTCTGAACTCCGGCGCGGCGGACTACGTGATCACGGGCTGCGGCACCGGCGAGGGCGCGATGCTTGCGCTGAACTCCTTTCCGGGCGTCATCTGCGGTCACGTGGCGAATGCGCTGGATGCCTACACCTTCGCGCAGATCAACGACGGAAACGCGATCTCCATCCCCTTCGCCCTGGGCTTCGGCTGGGGCGGCGACCTGAACCTCGAGTACATCTTTGAGAAGCTGTACTGTGAGCCCTCGGGCGGCGGCTATCCGAAGGAGCGCGTTGTCCCGGAGCAGCGGAACAAGAAGATCCTGGACGGCGTCCGCGCTGCAGCGTTCAGGCCCCTCCCGGAGATTCTGAAGTCTCTGGATCCCGAACTCGTGAAGGGCGCCTTCGCAGGCGAGCATTTCAGCGAGTACTTCTTCAAGGACTGCAAGGACGAGTCCATCGCGGCGCTGGTGAAGGAACTGATGGCCTGAGAAAGCTCCTTGATCTCAAAAGGAAAGGATGCCCGTCCGGCAGGACGGGCATCTGCAGGATAATACGCAGATGAATAAAAAGATCCTATGCAGATCCTGCGGCGCGGAATATGACGGCAGGGAAACGAAATGTCCCTGGTGCGGGACAAGGACCGACGCAGGGGCAGAACGGGAGTACATGGACAGGCTTTCGGATGTAAAAGAAGATCTGGAGTCACTTTCCGACATCCCGGGACAGAACTTCCGGCGGAATGCCGGGGAGCAGTTCCGGCATCTCCGGGGGATCCTGATCTTTGCCCTGATCCTGTTCCTGATCCCCGCGGGCATGCTTGTGTCCGGGGAACTCCGGGAAAGACGCGCAGCCCGGAAAGAACTGGCCTGGGAAAAAGAAAACTTCCCGCAGTTCAACGCGCTTTACCAGGAAAAACGGTATGAAGAGCTGACAGATCTGCTGGAAGAAGCCCTGGATCAGGAGCAGCCGGTATGGAACTGGAGGCATTATTCCTTTGCGATGGCGCTGCTGACACTGCGGAATGCGGAGCAGTGCAGGGAACTTCTGGAGCAGGCGGAGGCGGCTTCCGCTTCCGGCGGAGGCTCTTCCGAAAACATAAATGTAATTAAGGCAGACCTTCTGTTCTTCGAACTGCGGCTTGAAAAGGTGCGGGAGATCCGGGATCTTTCGGAAGAGGACCTTGCTTATCTGGTACCTCCCGCGGATTCCTGGGCGGAAGACAGAAAACAGCGCTTTCCGATGACGGAAGAGGCGCTGCAGGAGTTTTATCAGGAAGACTGGTACGTGGATTACGAAAAGTGCCGGGAATACGTTCTCAATCAGACATCATCCGGGGGCTGACGATCAAATGAAATGTCCGAACTGCGGCTCTGAAATGCCGCTGGAATATCCTTTCTGCCCATACTGCGGCGCGAAGAATGAGGCTGCGGCACAGCATGCGGCCGACATGGAGAAATACCGGTCCGAGTTTGCACGCACGAAAGCTGAGGTAGAGACCAGGACGAAGCGCTACGGCGCGAACCTCATCAAAGCCGCGGCGGCAGTGGTGCTTGTGATACTGATCATCATCACTGCAGTCATCAACAACAATGCCTGGAGCTTCCGGAGAGACCTGGTCCGGAAACAGGCGGAACAGCATTACGACACTGTCTCCGCATCTCTCTGTGAGTGCCTTGCGGCCGGGAATTACGCTGAGTTTTCCGCATTTATGGATCATTACGGACTTTCTTACCTTTATGATTCCCCGTTCTCCGGCTTCCGGAGAGTGCTTCAGGCTGCGAATCTGTATCTTGACACCGAGAATGCGTTCCTCTCGCTTCTGAAGCCAGATGAATGGGAGGATGAAGAATCGATCGCGGACGGGATCAATTATCGCCTGACGGATTTCTATGAATGTCTGGAACGGGAGGAGAATTACTCTTATCTGGATTCAGAAGAGTATCCGGAACCTCCTGAGGCGGCCGACGCGATCCTGGATATGCAGCGGAAGATCGAACTGCTCGCGGTCACGTATCTGGGTCTGTCCGCGGAAGATGCCGGACGCCTGAGGACCATGACGCAGGGAAGCCGGGCAAAACTGGTGGAAGAGGGGGTGCATCATGCGCTTGAACAACGGAGTCAGTAAAGTGGTAAGCCTCGGCCTGACGATCCTGGTCACCCTTCTCTCCCTGCTTCTTCTCTTCGGTGTCACGGACACTGTTAAAGAGATCATAAGTGTGTCCCGGGGGTCCTATTCCTCTTATTCGGAAGACTCCCTGTTCCGGCTCCGGGAAGAAGGAGACTATAACCGTCTGTGGAGAATCTGGCAGGAAGGAAACTTCGCAGTTACAGGCGCAGGAGAGAAGCAGGCGCCGTATCTGTCTGCAGGAAGATATTTTCACGACGCGATGCTTGAAAAGGCACTGGAAAACGGCGGGGAAGCATACGCGGACGAGGTTGACCGCCTGAATATGCGGCTGGAGGAAGAAGCAGCCGCCATGCATGACGAAGAATGCCGGAAGGAGATCGATGAGATCATCCGGAAGGGCGTACTGACCTGCAGAACGGAGCCGTGATGCGGGCCGGACTCAGGTCTCCGGCGTGTGACGGTACTCGCGGAATGTGTAGCGGATCCCGTTGTGTTCCGCCGGTTCGCTCTCGGAGACCATGTCCCAGCCGGGCTCCCGGTCCAGGTCCGGGATACGGCTGTCCGCCTCAAAGGCTGCGCCGACCATGGTGATCCAGGCCCCGTCGCAGTAGGGAAGGAAGGCGCGGTATACCGTTTCCCCGCCGATGATCATCACATCGTCCGCGGGGATGTCAGACAGAAGAGAAAGCGCCTCCCCGACGCTGTGGACGACGGTCACGTTTTCCCGGGCAAAGTCCGGATTACGGGTGAGGACGATGTTCGCGCGGTCCTTCAGGGCGCGCCCGCCGGGAAGGCTGTCCAGGGTCTTGCGGCCCATGACGACAGTCTTTCCGAGGGTCATGCGCTTGAAAAATTTCTGGTCCTCCGGAATGCGGACCAGAAGATTCCCGTCTTTTCCGATCGACCAGTTCCGGTCGACTGCTGCAATCATTTTCATGGCGATCTCCCTTTGGCTAAAAACGCGGCGGACAGACTCAGATTTTGTCCGTCTTTATTTTTGGGTGGTTCTGTGTTATTTTGTAATCGTTCAGCTATTATACATCCAAACTGGCGACGGAGGAATGGTTTCATGAGCTACGCAGACAGGGTATTCATTGAGAACTGCCGGAAGATCCTTGCGGAAGGTGTCTGGGACAAGGGTTACAACGTCCGCCCCCACTGGGAGGACGGTACGCCTGCCTACACAAAAAAGTGCTTCGGCATCGTCAACCGCTATGACCTGACGAAGGAAATGCCGTTCCTCACGCTCCGGAAGACGGCGTGGAAAAACGCCATCGACGAGATCCTCTGGATCTGGCAGAAGAAGTCGAACAATGTTCACGACCTGAACAGCCATATCTGGGACGCCTGGGCGGACGAGAACGGGACCATCGGCAAGGCCTACGGATACCAGCTGGGCGTGAAGCACCGCTATAAGGAAGGCATGTTCGACCAGGTGGACCGGGTCCTCTTTGACCTGAAGAACAATCCCACCAGCCGCCGGATCATGACGAATCTCTATGTCCACGCGGATCTTGCGGACATGGCCCTCTATCCCTGCGCCTACAGCATGACCTTCAACGTGAGCGGAGACACTCTGAACGGGATCCTGAACCAGCGCTCCAACGACATGCTTACTGCCAACAGCTGGAATGTGTTCCAGTACGCGGTCCTCTTAAAGATGATCGCCCAGGCCACCGGGTTCAAGGCGGGAGAGCTGGTGCATGTGATCGCGGACGCGCATATCTATGACCGGCACATTCCCCTTGTCGAGGAGATCATTGAGAAGGCCCCGATGGACGGACCGGATTTTTATATGGATCCCGACGTGAAGGATTTCTATCAGTTCACCGTGGACAGCTTCCGCGTGGAGAACTACCACTTCCACAAGCTGGGGAAGACCATCGAGGTCGCGATCTGAATACAAAGACAATGCGGTTTCAGGGAAAAACCTGAAACCGCATCATTTTATCTCGGCGGGACTTGAATCTGACTTCTTCAGGCTTCCCCGCGAAGCATGGCCTGCAGTTCTCCGACCAGGTAGAGAGATCCGGCGATGAACAACAGCCCGCCGGGCTTTTTTGTGTCCAGCGCGCCGCGGAAGGCTTCTTCCAGGGAAGGAATGACGGTCAGCTCCGTGCCGCAGCCTGCCGGGAAGACCCGTTCCGCAGCAGCCAGGAGGGTCTCAGTGGAGAGGGCACGGTAAGACTTCATGGAACAGAGGATCAGATGGTCCGGCTTCAGACGTTCCGCAATACAGCTCAGCATCTCCGCGTATTGTTTGTCCGAGGAGACCTCGAAGATGAGGGTCACTTCCTCCGCCTTCCGGAAGTCACGGATCCCGGAAGCCGCCTCGCAGAACGCCCGGATCCCGCCCTCATTGTGGGCTCCGTCGGCAAAGACGCCGGGGGCGATCTCTTCCATGCGTCCGGGCCACGCAGCGCCGGCAAGGCCTTCCCGGATGACCTCGTAAGAATAGCCGAGAAGCTCCGCGGCGCGGACTGCCAGAAGGCTGTTGACGCCCTGGTAGTGTGCCCGGAAGGGAAGCTCGAACTTCATGAGCGGGGGAGCTGCCTCCATCTCCGGAGCCCGTGTCAAGGAAAGCGGTCTGCAGAGATAACTGAGGCCGGTCTCCGTCAACCGGAGATCAGAGAGATCCTCTGTCCCCACCGGGATCCGCCGGCAGGAGAGCTCCTCCGCCCGGCGGCGGAATACTTCGGAAGCCTCCGGATCGGTGTCATCGTGGACCAGCGGCACACCGGGTTTCATGATCCCGGCCTTTTCCCCGGCGATTTCCGGTATGGTGTTCCCGAGGTACTGCATGTGGTCAAAGCTAATGGAGGTGATCACTGTGAGGCGGGGGTACTCGACGCAGTTCGTGGCGTCCAGCCGTCCGCCGAGACCTGTCTCAAGGATGATCCAGTCTGTGGGGAACTGCCGGACCAGCACCGCGAAAATGAGAAAGATGGTCTCAAAATAAGTAGGGACCGTCCAACCCCGGAGCGCAAAGTCCGGTTCCGCACGGCGCACCGTCCGGTAGGCGGAGAGAAAGATCTCGTCGCTTACAGGAACGCCGTTGAAGGCAAAGCGCTCCGTGATCTTTACCAGATGGGGAGAGGTGAAAACGGCCGTGGTTTTGCCTGCAGTCCGGAGAATGCTGTCCAGAAACGCGCAGACAGAGCCTTTTCCGTTGGTGCCGGCCACATGGATCACCTTGTCGTCCGGTAGGCGCGCCTCAAGGAGGTCCAGCATGGCCCGCAGATCCTCTGCGGAGTGCTTTTGGGAAGAAAACCGGGGGATGCTGTTGAGATAAGCCTCCGCCTCGGAAAGTGTATGAGATTCAAAACCGGTATCCGGCTGCATAATGGCCTCCTCGCGCAGATTCAGGATCTGCCTGTTCGCTTTCTGTACATTCCAGTATATACTAAAGCGGAAAAGAAAAAAGGAGTTTTCAAAAAAGGTTGACAATACCGATCCTATCAGGTAGAATAACTCAGGTATCGAGGCGTGGCTCAGTTTGGTAGAGCGCAGCGTTCGGGACGCTGAGGCCGCAAGTTCGAATCTTGTCGCCTCGACTATAAGGCCGATTGGTCAAGCGGTTAAGACGGAGCCCTCTCACGGCTCAAACCCGGGTTCGATTCCCGGATCGGTCACTGGAATGGCAGAAAACCACATAGGTTTTCTGCTTTTTTCATATCCGGCGTGCCGCGGGGGATTCTGCGGCGCAGACCGCAGTCCGTCTGAGACAAAAGGGGATAACTGATGGATAAGAAGATCCTTGTGACAAAATCATTTCTTCCGCCCTTTGAAGAGTACGCGGAGGAGATCCGGGGCCTCTGGGACACGCACTGGATCACGAATATGGGGGAGGAGCACGAAAAGCTTGAGACGGCGCTTAAGGAGTATCTCGGCGCCGACCATATCTGCCTTTTCCAGAACGGGCATCTGGCGCTGGAATTATCTCTTCAGGCCCTGGGACTGAAGGGGGAGATCATCACAACGCCCTTTACCTTTGCCTCCACGACCTGGGCCATCCTCCGGGCGGGCTGCATTCCCGTGTTCTGCGACGTGCTGCCCGGCACCTGCACCCTGGATCCGGACAAGATCGAGGCTCTGATCACGGAGCGGACTTCGGCGATCCTTCCCGTCCACGTTTACGGGAATCTCTGCGAGGTGGATGCCATTCAGGAGATCGCTGACCGGCACGGCCTGAAGGTGATCTACGACGCGGCCCATGCCTTCGGCGTCACGCGAAACGGCGTCAGCTCCGCCTGCTTCGGCGATCTTTCCATGTTCAGCTTCCATGCCACCAAGGTGTTCCACACCATCGAAGGCGGCTGTGTATGCTTCCGGGATCCGTTTCTCCGGGATCCGCTGTTCCGGATCAAGAATTTCGGGATCCAGGAAAACGAGACCTGGGGAATCGGCGGGAACGCGAAGATGAATGAATTCGAGGCGGCGATGGGCGTCTGCAATCTGCGTCATCTGGACAAACAGATCCAAAAGCGGAAGATCGTGGCGGAGCGCTACACGGAGCTGCTTTCCGGCCGTCCGGGGATCCGGTTCCCGGACCATCCGGCGGATGTCCGGCAGAATTACGCCTACTTCCCGGTGTTCTTTGATCCGGAGACCTTCGGGGAGACACGGAACGCAGTCAGCGTCCGCCTGAATCAGGCGGGGATCTTCCCGCGGAAGTATTTCTGGCCCTGCACCAATGACTTTGAGTTCGAGAAGGAGATCTGGAAGCAGCAGGGCATCCCGAACCTGGAGCGAGTTTCCCCGGATCTCTTTGATCCCTCGAAGACTCCGGTGGCAAAACGGCTCTCGGAAGAGGTCCTGACCCTTCCCATCTACGGAGACCTGGACCTTGCCGACGTCGACCGCATCTGCGGTCTGATCCTGGACCGGGGAGCAATATGATCACAGACGCGCGGAGGCGCGAAGAAAGGAGCGGAGCACCATGGCAGAGATGATCGACCGGGAGTTTCTGAACAGTGAGAACAGGATCTGGCTGGAGAACGATGCGGGCGAGGAGATCGCGTTCATTTCCTTCCCTTACGTCGGCAGCGGCAGGAAGCTGGTGTGCATAGACCACACGGTAGTGGATCCGTCCCTGCAGGGACAGGGGATCGCTTCCAGGCTGGTCCGCGAAGCGGTGGAATCTATCCGGAAGGACGGGAAGAAGTGCCTCGTGACCTGCAGCTATGCCCAGGCCTGGTTCGGAAAGCATACGGAGTACATGTTCCTGCTGGTAGGCCCGGACGAGGCAGCCCTTCTGAAGGATCAGGACTGAGGATTCACAGGGCTGAAAAGCATTGGACAGGTTAAATCAATATAGAAACGGCTTCGGCACCAATAACGGTGCTGAAGCCGTTTCTTTTGTCTGTGATGTCAGGAAGGCCGCAGTGTCAGGAATGCCCTGTGCGGCGGGCATCCGATGAAATTGTCAGGCCTGTGCGTCCGGCAGCGATTTGTACTTCGAAGGCGCGTTCAGGATCCGCATGAACTCTTCGCCGGTGATGGTCTCCTTCTCGTACAGGTACTGGGAGAGCTCGTTCAGCTTGTCCATGTTGGCGCGGAGCAGTTCCTTCGCTTTCTCATGCTGCGTCTTCACAATGGAGACCACGCGGCGGTCGATGTCTTCCTGGGTGGCAGGTGAGCAGCTGGAGGTGGTGCTGTCGTCCAGGTAGCGGTTGTTCCGCGTGTCGAAGGCCACCATGTCGAAATCGTCATCCATGCCGTACTGGGTGATCATGGCCCGGGCCAGTTTCGTGGCCTGCTCGATATCGTTGGAGGCACCGGTGGTGATGACGCCGAACTCGACTTCCTCCGCCGCGCGGCCCGCCGTCAGTGTGCAGATGCGGGTCAGCAGATCTTCCTTCGACATGAGGTATTTGTCCCGTTCCTCCACCTGCAGCGTGTAGCCCAGGGCGCCGGAGGTGCGGGGGATGATGGTGATCTTCTGGACCGGCGCGGCGTTGGACTGCAGCGCGGACACCAGCGCGTGGCCGATCTCGTGGTAGGCCACCGTGCACTTCTCGCGGTCGGTGAGAACGGCGTTCTTCTTCTGATAGCCGGCGATGACCACCTCGACGCTTTCCTCCAGGTCTTCCTGGTTCGCGACCTTACGGCCGGCACGGACCGCACGGAGTGCCGCTTCGTTGATGATGTTAGCCAGCTCCGCGCCGGAGGCGCCGCTGGCCATGCGGGCGATGGTGTGGAGATTCACGTTGTCGCTGAGACGGACCTTCTTCGCGTGGACCTTCAGGATGGCCTCACGGCCCTGGAGATCCGGAAGCTCCACCGGGACCCGGCGGTCAAAACGGCCGGGGCGGAGCAGGGCGGGATCCAGGGATTCCGGACGGTTCGTCGCCGCGAGGATGATGACGCCGGTGTTTCCTTCAAAGCCGTCCATCTCGGTAAGGAGCTGGTTCAGGGTCTGCTCCCGCTCGTCGTTGCCGCCGAAATTTCCGGAATTACGCTTCTGGCCGATGGCATCGATCTCATCGATGAAGACGATGCAGGGTGCCTTTTCCTTGGCCTGGTCGAAGAGGTCCCGGACCTTGGAAGCGCCCATGCCCACGAACATTTCCACGAACTCGGAGCCGGAGATGGAGAAGAAGGGGACGTTGCTCTCACCGGCGACAGCCTTGGCCAGCATGGTCTTGCCGGTTCCGGGCGGCCCCACCAGCAGGATGCCCTTCGGCATCTGGGCGCCGATCTCGGTATAGCGGGAGGGATCCTTCAGATACTGGACGATCTCCTGGAGACTTTCCTTTGCCTCGTCCTCGCCCGCCACGTCGTCAAAGCTGATGCCTTCTGTGGAGTGGACGTAGATCTTCGCGTTGGATTTCCCCATGCCGAACATCATGGAATTGGCACCGCCGCCTCCGGTCAACTTTTTCATCAGGAACTGCTGAAGCAGGAAAAAGATGAGGAGTGGGAGGATCCAGCTGAAGAAGAAGGTCTCCAGCGGGGAACTGATGCGCTGGATGTCGGTGCGGAAATCCGCGCCGGCAGCATAAAGGCGTTCGGTCAGGTTCGGATCATTCACGACGCCGGTCTTGTAGACCATATTGTCGTCCTTCTGGGTGAAGAGGATCTGGTTCGATTCGATCTGGACCAGCTCGATCTTCTGTTCCTCCGTGAGCTGCATGAACACATTGTAGGGAACCTCCTTCACGGCAGCGTCCCGGATCCGCGGGAAGACGATGGCGTTCAGGAGCATGATGACCGCCAGGGCGATCAGGTAATAGTACATCAATGGCTTTTTGGGGTTTTTGACTTCTTTCATAGAGCCTCCATTTTTGGTAATGAAGTTGTCGAACGTAAAGTTATATATGTTATAGCACAAAAAGAAAGGATACAGAAGAGGTTCACAGAAGATTCATGGATAAAGAGCCATGCCGACAGGCTCGCGGACTGCGTTCACGCAAAGAAAAACCCCGGCCGTCCAAAGACGACCGGGGTTATGGGACCGACGAGGCTCGAACTCGTGACCTCTCGCGTGTGAGGCGAACGCTCATCCCAGCTGAGCTACGATCCCGAAACAACGCTTCTCTATTATACATCTTTTTCCGCAATTGGCAAGCGCTTTTTCCGGGGCAGGGCATTTTAGAAAAAAGGAAGGATTTCAGCTGCCGGTGACCTTCCGGAGATCCCGGAAAAAGTCCGGGTCGGAGACGGAAACACATTCCGGGGCGGAGATCATGACCGGGCCGTCGGCGAGAAGGCCGAGGACGGAGAAGGTCATGGCAATCCGGTGATCCCCGCGGGAATCGATGGCTGCACCGCGGAGGGGCCGTCCGCCTTCGATCAGGAGGCCGTCCTCCGTTTCCTGCACGGCGGCGCCCATCTTTGTAAGTTCCTCTGCCATGACGCGGATCCGGTCGGATTCCTTCACCTTCAGTTCCTTTGCGTCGCGGATGACGGTGATTCCTTCGGCTGTGCAGGCCATGGCGGCGATCACCGGCAGTTCGTCGATAAGGCGGGGGATCAGATCTCCGCCGATCACGGTGCCGCGGAGCCGGGAAGCGCGGACCCTGAGATCCGCAGCGGGCTCGGCATCGCCCGCGCTGCTTTCGGAAAGGATCTCCACATCGCCGCCCATGGCGCGGACCACGTCCAGAAGCCCGCTTCTGGTGGGATTAATGCCCACGTTCCTGAGCAGAAGATCGCTGCCGGGAACCATCAGCGCACCGCAGATGAAATAAGCTGCGGAAGAGATATCGCCGGGGACGGAGACTGCGGACGCGAAAAGTTCCTCTGCGGGCGTGACTGTGATGACCGGGCGGCCGTCCGGTGCTGTCGCTGTCAGCACCTCCGCCCCGAAGGCGCGGAGCATGCGTTCACTGTGGTCCCGGGAGAGGGCAGGCTCGGTGACGGAGGTCTTTCCCTCCGCAGAGAGGCCGGCCAGCAGGACCGCGGATTTTACCTGGGCACTGGCTGCCGGGGATTCGTAAGAGATGCCGCGGAGCTGCTTTCCGGAAACCGCGAGAGGCGGGCAGCCGTTCCCGGGAATGCTTCTGATGTCCGCTCCCATCATGGAGAGAGGCGTAATGATCCGGTCCATGGGACGCTTCCGGACGGACGAGTCTCCTGTAAGGATGGTGTCAAAGGGCTGCGGGGCGAGAATTCCGCCGAGGAGACGCATGGTGGTGCCGCTGTTGCCGCAGTCCAGGACACCGTCCGGTTTCCGAAGGCTGTGGAGTCCCTGTCCGCGGACCGTGACATGATCTCCCTCCTGCGTGATCCGGACGCCCATGGCGCGGAAGCAGGAGACGGTGGAGAGACAGTCTGCGCCGGGCAGGAAGCCGGTGATCTCCGTGGTCCCCTTAGCCAGGGCGCCGAGCATGACGGCCCGGTGGGAGATGGATTTGTCCCCGGGCACCCGGAGTTCGCCGCGGAGCGGGCTGAAGCTGGGAGATGACATTCATATCCTTCTTTCTTTATATAATGTTATGTCTGCCTTATTTTAGTTGCTTCTTTTTCGCACTGTCAACGCGGTAAAGCCGTGAACCGAAGACGTTTGTGAAAAATGACATCGTGGATTGTAATATTGAATCTTTTTTAGTAAAATATCATTCAGGCAAAAATTCAGGTTAGGAGGAATCATCCATTATGAAAGTTTACGAAACCTCTCAGATCCGCAATGTTGTTCTTCTGGGCCACGGCGGTTCCGGAAAGACGACGATCGCGGAAGCGATGGCTTTTGTCAGCGGCGCAATCACCAAGATGGGCAGCGTCACCGCAGGCAACACGATCAGCGACTATGACAAGGAGGAGCAGAAGCGCGGATTCTCCATCAGCACGTCCCTGATCCCGATCGAGTATACCGACAAGGACAACGGCCCGGTCAAGCTGAACATCCTTGATACCCCCGGATACTTCGATTTTGTCGGCGAGGTTGAGGAAGCGGTCAGCGCTGCGGATGCGGCGGTCATCGTGATCAACTGCAAGGCCGGCATCGAGCCCGGCACCATCAAGGCCTGGGAGCTCTGCGAGCTGAACCGTCTGCCGAGGATCATCTTCGTCACCAATATGGATGATGACAAGGCCAGCTACCGTGAGCTTATCCTGAAGCTGCAGGCACGCTTCGGCAAGAAGGTGGCTCCGATCCACATGCCGATCCGCGAGAACGAGAAGTTCGTCGGATTCGTCAACGTGGTCAAGCAGCAGGGCAGAAAGTTCACCTCCGGCGCGAAGTACGAGGATTACGAGGTCCCGGCGGATTCCGAGGCTGATCTTGAGAAGGCCCGCGAGTCCCTGCTCGAGGCAGTGGCCGAGTCCAGCGAAGAGTTCATGGACCGCTATTTCTCCGGCGACACCTTCACCGAGGTGGAGATCTACACCGCACTGCGCGAGATGGTCAAGGACTGCGATCTTGTCCCGGTCATGATGGGCTCCGGCATCAACGCACAGGGCGCCTTCGCTCTGATGAACGCTGTCGTCCGCTATCTGCCGAGCCCGCTGAACTCAAAGCAGGAAGAGGGCGTCGACGTCAACACCGGCGAGCGTTTCGCGGCGAACTACAATTCCGATACCAACCTTTCCGCGAAGGTCTTCAAGACTATTGTCGACCCGTTCATCGGAAAGTATTCCCTGGTCAAGATCTGCACCGGCATCCTGAAGCCCGACACCACCATCTACAACGTGTCCAAGGAGACCGAAGAGAAGTCCGGCAAGATCTACGTCCTGCGCGGCAAGGATGCCATTGAGGTTCCGGAGCTGAAGGCAGGCGACATCGGCGCAATGGCTAAGCTTGCGGTCACCCAGACCGGCGACACCATCGCCCTCAAGAGCGCACCGATCCTGTATCACCGTCCGAAGATCTCCACGCCGTACACCTACAAGGCATACAGCGCGAAGACGAAGGGCGAGGAAGACAAGATCGCTTCCGGCCTTGCGAAGATCATGGACGAGGATCTCACCATCCGCACCGTGGTCGACGCCGAGAACCGTCAGTCCCTGATCTACGGCATCGGCGACCAGCAGCTCGACATCGTCGTCAGCAAGCTGGCTTCCCGCTATAAGGCTGAGATCAACCTCGACAAGCCGAAGTTCGCGTTTCGCGAGACCCTCCGCAGAAAGGTCGAGGCTCCCGGCCGCTACAAGAAGCAGTCCGGCGGACACGGCCAGTTCGGCGACGTCAAGATGAGCTTCGAGCCCTCCGGCGATCTGTCCGTCCCGTACGTCTTCGAAGAGCAGGTCTTCGGCGGTTCTGTCCCGAAGAACTACTTCCCGGCAGTCGAGAAGGGCATCGCAGAGTGCTGCACCAAGGGCCCGCTGGCCGCTTACCCGGTGGTCGGCGTCAAGGCGATCCTGCTCGACGGTTCCTACCATCCGGTGGACTCCTCCGAAATGGCATTCAAGATGGCTGCCAACATCGCCTTCAAGAAGGGCTTCATGGAGGCCAACCCGGTCCTGCTTGAGCCCATCGCTTCCCTGAAGGTCCGCGTTCCGGACAGCAACACCGGTGACGTCATGGGCGACCTGAACAGAAGAAGAGGCCGCGTCCTCGGTATGGAAGGCGACCACAACGGAAAGACCGTCATCTCCGCGGATATCCCGATCTCCGAGCTTTACGGCTACGGCACGGACCTCCGCTCCATGACCGGCGGCCTTGGAGATTTCTCCTACGAGTTCGCACGTTATGAGCAGTGCCCGGGCGATGTCCAGGCGAAGGAAGTCGAAGCCAGAGCAGCACTTGTGAAGGGCGGAGACGAATAATTTCCGGCGGGTTGAAAACGATGAATTATAACTTTAAAAAAATCGAGCCGAAGTGGCAGGCCAGATGGCTGGAGTCCAAGATCTTCAACGCGGTGGACAATTCCCCGAAGCCGAAGTTCTACGGACTGGTGGAGTTCCCATATCCCAGCGGCGCAGGCATGCATGTCGGCCATATCAAGGCATATTCCGGACTGGAGATCATCTCCCGGAAGCGCCGGATGCAGGGGTACAATGTCCTGTTCCCCATCGGCTTCGACGCTTTCGGCCTTCCGGCTGAGAACTATGCCGTAAAGACGAATCAGCATCCCCGTGTCACCACGGACCACAACATCCATCATTTCTCGGACCAGCTGAAGAAGGTCGGATTCTCCTTCGACTGGGACCGCGTGATCGATACCACGGATGAAGACTATTACAAGTGGACCCAGTGGATCTTCCTGAAGCTGTTCGACAACGGACTGGCTTTCCGGGACAAGACCCTGGTGAACTACTGCCCCCACTGCAAGGTGGTCCTCTCCAACGAGGACAGCCAGGGCGGCAAGTGCGATATCTGCCACAGCGATGTCATCCAGAAGGAGAAGGAGGTCTGGTACCTCCGGATCACCGAGTATGCGGACAAGCTCCTGGACGGCCTGGACAAGGTCGATTTCCCGGAGAACATCCGCGCCATGGAAGAGAACTGGATCGGAAAGTCCAGAGGCGCTTTCGTGAACTTCACGGTGGACGGCGTCGAGGAACCTCTCCGCATCTACACCACCCGTCCGGATACGCTGTTCGGCGTGACCTTCATGGTCGTGGCGCCGGAACACCCGCTGGTGGAACAGTGCAAAGACCGCATTCAGAACTGGGACGCGGTCCAGGCATACCGTGAGGAGTGCCAGAAGAAGACCGAGTTCGAGCGTATCAACCTGGTCAAGGACAAGACCGGCGTCTGCCTGGAAGGACTTGCCTGCATCAATCCGGTCAACGGAAAGAAGATCCCGATCTTTATCGCGGATTACGTCATGATGGGCTACGGCACCGGCGCGATCATGGCCGTTCCGGCCCATGACCAGAGAGACTGGGATTTCGCGAAGGCCTTCGGCATCGACATCATCGAGGTCATCAAGGGCGGCGACATCACGAAGGAAGCCTATGCCGGCGACGGCGAGATGGTGAATTCCGACTTCCTGAACGGATACACCAACAAGAAGGATTCCATCGACCGCATGATCAGGTTCCTTGAGGAAAAGGGCATCGGCGAAGCAGGTGTGCAGTACAAGATGAAGGACTGGGCGTTCAACCGCCAGCGTTACTGGGGCGAACCCATCCCGATCATCTACTGCCCGAACTGCGGCATGGTGGGCGTTCCCTATGAGGAACTGCCGCTCCGCCTGCCGCCGGTGGAGAACTTCCTGCCGGGCGAGGACGGACAGTCCCCGCTGGCAAGGATCCCGGAATTCGTGAACTGCAAGTGCCCGAAGTGCGGCGCTGCCGCAAAGCGCGAGACGGATACCATGCCCCAGTGGGCAGGTTCCTCCTGGTACTTCCTGCGCTACATCGATCCGCACAATGACAAGGCCCTGGCAGATCCGGAAAAGCTGAACTACTGGATGCCGGTGGACTGGTACAACGGCGGCATGGAGCATGTCACCCGCCATCTGATCTACTCCAGATTCTGGCACCACTTCCTGTATGACATCGGCGCGGTGAACACCTACGAGCCTTACGCGAAGCGCACTGCCCAGGGTATGGTCCTCGGCGAGAACGGCGTGAAGATGTCCAAGTCCCTCGGCAACGTCATCGATCCGATCGACGTCGTGGACGAGTACGGCGCGGACACCCTGCGCACCTACGTCCTCTTCATGGGTGAGTACGGAAAGGCAGCGCCCTGGAGCGAGGCCTCCGTCCGCGGCTGCAAACGCTTCCTGGACCGTGTGGCCCGCCTGGCGGACAATCTGTCCGACACCGACGAGCCCTCCCTGGAGGCAAAGCTTCACAAGACCATCAAGAAGGTCAGCTCCGACATCGACGAGATGAAGTTCAACACCGGCATCGCCGCGATGATGGAGTTCGTGAACACCATGGAAGCCGCACCGAAGGTCGGCAAGGACCAGTATGTGACCTTCCTGAAGCTGCTGTGCCCCTTCGCCCCGCATATCTGCGAGGAGATCTGGGAGTATCTGGGCGGAGAAGGGTTCTTCTCCGTGGCCGAGTGGCCGTCCTACGACGAGGCGAAGACCATCGAGAACATGGTGGAGATCGCCGTACAGGTAAACGGAAAGCCGCGTGACGTCATCACCATCGCGGTCGATGCTGACGAAGCCGCCGCTTCCGCGGCAGGCCTGGCATCCGCGAAGGTCCAGTCCTTCGTCGAAGGAAAGAAGATCGTGAAGACGATCTACCGTCCGGGAAAGATCCTGAACTTTGTCGTGAAGTAAATATCCTGAATACGATCAAGACCCCCGCTGCGTTACGCAGCGGGGGTCTTTGAATTGAACCGGTCAGTCCTCCGGCGGGAAGATCCGGAGATAGTCTTTTTCCACGGCATCCAGCACCTCATCCCGGATCTTCAGATTTCCGAAGCCGGTGCCGATCTTTATGTCCGGCTTGCTGCTTCCGTGGAAGTCGGAACCGCCGGTGGGAATCAGGCCACGGATCCTGGCGGTGCGCTGCAGGATGGAAGTCGAAGAAAAGCTGTGGGAAGTATACCAGACCTCAAGGCCGCGGAGACCCTGGGGGATCAGCTCATCCAGAAGGCGGCTGAAGGCTCTGTCGTCCAGGTGATACTGGACAGGATGGGCCAGACAGGGCCAGATGCGGTGAATGCGGAAGAGTTCCATGACCGCTTCCGGCGTCAGTCCCTCCTTCGGCGGTACATAGCGGCCGCCGTACGCGAGATAAGAGTCGAAGGCTGCCTTCCGGTCCCGGACCAGGCCCCGGTCCATCAGGACCTTCGCAAAATGAGCCCGGGTGATCACAGTGTCGGGATTTCCCCCGGTCAGCTCTTCCCGGGTGATCAGGATCCCGTCCTCCGCGAGATTGTCCAGAATAATGTCGTTCCGTTCTTCCCGGCGGTCCCGGAACCAGGAGAGGTCTGCTGTGAGCCCGTCATCGTCCGGGTCGGCAAAGTATCCGAGGATATGGATCTCTGTCCCTTCCCAGACTGCGGACATTTCGATCCCCGGTATGACGCGGATCCCCGCCTCCCGGCCGGCATCGAGGGCTTCGGCATTGCCCGCAGCGGTGTCATGATCCGTGAGCGCCACGGCAGAAAGACCCTGCGCAGCCGCGAGAAGAACGACTTCCCGCGGGGTAAGAGTGCCGTCGGAGGCGGTGGAGTGGGTGTGGAGATCGATCATGGAACCCCTTTCCTGCTGAGCATTTATCCTCACGGGAGCTTTCCCGGGGAGAGTACTTTACTGCTTTCATTGTATCATCCCGCGCAAGAGCGGGCTCGCCGGGACTGCGCCGGAATGTCCGGATTTGTGTGCCGGAAGCGGAAGGCTGGCCCGGTCCCGGCTTTTGTATAAAATACCTCAAAAGTGTGAAATAAAAGGAAGTATTTTCGGCGCCGCGGGGCCGTTATTTTTGTGGAAGAAAAAATGTTATTTCAGATGAAGTGTGCTATACTTGCCTTACCGAGGGACAGCTGTCTCTTTTTTTCTGTACCTGTAATGCAGACAGCGCCCCGGACAAAGGAGATAATACCAAGGTTATGGCAGATAACAGCAATAGAAGAAATACAGGATCCGGCAGCAGAAACAGCCGCGGCAGGGCGGGAAGCACAGGCTCCCAGCGCTCCTCGGGAAGCGGCAGCAGCTACCAGACCAGTGCATATATGAGAAGAAAAAAGAGAAGAGACCGGGAGCGCAGAAACCGTTTCCTTGTCGGGACGACGGCGGTCCTTCTGGTGGCGATCCTCGCGGTGTTTGCGGTGAGGAGCGTCCTGAGAAACCACGGGATCGGCGATCCGGGTACCTCGGCCGCGGCGGTTCAGGAAGAGACGACCACCGTTCCTTCCACGGAGCTCAAGACGGCAGTAACGATCAACGACATCGACATTACCGGGATGAGCAGGGCGGAAGCCAAGGCGGCGATCCTGGCAAAATACCGCTGGAATCTTAAGGCGCAGCTTGAAAACCCGGATGAGGGCGAGGAGCCCGTGATCCTGAGTGACCTTCTGAATCTCCGGCTGGAGCGGATCCTTTCAGAGATCTACGACAGCGGCAGATCTCCGAAGACCAGCTATCAGCTGGACGCGGAGGGACTGGACGGAGAGATCGGGGCAGAGGTCGCGGAGCTCGCGAAGAAATGGGACCGCAAGCCGGTGAACGGCGCGGTGTCCGGCTTCGACAAAGAGACTAACACCTTCTCTTATTCAGATTCGAAGGACGGCCGCAGCATCAACCAGGAAAAGCTGGCGGCGGATATCCGCACGGCAATGAAGGAAGCGGATTATGACGGGACAGTCACCGTCTCCGCGGAGATCGTCAAGCCGGAGCTTTCCGCTGCGGAGGCAAAGGAAAAGTACAAGGTCATCGGTACCTATACAACGAAGGCGACGGCAAACGCGGACAGAAACAACAATCTGAAGCTTGCCTGCGCAGCGGTGGACGGAAAGATCCTGCAGGTGGGAGAGGAATTTTCCTTTAACCTGACTACGGGAAACCGCACGGAGGCCCGCGGCTATAAGCCGGCCGGCGCCTACCAGAACGGAATGGTCGTCCAGGAGCCGGGCGGCGGCGTCTGCCAGGTCTCCTCGACCCTGTATAATGCCGTGATCAGGGCAGGCATTACGCCCACGGAGCGTCACGCCCACACCTTCGAGCCTTCCTACGTAACGCCGGGAGAGGACGCGACGGTCAGCTACGACGGATACGCGGGGCCGGATATGAAGTTCGTCAACACCACGAATTCCGCCATCGCGATCCGGGCTTCCTTCTATGACCGGACAGTCACGGTATCCATCATCGGGATCCCGGTGCTGGATGAGGGAGTGACGATCTCCCTCAAGTCCAGCAAGACGGAAGAGTTTGACAACGGCGGTGTGGAGTATGTCGAAGACCAGACCCTGCAGCCCGGTGTGGAGAATGTCGTTTCCGGCGGAAGCATGGGAAGCCGCTGGGTGACGAATATCGTGACGAAAAAGGACGGAGAGGTCATTTCCGACGTCTTCTTCCACAACAGCACCTACAAGGGCCACTCGAAGACCATCGCGCGGAACACCAGCGGCGTCGTGATCCCGGCTGCGGGTTCCGAAGTCCTGACCATCGTCGAGAATACCGAGACCGCGGCGGAGCAGGCCGGAGATACCGGGACTGAGGGTACGGTCCAGGCGATCCATATCGGTCCGGGAGAGACCATCATGGCACCGGTCACGCAGGCACCTGCGACAGCATCGCCCGCCCCGGGCCCGGGCCACGCAATTACGGAGGCTTCAACGACGGCAGCGTCACCTGCACCCACGGCGGCGGCCCCTGCACCTGCGGCTGCAGAACCCGCACCCACGGCGGCAGCTCCCGCACCGGCACATAATGAACCCGGGACTACGGCCGGAAACGTGGTGACGCCGGCTCCTTCCGCAACCGAGGCGGCGCCTGCGGTCAGCGGACCGGGAGCTGTTGTATCCGAGACACCGGCAGCTGCGCCCGGAGGCGGCTCCGAGACGGTCGCGCCTTTCCCGGGAGGCTGAGTCCCCGGCAATAAGGGCATGGAATAATATCATTAATGAATTGAATACCTGCTGCAAAAGAGAGCCCGGAACGCGTCTGCGTCCCGGGCTTTTCCGGCCCCGGAATCATGAATAATTTACATTCAGGGACCTATTGTATCCAAGAATATACATAAATTCTACACGCCGCCATTTGATTTTGACAGCTGTCCTGATATAATAAAATCAGCGTTTATGTGCAGACCTGTTTCAGGTTTACGAACTGTTCTAATTAACTTTTTTTCAGGAGGTATCAACATGGCAAGAAAATGGAAAACCATGGATGGTAACCAGGCAGCTGCGCACGCTTCCTATGCGTACACAGATGTCGCGGCAATCTATCCGATCACGCCTTCCTCACCGATGGCAGAGCACACCGATGAATGGGCAACCCAGGGTCTGAAGAACATCTTCGGACGCGAAGTCCAGATCACGGAAATGCAGTCCGAGGCCGGCGCTGCAGGTGCTGTCCACGGATCTCTCGTGGCAGGCGCTCTGACCACCACTTATACGGCTTCCCAGGGCCTTCTCCTGATGATCCCGAATCTGTATAAGGTCGCAGGCGAGATGCTTCCGGGTGTCTTCAATGTTTCCGCACGTGCAGTCGCGACCCACGCTCTTTCCATCTTCGGCGATCACTCTGATATTTATGCCTGTCGGCAGACCGGATGCGCAATGCTCTGCGAATCCTCTGTCCAGGAAGTCATGGACCTGACTCCCGTCGCACATCTTTCCGCAATCAAGGGCAAGATCCCGTTCATCAACTTCTTCGACGGATTCCGCACCTCCCACGAGATCCAGAAGATCCAGATCTGGGATTACGAGGACCTGAAGGACATGGCTGACATGGAAGCCATCGCCGAGTTCCGCAAGAACGCTCTGAACCCGAACCACGCAGTGGAAAAGGGCCAGGCGCAGAACCCGGACGTCTTCTTCCAGATCAACGAGACCCGCAACAAGTTCTATGATGCTATGCCGGGAATCGTCCAGATGTACATGGACAAGGTCAACGAGAAGCTCGGCACCGACTATAAGCTGTTCAACTACTACGGCGCTCCGGACGCTGAGGCTGTCATCGTCGCCATGGGTTCCGTCAACGACACCATCGAAGAGACCATCGACTACCTGCTTAAGCAGGGCCGCAAGGTCGGCGTCGTCAAGGTCCGTCTGTACAGACCGTTCAGCGCACAGGCTCTGATCGATGCGATCCCGGATACCGTGAAGCAGATCTCCGTTCTCGACAGAACGAAGGAAGCCGGATCCCTGGGCGAGCCGCTGTGGCTTGACGTTGTCGCTGCTCTGAAGGATTCCAAGTTCAAGGATGTCCCGGTCTTCTCCGGACGCTACGGCCTTGGTTCCAAGGACACCACCCCGAAGGATATCGTCGCTGTCTTCGACAACACCGAGAAGAAGCGCTTCACCATCGGCATCGTCGATGATGTCACCAACCTGTCCCTGCCGGTCGGTCCCGCTCTGGTCACCACTCCGGAAGGAACCACCAACTGCAAGTTCTGGGGCCTTGGCGCAGACGGAACCGTCGGTGCGAACAAGAACTCCATCAAGATCATCGGCGACAACACCGATATGTATGCACAGGCGTACTTTGATTACGACTCCAAGAAGTCCGGCGGCGTGACCATGTCCCACCTCCGCTTCGGCAAGAAGCCGATCAAGTCCACCTACCTGATCCACAAGGCGAACTTCGTTGCATGCCATATGCCGGCATACATCCGCAAGTACAACATGGTCCAGGAGCTGGTCGACGGCGGCACCTTCCTTCTGAACTGCGCATGGTCCGATGCTGAGCTGGAAGAGCACATCCCGGGCCAGGTCAAGAAGTTCATCTATGACCACAAGATCAACTTCTACACCATCGACGGTGTCAAGATCGGTATCGAGACCGGCATGGGCCCGACCAGGATCAACACCATCCTTCAGTCCGCATTCTTCAAGCTGACCGGCATCATTCCGGAGGAGCACGCGATCGAGCTCATGAAGGCAGCTGCGAAGAAGACCTACGGCCGCAAGGGCGACGACGTTGTCCAGAAGAACTGGAACGCCATCGATGCCGGCGCAACCGGAGCACACAAGGTCGAGATCCCGGAGAGCTGGAAGGACGCAAAGGACGAAGGCCTTGATTTCACCCACGCTACCGAGGGCTTCGAGGATACCATCAAGTTCGTCAACGGCGTCCAGGCTTACGTCAATGCTCAGGAAGGCAACAACCTCCCGGTCTCCGCATTCATGGATTATGCAGACGGAACCACCCCGAGCGGCACCGCTGCTTATGAGAAGCGCGGCATCGCTGTCGACGTTCCGGTCTGGGATGCTGAGAAGTGCGTACAGTGCAACAACTGCGCATATGTCTGCCCGCACGCTGCGATCCGTCCGGTCGCTATGACCGCGGAAGAGGCTGCTGCCGCTCCGGCAGGCATGCAGATGAAGGACATGACCGGCATGCCGGGCATGAAGTTCGCCATCGTCATCTCTGTCCTTGACTGCACCGGCTGCGGAAGCTGCGCAAACATCTGCCCGGGCAACATCAAGAACACCGTCCTGACCATGAAGAAGTGCGCGGACAACCTGGACAAGCAGCCTTACTTCGACTATGCCGTCAAGCTTCCGCAGAAGGAAGACGTCATCGCGAAGTTCAAGGAGACCACCGTCAAGGGATCTCAGTTCAAGAAGCCGCTGCTTGAGTTCTCCGGCGCATGCGCAGGCTGCGGCGAGACTCCGTACGCTAAGCTGATCACCCAGCTGTTCGGCGATCATATGTTTATCGCCAACGCAACCGGATGCTCCTCCATCTGGGGCAACTCTTCACCGTCCACTCCGTACACCGTCAACGAGAAGGGCCAGGGCCCGGCATGGGACAACTCCCTGTTCGAGGACAACGCCGAGTTCGGTTACGGTATGTATCTTGCAACCAAGGCGCTCCGTGAGGGCCTGAAGGAGAAGGTCGAAGCTCTGATGGCAAAGACCGATTCCGCGGCGATCAAGGAAGCAGCACAGACCTGGATCGACACCTTCGCAGTCGGCCTGCTGAACGGCAAGGCTTCCGAGGCTCTGGTCGAGGCGGTCAAGGATGACAAGAGCGAAGAGGCTGCTTACATCCTTGAGAACAAGGATTACCTGAACAAGAAGAGCCAGTGGATCTTCGGCGGCGACGGCTGGGCATACGATATCGGCTTCGGCGGTCTGGACCACGTCCTCGCTTCCGGCCGTGACGTCAACATCATGGTCTATGATACCGAGGTCTATTCCAACACCGGCGGTCAGTCCTCCAAGTCCACCAAGACCGGTGCTGTGGCACAGTTCGCAGCAGGCGGCAAGGACGTCAAGAAGAAGGATCTGGCAGGCATCGCAATGACCTACGGCTATGTCTATGTCGCACAGATCGCCATGGGCGCAGACATGAACCAGACCATCAAGGCTCTGGCAGAGGCTGAGGCTTATCCGGGCCCGTCCCTGATCATCGCTTACGCTCCGTGCATCAACCACGGCATCAAGAAGGGCATGAGCAAGGCCATGACCGAGGAGAAGCTGGCAGTCGAGACCGGCTACTGGAACAACTTCCGCTTCAACCCGGCAGCTGAGAAGAAGTTCACCCTGGATTCCAAGGCTCCGAAGGGCGGCTACCGCGACTTCCTGATGGGCGAGGTCCGTTACCTGTCCCTGATGCTGAAGAATCCGGAGCGCGCAGAGAAGCTGTTCACGCAGAACGAGAAGGATGCTATGGACCGTTACGAGTATCTGTCCAAGCTGGTCGATCTGTACGACGGCACGAAGTAATTCTTCCCCGCGCACATCTCACAAACTTTGATTTGACGAAGCGCCCCGCCATCCGGCGGGGCGCTTTTGTATGCCGTCCGGTAAGAAAATAGTTTCGAGTTTATTTCGATTAAGTTCAGGATTTGTTCACAGTTCATGCGGTAAGCCATAGTATAATGATGCTGAATTGAAATGCAGCGATCATTCTTCCTCCTTTGGATTTTTAAGAATATAGGGAGGGAGTAAGGGATCACGAAATGGAGGTGCAGATTGAATTATATGAAGATCGCGGTTCCTGCGGGCATTGTCGCAGCGGTAGCAGCAGCAGTTCTTGTCATGGGTTCCTGCGGAAAGAAGACGACCACGGAAGTTACCAACGCGGCGGCAGCTACGACAGCAGCTCCGACGACGGCAGCCCCGACGACCGCCGCTCCGGAGACGACAGCGCCCCCGGAGACCAAGGAAGTCGTACAGAACAAGAATGTCAAGATCAAGACGACCATTGAAAAGTACGTCTCGAACAACGTCAGCATCGAGTATCCGCAGGTCTCCGGACTTGAGGACGCGGAGCAGGAAGAGAAGCTGAACGCGCATCTGAAAGAGAACGCGCTCTCCATTCTGACCTCTTATCCGGACTCCAAGGAGCCCATGGATCCGGCGAAGGATACGCTGGATATCGAGTGCGAGGTCATTTCCGCCGACATGAGCCGTGTGACCGCCATCTATAAAGGCAGCTATTACATGGATCAGGCGGCGCATCCGAACAACCTGTTCTACACCAATACCGTGGACACAAAGACTCTCCGGGATTACTGCCTGAAGGACGCGGCGGATCCCTACACCATGGCGGTCTACGCGCTGGCGGAGGATGTGGTTCTGAAGGACGCGGACAATGAACTCCGCGAGGCATATCTGGAATGGCAGAAGGACATGAAGCCGGAGCAGTATCAGGCCTGCCTTGAGAACGCGGACTTCCCGCTGACCAAGAGCTCTGACGGGAAGACTCTTACCTGGCCGGATTCCTTCAGCTATGAGTCCGAGGGAGATCTGTATTTCTCCGTTCCGGTGCCCCACGCCCTCGGCGACTATGTGATCGTCGAATATGACGTCACCACAAAGTAAAAGGCTGTGGATTCCCGGGAAACGGGAGGAATGTATCGAAGTGATCCGGGCTGCCGCATCCGAAAATGATGCGGCAGTCTTTTTTTGTCCGGTAAAGTATGGTATTATCTAAAAGATCCGTTTCGCGGAATCTGTAACGTTTTCATGGAACAAATCTGTGGCGTTCAGGTAAAAACATAGCAAATATCAAGTGTTTTCAGCCGGCATGTCGGAATGGCAGACGATGCAGACTCAAAATCTGTTGTCCGTGAGGACGTGCGGGAAACCCGCATAAATGCTAGGTTTTTCACTATTTTAGGGGGCTTATACGATGAAGACTCTGCTGTAACTACAGTGGAGTCTTTTTTGTATGAAAGGGGTAAAAATTGTGAAAAAAATCAGAGTACAGCAGACACAGGAGAGCATGACATTAACAGACAGCATTGGTAAGTTCATAGTCCGATGCAAAGTAAAGAATCTGTCACCGAGAACGATACACTTCTACGAAACTGATTTAGAGCGGTTTTCCAAATGGTATGGTAGCAACACTGTGGAAGGTATCGACAGCAGTTTGGTCGAAAGTTATATCTTGTACTTGCAGACCGAGACTGATGCCAATGATGCAACCGTAGCAAGCAACATTCGGGCACTGAGAACATTCCTATACTACGTTATGGAGCATGGAAGTATAAAACCGTTTACAGTACATATCCCCCGACAGGAACAAAAAATTAAAGAGACCTACACAACAAGTGAACTTGTCACATTGCTGAAGAAACCGAACATGAAGAAATGCACGTTTGCTGAATTCAGGTCATGGGTGCTTATTAACTATCTCATTGGTACTGGCAACCGTATCTCAACGGCACTTGCAGTTAAAATTAGAGACCTGGACTTTGATGACTGCACCATCAGGCTTAACACCGTCAAAAATCGCCGTCAGCAGGTTATACCTATGGCACAGACCCTGAAAGCAGTTCTGATTGACTATCTCGACATCAGGGGCGGCAAGCCTGATGACTACCTGTTTTGCACTGAGACAGGTGAGCAACTATCATATGCAGGTGCTAGGGATGGCGTATATGCTTTTAACGCAAGCAGAGGGGTTACTAAAACAGGCTTACACAGATTCCGGCACTCGTTCGCAAAGATGTGGATTCTGTCAGGTGGAGACCCTTTCAGATTGCAAAAGATGTTGGGGCATTCCGACATAAGCGTTACAAAACAATATGTCTCAATGTTCGGGATCGACCTGAAAAAAGATTTTGAGCGATTCAATCCGCTCGACAACTACAGCCCCAATAGAGACCGCATCAGCGTTAAGCACACAGCGTGAAAATGAAAACGAAAGGAGAACACACAATGACAAACTATGAAGTACGGAAGACCATCATCGACCATGCCGACAGCATCAGTGATAATTATTCTCTGATGACACTCAGAAACTCTATTCGGGACATTCAGGAAGAAGACATGACGGATACTGAGTTTCAGGAGAAGTGCCGTGCAGACATCATGGACATGGTGAACGGCACAGACGATCCAAGGCAGCTTGCCGAAATGCTCGACCTGATAAAGTGACCCCTTTATGTCATACCCCCTTACCGCCCGATTAAAGGGCGGTATTTTTATTGTCTGAAGCACTAGAATGCCCCTGTGAGGCTCTAGAAGCCCCGTAGACCGTTTCTAGCCCCTTGGACGGGGAAATTATGCGCTAATGGTGCTAGAACGCTTAGAACAAGCTACAGAAGGTCATCTGATAATAAGCAAGTAGTTGACAGCAACTTACGCAATGTTAGCTGTCTACACCTTTTTTAATCATCAAAATTATTGAAGTGTAGAGAAAGGTAAAATTTTACACGTAATACTTTATATCCTTGTATTTGCTATGTTTATCTGGCTTTCACCTGTAAAAATTAGTACTTGAAATCGATGAATGATGTTGCTACAATATCCCCAACATGAGAGCAAGATACACGATATTTTAATCTACAGAAAGGAAAAGCATGGAAAATCAAGATATTCGTGACCACCTTCGGGCGAAGCGTATCCCAATTTACAGGGTTGCTCACAAAATCGGAATCTCCGAGATGACATTGTTCAGATGGCTCAGAGTTCCGCTTAGTCAGGAGCATCGCCGGAAAATTGTCGATGCAATCGATGAAGTCACTAAAGAGATGATTGAGGAGTTAAACAGCGTTGGCATTTGAAAACTGGAATAAATTTTTGCAGACCGTCATCGCCGACCACGAACGGAGACACCCAAAGCCCGAACGGAACAAGCAGACCGACCGCAAGACCGACCGCAAGACCAAGCAGACCACAAGAAAGAAGGTATGAATATGTATTTTGACGATACAGGCAACCGGGTTGAAGAACCCGAAGAGACAACAGATGAGGGCATGATATCCGATGCAGAGACCGCCGATGATAAGCCTAAGAAGCCGATTGAAAATAAGTGTTTCATGATTTGGCGGGATGATGAGGACATCTTACAGGCACTGACAGTCAATCAGAAGGGACAGCTGCTCGACTTATTATGAGTCTTCTGTAGCTTGGGTGGGTGACTCTGCCCCACTAAATAAATAATAACAATTGAAAAGCCATTGGCATTCCGCTATTGTGGTTGTTTGCGA
>CADBEN010000005.1 GCA_902793685.1 uncultured Lachnospiraceae bacterium
TAATTATAAAAAAGCATATTATCTGCTGATGGACATCGGAGGAATGGAGATATATGACCTGGCAGTGCTGTTCCATCTGGCAGATGAGTACATGAAGTGCGTGTGCTATACGCCGGGGATCGTTGCGATGATACAGGAGCATGGGAAGTGTCTGGTCAAAAAAAATGCTGCAGAGCATCTTGCAGGGATGTAAAGAAAGCCTTCGGACGGCAAAAGGGGGATAATGGATTCGTTGCTTTAAAAAGTAACAAAAAGTTTATTTTTTGAAATAAAATATTGATAAAATTTTAAAAATTTTGGGTGTACAGGAGTATCATGCTATGCTATAATACGGATTATTCAATAATCAATACGGATTATCTGCTTGCGAAAGGGGACCCGGTACAGTGAACAAATACAGAGATTTCGACAATTACCTGAAAGAGTATCCGTCCGAGGACGGCTGGTTCGGAAAATACGGCGGCAACTTCCTGAAAGACCCGGAACTCATCAAGGCGTTCAATGAATACGCGGAGGGTTACAACACCATCGCCCAGTCCGCCCAGTTTATTTCGGAGCTCCGCCGCATCCGCCGGGACTTTCAGGGCCGTCCCACCCCGGTGTATCACTGCCAGACCCTGTCGAATGAGCTCGGAAGGACCCAGATCTATCTGAAGAGAGAAGACCTGAACCACACCGGCGCCCACAAGCTGAACCACTGCATGGGCGAGGGACTTCTGGCGAAATACATGGGAAAGAAGAAGCTGATCGCGGAGACCGGCGCCGGACAGCACGGCGTGGCGCTGGCCACGGCGGCGGCATATTTCGGACTGGAGTGCGATATCTACATGGGCGAAGTGGACATCGCCAAGCAGGCCCCGAACGTGACACGCATGAAGCTTCTCGGCGCCAACGTGATCCCGGTGAGCTTCGGTCTTAAGACCTTGAAGGAAGCGGTCGATGCTGCCTTCACGGCATATTCTCACGAGTACAGGGATGCCATCTACTGCATCGGTACGGCGGCAGGCCCCCATCCCTTCCCGCTGATGGTCCGCGATTTCCAGTACGTTATCGGCGAAGAGGCGAGGGCTCAGTTCCTTGAGCAGACCGGACATCTTCCGGACCAGGTCACAGCCTGTGTCGGCGGCGGTTCCAACGCCATCGGCATGTTCACGCCTTTCCTGGCGGACCCGGTGGAGCTGGTGGGTGTGGAGCCCCTGGGCCGCGGCCCGAAGCTGGGAGACCACGCGGCATCCATCACTTACGGAAAAGAAGGCGTCATGCACGGCTTCAACAGCATCATGCTGGCCGATGAGAACGGCGATCCGGCTCCGGTATATTCCAACGCCAGCGGCCTGGATTATCCGGCGGCCGGCCCGGAGCACGCGCTGCTCCACGACCTCGGCCGCGTCCGCTACACCACTGTCGGGGACGAGGATGCCATCGAGGCACTGTTCCTGCTGTCCCGGCATGAGGGAATCATCCCGGCCATTGAGAGCTCCCATGCTCTGGCATACGCGATCCGCGTGGCCAGGACCGGAAAGACCGGCTCCATCCTGGTGAACCTGTCCGGCCGCGGCGACAAGGACCTGGACTTCATCGTGGAGCACTATGGCTACGGCGAAGAGTTCCTGGCAAAGATGGAAGAAAAGCGTGAAAAAGAATCATGAAATCAGATATTAAGGACCTGACAGAGGGGTCTTTGTGGAGCGGGATACTGATCTTCAGTATTCCGCTCATACTGTCCAACCTGCTTCAGATCCTCTTCAACATGTCGGATATTGCCGTGATCGGCAGGTTTGCGGGGCCGGCGGCCCTCGGATCCGTAGGAAGCACCACCACGCTGGTGATGATGTTCACCGGCTTCCTCATGGGAATGGGCGGCGGCGTGAACGTTCTCACGGCCCGTTTCTTCGGACAGGACCATCCGGAGGAGATCCGGAGCGCGGTCCATACCTCGTTCCTCATCAGTCTCGCGGCGGGAATGCTGCTTCTGCTGATCGGTGAGTCGTTCTGCAAAGGGATCCTGCTTCTGCTCCGCACCAAGGAGGAACTGCTGCCCGGTGCCGTGCTGTATCTACGGATCTATTTTCTGGGAATGCCGGCGCTGGCGGTCTATAACTTCGGACAGGCCGTGTTCAGCGCAGCGGGAGACACCAGAAAGCCGCTGATGTTCCTTCTGGTCTCGGGGATCATGAACGTGTTCCTTAACCTGTTCTTTGTGCTGGTCATGGGTATGGACGTGGAGGGCGTCGCCATTGCCAGCATTCTGGCCCAGTATGTCTCCGCTGCCTGCATCATGGCGGCACTGGTCCGGGTCCGCGGGCCTCACGCGTTCCGCCCGTCTGCGCTGAAGGCGGATCCGGACAAGGTCCGCTCGGTCCTGAGTATCGGATTCCCGGCAGGCCTGCAGAACATGATCTTTTCGCTGGCAAACCTGTTCGTGCAGTTCGGCGTGAACAGCTTCAGCGCGGTGATGGTGGCGGGCAATGCCGCCGCCCAGAACGCGGACGGTCTCGCCTATGATGTGATGGCGGCCTTCTACACTGCCTGCGGAAGCTTCATGGGGCAGAACTACGGCGCCGGGAAATGGGAACGGGTCCTGAAGAGCTATACGGTCAGCCTGGTCTGTTCCTTCGGGGCGGGAGCTCTGATCGGAGGCACGCTGGTGCTTATGGGAGAGCACTTCCTGGGAATCTTCACTTCCGATCCCGAGGTGGTGGCCGGCGGAATGTACCGTCTGCGGATCATGGGCGCTTCCTACGCATTTTCCGCGTTCATGGACTGTACCATCGCCGGTTCCCGTGCCCTGGGCCGGGGTGCTGTCCCCACGGTCATAGTCCTTCTGGGATCCTGTGTGTTCCGGGTTCTCTGGGTGATGACAGTCTTTGCATATTTCCATACCGTCACATCGCTTTATCTTCTCTACATCTGCTCCTGGGCCATCACCGCCGTCGCGGAGCTGGTCTACTTCCGGGGGATCTTAAGGAAGCTGCTTCCGGCGCAGTGAGTGCTTCCGGTGCAGTGATCCTTTGAACCATTCTGTCATTGACAAAAACCTGGCCACACTATTTCCGGCCGGGTTTTTTATTATGATGAAAACAGAACTGGTACTTTCACAGAACCACAGGTAATGACAGGAAAGGAACAGGAATATGAAGAGAAGAATACTTTCTCTGCTGCTGGCCGGCAGTGTCCTGCTGGCGGCATGCGGCGGCACCTCAGGAAACGGAGGCGGACTGGCGGAAGCGCGCCGGGAACCGGACGCTCCGGACATGGATATGGTCATCGAATTCAGTAATTCCGGGAAAAAGACCTCCTATACAGCGGCGTATTTCTGGGGGTTCAAAGATCGTTATCCGGCAGGCGGGAAGTGTGATACCGATTTTACGATCCAGCAGAGGTCCAATGAAAGGAATCCTTCGGGGGGCGTGACCATAGACATGTACTTTGCGGACGTGACCCCCGGGGACGATGCCTTCGGCCAGAAGGTCAGCGTCCGGGAGTATTTTGAAAAGAAGCGGTCCAATTCCTATCCGCGGGTCGAGCTTTCCGGGTTCAGTACAGGCGCGGGAGAAGGCCGGTCCGGCGCTATGGACAGCAAGAAAGACTACCAGGAGTATTATTATGATCCGGAATGCCGGTTCCCGCAGATGGCAGCGGAAGGAGACCGGATCTGCATCGTGCTGGAACTCGCGGACAATGCGGACGGCCTTGCGAAGCTTAGGAACGTCTGGGAGTATACCTGGGTCGCGGATCCGCCTGCAGAACCGGAGGAGGAAGAGTCACACGAGGGAGACTTCCCGGAGTGGATCAAATATGTCTATCCGGGCCGATGGGACCGGACCAATGTGATCTACGCCGGCGGCGGGCAGGAAACGGATACGGACAAGGAGGTCTCAGTCCGGACATCCCGCAGCGGTGTCGACGGACAGACCATGATCTTTGCCTTCGCGGAGAAGGGGGAAGAGAAGCTGACGGTCACGATCCCGGAGGAGGATTTCCCGGCAGTCTTCTATCCCGGAGACACTGTCTGGGTGCCGCTGGAGATCTTCTGCGATCCGGATACGGATCAGGTCCCGGGACAGATTCTGGCGTCCCTTTCGCTTTCTGAGATCGAAGTTGCCGATGGAAACAAAGTGAAGATCACGCCGAAAGGCTATTTCAAGACCGGGTACAGCTCCCCGGAGATCAAAACCTTCGGACCGATCCCGAAAAGAGATACGATGATCTGGCACAGCAGCGTAGGCTGCGGATATCTGAGCCTGGAGGGAACCTTCCCTGAGGGACAGAAGGAAGGGGAGAAACTCTGCCTGGTCTACAGTGCCATGGACGGCGGCAGCGGGGAAAACCGGATGTACAATATTTACGAGTATACCTGGACGCCCGGAGAGACCGTGGTCTGGGACTACAACCCGCCGATGCCCTGAAAGAAGCGTGATGCGAAAAAAAACCGGGCCGTTGGAAAACAAAAGCCGGAACAGATCATGAACCGGAACGGATCATGAACCAGAACAGATCATGAACCAAAAAGACCCCGAAAGGCCGGAATCACGGCTTTTCGGGGTTTCCTTTTTCTGTGGTCGCGCGATCGTGCCGTCAGGTGGTAAGATAATATTTGTAAAAATGAAACAGGCCACGCAAGCGGGACCTGAAAAACGAATGGAGCAGGGCGCGGCCCTGGAAGAGAGGAAAGCGTGATGAAAGGATTTCGGAGATGTCTGGTGCTTCTGCTGGTCCTCCTGGTCTGCCTGACAGCCTGTGCTTCCGCGGAAGACAAGAACACTGAAACGCCTGCTGAGACCGAAAAAGAGACCGGGAGTATTTCCGCCGGGCCGGAGGATGGCGTGGATTCCGTGGCAGTGAATCCGAAGGGAACGCTGACCATCGGGTTCGTGATGATCGGATCTGAGTCAGACTGGAGGATCGCCTGCAACCGGTCAGTGGAGGAGGCGTTTTCCCGGGAGAACGGATACTATCTGGTGATGCGCGACGGGCAGCAGAAGCAGGAAAACCAGATGAAGGCGATGCGGGAGTTTATAGACATGGACGTGGACTATATTCTCCTGAATCCGGTTGCGGAAAACGGCTGGGACGCTGTGCTGCAGGAGGCCAGAGAAGCCGGTATTCCGGTGGTGGTCTTCGACCGGAAGGTCCGGACGGCCGATCCGGATGCCTATACCACCTGGATCGGATCGGATTTCCTGCTGGAAGGGCGCCGGGCCTGTGCCTGGCTGGAAGCATTTCTGGAAAGCCGGCAGTATCAGGACAGGCTGAATATCGTCCATCTTCAGGGAACGATGGAATCCTCAGCCCAGATCGGGCGGACGAGGGCGCTGGATGAAGCCCTGAGAAGGAACCGGCGCTGGAATCTTCTGGAGCGGAAGCCGGCGGAGTTTACCACCGCCAAGGCGAAGGAAGTGATGGCGGACATGCTGAAGCTGTACGGGGAACGGATCCAGGTGGTCTACTGCGAAAATGACAATATGGCATACGGCGCCATCGATTCCATCGAAAGGGCCGGAAGAAATGTCGGGGCAAATCTCGAGCGGGGAGATGTCCTGGTGATCTCTTTTGACGCAGTGCGCCATGCCATGGAGCTGGCGCTGAAGGATGATATCGCGGTAGTGACGGAATGCGATCCGCTTTACGGACCCCGGCTTACCCAGATCATACAGCAGCTGAAGCGGGGAGAGGTTCCTGATCATGAGATCTATGTGAAGGAGGCCCAGTTTTCCGCCATCTGGGAGCCGTCCCAGGTCATGGTGAACGGCATTGCCCATAAGGTGACGAAGCTCACGGAGGAGATCATCGAAAACCGGGCATATTAAAAAACAGACAGACTGATCAAAGAAAGACTGATGAAAGACGGAGGGAGGATCTTATGATCCGGGTATTTCTGGTAGAAGATGAGATCGCGATGCGGGAGGGGATCCGGAACCGTATTCCCTGGAGGGAGAACGGCATTGATTACTGCGGTGATGCCGGAGACGGAGAGCTGGCCTGGCCGCAGATCCTGGAGAAGAAGCCGGATATCGTCATCACGGATATCAAGATGCCTTTTATGGACGGGCTGCAGCTTTCCAGGCTGATCCGCCGGGAACTTCCCGACGTCAGGATCATCATCCTATCGGGCTATGACGAATTCGAATATGCACAGGAAGCGATTCAGATCGGCGTGACGGATTATATCCTGAAACCGGTCATGCCGGAAGAAATGCTGGAGCGGATCCGGAAACTGGCGGAGAAGATCGAAGAGGAGAAAAAGCAGAATGAAGCCCGTCTGGACTGGATGCTGGAGGAGACCAGAGAGCGGCGGGAGATCAACCGGAGAAAACTCTTCAAAGCACTGGCTTCCGGAGGCAGCTCCACCGGACAGATCCTGAAGCTGTGCGAGGAACTTAAGCTCCGGATCGCCGCCGCCTGTTACCAGATCCTTCTGGTCAGTGTCCGGAAAACGGAGGGAGCACTGGATCCGGAGTATGCCACCAGTGTCGCAAATGCCCTCCTTACCATCACGGATCTTTACGAGGGATGCTGTCTGTTTGAACACGGTATTGACAGCTACGCGATCCTGGTCTCCGGGAATTCACAGGAGGAACTGGATTCCCGGCGGGAGAAGATCCTGGAGCAGGTGTCAGCCTCCATCAAAGCCACCGCAGGGGCTCACTACTTTATCAGCATGAGTCAGCCGGTCCGCCGGCTGAGCGAGCTGCACAGGGCCTACCGGGAAGCAAACCGGGTCTTTGCCTGCCGGTATTTTACCCAGCCGGACCAGATCATCGGTGCGGAAAATGCCATCCACGTGCTGCCCCTCACGGGAGACCAGCAGCTCATCAATACAGACAACATGCTGCGGAACGATAATCTCCGCACCCTCTGGGACCGTTTCCTCCGCACCGGGGCAGCAGACGAAGCGCCGGATGTGGTGGAGGGTGTATTTTCCACCATCGGAGATGTCAACACCCAGTCCATCGTTTTCCTGAACTATCTTCTGATCGACGTTTATCTGACCATGGGGCGTTTTCTGAAAAAACTGGGAAGAGAGCCGAAGGAGGTCGACGGAAAATGCGGGGATATCAACAGCGTACTCGGATCGCTGCAGACTGTCGATGATGCGAAGCGGTATCTGACAGCCTATATGCAGGAGGTCCTGAAGATCCGCGACGGCAGCGTCTCCAGCAGAAACAGCCGCCTGCTTCAGGAAGCGGTGGCTTTTATCGACGGGAATTACGCGGATGAAGAAATGTCTCTGAGCGTGGCGGCAAAAGCGGCGGGAATGAGTCCGAATCGTTTTTCCACTGCTTTCTCTCAGGAGATGGGGATGACTTTCATCGAGTATCTGACCCGGAAGCGGATCGAGTCCGCGAAGGAGCTGCTGATGACGACAGATCTTCGGAGTTCGGAGATCGCCTACCGTGTCGGCTACCGGGATCCCCATTATTTCAGCGCGACATTTAAACGTATCCAGGGGGAATCCCCCAGAGAATACCGGATGAGAGGCAGAGGAGACGATGCGAACAGAAAATAGTAACGGCGGCATATTCCGGGGCCTGACGCTCAGGATACGGCTGCTGGGTCTCAGTGTACTGATGATCGTCCCCTTCACGGCGCTCATGTTCTATCTGATGTTCAGCATGAACCGGATCAGTGATTCCTACAGCGCCATTGTCCGGAATATCACCCAGGTGAATTCCTTCAATATCGTGTTCAAGGAAGACATGGACAGCGTCATGTACATGATGATCGCCCATTCTCTCAGCAAATACGAGGTGAAGAATGAGCTCGGAATGGACAATCCGGACGTCATGATCCGCGCCGCGGAGGAGACCTTCGAGGAAGTACGCGCCAATACGGAATCCGCAGAGGCAAAAGCCCGCCTTACCAGTGCCATCAAGCTGCTGATCACACTTCATAAGCGGGTGAATGATATCAGCGAGACGGTGAAGGAGATCGGACATTACGATGAAAACATGGAGCGGCTGGACATGGACATCCGGGTCATCACGGATATGATCCAGGACCGCATCGCAGAGTACCTTTACTATGAGTCGGTAAGTCTGGAAATCATCCGGCAGGAGATGAATGCCCGCAGGAAGCTGCTGACATCCTCTGCCATCATGACCACGGCCCTTCTCCTGGTCCTGTCATTATGGATCTCCGCCCTCATCACCCGCAGCATCACCCACCCGATTGCGGGACTGATCGAGGCTTCGGACCAGATCGGTGCCGGAAATCTGGATGCCCGGGCCGAGGTCACGGGCAGCCCGGAGATCCGCACACTGGCGGACCGGTTCAACAGTATGGCAGCGCGGATCGGTGAGCTGGTGGAAAACAACCGGCAGGAACAGATCCATCTCAGGAACATGGAGCTTAAGCTTCTGCAGTCCCAGATCAACCCGCACTTTCTGTACAATACGCTGGACAACATTGTCTGGCTGGCGGAGGATGACCGGAAGGAGGATGTGGAGAAGATCGCCAAGGCACTCTCCGCCTTTTTCCGTTCTGCCTTGTCCAGCGGGCGGGACATCATCAGGATCAGCGAGGAAGTCCGGCATGTGGAGTCGTACCTTGAGATTCAGGGTTACCGTTACCGGGATATGCTGACATATGAAATACAGGTGGATCCTGAGTGCGGGCAGTATGAGATCCTGAAAATGACGATCCAGCCCATCGTGGAGAATGCCCTGTACCACGGGATCAAGAACCGCCGGGGCGGCGGGTCGATCCTGGTCCGGATAAGCCGCAGGGAAGATCAGATGGAGATCCTGGTAAAGGATACAGGCATCGGAATGCGGCCGGAGAAGGTGGAACAGCTGAACCGGATGACGAAGAGGCTGGAAAAGCCGGATCAGGAGACAGGAAGCTTCGCTGTATACAATGTGGCGGAGCGGCTGCGTCTGTATTACGGGGAAGCGGCAGGAATTACATTCACCAGCGTTTACGGGGAAGGTACGGAAGCAACGATACGGATCCCCTGCATGCAGGAGAGGAACATCCCGGTTCCGGAGGAAAAGGAAACCGGAATTTAGAAAAGAAAACAGTCCGGGAAAAAAATGAACAAAGAGGGGAAGAAAACCTCTTTGTTCTTTTTTTATCTGACAACGGCCGGAAAAAACAGTAAAAAACAGTAAAAAACAGTACCGATCCGGGAAAGGATATCATGGAGATCCGGAACCGGAAAACATACAATACAGACATCAGAAAGTGCCGGATCTGACGGCGGAACCATTTTCATTTTTCATAAAGGAGGAGAATTATTATGAAGAAGAGATTACTTGGACTGTTCCTGACCATGACGATGGCAGTATCGCTGGCTGCATGCGGAGGCAGCAAGCCTGCTGAGACCACTGCGGCGGCAACCACGGCAGCTCCGGCGACGGAAGCAGCCAAGGCAGAGACCGAAGCGCCCAAGGCAGAGACCGAAGCGGCTAAGGAAACCGAAGCGGCAAAGGAAACCGAGGCAGCAAAGGCAGACGGAAAGCTGATCAAGGTCGGATTCGCACAGGTCGGTCATGAGTCTGACTGGAGAACCGCATCCACCAAGTCCTGCCAGACTGTCTTCTCTGAGGCGAACGGCTACGAACTCAGCTTCGTGGACTGCGACAATGACGAGGCTGCACAGAAGGAAGCAGTTCGTTCCTTCATCGAGCAGGAAGTTGACTATATCATCATCGACCCCATCATCGCTACCGGATGGAACACCGTCCTGACGGAGTGCGAGGAAGCGGGGATCCCGGTCGTCATCATCGACCGTACTGTCGATGATTCCGACAAGTATGTTGCATGGGTCGGCTCCAACTTCAAGACCGAGGGCCTGGCTGCAGGTGAGTGGCTGAAGGCTTATGCTGACAAGATGGGCATCAGCGAGATCAACGCACTGGTCATTTCCGGATCCACCGGCGCTTCCGCACAGATCGGACGTTCCGACGGCTTCAACGAAGTTGCTGAAAAGTACGGATGGAATATCCTTGACGAGCAGACCGGTGACTTCACCGAGGCAGGCGGCCAGCAGGTCATGGAGAACTACTGCAAGTCCTATGAGGGCAAGTTCAACGTCGTTGTCTGCCAGAATGACAATGAAGCATTCGGCGCCATGACCGCGATGGACAATGCAGGCGTCAAGTACGGCCCCGGCTCCGACGTCATCCTGATCTCCTTCGACGCATGCACCGCAGGCCTGAAGGATGTCCAGGCAGGCAAGATCACTGCTGATTTCGAGTGCAACCCGCTGGCGGCTCCCTTCGTTGAGGAAGTTCTCCAGAAGCTTGAGGCAGGCGAGACTCCGGAGAAGGAAGTCTACATGGTCGAGCATTGGTATGCACTGCCGGATCAGATCGTTCCTTTCGAGATCGACGGAGTCGCACAGGAAATGACGGAAGTCACCGATGCCGTGATCGAGGCTCAGTATTGATCTGAAGCACCGGAACACTTGCGGAAAGCGGCTGCGAAAACACCGTAAACAGTTTCTGAGACTCTTTTCGGAGATCCCCGACGCAGCCGGGGATCTCCGTTTCTCTCAGCAGGAGAAGCCCTCTGCCGGGAGAAACGTTCCGCACGCGGGCAGAGGGGAAGACAGAACAGGTACAGCGGGAGGAGAAAGGAGACAGCATGGAAGATAATGTTGTGCTGACCGCCAGAGGTATCTCAATGACGTTTCCGGGCGTAAAGGCGCTGGAAAATGTTGATTTCACCCTGCGCAAGGGGGAGATCCACGCCCTTATGGGAGAGAATGGTGCCGGGAAATCGACGCTGATCAAATGTCTGACCGGCATCAATGATTTTGAAGCCGGCGAGATCCATGTGGACGGGATCGAGGGACCGGTGAAAAACCATTCCACAAGAGACGCCCAGAACGTAGGCATCTCAACAGTGTATCAGGAGGTGAATCTCTGCCCGAATCTTTCGGTGGCAGAGAATCTGTTTATCGGCCGGGAGCCGATGACAAAATATCATACCATCGACCGGAAGGCCTGCAATCTCCGTTCCCAGAAGATCATGGACGAACTGGGCATTTCGGTGGATGTGACCGGCAATCTTGAAAATTATTCTCTGGCGATCCAGCAGATGGTGGCGATTGCCAGAGCCGTGGATATGGACTGCAAGGTTCTGATCCTGGACGAGCCGACTTCCTCACTGGATGACGAGGAAGTGGAGAAGCTGTTCGTGCTGATGCGCCGTCTTCGCGACAAGGGTGTCGGGATCATTTTCGTGACGCATTTCCTGGAGCAGGTCTACGCGGTCTGCGACCGGATCACGGTGCTTCGGGACGGCCACTTCGTGGGTGAATATCCTATTGCCGAACTTCCCAGAGTGAAGCTGGTGGCGGCAATGATGGGAAAAGACCTGGATGATCTGGATGACATCCGGAAGGATACGACGGGACACGCCGCACAGCAGGAGATGATGATCTCCGCGAAGGATCTCAGCCATAAAGGAACCGTCAGTCCTTTCGATCTTGATATTCACAAGGGCGAAGTTGTCGGTGTCGCGGGCCTTCTGGGATCCGGGCGCAGTGAGCTGGCCCGCGTGATCTACGGCGCGGACAGGGCCAGCACCGGAACCATCGAGGTGAAGGGCGAGCCGGCAAAGATCCGCCAGCCCATCGACGCTATGAACCTCGGCATGGGAATGCTTCCGGATGACCGCAAGGCGGAAGGAATCATCGGGGATCTGTCCGTGCGGGAAAACATCATTCTGGCACTGCAGGCGAAGCGGGGCATGTTCCGGCAGCTTTCCCGGGCGAAGCAGGAAGAGATCGCGGACCGCTACATTGACCTCGTACAGATCAAGACTGCAAGCCGTGAAACTCTGATCCGTCAGCTTTCCGGCGGCAACCAGCAGAAGGTGATCCTGGCCCGGTGGCTTGCCACTGATCCGGATTTCCTGATCCTGGATGAGCCGACCAGAGGAATCGACGTGGGGACCAAGGCAGAGATCCAGAAGCTCATCCTGAAGCTGGCTGAGGAAGGCAAGAGCATCCTGTTCATCTCCTCAGAGATCGCGGAGATGCTCCGGACCTGCAGCCGCATGGCAATCATGCGGGACGGCCGGAAGGTGGCGGAACTGGATCATGACCTGACGCAGCAGAGCGTGATGAAAGCGATCGCGGGAGGTGAGCAGGCAAATGAAAAATAATTCACTGGGTTCAAAAATCCTCGGATGGAGCCTGTTCCTGCCCGTGGCGAGCCTGCTGCTGGTGATGGCAGTCAACATCCTGCATGATGTGGCGACCGGGAGCAATCCCTTCTCCTTCTTTATGATCACACTCCGGGAAACGACAGGCAACGGAACCATTCTTTACGGCCGTATCATTGATATCCTGAACCGCGGCAGCGAGGTGGCGATCCTGGCTCTCGGAATGACACTGGTGGTGTCATCCTCGTCCGGAACGGATATTTCCGTAGGCTCCGTCATGAGTCTCTGCGCAAGCTTCTGCTGCATGCTGCTGGCGGGTTACGGCGTCTCCTCGACGAACGACCTGGCGGTCCCGCTGATGGTCGGTGTTCTCGGCGGTATTCTGTTAGGTGTTCTCTGCGGTATGTTCAACGGCACGCTGGTGGCCTTTTTCCGGATTCAGCCTATGGTCGCCACACTCATCCTGTTTTCCGCGGCCCGCGCCATCGGACTGCTGCTCTGCAACGACCTGATCGTGTATGTGCGGAATGACAGCTTTGCGGTGTTCGGCGGCTACCTGTCGATCATTCCCACGCCTCTGGTGATTGCGGCGGTCTGCATTGTGATTACCTCGCTGGTCCTGAGAAAGACGGCGCTTGGCATGTATATTCAGTCTGTCGGCATCAACAGCCGCGCCAGCCGGATCGCGGGACTGAATTCCCGTCGCATTATTTTCATGACCTATACGATCTGCGGAATGTTTGCCGGAATCGCCGGAATCGTGGCTGCCTCCCGGATCACCTCCGCGGATTCCAACAACATCGGCCTCTACAATGAGATGGATGCGATCCTTGCAGTCGCGCTGGGAGGCAATTCTCTCGGCGGCGGCAAATTCAACCTCGCGGGCTCTGTCATCGGCGCATATACGATACAGGCGATCACCACGACGCTTTACGCCCTCGGCGTGGCGACGACCCAGGCCCCGGTGTTCAAGGCAGTCATCGTCATCCTGATCGTGGCGATCCAGTCGAAACCGGTGAGAGATTTCCTGAAAAAGCGGAACATGGAAAAGCAGAGAAAGGAGGTTGCGGGATGAGCGGAAAGAAAAGTCTGAACGGAAATACGATCCTTCTTCTGATCACGATCGCACTGTTTGCGGCGCTGTATGCCGGCGGGTGCATCGCGTACAGCCACAAAGGCTTTACACACCTGCAGACCTTCCTGAATATCCTGATCACCAACGCAGGCCTGATCTGCGTCGCCTGCGGCCTGACCATCGTGATGCTGACTGCAGGAATCGATATTTCCGTCGGTGCGCTGATCGCGATGGACTGCATGCTGCTTGCGGTCGGCATGCGCAGCGGCATCAGTGCCGTCGTCATGGTTCTGGTCGTCCTGGCGATCGGCGTGGTCTTCGGAATGTTCCAGGGATTCATGGTAGGATATCTGGAAATCCAGCCCTTTATCGTGACCATGGCGGGAATGTTTTTCTGCCGCGGTATGACGGCAGTGATCTGCACGGAACAGGTCTCCATTACCGAACAGTCCAGCCCGCTGTTCTACGCCTGGGCAAACACAAAGATCCGCCTGCCCTTCGGAAGCTACATCAACAGCAAAGGCGTGGAGGTCATTCCTTACATCCGGCCCAGCGTGGTCATTGCCCTCCTGGTGCTGGCGTTCACCTTCTTTATGCTCCGGTTCACTAAGCTGGGACGCACGTTCTACGCCATCGGCGGGAATGCGACCTCGGCGGCGATGATGGGACTGAACGTGAAGAAGACGAAGATGAGAGCGTATATGCTTTCCTCCATTCTCTGCTCCATCGGCGCCATCTGCTACTGCCTGAACACAATGGCGGGATCCGTCTCCCAGGCCCTTGGTCTCGAGATGGACGCCATCAGCTCGGCGGTCATCGGTGGTACGCTTCTTACAGGCGGTGTCGGCAACGTGATCGGTTCCTTCTTCGGCGTCCTGATCAACGGAACCATTTCCTCCATCGTAAAGACCAACGGAAAGCTGGCAAGCTCCTGGCCGAACATCCTGACGGCTGCGCTGCTGTTTGTCTTTATTGTCATCCAGAGTCTTTTCGCGCTGGTAAGGAGAATGAAGAGCCGCTGATCTTTCAGTATTGGACAGCGAGCCCGGTGCCCGGAAGGGCATCGGGCTTATTTACTTGATTTTTTACGAAAAAGGTGCAGTATTAATAGTAATATTATTGGGAGGAGTAGCGGACGATGAAGGCAGCCATCATTTATCACAGTGTTACCGGGAATACGAAGCACATGGGAGAGGTCATTGCGGAAGGCGTCAATAACTCATGACTGAAGTCACGAGTATCCATGCGCCAAAAATTATGAAACAGAAACGTCAGCAGATCGATTTGCTTCACGGTCCCCTCGCGGGGAAGATCGTCCTGTTTGCGCTTCCGGTGATTGCCGGAAGCGTTTTTCAGCAGGTCTTCAACGCGGCGGATACCGCGGTGGTGGGGCGCTTTGCTTCCAGTCAGGCACTGGCGGCGGTGGGAGGAAATTCTTCCACGATCTCGCTTTTGCTGAATCTCTTTGTCGGGATCACCTCCGGCGCCGGCGTGGTGACCGCGACGCTGATCGGGCAGCAGCGGGAGGACAGGATCTCTGACGCTGTACATACCGCCATGCTGTTTTCGATGCTCTGCGGCATTTTTCTTGTCTTCGCGGGACAGGTTATCGCACGGCCGCTTCTTGAACTTATGTCTTCCCCGGAGGACGTGATCGAACTGGCCGCGCTGTATCTCCGCATCTACTTTGCGGGGATGCCTTTCCTGATGATCTACAACATGGGCGCAGCGCTCCTGAGGAGCACGGGAGATTCCGCCCGGCCGCTGTACAGCCTGCTGTTCGCCGGCGTGGTGAATGTCTTTCTGAACCTGTTCTTTGTGATCGTCTGCCGGATGAGCGTCGTCGGGGTAGCCCTGGCGACGGTGATCTCCAACGGCATCTGCGCGGGTCTGGTCCTCTGGTTCCTGGTCCGGGAGCAGGGACCCTTCCGGCTGGAGTTCCGGAAACTCCGCCTGCACCGGGAAGACCTTCTGGATATTCTCAGGATCGGCCTGCCTTCCGGTCTTCAGGGAACGGTGTTTTCAGTCTCCAACGTCTGCATCCAGACTGCAGTGAACGGCTTCGGCTCTGCCGTGATCGCGGGAAGTGCCGTGGGCGTGACCTTTGAGTTTATTTCTTACTTTGCCCTGAACGGCTTTGTGCAGGCCTGCCTCAACTTTACCGGGCAGAATTACGGGGCAGGAGAGAAGGAGCGCTGCAGGAAGATCTGGCGGATCTCCCTGGCGGCAGGTTTCCTCGCGTGTCTGATACTGAACTTCGGGTTCTACCTGTCCCGGTCCTTTTTCCTCGGACTGTTTACACATGATCCTGCGGTGTATGCGGTGGCGGAAGTGCGCATGCGCAGCATCCTTCTTCTCCAGAGCATTGCAGCGACCTATGAGGTCTCCGGCGCTGCTCTCCGCGGGATGGGGCGGGCCATGACGCCGGCCCTGCTGACGGTGTTCGGATCCTGCGTCTTCCGGATCCTGTGGATCTGGACCATCTTCCGGGCATTCCCGACGCTCCATGTGCTGTTTTCCGTCTACCCGGCATCCTGGATCCTTACCGGGATTCTGGTGACCGGCGCGTATCTGTATTTTGTCCGCTCGGATAAGTTCTGAAGAAAACAGAACTGCCGCATTCATGTCATTGCAGACATTTGTCTCCAAGACCTGAATGCGGCAGTTTTTTTGATATCGAAATCCGTTCCGGTCAGGTCTGCGGCCTGGTCAGACCGGTCATTCGCGGAAGGACAGCCGGATGTTTCCTTCTGATGCGACTGCCATAAGCGGCTTTTCTCCGGGCTGGGATTCCGGCAGACTGTTGAAGAGCCCGTCCGCCCTGGACGTAATTGCCCAGTCTTCCTGCTTTCCCTTGATGGTTCCGCTGATGGTTCCCATATCGGTGAGGAAGGTGATGTCGCCGGATTCCAGGTCTTTGACCTCAATGCCTGAGTTGTCCGGGTTGAGGAAGATCTGGTCAGCACGGCTGTTGATGACTTTCACCTTTGCATTGCAGGTCGCTGCCGAGAGCTTTCCAAGCTGCGAGTCCTGCACCAGGATACTCTCATTGGTCGAGATCATGGCTGCGCCGCCGGCAGTGACACCCTTCAGGGTGATGGGGGCCGACTGTGTACGGAGACCGATTCCTCCTTCCACCCGGACCCGCTCCAGAATGATCTTCTGCATTTCCTCGCTGACCCGGAGGGAATGAAGATCCAGATCTTTAACCGTGACTGCACTTCCGGGCTCCGGGAGACCCCGGATGGTGATATCAACTGAGAAACCCTTGCCGGAGGGGATCTCCGCCTTAAGTTCATGGCTGCCGAAAGGAGCTGCCATCTGCTGCATAGCCTTCAGGACGTTCTTGTCAGGATCCGTGATATAGGTCACATTGCCCTCTTCCCGGACTTCCAGCTTCTGGCCCGCCTTGTTCTTATAGTACAGGTGGACTTCATCATCCGCGGAAGGGCAGAGGGTGACGCTGCGCTCACTCAGCCGGATCACCAGGCTGCGGGCGCCGGCGCCGCTTTTTTCAAAGATCTTGTCCGGGCCGCCGTTTTCCGCTTCCCATCTGAGACGGGAGGCGGCTTCGGGGAAGGTCGCGTCCTGGATCCGGTTAAATCCGGGCGTTGCCACATCCATGATCCCGTCGAATACCTTGTCAAAGTCTTCGCCGAAGCTGTCCACATCCTTCAGAGGATTTTTCAGTTCCCCTCTGAGATCCAGCGGAGATTTCTTTCCCTCCGGGAAAGGATCCAGCCCGGTCACATCGACCAGCACATTCTTCAGATCCTTCAGATCATCAAAAAGTCCCATCAGCGTTCCTCCATGCCTTGTAAATAACGGCCATAGTTCCGTTCAAATATTACTGTCCCCCGTTCTGCACGGGATCCTGTTCTGCTTAATTATAACATTCCGCGCAGGGATTCTGCGAGAAAACTGCAGAAGAATGATTTTTCCGGGTTTTTTGAAAAATAGTTGCCATTTCTGCTTTCAATACCGGGATTGTTAGGGTAACATAATGTTGGGATTATCTGCCGAAAGGCAGGAACTGACGGAAAGCAAGAGCCTGGAAGGAGCAGTGAGGCAATGAGGAACGGAAGATCCAGAAGGCAGGAGAGCATCTCGCTGGAATTGCTGGTCGGAATCGTAGTTGGACTGATGGTGTTGTCTTTTCTCGCAGGCTGGTTTTTCGGCGGCAGGCATGCTGTGAAAAAACTGGGCGCAGAGACCGCGGCGGTGATGGTTGCTGCGGCAGAGACCGCCGCGGAGACGACCGCCGCGGAGACGACCGCCGCGCTGACGACGGCAGCGGAAACGACAGCACCACCGACGACTGAGGCGGAAACCTCTGCTCCTCCGACGACGGCAGCAGAGACGACCGCCGCGGAGACGACCGCCGCGCCGAGCACAGCTGCAGAAACTGCCGCCGCGCTGACGACGGCAGCGGAAACGACAGCACCACCGGCGACTGAGGCGGAAACCTCTGCTCCTCCGACGACGGCAGCAGAGACGGCCGCCGCGGAGACAATTGCCGCTTCGGAAACCACAGCTGCGGAGATCACGGCAGCGGAGACCACTGCCGCTGCAGAGACCCGGAAAACGACGGGAGATGAAGAACCCGGCGAGGCGCCGACCTATCTGGACACCGTCATCAAGACATCTTCGCTGAACGGCGTTGCGGCTGGGACAACCCTCAGCGCATCCGAGGTCGATACGGCAAATCCCGAAAAATACAACATGGTCCTCTTGATTGCCGAAGGAGATTACACATACTCCCGGATGGAGGGCCGCTCTCTGAGAAACAGCGAAGTCCCGCTGTCGGATCTCCGTTATGTGAAAGTGCTTCACTATGATCACGACGGAAATATCCGTGTCGGCGAACTGGTGGTCAACAAGGATATCCTGGACGATGTCACCGCAGTCTTCGCGGAACTGTTCGAAAAGAAATATCCGGTCAATTCCATGTGCCTGATCGACAACTATTTCGGCGGCGAGACTGATTCTTCGGCAAAGGCGCGCAGTGCGGAGCGGAACAACACGACCTGCTTCTGCGGCGGAGCAGGGACGGCGGAAGGCTTTGGCAAAGCGATCGTCCTGAACCCGGGGGAAGGCGCGTCGGAGGATGCGGCAGCAGCGGTATTCCGGGCACACGGCTTTACCAGAAACGGAAACCGTTACGAAAAAATGCAGTAATGCGGCGGCAAGATGGCAGTATTGCAGCGGTAAAACAGTAAACAATATTCCCGCAGCGTCCTGCTGAACAGAGGCAGAACACTGCGGGATTACTGTATCAGGGAGGAATTTTATGAAAAAAGTATTTGCAGGTCTGGTGATCCTTCTGTCGGCGGTACTCTGTCTGTCCGGATGCGAGGACAATAAGATCGACGAAGGACTTGAAAAGCAGGTCGCCGAAAAGGGAAAAGAGATAATGCAGGCGTGGATCGGAGAAAACATGCCGGGCGCGGAACTGGAAAACTGTAAAGCCTACATTGACTATGCTCCCGGTCCCGGAAAGTATCTCACTGACTACGCCTCCGGAGTAGTCCGGAAGGACGGAGAAGCGACGGACATTACGGTCAATACCGTGTCCGGCGCTGTTTATCTTAGCTGCGGGAAAGAGGAACTGAACGACGCGGCTGCGGCATATCTTTACGAAACCATGGGGATCACACCGGAAAAGGCGGACTTCAGCTGCTTTGTCATGGCGCCTGCCCAGGACGGCGGATCGACGACAAAGACCTTCAACAAATATTTTAACTTCGGGATCCCGGCCGATGTGAAGAATATAGATGCCTTTGTGCGGGAGCCGGGTTCCAGGCCGCAGCTGGAGGTCACGGCGGACCTCCGCCTTCCGGAAGATACGGATCTTTTTGCCTATAACCTGGCGGGAGTAAAGACCCTCTGCGAAGAATGCGGCGTCTTTTTCCACAATCTGGATCTCGCCACTGAAGACCAGGAGTTTTCGTCCCTCTGGTCCAGGGAGACGACAACTTATGAAAGAGGCTGGATCGATCAGGATGATTTCCGGCTCCAGGGCGTTCTCAGGTACCGGGCGGAGGAGGAAGATTCCCGGACACAGGAAGTGAAGGTGTCAGACAGGACCTTTGATCCGGAGAAGGACCTGATTCTTGAGAAAACGGAGACAGGCTTCCGGTATTCCTTCCTGAACAAGGACCTGGATCTTGGATCCTGGATCGCGACGGACAAAGAGTCAGAATTCCGGCAGCACGACTACCTCTACCTTGACGATGAGTTGGGAAAGGACGAAAAAGACAGCGAAAAGAGATGGAAGGACTATGCAGCTGTCATGACCTGGGAAGACCGTGACGACGGGACAAGTCTGATGGTGGAAGCGGATCACGGGGTCGTACAGCATTTCTTCGGCTCCGGAGAATTCCGGCGGGCGGAGTGAGCTGCGGAAGAGAAAGCGCGGCCGATGAACCTCAAAAATTAATGCCGCATATCAGAATTCTGATATGCGGCATATTTTATGTGTTTCCGATGGTCATCCGTTTCGGGGTGTGTCAGAGAGCATTACTCCAGTCCTGTCCACTCGTCCAGACCGAGCATGATGTTCATGTTCTGGACCGCTGCGCCGGAAGCGCCCTTGCCCAGGTTGTCGAAGAGGGCGGTGACGCTGGTCAGCTCTTCATATCCGCAGACAATGAGCTGCAGATTGTTGGTGCCGGCGGTGGCGTTGGCGTAGACGGTCTTCCGGGCTGCCTCATAGGGCAGGACCGTGACGAAGTGCTCATCCTTATAGTATTCCGCAAGACGGTCCCGGATCTCCTCCGCGGTGGGCTTGCCCGGGAGCAGGCGGTTGTGAAGCATGATGGAGGTCGCCATGCCCTTGTAATAGTCATCGACGACCGGCATGAAGACCGGCGGCTGGGCAAGACCTGCGACCTTGGTCATTTCCGGGATGTGCTTGTGCTTCAGGGTAAGACCGTAGATGCCGGGAGCGGAGAGGGCGATGTCTCTGTCCGGATTCTCGTAGTCTGCGATCATCTTCTTTCCGCCGCCGGAGTAGCCGGTCAGGGAATAGCAGGTCAGCGGATAATCTGCCGGAAGAATGCCCATGCGGACCAGCGGAGCCGCGGAAGCGATAAGACCTGTCGCATGGCAGCCCGGGTTTGCGACCCGCTTGCTGGAAGCGATGGCAGCGCGCTGCTCTTTGGAAAGCTCCGGATATCCGTAGGTCCAGTCATCGGAAGTGCGGTGTGCGGTGGATGCGTCGATCACGCGGACGTCCGGGTTCTCGATCAGGGAGACAGCCTCAATGGCGCCTGCGTCCGGAAGGCAGAGGAATACGATGTCGGCGTCGTTCAGGAATTTCTTCCTCTCATCCAGATCATGCCGTTTTTCTTCCTCGATCCGGAGAAGGGTGAGATCCTCTCTCTGTCCGATCCGCTCGTAGATCTGGAGTCCTGTGGTGCCGGCCTGTCCGTCGATATAAACCTTTGTCTTCATTCGAATTCTCCTTGTCTATAGTTTCTGAAACTGATTTTTTTTTGCATTTCGCTGTATTTACATACATTAATATAAAATCCGCAAGAATACAACACCGGACGGGCAGAAGACGGCGTAAAGGAGCTGACAGTTGATGATGGAGAGACTTTCCCCTTGGACAGGTCAATCGATGTGTCTGATTTCAAATTGTGACCTTATACTACTCCGTCTTCGTCCGTCCGTCAAATCGGTCTCCGGCGGCGCTGCCGCTGGGAGGGCTGATACCAGCTCTCCGGAATGCCGTCAAGGGTCCGCTGACGCCATCCTGCCCTTGACTGCCTTCCGGATACCTGGAAAAGGGTAATCAAGCGGCAGCGCCTCACTGTGCACTGTCTGATCCTCAGTACAGTGCCTTGTGCAGCGCGATCGAGATGTGTTTGCGAGTCAGTGTACTGCTGAGTTCAGCATGCAGGGCTTCCGCGTATGCGGCTGTCTCCAGCCGCGCTTTGGTATAGCGTTTCCGGACCGAATTGAGACTGATCTCCACGCCGTCCGTCCCTGTGGCGGCCAGGGGCCTCATGGCTTCCTTCCTCCGGGCTTTTACAAGGTCTATGACTTTCTGCTTCCCGTTGGTACGGACAAAGCACCGCAGACGGCACATCCGGTCTGCCCCGGTCTCGCTCCATGCCATCGGGCGGGAACTCATCCGGTCGCTGTAAAGGTGGCTCACATGACCTTCCGCGCTGCACCCGATGACTCCGGGGGCATGGAATGCCCGCTGTACGGCCTCCCAGTTGTTGGCCAGGAACGTCTCGCACTCGTCGACCGGTTTCAGGTTGGGAGCGGACTTCCGCATCCTTTTGAACAACTTCCGGATCTTTCCGGGACGGTCTTTCCAGATGTTTTTATAGATCTTGCCTTTGACCTCATCACAGTCGTCCAGCATCTGCCGCGCCGCCGCGTTGATGTATTTCATCAGGTGGAAGCGGTCCGCAACAAACATGCTTTTTGCAATGCGGTCTGTGCCTGCCTTGATCCAGGGGGCTCCGTCCCCGCTGATGTAGATACACTTCAGGGACCTCTGGTCATAGTTCTTCAGGATATACTCCTGGATACGGTCCCAGAGCCGGGCGTTTTCTTCCGGGCCGGCGTATCTGCCGCCGAAGTACACCGGGTTTATGAGGGAGTTCCGCCCTTTGCAGACAGTCTCCCGGCCCTCGAATACGTATACCAGCTTCCCGAGGATGCAGCCGTCTTTGACCTTTTTCCCGGCTTCCTGACGGTGGATATGGTCCTCATCCGCCTCAATGTAAAGATACTCGCAGCGCTTTTTCTCCGCCGGTGTATCAAGCGGAAGCTCCTCGACGATCCTGTGGATCTTGTTCATCACTGCTGTTTTGGTGACGGTCTGGCTCCCGTTGGAGATCCGTTCCGCCGCTGCACGGTAACTGCACTCCGCGGCGTCCTGAAGGATCTGCGTCTCGGCTGTCTCTGTGAAGTGCTCATCATCCGGCAGACAGATCCGCTCATCCAGGAGGCAGTGGTATGTGCCGTCTTCCCGGCTGCGGTACTGGGTACGCCGGAAATGGATGTCCCCCACGCTTGAGATCAGGGTACGTTCCCGCTTCCGCTGAATGTCGTAGTGTTCATTCCTGTGGGGCGCGTTTCTGAGAAAGTCATCGGCATCCTCGAGGATCTGACCAAGGATCACTGTGAGGAAGCTGTTTGCGGAGTCTTTCAGACGGGTCTCCAGGAAGTCAAACCTGGACAGGTCCTCATGAAAATCTCCTGCGGCTTCAAAAATATCTGATACGAAACGGTTTAATACTGGTATAATGTCCATGAGAGAGAACCTTCCTCCTAATGTTGGTTTTGGTCGATTGACATTATATCAGGTTGGAACTCTCTCTTTATTTTATTTTTCAACTGGCAACATCTTTACGCTAGCCGGGCAGAAAAAGAAAGCGGCCGGGGCAGGTGCGGAACAGGGACATTGTAAATTCAACGGGATATGGCTAAAATGGGATGTGATGCACTATCCCTGCAGATACGGAGGAAGAATCATGAGACTTTTTATCGCGGTCATGCCGGACGAGAAAGTGAACAAGGCGCTGATCAACGCCATGCACGACCTGAAAAAAGCAGGGGTCGGAGGAAACTATCCTTCGGCGAAAAATCTGCACATGACACTGGCGTTCATCGGAGAACTGCCGGATGCCCTTCCCGTGAAGGAAGCGATGAAGAAGGTGGAGTTTGAACGCTTCAAGCTCTCCACGGACGGCTCGGGCAGTTTCGGAAACACTCTCTGGGCCGGCGTCAAAGGAAACCAGAAGATGAAGATGAACGTGAAGGCCCTGAGGAATCAGCTGAAAGAGGACAAGGTCCCCTTTGAGAACGATACCTTCACGCCGCACATCACCCTGGTCCGGAAGGCGTCGAACGTCATTAAATTCCCGGTGGACAAGGCGGAGATGGAGGTCCGGAAGATATCCCTCATGCGCTCCGACACGAAGGACGGGAAGGTCAGCTACCGGGAGATCTTCTCGGTGGAATGTAAGTGATAACAGGATAACAAAGGGGGAAATGAGAGATGTCCGGAATGGAAAACAGCGGAAATCCCGCCAATTCGGGGAACATCCTGAGAGACTATTTTGATTCGCTGCTGGTGGAGACCAGATATGTGGGCTCCTATCCGGCGGGCACGGAATTCGAGCTGTTCGGGAGGACCTTTCAGACGCCGGTCATGACCGCTGCGCTGTCCCATCTGGATGAGCGGGTCTATCCGGGCGCGCGCATGGATCTGGCCCGGGCGGCAAAGGCCAACGGCGCCGTCTTCTGGATGGGTGTCAGCTCCGACGATGAAGTGGAAGAAGCGGTCGAGGCAGGCTGTGACGTGATCGAGATCATCAAGCCCTACGCGGACCGGGACAAGTTTTTCCGGAAGCTGGAGCATGCGAAGCGCTGCGGCGTCATGGCCGCGGGCGTCGACATCGACCTCGTCTACAAGCGGGATTTCACCTCCACGGTGGACGGAGAGCCGCTGAAGGAGATCAGCGGGGAAGAGCTGATCGATTTCGTGCTGGAGGCAGGTAAACTGCCCTTTATCGTGAAAGGGATCCTGAGCGTCCGCGACGCGGAATTCGCGCGGCAGGCCCGGGCTGCAGGCATGGTGATCTCACATCACGGCGGGGTCGTGGACTACGCAGTGCCGCCGCTCCGCATCATGGAGCAGCTCCGGCAGCTGACCCGGCAGCCGATGTTCCTGGACTGCGGTATCCGCGACGGCCTGGATGTCTATAAGTCCATGGCTCTCGGCGCCACGGCGGTCTCTGTCGGGACCACGCTGATCCAGGCGCTGAAGGAAGGAAAGGAAGCGGGAGCCGCGAAACAGATCGAGCTTATGACGAAGCAGCTGCAGCGGATGATGACGGTGACCGGTGTGAAGGATGTGAAGAACTTCGATGCCACCGTGATCCACCGGAGGGACTGGTAAATTGGAACAGTATCATATTCATGAGAGTGACTTGGTGATCGAGGGAAAGACCTGGTCGGCGGGATTCTTCGCCAGGATGCCCCATCCGGACGGGCGGCCTTACGGGACCTTCCGGGCTTATACCCTGCTTGTGGACGGGGACCGGCTGGAATTCCGGAACTGTGTGTTTGAGAACACCTCCGGACCCCAGGCGCAGGCCGGCCAGGCGCCGGCACTGTATCTGGACGGGGACGGGATCCGGCTGACGGACTGTGTGCTGCGAGGGCATCAGGATACCCTGTTTCTCGCGCCGCTGCCGGAGAAGGAGATCATTCCCGGCGGATTCCTGGGACCAAAGCAGTTCGCACCCCGGAAAAACCACACGGTATATTTCAAAAACTGCCTGATCGAGGGCGGGATCGATTTTATTTTCGGAGGGGCCACCGCCTATTTTGACAGCTGTGAGTTCCGGAGCGTGGAGCCGGGATTTGTGTTCGCCCCGTCCACGCCGAAGGACGTGAAGGAGGGATTTGTCGCGCGGAACTGCCGGTTCACCCGGACAGAGAACGTGGCGGACGGTTCCTGCCATATTGCGCGGCCCTGGCGGAATTACGCGAAGGTGCGGATCGAGGACTGCTTTCTGGATGCTCATATATCCCGGGAGGGCTTTCATGACTGGGACAAGCCGGAGGCGCGGGAGACCATGGAATTCGTTGAGATCCGGTCCTTCGGCCCGGGCGCCTGTCCGGAAGGCCGGCCGGATTACGTGCGGGTGATCCGGTAACCGGAGCCTGCGGGAATGCAGGCTGCCGCCGGAAAAGGAAAGGGCAGAACAGAGAAAAGAACGAAAAAGAGGAACAGGAGATCCTGTTCCTCTTTTCGCTTTGTGCGCGGATTCTTATCCTACGTTGATGGGTTCTTCTGCGTACTCGATCTGGTTCGGAAAGCGGCTGATGTTGGAACTCCTTTACCCGAGAGGAATCTCCACGACCTTTGCCATCTTGGTCAGGCAGTCCTCGATCTGCTGAGAGATCTCGTCCACCAGGCGGTCGGAGATCTCCGCGTTCTTTTCCTTTTCCAGGCTTTCATAGAAATTCGCGCGGACATCGTCCGTGATTTCCTGGATGTGGGTGTCGAAATAGCGCTTCGGGAACAGCTTCCGCACGGGCCCCGGGATCTTTGCCTGCAGAAGGGCGTTCTGCATGCGGTTCTTCCCGAGGAAGAGCACCAGAAGCGAGACTACCGCCCCGGTCACGATGCCCGGCAGGCCCGTGGAGATGATGGCTATTCCGCTGCCGCCGCAGAGCAGTCCCACCAGGATCGAGATGATGGCGTCGATGAGCCAGGTGATCTGCTCGATCTGGAAGAAGTTCTTGGTGTCCAGATGAATGTCGATCTCGGAGATCGCCAGATAGGACGAAAGGCTCAGCGCCCGGTAGGGGACGTTGTGCTTTACGCAGATGGGCACTGTGTACTCTTCCAGGACAAAGGCCAGAGTCTTCAGCCACGCGGCCACCGGCTCCACCAGGCACTTCCGGGCTTCCTCCGTGCGGAGGTAGGCGGCGATCTCCTTCTGGAGCTCGGGGTCGATGTCGGCGAGGCGTTCAATATCCCCGTCCCGCCAGCGGTTCACCACTGGTTCGACGGCATTTTCCAGGATGGGCTTCGTCAGGGTATCCACTGCCCGCATGTAAAGGCCGTCGATCTGCTCGGAGACGATACGCTCCACAGTGGTGGAGTCGATGAAATTCTGCAGATCCTTCAGGAAGTCCCGCAGCTCTTCGTCGATCTTTCCGCACCAGGCAAGGCCGCGGGAGACGGAGAATTCCGGCTGGATCTCCGTGATGATGACGGATTCAGGGTAGACCTCCCGGCACCAGTCAGCCACGTGGGACAGCTTCGAGACGCCGCCGGTCAGGAAGATGAGCTCCGGCAGTTCCCCGTCGATGTTCTTCCGGGTGTCCCGGAGACTCTGGGTGAAGACCTCCCGGAAGGAGCGGCCGTCCAGCTGGGGCGCGCCCTGGTTCAGGATCCGGTCTGCGATGGTCTCGTTGATCCGGAGGGTGAGACGGATGGGCGTATCGTAGTAGACCTGCACGTTCTGCGTACAGTCGGAGGTCCGCCAGTAGTCTTCGTCGGAGAAATACTTTTCCTTGAGACGGCGGGCCGCGAATTCACAGTAGTTTTTCCAGGCTTCGCTCTCCTTAAATACGGCGCGGAGTTTTTTTTCATCTTTGGAGGCACGGACGCCTTCTTCCAGAAGGAGCTCGTCCATGATGCCTCCGCCCAGGAAGACCTCGCCGCCGCTCCGGATCTCGACTTCTTTTCCACCGGCGATGTAGGCGAAGTCCGTGGTGGAGGAGCCGATGTCCACCACCAGCACCGGATGGGAGAGAATGTCGTAGCCGACCTGCAGATGCTTGGACTGGCAGGCGCTGACCAGGGCCGCGCGGGATTCCGAGATCACCTTGACCGGCGGGTATCCGGTCTTTTCAAAGAGGAAGCGGTAACGCTCCCGGGTGTTCCTGTCCCATCCGGCGGGGCAGCCGATGTAAAAGCAGCAGTCCTCATTCTGGATCAGGTTTCCGTCCTGATAGAGCTGTCCCAGCACGCCTGCGGCGAAGGAACGGATGTCCTTCTCGCTCTGCGCATCCGTGAGGAAACGGCTCTTGAAGCGGATCTTCCGCTCCACCGCATCCGCGCTGTAGCAGGCAGCTTCACCGATCAGAAGCTCTCCGGACATCAGCCGCGCGTAGGCAGTGATAAAGCTTTTCGCGTCCCGGACCGACAGGACCTCCGGAGTCTTCCCCCCGGTCTTCGGCAGTACGGAAACCGCGCTCTCGGCGTCGCCGAGGTCAAATCCGAAAAAACGTTCCATAAGCGTACCTTATCCTTATCGTCCTGCGGCCGCGGTCCCCTTGATGAGGACCGTGCCTTCTTTAACGAGTGCCGGGCAGAGGGTGCCCTGTCCCTTGGAAGGCATGAGATTGAACCATTTGGCGGTCTCGACGTTGTAGTCCACGACATCGATCCCGTGCTTGTGAAGATAGAAGCGGATATCGGAGATGGAAGCATCGGCCGCGTCCCGGTCATTCTGGGTGTAGGCAGTTTCCAGAAGGCCGCGCAGAAGCTGAAGCTCTTCATCCGGAAGGCCGGCTTCCTTTCCTGTGAGCAGCGGAGTCTCCGTGTCTGCCTCTGCGGAGAGGCGGACGTCCTCCAGCGTCTGGTCGATGACTGTGAGGAGTGTGTGGAGACGGCGGTAGATCTTGTCCGGATCCGGCTTTGACTCGAAGATCTGGTCCCGCTTCACGGGAATGCCCTTTCCCGCGCCGAAGCGCGTGCCGGCCCAGAAGAGGACGATGCCGCCGACGATCATCAGTGCCGCCGCGAAGGGGCGGATCGATTCCGGCGCCATGATGAAGAGGAGTGCGCCGATGACAGAGGAGGCAGCGCCGGCTGCCAGCGGGCCGAGGAAAGGTTTTGACACGGTCATGGGAAGAGCCGGCTTCCCGCCGCCGGTTCCGGAAAGAAGACGGCCGCCTCCGCTCCCTGCGGTGAGTGTCCGCTCATAGACCCGGATCTCGCCGCCGCTGTCCACAAGCCCTGCCGCGGCTCTGGCGGTCTGGAAGGCGTGGAGCGCGGCCTCGCGCATCCGCTCGTCGGTGCAGGTTTCGTTGTACTGGAGAAGGATGCGGTTCAGCTCCTCCTCGATCTCCGTGACAGTCCGCTCCGGCGTGTCAGCCTGGGCAAGTCTGGTAAGAAAACGTTCCTGATCCTGTTCAAGAAGAGTGCGGGTATCCATGTTCTGCCTCTTTTCCCTGGATATAACAGTGGCAAGTATCTTTGCAGCTTCCGGGACCCGGGATGCGTCCCCGGAGTGCTGCTGAATCAATTATACCATGAATCAGGGGTCAGGTTTGATTCACGGGCGCAGAAATCAGGCTGTAAAGGACGGGAAAATATGCTAAAATAAAACGATTATAATCAGCAGGAAAGGAGGGAACGTTATGCTGCAGTTCTGCAGAAGAAAACAGGGCAGAGTCACGATGTTCCTTCTGGTGTTCCTGCTGCTTATCAGCATCCCCATGATCGGCGGCTCCGCCAACTGCGAGCGGATCCGGCGCATGGCTGCTTCGGTCATTTCCCAGATCGACGGCAGTGACTCACTGTTTTCCGCAGGACAGTCGGAAGAGCCCAGAGCGGCGGAAGTACGCACGGTCAATCCGACCTGTCCCCTCCTGACTGCGCAGCGGCAGGAACTGGAACCCTCGCTTCCCGACAGCCGGACAGCCGGAGGGTTCATTCCCCGGATCATCCTTCTCTGCATCGCGGCGGCAGCCGCTGCCTGCGTCGTCCTGCGCGGACGGAGTCTTTCCTGCTGCATGATCCCCAGACGCAGCCGGGCCGATGAGCGGTACCGGCGTATTCGCGGCGGTCATTGTCCTCCTGTTCTGAACTGAATATGCAGTGAACAGACTGTCTTGGGGCGGTCTGCGACGACTGCCGCATTCCTATGGAATGCGGCGGAGAATCCCGGCCGGAGAAGACTGTCCGGGCGGGTTCGGCATGCATCTTTACAGTGCAGGAGAAAGAAATGAATGAAGTAAATACCGCCCGTCCCGGACAGGCCGGGGCGGAAGAATATCTGGTCGGGATCGATGTCGGTTCCACGACCACGAAGATCACTGCGGTGGTTCCGGAAAACGGGGAGATCGTCTATTACGATTACCGCCGGCACGGTTCCGCCCAGCTGGACAGTGTCTGCGCGGCGCTGGAGCGTTTCGGGGAACAGTATCCCGATGCAAAGATCCGCATCGCCATGACAGGATCCGGCGCGAAGCCCGTGGCGGATCTTCTGAATCTGAATTTTACGCAGGAGGTGGTGGCAAACGCCATCGCCCTCCGGAGACTTTACAAGGACGTGGGTACCGCCATTGAACTTGGCGGGCAGGACGCGAAGATGCTGTTCTTCCGCAAGGACCAGAGCACGGATGAACTGCAGGTCGGCGACATGCGCATGAACGGAAGCTGCGCCGGGGGCACCGGCGCCTTCATCGATGAAGTCGCCTCCATTCTGAAGACCCCCGTAGAGCAGATCAACGGCCTCGCTTCCCGGGGCACCACGGTCTATCACATTTCAGGACGCTGCGGCGTGTTCGCGAAGACGGACATTCAGCCGCTGCTGAACCAGGGCGCATCGAAGGAAAACCTTGCGCTCTCTGCCTTCCATGCCATCGCGAAGCAGACCATCGGCGGACTGGCCCAGGGACTGGACATCCGGAAGCCGGTGGTCTTCGAGGGCGGTCCGCTGAACTTCAACCCGGCCCTGGTCCGGGTGTTCGCAGAGCGTCTGGAGCTTCACGAGGACGAGATCCTGATCCCGCCTCATCCTGAAGTCATCGTCGCCTACGGCGCCGCATTGTCCGTGCCGCTCCTGTTTGAGACCGGCGGGAACCGGATGCCCGCCCGCAGGGCAAGGGAACTGGCGGCGGAGCTGGACAGCCGCCGCGCTGAGATCCGCACGGGTTCCAAAGAGGCCCCGGTATTCTTCAAAGACGATGCGGAGCGGGAAGACTTTTTTGCGCGCCATCCCCACAGCGAACTGAAAAGAGCAGAGCCGAAGCCGGGAGATCATTTCCGGGCGTTCCTCGGCATGGATTCCGGTTCCACGACGACGAAGTTCGTGCTGCTGGGAGAGGACGGGGAGCTCCTGGACTCTTTCTATGCGCCGAACGCAGGCGAGCCGCTGATGGTGGCGAAGGAAGCGCTGATCGCCATGCGGCAGCGCTACCGGGATGCCGGAGCGGAGCTTGAGATCCTTGCTGCAGGCTCCACAGGTTATGGGGAGCTTCTGTTCCACAAGGCTTTCGGCACTGAGTGCCACTTTGTCGAGACCGTTGCCCATGCCAGGGCGGCGGAGCAGTATGTGAAGGATGCCACCTTCCTGCTGGACATCGGCGGCCAGGATATGAAGGCCATCTGGCTGGATCACGGCATCATCACGAACATCGTGGTGAACGAGGCCTGTTCTTCGGGCTGCGGCTCCTTCCTGGAGAATTTCGCCGCGTCCCTGAAGATCCCGGTGCGGTCCATCGCCGCCGAGGCCTTCGCGTCGGAGCACCCGGCGTTCCTCGGCAGCCGCTGCACGGTCTTCATGAATTCCAGCATCATCACGGAACAGCGGAACGGGAAGCTGCCGGGCGACATTATGGCGGGTCTCTGCCGTTCCATCATCGAAAACGTGTTTACCAAGGTCATCCGCGTTTCGAATCTGAACTCCCTGGGAAGCCGGATCGTGGTCCAGGGCGGCACCTTTGAGAACGACGCGGTTCTCAGGGCGCTGGAGCAGTATGTGGGCCATGAGGTGGTCCGCGCGCCTTATCCCGGCATCATGGGCGCCATCGGCGCAGCCCTTCTCACAAAGGAAGCGTACGATGCCGGCACGCTGAAGAAAACATTTCCGGGGCTCGATTCGCTGGATGATTTCTCCTACACTCAGAACGCGAACTCTCCCTGCCCCTTCTGCGGAAATCACTGCCGCAGGACTATCGTCCGCTTCTCCAACGGGAGCACCTGGATCACCAACAACCGCTGCGAGCGGGGAGAGATTCTCGGAAACCCGAAGGACGAGGCAGTGCGGAAGCAGGTGAAGGAAAAAGAAGCGGACATGAAGTCCGTCCCGAACCTGTTCCGGCTGAGGGAGCAGCTTCTGTTCCGGGAGTATCCCGTTCCGGAGCCGAAGCGCCGCAGGGCGCCGGTCATCGGCCTTCCGCGGGTCCTTGCCTTCTGGGACAACATGCCCTTCTGGACGACCTTTTTCCGGTATCTCGGGTTCCGGGTGAAGATGTCCCCGATGAGTACCCGGAAGATCTACGAGGACGGCCTGCAGGCAGTCACCTCCGACACGGTCTGTTTCCCGGCAAAGCTGGTGCACGGGCATCTGCGCGCCCTGGCGAAGATGGGTGTGGACCGGATCTTCATGCCGTTGGTGACGGTGGTCCCGACGGAAAACACGGAAAAGACCAGCGAATCCATGTGCGCCGTAGTGAAGGGATATCCCATTGTCGTCCGGAACTCGGACGATCCGAAAGAGCGCTTCGGAATTCCCTTTGACGCACCCCTGTTCCACTGGTATACGGATGCGGACAGGGATGTCCAGCTCTGTGCCTGGATGAAGAAGCGCTTCCGGATCTCTGCGCCGGAGGTGCGGAAAGCCATCACCGCGGGCGACGACGCCATGCGCCAGTTCCGAAGCACCCTGAAGGCGGCTGCCGCCCAGGTGATCAGCCAGGTGAAGCGGGAGGGAAGGTACGCGGTGGTGCTTGCTTCCCGGCCTTACCAGAATGACGCTCTGGTGAATCACGACCTCCCGGAGATGTTCACCCGGTCAGGGATCCCTGTCCTGACTGCCGACTCCCTGCCGGAGGCGAACGCGGTGGATCTTTCCCGGTGCCGCATCGACGTCGTCAACAATTTCCACGCCCGGATGCTTTCCTCGGCGATCCTCGCGGCGGAGAACGACTGGCTGGAATATGTCCAGGTGGTGAGCTTCGGCTGCGGTCATGACGCCTATCTCTCCGATGAGATCATCCGCCTGATGAAGGAGATCTCGGGCAAGGCACCGCTGGTCCTGAAGCTGGACGAGAGCGATGTCCAGGGACCGCTGCGCATCCGCGTGCGCTCCTTCGTGGAGACCATCGACATGAACCGCGCCCGGATGGCGGCAGCTGCGCGGCAGGTACATCGGCTTCCGGATCCCTACCCGGTGAAGTTTACGAAGGAAGACAAAGAGCGGGTGGTGCTGGTCCCCAACACCAGCCATGCCTTCTGCCGCGTCATGTCGGCAGCCTTCAAGGCCCAGGGACTCCGTGCCGTTTCCATGGATATCGGCCGCGAAGAGGCGATCCGCCTCGGGAAGCGGTTCGTGCACAACGACATCTGTTTCCCGGCCCAGATCGTGATCGGAGAAGCCCTGGCTGCCCTGGAGAGCGGCGCCTATGACCCTGACCGCACGGCGGTGGCCATGGGCAAGTATATCGGCGACTGCCGCCTGACCCACTACGGCGCGCTGCTCCGGAAGGCCCTGGACGATGCGGGATATCCCCAGGTCCCGATCATCACCAACGATATGGAGGATGCCCGGAACCTGCATCCGGGCTACAAGATGAATCTGGACGGCGCTTCCCGGATCGCCTTCGCGATGCCGGTGATCGACGCCATGGAGGAGCTTCTCCGGAAGATCCGCCCCTATGAGATCTTCAAGGGCAGCGCGGACAAGGCCTTCGAGCGCGGGATGGACTATATCATCCACGGCCTGGAGGAGGACGGCATCCGCGGCATGCACAAGGGATTCCGCCGGGCAATCCAGATCATGAAGACGGTGCGCTATGACCGCTCTGTCCTGAAGCCCCGGGTCCTGATCGTGGGAGAGTATCTCCTGAACTTCCATCCCGGCGCGAACCGCGAGATCGAGCGTTATCTCGAGGACAACGGGATGGAGATCATCGAGGCGCGGATGACGGATGTCATCCGGAAGACTTACTTCTTTAAGGACGCCCAGAACCGGGAGTACCACCTGAAGAAAAAACTCACCGAGAAGGGGATGTTCGCGGTGGAGAACCGGATCTTCGACCTGGCCCACGACATGTGCGACCGGATCGCCTGTGAGCACCCGCTCTATGAGAAGGCGACCCGCATGGAAGATCTGGTGAAGGTCAGCGACAAGGTGATCCATCATACCTTCGACGCGGGCGAGGGCGTGCTGATCCCGGGCGAGATCCTGCACAATGCGGCGGAGGGGTGCAGGAATTTCCTGATCCTCCAGCCTTTCGGCTGTCTGCCGAACCACGTGGTGGGCCGCGGCATCATGAAGAAGCTCCGGGAACTCTACCCGGATGTCCAGATCCTGGCTCTGGACTATGATCCCGACATCAGCACAGCGAACATCGAGAACCGTCTGCAGATGCTGATCATGAACGCGAAAGCGGCGGAGCCGGCGGCAGTGCAGTAACCGCACCCCGGATTTCCCTGATGCAAAGGATATAGAAAGAAGGACAGTTAATGGAACAGTACACAGTAACAGGCATGAGCTGCGCGGCGTGTCAGGCCCGGGTCGAGAAGGCCGTGAGCAAGGTCGAAGGCGTGACGGGCTGCTCGGTAAGCCTGCTCACGAACTCCATGGGCGTGGAAGGGACCGCAGCGCCGGAGGACATCATCCGCGCGGTCACGGACGCGGGCTACGGGGCATCTCTCAAGAATGCCGCCCCGGACCGGGGCGGTTCCGCCGGTATTTCCGCGAAGCTTGCGGCGGAGGAGGAAGCGCTGAAGGATCATGAGACGCCGAAGCTCCGGCGCCGCCTGATCCTGTCGCTGGGATTCCTGTTCATCCTCATGTATTTTTCCATGGGGCACATGATGTTCGGGTTGCCTCTGCCGGCGTTCTTTGAAGGAAACCATGTGGCGATGGGACTCATCCAGATGGTGCTGGCGGCCATCGTCATGATCATCAACCAGAAGTTCTTCACCAGCGGGTTCCGGTCCCTGTTCCACGGGGCGCCGAACATGGACACGTTGATCGCCCTCGGTTCCATGGCAGGCTTCGTCTATTCCACGGTGATCCTGTTCCTCATGACCCGGGCAGCGGCCGACGGAAACACTGCGGCGGTCACGGAATACATGATGGAGTTCTACTTTGAATCTTCGGCGATGATCCTGGCGCTGATCACGGTGGGAAAGATGCTGGAGGCCTATTCCAAGGGAAAGACCACCAGCGCGCTGAAGAGTCTCATGAAACTGGCGCCGAAGACAGCGACCCTGGTCCGGGACGGACAGGAGGTCGTAGTCCCCATCGACGAGGTGCGGAAGGGCGACATCTTTGTGGTGCGCCCCGGCGAAAATATCCCGGTGGACGGCATCGTCCTCGAGGGTACCAGCGCGGTGAATGAATCGGCGCTGACGGGGGAGAGCATCCCGGTGGATAAGGAGCCGGGAAGCGAGGTAAGCTCCGCGACCCTGAACCAGTCCGGCTTCCTGAAGTGCGAGGCCTCGCGCATCGGCGAGGACACGACGCTGTCCCAGATCATTAAGATGGTCAGCGACGCTGCCGCGACGAAGGCCCCGGTGGCAAGGCTTGCGGACCGGATCTCGGGCGTGTTTGTCCCGGTGGTCATCGGCATCGCCCTCGTGACCTTTGTGATCTGGAAGCTTCTGGCGGGCGCGCCCCTCGGCTGGTCCCTGGCCCGGGCCATCACGGTCCTGGTGGTCAGCTGCCCCTGCGCCCTGGGCCTGGCGACGCCGGTGGCCATTATGGTGGGCAACGGCGTGGGCGCGAAGAACGGGATTCTCTTCAAGAACGCGGAAGCGCTGCAGGAGACCGGAAATGTGCAGATCGTGGCGCTGGACAAGACCGGCACCATCACGAACGGAACACCGGTGGTCACAGACGTGGTACCGGCAGGCGGCGTCACGGAGGAAGAGCTCATGCGGCTGGCCTTCTCCCTGGAACAGAAGAGCGAGCACCCGCTGGCCCGGGCCGTGACGGAGTACGGAAGGGCCGGAAAAATCGCGGCTCTGGAGGTCACGGAATTCACGGCCCTGCCGGGCAACGGCCTGAAGGCTGTGCTGGCGGCGGACGCCGCGGCCGGGCCTGCGGATCCGGAAGGCCCCCGGGAAAAGCCGGTGACGCTGACCGGTGGAAATCTGAAATTCATCTCCACAGTGGTTCCGGTTTCCGCGGAGATCCGGGAGGCATCGGAAAAGCTGGCGGAGGAAGGAAAGACGCCCCTCTTCTTCGCGGCGGATGAGAAGCTTCTCGGCATCATCGCGGTGGCGGACACCATGAAGGAGGACAGCGCGGCGGCGATCCGTGAACTTCGGAACATGGGCATCCATGTGGTCATGCTGACCGGCGACAACCGGCGGACGGCAGAGGCCATCGGCCGCCAGGCAGGCGTGAGCGAGGTGATCGCGGGTGTGCTTCCGGACGGCAAGGAAGCTGTGATCCGCAAGCTGCAGGAGCACGGCAAGGTGGCGATGGTGGGCGACGGCATCAACGACGCGCCGGCCCTGACCCGGGCCGACATCGGAATTGCCATCGGCGCAGGCACGGACGTGGCCATCGATGCGGCGGACGTGGTCCTGATGAAGAGCCGGCTTTCGGATGTCTCCGGCGCGGTGCGGCTTTCCCGCGCCACCTATAAGAACATTCTTGAGAACCTTTTCTGGGCTCTGATCTACAACACGCTGCTGATCCCGACGGCGGCGGGTGCCTATGTTCATCTTTTCGGTATCACCATGAACCCGATGCTGGGCGCTGCGGCCATGAGTCTCTCAAGCTTCTGTGTGGTGACGAATGCGCTCCGGCTGAATCTCCTGAAGGTGCACGACGCCTCGAAGGACAGGCCGCTGAAGCATCCGGTGCAGACGGACAGTGAAGGAAAGCTGCTTGGAACCTCAGAACCGGAAGCGGGAGAAAACGGTAATGATCATGCTGACGCCGGGAACGGCGGGAAAGGAAATGAAATGACGAAGACAATGAAGATCGAAGGAATGATGTGCATGCACTGCGAGGCGACCGTGAAGAAGGCGCTGGAGAAGCTGGACGGTGTCGAGAGCGCGCAGGTAAGCCACGAGGCAGGCACCGCAGTCGTCACCCTGTCCGCAGACGTGGCGGACGACGTGCTGAAGAAGGCTGTCGAGGACAAGGATTATACCGTCACCGGCATCGAGGGATGATTTACAGAAGTTTTTCTGCACGGAAAGGAAGCAAAAATGATCTATGACGGGCTGATCATCATCCGCGGAGGCGGAGACCTGGCCACCGGAACCATTTACCGGCTGTGGAAGAGCGGCTTCCGGCTTCTTGTGCTGGAGACAGAAAATCCCGCGGCCATCCGCCGGGCGGTGGCAGTCAGTGAAGCGGTGTTCCAGGGGACAGCGCAGGTCGAGGACATGACGGCGGTCCTGATCCGGACCGCCGAAGAAGCAGGCCGTGTGATCGATGCCGGACAGATCCCGGTGCTGGCGGATCCGAAAGGAGAGTGTATCTCCCGCCTGAGGCCGGCAGCTGTGATCGATGCGATCCTTGCGAAACGGAACCTCGGGACGCACCGCGGCATGGCGCCCCTCACCGTGGCACTGGGGCCGGGCTTTACAGCGGGCGAGGACGTGGATTATGTCGTGGAGACAAAGCGCGGACATCAGCTCGGAAGGATCATCCGGGAAGGGCAGGCGATCCCGAACACCGGGATCCCGGGCCTGATCGGCGGATACGGCGCGGAGCGTGTCATCCACGCGCCGGCTTCCGGAACACTCCGGGCGATCCGCCGGATCGGCGATCTGGTGACGGTGGGAGAAATCATCGCGGAGATCGAGAGCCGGGAGCCTGCTGAAAACGGAAAAATGACCGGAAACGGAGGTCAGGACGGAATGCGGGTTCCGGTCACGGCGTCCCTTGCCGGCGTTCTCCGCGGCCTGATCCGGGACGGATACCCGGTGAAGAAAGGCCTGAAGATCGCCGACATCGACCCCAGGAAAGAGGAACAGAAGAACTGCTTTACTATTTCGGACAAATCGCGGAGCATCGGAGGAAGCGTGCTGGAGATCCTCTGTGCGGAGCTTTTGAACCGCTGAATCCGATAGAGGTGGGAGTCTTCTCCGGCCAAGGAAAAAATGCTGCAGGCACTGCCGTGCTCAAAAGAAGCCATGAACAATAAAAAGACGCAGGTAATCTCGATCGTGGGAGCCGGGGGAAAGACCTCGCTCCTGTATACCCTCGCAGAGATGTTTCGCCGGGGGGATGGAGACCTGCGCCTTTTTGGTCTCGAACCGATGGGCGGCATGCCGGATAATGGCAAGGCGAAGCATGGCGTGCCGGAAAACGGTTCGGCGGCCCCCCGGGTTTTGGTGACGACCACGACAAAGATCCTGGTGCCGGATCACTGCGGCTGGTGTGCGGATTTTCCTTCTGTAAAAAAAGAGTGGGAAGCCGGCAGATATGCGGTGGCTGGTACGCTGACAGAAGAATACCCGCCCAATGCGGACCGGCTTTTGAGGAAGCTGGGACCGCTGCCGGAAAAAGAGTTTCGGGAAGCCCTGGCCGCGGCGGATGTGGTCCTGATCGAAGCTGACGGAGCCCGGCACCTGCCGTTGAAGCTTCCGGCTTCTCATGAGCCGGTGATCCGCCCGGAGACTACAGCGGTCCTCGGCGTTGCCGGACTGTCCTGTATCGGGAAAACGCTCCGGGAAGTCTGTTTCCGGGCAGAGCTTGCGGAATCAGTGCCTGAGCTTTGTGATTTGCCGGGGGGTAAAGCAAAGCAGGAAGAGAAAGCCGGACGGCAGGAAGGGGCAGCGGGCCAGACTGTGACCGCTGAGGTGGTTGCCGCGATCCTTGTCTCGGAGCAGGGCACCCGGAAGAATGCCGGGGACCGGCCTTATCTGGCTGTGCTGAACCAGTGCACGACGCCGGAACGAAAGGCGGCCGGAGAGAAGATCCTGAGGCTGCTGAGAGAGAACTGTCAGGTAAACGGCGTGCTGACAGCATTGTCCGCGCCGTCAGGATACCGGAAGCCGGGATACAGCAGTCAGCACTTCTGATCATTCGGAAATTTACAAGTGACAGGACATAATGTCCATGTGAATCCAAAAAGACTGATCATTCCGGCGATTTTGTACTTCCATTTTTTCCGGATTAGGTGCAAGATAATACTATCTGTTCAGCGGGAAGGCTGAGCGGTCCGTTTTCGGACATCCGGAGGAGTCCGGGAGTGTCCTTTTCGGGACATCCGGAGGAGCCCGGGAAAAACAATACAGGGGGGTTTTTAAGTTATGTACGCAACATTCTGGGCACTGGTGCCGCCGATCGTTGCGATCGCGCTGGCGCTGATCACCAAGGAGGTCTACAGCTCGCTGTTCATCGGAATTCTGGTCGGCGGCCTGTTCTACTCCGGCTTCAACTTTGAGGGAACGCTGGTCCACATCTTCAACGAAGGACTGATCGCGCAGCTCTCCGACGCCTACAACGTCGGAATCCTGATCTTCCTGGTCTTCCTCGGCATCATGGTATGTCTGATGAACAAGGCCGGCGGATCCGCTGCCTTCGGTAAGTGGGCTTCCGCCCACATCAAGTCCCGCGTCGGTGTGCAGCTGGCTACCATCCTTCTCGGCTGCCTGATCTTCATCGACGACTATTTCAACTGCCTGACCGTGGGAAGCGTTATGCGCCCGGTCACGGACCGCGAGAATGTGTCCCGCGCAAAGCTGGCCTACCTGATCGACGCGACGGCTGCACCGGTCTGCATCATCGCCCCCATTTCTTCCTGGGCGGCGGCAGTTTCCGGCTTCGCACCGGAGGGGACGAACGGCCTGATGCTGTTCATCAACGCGATTCCGTACAACTACTATGCACTGCTCACCATTATCATGATGGTCTCCATGACTATCATGAAGATCGAGTACGGCCCCATGGCATTGCATGAGATGAACGCGAAGAACGGCGACATCTTTACCGTCGCGCCGGTGACTGCCGACTCCGACGATAAGATCGAAGGCAAGGGCGCAGTCGTGGATCTGGTCTTCCCGATCGTCTCCCTGATCATCAGCTGCGTCATCGGCATGATCTACACCGGCGGATTCTTCAGCGGCGAGTCCTTTGTGGATTCCTTCGCGAACAGCGATGCTTCCGTCGGCCTGGTGCTGGGCTCCTTCGTGGCTATGTTCATCACCATCGCTTTCTACATCATCCGCGGCGTGCTGAAGTTCCACGACTGCATGAGCTGCATCGTCGAAGGCTTCCGGGCCATGGTCCCCGCCATCACGATCCTCTGCCTTGCATGGACGCTGAAGGGCATGACGGATTCCCTGGGCGCCGCAGAGTATGTCGCGGCAGTCGTTGAGAACAGCGCCGGAAGTCTTCTGAACTTCCTGCCGGCGATCATCTTCCTGATTGCCTGCGGCCTGTCATTCGCCACCGGTACCTCCTGGGGCACCTTCGGCATCCTGATCCCCATCACCCTGAAGGTATTCCCGCTGGAGAGCGGAAATCCGCTGGCTATCATCTGCGTCTCTGCCTGCATGGCAGGCGCGGTCTGCGGCGACCACTGCTCCCCGATCTCCGACACGACGATCATGTCCTCTGCAGGTGCCCAGTGTGACCACATCGCTCACGTTTCCACCCAGATGCCTTACGCCATGACGGCGGCGGCGGTTTCCTTTGTCACCTACATCGTGGCCGGCTTTGTCAAGAATCCGGTCGTGTCCCTGCTGATCGGCATCATCATGATGCTGGTGGTGGTGTATCTGATGCACGTTTCCCAGAAGAACGGCGTTATGATCGGAAAGAACGCCGTCGGAAAAGAGAACACAGACAGCAAAGCATAAGTCTGCCGGCGGAACAGAAACGGTTTCAGGAAAACTTCCTGAAACCGTTTCTGTGTTATAATGTCGGGGAAGAGTTTTTCGTTTTTCAGATTTTTGAAAAAGGAGTATTCACTATGCCAGACAACAGACCAAGGGCAAGAGAAAAACATGTGACCGGGCCCGGCGCGGGCGTACACCGCCGGGGTGAAGGCCAGGGAACCGGGCCGGTAGGCAGCGGCTCCGCGTTTGGCGGCGATTCCGGCGGCTCCGGCAGTTCCGGAGGCGGCGGAAAGCGGAGCGGAGGCGGAGGCCTTCCGTTTATCGTGATCCTGCTGATCGCACTTCTCGGCGGCGGAGGCAGTCTCGGCGGACTGCTGGGCGGCGGAGGAGGCTCCGGTACGGGCCAGACTCAGGCGTACCAGACTCAGGCACCCCAGACCCAGGCTGCGCAGACCCAGTCCGCCGGCGGGGATCTTTCAGACCTGCTGGGCGGCTCCGGCGGTTCATCCGGCGGCAGCACTTCCGGAGGATCTTCCGGAAGCAGCTCCCACAGCAGCTCCGGCGGATACGGCGGTTATGGCAGCCTTTACGACATGTTCGCGAACACCGGAAGTTCCTCCACAGGGTGGTCCGGCAATTCCAACGCAGGGACCCTGAACCGGAACGAGTCCCCGAAGGCGAGAGCCCACTATGTGAATCCGAAGGGGAACGGGAGTGATGTCGTCACCCTCATGGTCTACATGTGCGGTACCGATCTGGAGTCCAGAAACGGAATGGCGACCAACGACCTGGTGGAGATGACCAAGGCGAACATCTCCGACAAGGTGAATCTTCTCGTCTATACCGGCGGATGCCGGCAGTGGAAGAACAATGTTGTCAGTTCTTCACGGAACCAGATCTACAAGGTGGAGAAGGGCGGTCTGCAGAAGCTCGCTGAGGAAAATGCGAAGCCCATGACAGACCCGGCGACTCTGTCCGGCTTCATCAGGTGGTGCGCTTCGAATTATCCGGCGGACCGCAATATGCTGATCTTCTGGGACCACGGCGGCGGCTCCATCTCGGGCTACGGCTATGATGAGAAGTACAAGTCCAGCGGTTCCATGAATCTTTCCGGCATCAACAAGGCCCTGAAGGACGGCGGACTGAAGTACGATTTTATCGGCTTTGACGCCTGCCTGATGGCGACCGCAGAGACCGCACTGGTGATGAATCAGTACGCGGACTATATGATCGCGTCCGAGGAGACCGAGCCCGGCATCGGCTGGTATTACACCAACTGGCTGAACGCCCTCTCGAAGAACACCTCCATGGACACCCTGGACATCGGAAAGCAGATCATCGACGACTTTGTCTCCACCTGTGCGACCCAGTGCCGCGGCCAGCAGACAACGCTGTCCCTGACGAACCTCGCAGAGCTGGGTCAGACCCTGGGCGCAGACTTCAGTGCTTTCTCAAAGAGCACTCAGGAGAAGATCAACAACAGCGAGTACCGGGATGTCTCCGTGGCGAGAAGCAACACCCGTGAGTTCGCCCAGTCCACGAGAATCGACCAGATCGACCTCGTCCACTTCGCGAGGAATGTGGGGACGGAGGAAGGAAAGAAGCTGGCCGAGACCCTCATGAGCGCGGTCAAGTACAACAAGACCTCCTCCAACATGACGAACGCCTACGGCCTTTCCATCTATTTCCCGCTGAAGAAGACCTCCACAGTCAACGCGGCGCTGAAGACCTACGAGGCCATCGGTCTGGATGACTCCTACGCGGACTGCATCCGTGACTTCGCGAGCCTCCAGATGTCCGGGCAGATCTCCACCGGCGGTTCTTCCAGTCCATTCCCGTCGCTGTTCGGAAACTACGGCAGCTCCGGCAGCTCCGGCGGCTCCTATGGCGGCAGTTCAGGCGGCTCAGGATCTTACGGCGGAAGCAGTTCCGGCGGTTCCTCCGCCGGCAGCTATGACAGCGCGGAAGCCCTGGCGGAACTCCTGAACGCCTTCCTCGGCGGCGGCAGCAGCGGTATCAGCGGATTTGATTCCGGCAGCGCCGGCAGTTTCTTCGGACGCTCCCTCAGTATGGAAGACACCGCAGCCTACATCGCGGACAACCGCTTCGACGCAGGGCAGCTGGTGTGGGAGGAGACGGCGGAAGGAAAGCATGCCGTCACTCTCAGCGAGGACCAGTGGAGCCTGGTCAGCGCCGTAGACCAGAACGTTTTCGTGGACGACGGCGAAGGATATGTGGATATGGGCCTCGACAACCTGTACTCCTTCGGAGAGCACGGGGAACTGATCGCGGACGAGGACGGCACCTGGCTTTCCATCAACGGCCAGCCGGTGGCTTACTATCACCTGGATACCACCGAGATCGGAGACGACTACACGATCACCGGCTATGTCCCGGCGAAGCTGAACGGTGAGAATGTACAGCTGATCCTGATCTTCGACAACGAGAATCCCTACGGCTATATCGCCGGCGCCCGTCCGGCTTACGATCCGGCGGACACAGAGACCGTCGCGAGAGGCCTCACGGAGCTGGTTCCCGGTGACAAGCTGGATTTCCTCTGCGATTTCTACAGTTATGACGGAGAATTCCGGGACAGCTACATGCTCGGCAAACAGATGACAGTCACTGACAACATGGAGATCAGCAACACTTATCTGGACAGCAAGCCGCTGATCCTGTACCGTTTCACCGACATCTACGATCAGCATTACTGGACGCCGGCAGTCCCGAAGTCCTGATTCCGGTCATATCAGGAGAAAGCTAAAAACCCCTGCCTCGTTGGCAGGGGTTTTTCAGGTCTTACGGACCTTTGCTTCAGCATGTGAAAATACGGCGTTTTCAGGGGAGCCTGAGACCGGTTCTTCCGGTCCGGGCAGCACTGCCGGAGCGTAATGAGACAGGGCGTTATCCGGCTCAGAACAGTCCGGAGATAACTCCGTTCTCATCGATGTCGATGCGCTCTGCGGCGGGGGACTTCGGCAGGCCCGGCATGGTCATGATGTCGCCGGTCAGCGCGACGATGAAGCCTGCGCCGGCGGAGATCTTCAGGTTGCGGACCGTGACTTCGAAGTCATCCGGCGCGCCCAGAAGCTTCTGGTCGTCGGAGAAGGAATACTGGGTCTTCGCGACGCAGATCGGGCAGCCGGCGTAGCCCAGCTCGGTGAGGCGTGCTGCCTGTTTCTTTGCCTGGGCGGTCAGGACGACGCGCTTTCCGTGATAGATGCGGGTCACGATATCGTTCAGCTTTTCCTCGATGGAGCGGTCCAGCTCATAGGAGAAGCTGAAGTGGTTGTCTTCCGGATGATCGCAGAGACGGACGACTTCCTTTGCCAGCTCGACGCCGCCGTCGCCTCCCTTGCCCCAGACCTCGGAGAGGGCCACGTTCACGCCGAGTTCAGCGCACTTGCTGCGGACCAGCTCCAGCTCTGCCTCGGAATCGGTGGGGAAGCGGTTGATGGCCACGACAGTCGGAAGGCCGTAGACCTGGGTCATGTTCTCCACATGGCGGAGCAGGTTCGGAAGACCCTTCTCCAGCGCCTCCAGATTCTCCTGGCCGAGATCTGCCTTGGCGACGCCGCCGTGATGCTTCAGCGCGCGGACCGTTGCGACGACCACGCAGGCGTCCGGGCGGAGACCTGCCATGCGGCACTTGATGTCAAGGAATTTCTCTGCGCCCAGGTCGCCGCCGAAGCCGGCCTCCGTGACGCAGTAGTCGCCGAGCTTCATCGCCATACGGGTAGCCATGACGGAGTTGCAGCCGTGGGCGATGTTGGCGAAGGGGCCGCCGTGGACAAATGCCGGCGTGCCTTCCAGGGTCTGGACCAGGTTCGGCTTGATGGCATCCTTCAGAAGGGCTGCCGCCGCGCCGGTGGCCTTCAGGTCGTCCACAGTCACCGGCTCGTTGTCGTAGGTGTAGCCGACGATGGTCCGTGCAAGGCGCTCCTTCAGATCCGGGATGGAAGAAGAGAGGCAGAGGGTCGCCATGATCTCGGAAGCGACGGTGATGTCGTAGCCGTCCTCACGGGCCACGCCGTTCGTGCGGACGCCGAGGCCGCCGACGATGGAGCGGAGCTGGCGGTCGTTCATATCCACCGCACGCTTCCAGGTGACGCGCTTCGGGTCGATGCGGAGGGCGTTGCCTTGGTAGATATGGTTGTCCAGCATGGCCGCGATCAGGTTGTTGGCAGCACCGATGGCGTGGAAATCGCCGGTAAAGTGGAGGTTGATGTCCTCCATGGGGATGACCTGGGCCCAGCCGCCGCCGGCAGCGCCGCCCTTGACGCCGAAGACCGGTCCCAGGGACGGCTCGCGGAGGGCGAGGATGGAGTTCTTTCCGATCTTCCGGAGACCGTCCGCAAGACCGATGGAAGTGGTGGTCTTGCCTTCGCCGGCCGGAGTCGGGGTGATGGCGGTGACTAAGATCAGCTTTCCGTCAGGATTCTTGTTCTCCTTCAGAAGCTTATAGTCGATCTTTGCCTTGTAGTTTCCGTACAGTTCCAGGTACTTTTCATCGATTCCCGCTTTTGCGGCGATCTCGGTGATCTTTTTCGGGGTGACAGACTGCGCGATCTCGATGTCAGACTTATATTCCATGGTTTCCTCCTTGATAGAACTACTGTTTCATTTTCAGAAATACTTTTCCGTTCTGCCTGTTCCTGCACGGAAGATCAGATCCGCAGGGGAGTCTTTTCCTCCGTTCAGGGAAACAAAAACCGACAGTCCGGGAATCTCGCCCAGACGGTCGGCTTACTAAGATCATACTTCACGCGGGTGCTCCCGTTTTTCCGTCAGTCATATGATATAAAGAAGATAGCAGAACGAAAACAATTTGTCAAATCTGAACTTGACAGGTGAAACTCGGCACTGTTTCGTGTACAATAGCTGATGTAAAAGGTTTTTGGGGGGGGAATCCGAATGATTAAAGCGGTCTTTTTTGATGTGGACGGGACGCTGCTGTCCCAGAAACAGGGAAAGGTTCCGATCAGCACCCGGCGCGCACTCCGGAGAATCCGGAAAAAAGGAATCAAGATCTTCATCGCCACAGGAAGGCATATGATCGAACTCTCCAAGCTCCCGGTGATGGAGATCCCCTTCGACGGATATCTCACACTGAACGGGAATCTCATCCTGGATGAGAATAAAAAAGCCTATGCAGGTACACCCATCAGCGCGGACGAGGTCGAGGTCCTTTCCGGGATCTTCCGGGCAAAGAAGATTCCCTTCGTGATGATCTCATCGGACAAACGATACATCAATTATGTGGATGATGTTGTCGTCGAGACACAGGCCAGCACCCATGGCACGATCCCGGACATCGGAACCGTGAATGATTATGACGGAGAGAAGATATACCAGTGCATTGCCTTTGTCCAGGATCATGAACGAAAGGTCCTGGACGAGATCCTGGATGAATGTTCCATCACGAGCTGGAATCCCACCGGCATCGATATCGTCGCCCGCGGCAGCGGGAAAGCGGCAGGAATCGCCCAGTTCATTGAAGAGCAGGGCCTGGACCGTTCCGAGATCATGGCCTTCGGGGACGGGGAAAATGATATCGAAATGCTGAAATATGCCGGGATCGGTGTCGCGATGGGCAACGCAGGCGATGCGGTCAAGGCGGCAGCGGATTATGTTACGGATTCGGTAGATGAGAACGGGATCGAAAATGCCCTGAAGCATTTCGGCCTGGTATGACAGCAGAGAAGGGGCTCGGCAACCTATAGTCCTTGGGGGGACTGGTTATGGCAGATATCTTTAAGAAGATAAGGGTAGCGGCAACAAAGGAGAATCTTGAGACGGTCACGGCTTTCCTGGACGAGATCCTGGATGAGAAGGACTGCCCGCTCAAGGTCCGTCTTCAGATCGATCTTGCGCTGGAAGAGATGTACATCAACATCGCCAACTATGCCTACACGCCGAAAATCGGGGAGATGGAGCTCCGCGTCGCATTCGACGAAGCGGGAAGAGAACTGACGATGGTGCTGATCGACAGCGGGATCCCCTATGATCCGCTGGCGAAGAAAGACCCGGACGTGACGCTCTCCGCGGATAAGCGGAAGATCGGCGGCCTCGGCATCTACCTCGTCAAGAAGACGATGGACAGCATGATGTATGAACGCCGGGACGGCCGGAACATTGTGACGATGAAGAAGAAATTCGGCTGAGGCATATAGGGAGGGAGGACGTGAGTCTGTTTGATGATGCCCTGATGTTTGCTCTGGAGCGGCATCACGGGATGGTTCGGAAAAAAAACGCCGGGATCCCGTATCTTCTGCACCCCATGGAGGCGGCAGTGATCGTCGGGACCATGACGAATGACCAGGAGATCCTGGCAGCGGCGCTCCTGCATGATGTCGTGGAGGACACGAACACGACGATCGAGGAAGTGCGGGAGAGGTTCGGCGACCGGGTCGCGAAGCTTGTGGCTTCCGAGACGGAAAACAAACGCGAGGAACTCCCGCCGGGAGAAACATGGCGGATCCGGAAGGAAGAGTCCCTGGAGGAACTGCGGAACAGCAGCAAGGATGTCAAAATGCTGTGGCTCGGGGACAAGCTCTCCAACATGCGCTCCTTCTACCGGAGCTGGGACTTGGAGGGCGCGAACCTGTGGCAGGCTTTTAATATGAAGGATTCAAGCCTTCAGTACTGGTATTATTCAACCATTGCGGAACTGTTGAGGCCGGAACTCAGTGATTATCCGGCATGGAAGGAATACTACGAACTGGTAAAAAGAGTCTTTAAGATTACCGAACTTGAAGGAAAAACGGAGGAAATCAAAATGGCAAAGGTCAGCGGAAGAACTGCAGAAGGGAAGCTGTTCATCAGCCTCGAAGGACGTGTGGATTCCACGAACGCGGCAGAGACGGAGGAGGCACTGAACGCGCTCCGCGCCGAGGCACCGGGCATCCCGGTCGTTCTGGACTGCAGGGAACTTCAGTATATTTCCAGTGCGGGTCTCCGGATGATCCTCCGGCTCCGCAAAGCGGATCCCGAGGCCAGCATCGTCAATGTCATCCCGGAAGTATACGAGATATTTGACATGACCGGTTTCACTGACATGATGCCGGTCTCCAAAATCTGAGGAGAGAGCAGAGTATGGAACAGGTTTCCGGAAAGGCAGAAAAAGGCAGGCTGATCATCTCGCTTCGGGGGCGTATTGACTCCGGGAACGCGAGATCGGTCGAAGATGAAGTCATAAAGCTCCGGAGGGAAAATCCGGGGCTTTCGGCGGTGCTCGACTGTCAGGGCCTTGAGTATATTTCCAGCGCGGGACTCCGCGTGATCCTCCGTCTCCGGAAGGAAGACAAGGATCTCTGCATCACCAATGTTTCTGCGGAAGTCTATGACATCTTCGAGATGACCGGCTTTACGGAGATGATGACGGTGGAAAAAGCCTACCGCGAACTCTCGGTCGAGGGCTGTGACGTCATAGGCCGGGGCTCCAACGGAAAGGTCTACAGGACTGACCCGGAGACCATCGTGAAGGTCTATTTCAATCCGAACGCCATCGATGATATCCGCCATGAGCGCGATGTCGCCAGACGCGCGCTGATCCTTGGGATCCCGACAGCCATCCCCTATGATATCGTGAGGGTCGGGGACACTTACGGCTCTGTATTTGAGCTGCTGAACGCAAAGCCCTTCTCCCAGCTGATTACGGAAGAACCGGAACGGCTGGAATACTATATCACCCTGTATGTGGATCTTCTGAAGAAGATCCACTGCACGGACGTGCCGGGCGGTCAGCTCCCGGACCAGCGGGAGGTTGCCCTGAAATGGGTCCGCTTCCTGAAGGATCATCTGGAGACCGGCCAGTATGAAAAGCTTTATTCCCTGGTGCAGGCGGTCCCGAAGTGCATCCGCATGATCCACGGGGATTATCACACGAAGAATGTCATGCTTCAGAATGACGAGGTACTTCTGATCGACATGGATACTCTGGCAGTGGGAAATCCGGTCTTTGAGTTTTCTTCTGTTTTCCTTGCTTACCGGGGATTCGGAGAGCTGGATCACAGCCATGTCACGGATTTCATCGGTGTCAGTTATGAGACAGCCGGAGTGATCCTTGAGGAAACTCTGCGCCGGTACCTCGGGACCGACGATCCGGCAGTACAGGAGGATCATCTGAACCGCGCGAAGGTTGTAGGCTATGCCCGTCTGCTGCGCAGGACCATCCGCCGGGAGCCTGACAACGAGGTGCTGATCAGCCATTGCAAAAAGCGGCTGGCGGAGCTTCTTCCGCAGGTGGACAGGCTTGCCTACGACCTCCTTCCGGAGGATGCCGCGGACGCACTCTGATGACTATACGACCGGTTTCCTGCCCGCTGCCGCGGGCGGGAAACCGGAAAATTATGAACGGGGTACAGAACAATGAGTAAAAAGGAGATTCGTCAGGTCTATAACGATCTTGTTGCGGAACTCACCTCCAGAGATTTCCTGGACAAGGCAGGACTCCAGCGCGAGACGATGATGATGATCCTGAACAGGGATTACTGGGAAGCGCAGATGAAGAACCTCTTCCCGATCCGGAAGCGCTACACCTGCCAGCAGCTCTTTGATATCTGCCGCTGGTCCATGGCGCTGATGGGACCGGAGCCGGAGGAGGGGTGGATGGCATTCACATACAAGTATGTATGCCATATCCTCTACCCGGAGAAGGAATTTACGGAACAGTATGAACGATACAGAGCCGGGGCCATTTACTACCTTACGATCCTGCGCTTCTTCTTTGACCTCGAGCGGACCTGCGTGCCTTTTGAGCCGATGAAGGATTTCTGTTTCCTTTCTGACGAGGAAGCCCTGAGGTTTGACACCGGGGAGGAATACATCCGGTTCAAGAAGGCGTGGCATGATGAGTTCATCTATGAAATGATGCGGCTGAATGCCGAGGTGACCCAGTTCAATACTCTGGAGCACATTGCCGGCGTTCATTATGTTTCCATGGTCATGGCGCGGGGGCTTCTTGCCGCCGGCGCGCCTATCGACCTCGCCCTGATGAGCGGCGCCGCTGCGGGACACGACCTCGGAAAGTTCGGCTGCAAGCCGAATGAAAAGGTCCCCTTCATGCACTATTACTATACGGCGCTCTGGTTTGACACTCATGAGATGCGCTACATCGGGCATATCGCGGCGAACCATTCCAGCTGGGACCTGGAGCCGGAAAACCTGTCCGTGGAATCCCTGACGCTGATCTATTCCGACACCCGTGTCAAGCAGAGCCGCGGCAAGGACGGAAAGGAGATCACCAAGATTTCTTCGCTGGAGGAGTCCTTCAGCATCATCCTGAAAAAGATGTTCAATGTGGATGCCGCGAAGGAACTGCGCTATAAATTCGTCTATTCCAAGCTCTCTGATTTCGAAGCTTACATGCGTGCCAACGGCGTGGACGTAGACCTGAACGGGAATCCGGCGCCTCCGGAGGTGCTTCCGGAGGTGGTGCTCCGGAACCCGGAGCAGATCGTCCGCTCCCTGGTCTTCATGGCCATCGAGCATAACGTGGACGTCATGCGGCGGATGACGGCGGAACGGCAGTTCGGCGAACTCCTGGAGTCTGCACGAAGTGAGAAGAACTGGAAGAACGTCCGGGCCTATCTGAACATTCTGCGCGAGTATTTTACTTATACGAACGATACCCAGAAGGAGCAGACTCTGTCCTTCCTGTATGAGCTGTTCATGCACCGCGACGGAGAGATCCGGACCCAGTCCGCGGAACTTATGGGAGAGGTCATCGCCCAGTTCAACGCGGGCTACCGGAAACGCCGTCCGGAGGGGATGAAGGATATCGCCCAGGAGAAGGTGCTTTCCATCTGGAAGCATTATCTGGAGATGATCATCTGCCCGGATCAGCGTCTCATCGACCAGCAGCAGCGGCGCATCAGCTCCCAGCTGAAGAACGTGCTCCAGAGCCTTTCGGAGAAAGCGGAGCCGGGTGACTTCCCGATGTTCATCGCAGCCCTGATGGACTGGTACCGGGAACCGGAGAAGCGGGAAGCCCGTGAGAGCTTTGTCCTCCTGAATTCCGTGGAGATCATGCCTTTTGCGAAGATGACGGATGAGGACATCACGTTTCTGGTGAAGTTTGCACTGGCAAAGAGCGAAGATCCGACTCTGGAAGTCCGGACTGCAGCCTGGCGCTCCTTCAAGCAGATCACGGCCTTCACGCAGGATCTGCCGGTCTGTGCGGAAATCGCGGATTATGTGGAGAAGGCGGACGCCTCCGAGAGCATGACCAAGATCTTCCTGAAGTACCGCATCCTTTCGAATCTCGGAAAGGATACCGAAGAACTGAAAAAGATCCTTTACAGCGGGGATGTCGTGTCGGATATCTCTCTCGACAATCTGAAGACGGATACGCCCTGGATCGTGAAAGCAGTCAATCTGAAGCTGCTGGCGGACCAGGCAGAGAACGGTGAGGGGAACCACACGCTGCATATCGCGGCACATTTCTCCAATATGATCAAGGTAGGCCAGTTCATGCTGGTCCGGAACACGGCGGGCCAGGCCCTGATCCGCATCGCGCCGCAGCTGACTGCGGACCAGAGAAACGAGATCGCCGTGGAAATGCTCCGCGGACTGGAGACCGGCGAGACGAACTACTCCCGTTCCATCCCGCTCTGGCTCGGCCAGTTTGTGCTCTGGCTGCCGGCGGACCAGCTGGACGAGATGCTGAAGTCTCTGAAGGGACTGCTGGCAAGCCCCTCCGACCAGGTCGTCTCGGTGGCGCTGGACACCATAGGGATCATGCTGGAGAACTATACCGCTTACCGGGACAGATTCCCTGAAGAGCAGCAGATCTGGGCAGCCCGCTGGGAAAAGATGGTCGGAATGCTTCTGACCGGCATGGCAAGCTACCGCGAGAAGGTCCGCCAGGAGGCGATGCTGGTCATCGGACAGAGCGTGTTCGGAAGCAGGATCCTGAGCCGTCAGGGGAAAAAGTCGATCTTTGCCCTGGCCTGCAGGAAGATCCTGTTCCAGCTGGTGGAGAACCGCGGCGGCGAGCTGACCCATTTTTACCGGGCGGCCAGCCTCTCGAACCTGTACCGGTTTATCACCGAATACAGGCTCCTGGAAGGTGCATTCGACTTGTCCATGCGGACCCGCGTGGCGTTCTTCCCCGGAACCTTCGATCCCTTTACACTGTCCCACAAGGGCATTGCACGGATCATCCGGGATCTCGGTTTCGAGGTCTACCTGTCGGTGGATGAGTTTGCATGGTCCAAGAAAGCCCAGCCTCACTATGTCCGGCGTCAGATCGTCAACATGTCTGTCGCGGATGAGTTCCATGTTGACCTGTTCCCTGCGGACATCCCGCTGAATCCGGGAAATCCTACGGATCTTGCCTATCTGAAGCAGCTGTTCCCGGGCCGGGAGGTCTATCTGGTGGTGGGCAGCGACGTAATTGCCCATGCTTCCTTCTACCGGAATCCGGACGTCTGCAGTGAAGTCCGCGCCATGAACCACATTGCCTTCCGGCGCGTCGGGGACGAGGAGATCGACTCCAAGTACAACCGGGAAATGATGAAGGCGATCACCGGACATCTGGTGGAACTGGAACTTCCGGAGGAACTGGAGGAGATCAGCTCCACGAAGATCCGCGAGAACATTGACCGGAACCGGGATATCTCGAACCTCATCGACCCGGTGGTGGAGGAATATATTTACAACAACGGTCTGTATCTCCGTGAACCGGAGTACAAGCCCATCGTCAAGGCCCGGGCATATGCCTTTGAGGATGTGCCGAAGCCGGACCAGAAGCTGTACGACGAGATCGGAGAAGTCATCCTCTCGACGGAGGAAGAAGGAGACCGGCTGCTGGCCTGCCTCCGGAAGTCTCACGACCGGATGCTTCTCTTCCGGAACAGCGCGGAGGACAACCGTCTGATCGGCGCGGCGCGCTACCGCTTCGTCGCCCCGGACGATCTCTTCGACGTTTTCCATGACGTGAACCGCTGCGATATCGTCCGCAGAAGGACCTCCAGCAAGATCCTGCTGATCAACGCCATCTACGTCGGAATGGACTGCACCGTCCATGATGCGGAGCAGCTTCTGCTGACAGAGATGATCATCCGCTCTTACGCGCAGAAATGCGACACGGCGGTCTACCTGCCGCAGGACCAGTATTACCCGAATATGGTGACCTCGGCGGTCATTCGCCAGGGCTTCCTCCGGGAAGATGTACACTCCGGAGCACCCTTCTTCATTGTCGACACCCACGCGCCGCTCATGCTGCTCCAGAATATGGAGACAGCGCTGAAGGAACCCTTCTCCAGCAACGAGAGAGTCCTGGAGGCCATTTATAAGGCACAGGAGGATCTCCAGCACAGCATGGCGAAGTTATATCCCGGCCAGCTGGTGCTGCCGGTCTCTGCGACGCTCCTGTTCCACCGGCTGGTGGACAAGATCACGGCACTGAACCAGGTGCCAAGGGAGCCGGTGGTCCCGAGAAAGCTCGGAGAGCTGATGTGTGTGCCCTTCGGAAAGATCATCCGCGGCAAGGTGATGCCGAACACGGTCACGAAGACGCTTCACACCGACAGGATCTATGAGCCGGATCTCCAGAGCAACGCGGTCGAAGCCTTCCCGGGCTACACGCCGCTGCCGACCCAGGTCAGGGCGATCCGGTCCTTCCGGCGTCCGGTCATTCTGGTGGACGATGTCCTCAACCGCAGCGGACTCCGGATCGGAACGCTGGAGCCGATGCTGAAGAAGGAAGGCATCGATGTCCGGCTGGTCCTCCTGGGCGTCATGACCGGCTACGGCAGAGACACGCTGACCACCATGAACCTGAAGGGAGATTCGGTCTATTTCATCCCGAACATGCGCTACTGGTTTGCGGAATCGACTCTCTATCCGTTTATCGGCGGAGATACGGTGCGGAGAGAGGGGACGAAGGTCGCAGGCCTTGCGCCTTCCATCAACCTGATCCAGCCCTATACCCAGCCGCCGCTTTCAGATGCGGACCCGGAGGCGCTGTTCTCCTTCTCGGCCTGCTGCCTGAAGAACGCGAGGGACGTGCTGCGGATCCTGGAGCAGGAATATCGTGCGATCTTCGCACGGAACCTGACCCTGTCCCGGCTCTCGGAAGCGGTGAACCTGCCCCTTTGCCCGGACCGGGGCGAATGCATCAACTATGACCCGAATCTGGCTGCATCCGTCTACCTCCAGAACGACCTGGATATGCTGGCCCGGACCAGGGTGGACACCCGGGCGGCGACGAACCGCTACACGGGAAGATAAGCCTCTGAGACGAACATAAGAGACCGACAATGACCTGTTTCCGCAGGAAGCGCGCCGGGGATCCGGCAGCCCTTCCTGCGGGCCAGGTCATATGATTTCATAAGATGCGCAGGGCGGAAGAGATTTTTTCCTGCCGGCGCGCGGAAAGGAACCCAAATGATTCAGTACTATTTGACCGACGGAAAACTGTGCTGTTCTTCCGAGAAGGAGCTGCCCTTTCAGAAAGTGACGGCGCCGGCGGAAGCGGAGTGCCTTGTCTGGCTGTTCCGACGGGCGCCGGGCAGCTGCCGCGCGTCCTTCCTGGTGAACGATCTGAGACTTCTTTTACAGGAGACAGAGAGCGCGGACTGGGTGGACGCGAACCGTCTGGAAGCAGCGGCGGAGAAGGCGGATCCCCGTCTTGCGGCCGCTGTGCTTCAGGATCCGCTGCTGAAAAGCTGCGCTGCCCGCGGAACGCTGACAGCGGTCAACATTGCCCAGGAGGGCTTCGGGGAGATCCTGAAGGAGCTTCCGGGGGAGGTTCCCGGCGCGGCAGAGACAAAGCCGGGCCCCTCTTTCCTCCCCGCAGGGAAGAAGCGGGTCAACATTATCGCCATCGGCGATGTCGGCTCCAACCTGCTGACGGGACTTCACCTGCTGGGCGGCGACTGCATCTCGGAGATCGGGATCTGCGACCTCTCCGAGCAGGTCACCGCGCGGTGGGAATTCGAGGAAAACCAGATCGCCTATCCCTGGGATTATGACGCCCTTCCGGAAGTGCATACCGTCCCCGCGGCGGATCTTTTTGACTGCGACGTGGTGGTGTTTGTGGCTTCCAAGGGGATCCCGCCGGTGGGCTCCGGCGTCAAGGATGTCCGGATGTACCAGTTCGAGAACAACCGGAAGATCGTCGCCATGTATGCCCGGCAGGCCCGGGAAAAGAACTTCGGCGGGATGTTCTGCCAGGTCTCGGATCCGGTGGACCCGCTGGCAAAGACCATGTTCCTGGAGAGCAACCGGAATGCGGACGGTGTTCTGGACTGGAAGGGTCTCCGGGCGGAGCAGATCCAGGGCTTCGGGCTCGGCGTCATGAACGCCCGCGCCGCCTACTATGCGAAGCGGGATCCGCGCTTCGCGTCCTTCCTGACCGAGGGGAGGACCTTCGGCCCCCACGGGGAAGAGCTGGTGGTGGCGAATTCGGTGGAGCACTATGACGATGTCCTGTCCGCGGAACTTACGCACCGTGTCGTGACGGCGAATCTGGAGATGCGCGCGCTGGGCTTCAAGCCCTTTGTGGCGCCGGCATTTTCCTCGGGCGCTCTTTCCATCCTTTTGATGCTCCGCGGAGAATGGCACTGCGGCAGCGTCTATCTCGGCGGCGCCTTCATGGGTGTGAAGAACCGCTATACGCCTTATGGTCTCGAGACCGAGATCCTGCCTCTTCCGGAAGCCCTTTCCGCGAGGATCCGCGCGGCGGAAGAGAAGCTGAAGTCTGTCATCTGAACCGCGGCAAAGGGGTGGTTTTATGATCCATGAATCGGAGCTGAGATTCCCGGTGATCCTTCCGGAGGAGCCGGGAATGGAAAACAGAAGACTTGCGGACGTCCTGGCGGCAGCGCTGGACGGGCTCCGGCCCCGCTTTTTCCGCACCGCGGAGGAGGCCGGCGCCTTTCTCAGGGACTGCCGGACCGGAAGAACCGGTGCGCAGGAAAAGGACGGAGAACGGTTCCGTCCCATTCTGTTCGCTGTGTCCCTCGGCAGTGACGGTGTGAACCTGGAGTACATGCGTTTTCTCCGTCTGCTCCGGCAGGAGCAGGACCTTCTGGACGGATTTGTGGGGGGCGTGATCACGGACGGCGCCTCGGATCTGTACACCAAGGCGGTCTCCCGGGAGCTGGTGTTCACCGCCAATGCGGCGGGCTGCGCGTTCGTGGGAAGGCCCCTGGTGGAGGGGACCAGAACCCTCTCCAATTTTGCGGTGGTGGCGCAGAATCTCGATACAGACGTTGAGAACGCTTACCGGCAGAGCGCCGCAGTCCTGGTCCGGGAACTCCTGAACTTCGGGGACGGAGCGGGCAGCGGGGCCCATCTGCTGGGAAACGCCGGAAGCGTCACTGCAGCGGATCCGGGGAAAAACAAGGATCCGGCACCGGAAAAGAAAGCACCGAAGATCCTGGTACTCCACGCCTCGATCCGTGCGACCTCCAATACGCTTGATCTCTGGCACCGGACGGCAGAGCTGCTCCCGGAGATGGAGATCCGGGAAATCAGCCTGAGGAACGGAACCCTTTATGACTGTGCCGGATGTCCCTATCACACCTGCCTTCACTTCGGCGAGAAGAACAGCTGCTTTTACGGCGGAGTGATGGTGGACGAGGTCTATCCGGCAGTGCGGGAGGCAGACGCCATCGTGATGCTCTGCGCGAATTACAATGACGCACTCTCCGCGAATCTGACCGCCTTCATCAACCGCCTGACGGCACTGTTCCGCCAGGTCCGGTTCTATGACAAGGCCCTCTTTGCCGTGGTGGTCTCCGGTTATTCCGGAAGCGATATCGTTGCGGAGCAGCTGATCGCGGCGCTGAACATGAATAAAACCTTTTACCTGCCTCCGCGGTTTGCCCTGGTGGAAACGGCAAACGACGCGGGCCAGGCGGCCCGGCTCCCCGGCATCGGCGGACGGATCGAAGCTTTTGCCGGGAACATCCGCAGAACCCTGTCCCGCCGGGATCAGATATAGCCTTATAACAACGTCAGATAACCGATTCCTCCCGGAATCGGTTATTATATAATAGACAGTAGTATGCCTGGTTTTCTGAAAAATCTGCCGTTATCACTCCACCTTTACGAGGAGGTCCCGTATGACAGGAACAAAACTTCCCGGTATCCGGAAGGCGCTTTCAGACGCCCTTACCTCGGAAGCCTTCCTTGAGGAGGCCGGCATCACCCGCGCGGCCGCGGAGGAGGCCATGGCCCTCTGCAGATGGGAAGAAGCGCTTCCCACTCTGTTCCCTGTAACCGGCCGGTATACCTGCCGTCAGCTGTTTGACCAGTGCAGCGACGCCATGAACTTCCTTTCTCCGGAGCCGGAGGGAGGATGGATGCCTTTCACCTACCGCTTCGTCTGCCATATTCTTTACCCGGAGGCGGACTTCACGGAGTCCGCGGCGCCTTACCGGGCCGGCGCGATCCTGTACCTGACGGTGCTCCGCTTTTTCTTTGACGAAGAGCGGAAAGTGGTTCCCTTTGACCCGATGGTGGACTATGCCTTCCTCACTGACGCGGAAGCCCGCAGCTTCGACACCTATGAGGAATACAAAAGATTTCTGGGCGCATGGCACCGGGAGTTTGTCTACGAGATGATGCGGCTGAACGCCGAGGTCACCACCTTCAACACCCTGGAGCATATTGCAGGTGTCCACTATGTCGCCCTGACAGTGGCCCGCGGCATGTACAAGGCAGGCGCGCCCATCGATCTGGCGCTGGTGTCCGGCTCCGCGGCCGCCCATGACATCGGGAAATTCGGGTGCAAACCGAACGAGAACGTTCCCTACATGCACTACTACTATACGGATATCTGGTGCCGCGCCCACGAACTTCCCTATATCGGCCACGTGGCGGCGAACCACTCCAACTGGGATCTGGAGCCGGAGAATCTTTCCATCGAATCCCTGACCCTGATCTACTCCGACTTCCGTGTCAAGCAGAGCCGCGGGCCGGACGGGATCCCCGTGACCTACATCTCCAGTCTCGCGGAAGCTTTCGACATTATCCTGAACAAGCTGGACAATGTGGACGAGAAGAAGGCCCTCCGCTACCGTTTCGTGTACGCGAAGCTGGCGGATTTCGAGAACTGGATGATCTCCTGCGGAGCAGATACGAAGCTGGACGGGAATCCGCCGGAGCCCGAGGTGCTTCCGGACGTGGTGCTCCGGACGCCGGAGGAGATCGTACGCTCCCTGGTCTTCATGGCCATCGAGCACAACGTGGACGTCATGCACCGGATGAGTGCGGAGCGGCAGTTCGGGGAGCTTCTGGAGGCTGCCGGAAGCGAAAAGGACTGGAAGAATGTCCGTGCTTATCTGAATATCTTCCGCGAGTATTTTACCTACACCAGCGATACTCAGAAGGAGCGGCTGCTGGGCTTCCTGTACGAGCTGTTCATGTACAGGGACGGCGAGATCCGGGTCCAGAGCGCAGAGCTTCTCGGAGAGGTCATCGCACAGTTCAATGCAGGATATAAGAAACGCCGGCCGGAGGGCATCGGGGATGCGGCGCAGGAGCATGTCCTGAAGATCTGGAACCATTACATCTGGATGGTCCTGAACCCCGACCGGAAGCTGATGGACCGGCAGCAGCGGAGGATCAATTCCCAGCTGAAGAACATTCTGCAGGCGCTGACCGCATCCGCGGAGGCTGACGACCTTCCGCTGTTCATGGAAGAGCTTCTCCGCCACTATGACGTTCCGGAGAAGCAGGACGATGCGGCGAGCTTTGCCCTTCTGAACGCAGTGGAAGTGTTCCCCTTTGACCGGATGAAGCCGGAGGACATCGCCCGGGCAGGCAGATTTGCCGCGGCGAAGTGCCGGACGGATTCCCGGGAACTCCGGACAGCAGCCTGGCGCGTGTTCCGGCAGATCGCGGAGCATGCGCGGGATATCCCTTACTGCGCCGAGATCCGGAAGCTTGCGGAGGAGACCGCGGACGAGGATGACACGGCGCTGTTTCTCCGCTACCGCGTCCTGAGCATGCTGGGCGCGGACGTCTCTGCGCTGGAGGAGAAGCTTTATCAGGACAGCGTGATCCCGGAGATCTCCCTGGACAGCCTGAAGACCGGGACTACATGGCTTGTCAAGTCGGTCAACGTCAAGCTTCTCGCGGACCAGGTCCTGCACCGCTTCCCGGAACACGCGATGCATGTGGCGGTCCATTTCTCGAACATGATCAAGGTCGGACAGTATATGCTGGTCCGGAGAACGGCCGGTGAAGCTCTGATCCGGATCATGCCGATCCTGACGGCGGATCAGAGAAACGAGATCGTGGTCGAGATGATCCACGGACTCCAGACCGGCGGCAGCGACTATTCCAGATCCATTCCTCACTGGCTGGGGCAGGCGGCCGCCTGGCTTCCGCCCGCGGAGCTGGAGGAAGTGGTCGCCGAACTGCATATACTGCTGGCGCGTCCGGAGGACCACATCGTCGAAGTCTCCCTGGACACCATCGGAGCGCTGATCGAATGCTGTCCGGAATATGAGACCCGGTTCCCGGAGGCGCCCGGAAAGTGGAGGGAGCGTCTCGAGCGCCTGGTCGGTATGGTCCTGACCGGCATGGCGAGCTACCGGGAGCGGGTCTGCCGCGAGGCAATGCTGGTCCTGGGCCAGAGCGTCTTCGGAACGGCTGCCTTCACCCGGCAGCAGAAGGAACAGCTCTTTGCCCGCTCCTGCAGAAAGATCCTGTTCCAGCTTTCGGAAAGCCGGGGCGGAGAGATGACCGGACTTTACCGGGCAGCGGCGCTGGCCTCCATCTACCGCTTCATCACGGAATACCGGATCCTGGAAGGGGAATTCCGCATGAAGATGCTGCCGCGGGTGGCTTTCTTCCCGGGAACCTTCGATCCCTTTACGCGTTCCCATAAAGGCATTGCCAGGATGATCCGGGATCTGGGCTTTGAAGTCTATCTCTCGGTGGATGAGTATTCCTGGTCCAAGAATGCCCAGCCTTACGGGGGCCGGCGGCGGATCGTGAACATGTCGATCGCCGATGAACTGCATATCAATCTGTTCCCTGCGGATCTGCCTCTGAATCCGGGGAACCCGGAGGACATGCGGGAACTGAAGAAGCTGTTCCCGGGGAGAGACGTCTATATCGCAGTGGGCAGCGACGTGGTCGCGGGCGCATCCTACTACCGGAATCCGAAGGAAGGCGGAGAGATCTGCTCCATGAACCATATCGTCTTCCGAAGGCCGGGAGCCGGCAAGGAGTTTTCGGCGGCCGGCATCATCCGCGGAGATCTGATCGAACTGGAACTCCCGCCGGAACTGGAGGAGATCAGTTCTTCCGGGATACGGGAGAATATCGAGCGAAACCGGGATATTTCGGATCTCGTGGATCCGGTGGTCGAAGAATATATCTACAACCGCGCCCTGTATCTCGGAGAAGCCGAGTTCAAGCAGGTGGTCCGGGCCAGACCCATCGATTTCCGGGAGGAGAGGATCGGAGAGAACATCCGTCTTTCCATTGTGAGCGGAGGCGGGGAGAACCGGGAGCTCGGTGCCGTGACCTACCGCTTCCTTGCGCCGGACCAGCTGTACGGGGTCCTGAAGGATGTGGAGCGGGCGGATATGATCCGGCGGCATTCCAGCGGAAAGATCCTGCTGATCAACGGATTCCGGATCCCGGAGGACAGCACCCTCAGCGATGCAGTGCAGCTGCTTCTGACGGAAGCGGTCATCCGGTCCTATGAGTTCTTCTGCGAGGCTGCGGTATTCTGTCCGGAGGACGGGAATGTCCCGCGGGAGATCACCGGCGTCCTGTTCCGTCAGGGCTTCCTCCGGGTGAACCCGGTGACAGAACCGGTCCCGGTTCTGGTGACGGATACTCATGCGCCGCTGCTGCTTCTGGAAAACATGGAGACGGTCCTGAAGGAGCCCTTCAGTCAGAATCCTGCAGTGCTGAAGGCCATCCGGAAGGGGCATGAAAACCTGAAAAACCGCATGGCGCGCCTCTTCCCGGGGCAGGTGCTCCTTCCGGTCTCCGCAGGCGTCCTGTTCCACCGCCTGACAGACCGGATCACGGAACTGAACGGCGTGCCGCGGGAGCCGGCGGAGCCGCGGAAACTCGGACCGCTGATGTGCGTGCCTTACGGAAAGATCATCCGCGGAAGGGTCATCCCGAATACGGTGACGAAGACACTGTATACAGACCGGGTCTACGAGCCGGATCTGCAGAGCAACTGCGTCGAGGCATTCCCGGAGTATCCTTCCCTGGAGACCCAGGTCCGGATCATCCATTCTTTCCGGCGGCCGGTGATCCTGGTCGATGACGTCCTGAACCGGAACGGACTCCGGATCGGGACGCTGGAGCCGCTGCTCAGGAAGCAGGGCGTGGAGGTGGAAAAGGTGCTGCTCGGCATCCTGACCGGATACGGAAAGGATTCCCTGGAACGCGCCGGCTTTGATTCGGACTGTGTCTATTTCATTCCGAACATGCGTTACTGGTTCCTGGAGTCTTCCCTTTACCCGTTCATCGGCGGTGACGCGGTGCGGCGGAAAGAAGTGAAGGTGGCGGGACTCGCACCCTCCATCAACCTGATCCATCCGTATACACAGCCGCCGCTGGAGGAAGCGGATCCGGAAGCGCTGTACGCCTTCTCCGAATGCTGCATGGAGAACGCGAGGGACATCCTGAAAACGCTGGAACAGGAATACCGGCTCCGCTATTCCCGGAATCTGACGCTGTCGAGGCTTGCGGAGGCGGTGAATCTTCCGGTCTGCCCGGACCGGGGGGCTTACCTGACTTATGATCCGAATCTCCCGGCTTCCGGCTACGTCGAGGGAGATCTGGAGCTGCTCCGGAGGCTTCGGGTCAACACCCGGGAATCTACCCGGAGAAGAAGCGACCTTCCGTGATGCTTTATCTCTGAGAAAAAGGAAAGTTCACGGAAAGAGAAAGGAATTTGGCTTTACTTCCCGAAAGGGAATTATTACAATAAAGTAGAACCATATTGAAAAACCGAAAGGAGAAAATTGTTATGAAGTGTCTGATCACGGATGCGGTTTATCCCGGAATTGAGGAAGAACTCAGCAGATATATGGTATGCACCAATACCGCTGGCAAGCCCCTCTCCAAGGAGGAGATGATCGAAGCCATCGGCGATGTTGATATTCTGATCATGCGTGTGGATCCGAAGATCGACGAGGATATCCTGAACGCGGCGAAGAATCTGAAGATCATCGGCGTCTGCGCAGTCGGAACGAACCACATCGATCTGAACGTAGCGAAGGAGAAGGGGATCCAGGTATACAACGCACCCGGCATGAACGCAAACGCAGTCGCAGAGCTGACCATCTCCAAGATGCTGGATATGGCACGCAACACCATGCCGGCAAACTATGACGTCAAGCACAACCACGTCTGGGATAAGTATAAGTGGGTCGGCAGAGAACTCCGCGGCAAGACCCTCGGAATCATGGGCTTCGGCCGTATCGGCCGCCGTGTCGGCGAACTGGGCCGCGCGTTCCTGATGGATGTCGTCGCATACGATCCCTTCCTGAAGCCGGCTGACTTCACCCTGGGCGGCGCGAAGGGCATGAGCATTGACGAACTGATCAGAGTTTCCGATTTCATCTCCATCCATGTTCCGCTGACCCCGGATACCAGAAACCTCTTCAACAAGAAGTCCATCGCTGAGATGAAGGACGGCGCGGTCGTCCTGAATATGAGCCGCGGCGGCATCGTCAACGAGGATGATATGTACGAGGCTCTGAAGGAAGGCCGCATCGGCGGATACGCTGCGGACGTCCTGACCAACGAGCTGGCAGGCAGCGGCCTCACCGGAAACGATGAGTTCATTAACCCGCTCTTCGAGTGCGACAACTTCATCATTTCCCCGCATCTGGGCGCACAGTCCGTCGACGCTTCCAGAGACATCGGAAACTACATCGTCGGAAAGATCAAGGAAGTCTGCCACCTCGGAGCATAATGTAAAATATTTTTCCTGTGGCATTTTGCCGCGGAACACTGTATGATGAATCCGACACCGGATGCCGGCCGGACCACCGGCCGTGACAGCTGCGGAGGCATTTCATGCAGGGACAGAGCATTGAAAAGGACCGGTTCTTTACCAGGAACCGGTCCTTTTATTCCACACTTTTTCCGCTCCTTCTGGGAATCACGCTTCAGAACGTGATCGCCTACAGCGTGAACATGATGGACAATATCATGCTGGGAAGCTACAGCCAGACCACCCTTTCCGGGGCGGCCGTCGTGAATCAGGTCTTTTTCATCACCCAGCAGCTGGCGCTGTGCATCGCGGACGCGCTGATCATGATCGGCGCACAGTACGCGGGCAAGGGGGAGATGCCGCCGGTCCGCCGGATGACAGGCATCTGCCTCCGGTTCGGCATGATCTGCGGCATGGTGATCCTGGGACTCTGCACCTTCGTCCCCCGGCAGATCCTTACCCTGTTCACGGAGTCGGAAGCGATCGTGGAGGAAGGTCTGCGCTACCTCGGCATCATCCGCTTTACCTTTGTCCTGTTCATTATCACGAATATACTTATGGCTTCCCTGCGCTGTGTGAAGATCGTGAAGATCGCCACGGTCATCAGCCTGGTGTCGCTGGTGGTGAACGTTTCCCTGAACTATATCCTCATCTTCGGGCATTTCGGCGCGCCGGAGCTCGGGATCCGGGGGGCGGCCATCGCGACGCTGATCGCCAGGACGACAGAGCTGATGATCGTCCTGCTCTACATTCTGAAGGCCGATACCCGGCTCCGCCTGTTCGCGGAGAATATCTTTGCGCCGGACACGGTGCTCCGTGCGGATTTCCGGCGTGTGATCGTCCCTCTGGTGATCGGAAAGATGACCTGGGCCTTCACAACGCCGCTTCAGACCGTGATCCTGGGCCACCTGTCGGACGATGCCATCGCCGCGAACTCCGTCGCGACGACCTTCTACCAGTACACCAAGGTGGTGATCACATCCATGGCCAGCGCATCCGCGGTCATGATCGGGAACGCCATCGGAAGAGGAGACCTTAAGGAACTCAAGCGGGAAGCCAGGACGCTGAGTGTGCTCGACGTGGCCATCGGCGCAGTGCTTGCCGGAATCATCCTTGCGGTCCGCGGCCCGCTGCTTTCGCTCTACAATCTGAATGATACCGCCCTGGTCCTTGCGGACCAGCTTCTGGTGATCATGGCCATCGTCATGGTGGGCATGGCTTACCAGATGCCGGTGGGAAGCGGGATCATCCGCGGCGGCGGAGACGCGAAATTCTCGGCCATCGTAAACAACGTGAGTGTCTGGTGCCTCGTGGTGCCGCTCTCGCTTCTCAGCGCCTTTGTCTGGAAATGGCCTGTGCCCCTGGTGGTGCTGTGCCTGCAGTCAGACCAGATCCTGAAGGGGATCCCGATCTTCCTGCGGTTCCGGAGCTACAAGTGGATCAAAAAGCTGACCCATTGACCGGGACAGTCTGTCCGCCGCTTCGCGGACGTGAGAATGAAAATACTGAATTGGAGATGATCTTGCCATGAATATTCCGATCACACCGCTGACTTTCGTGATCGTCTGCCCGTTCCTGTTTCTTGCAGGTTTTGTGGATTCGATCGCCGGCGGCGGGGGACTGATCTCCCTGCCGGCATATCTGTTTGCCGGGCTCCCGGTCCACTATGCCATCGGTACCAACAAGTTTTCCTCGACCTTCGGGTCTTCGGTCGCGATGGTCCGCTGGTTCCGGCAGGGAGCCATCCCGCTGAAGCTTGCCGCGCCTTCCGCGGCGGCCGCATTCATCGGCTCCGTCGCCGGTGCCCATATCTCGCTGGTCCTTGAGGAGCGGGTGCTGCTCACCTTGATGCTGGTGGTCCTTCCTTTTGTCGCCTATGTTGTCCTCAACCGGAAGATCATGAAGGATGTCGGGGTCGAAAACGAGCGCATTACGGGAAAGACCTATGCAGTCACGGTTTCCTCCGCGCTGGTGATCGGTATGTACGACGGACTCTACGGCCCCGGGACCGGGACCTTCCTGATCATCGCACTCACCGTCTTCGCGGGACTTGCGCTCCGGACGGCGCAGGGACTTACGAAGGCCATCAACGTAACGTCCAATGTGGCAGCCCTCGTGGTCTTTTTCATGAATGGCCAGGTCGTTCTTCCGCTGGCCGCGGCTGCCGCCCTCTCCAATATGGCAGGCAACTGGTGCGGCTCAGGGATGGTCATGACGAAGGGGACGGCGGTCGTCCGCCCGATCATGATCCTGGTCCTGGTGCTGCTGTTTATGAAGATCCTGACTGAACTGTTCGTATGATGCAACTGCCGGAGGTGAAACCTATGCTGCCGTCCCTTGTCATAGCCGCTGCTGTTGCCGCCGCCGCAGGGGGAAGCTTTGCCGCCCTGGCGAAGCGGGCCTTCCCCGGCGGAACCGCAGCTGTGCCCCGTGAGATCACGGTGTCCCGGACGGCGCCGGTCCTTCCCGCAGGAACACCGGTTCATCTGCTGGCAGTTTCCGATCTGCACTACATTTCCCCGAAGCTGAACGACGGCGGTGAGTTTTTCCGCCGGACCGTGGAAAATGCCGACGGCAAACTGACAGAACGGTCTGAAGAATTTCTGGCCGCGCTGGAAGCCCAGACTCTGAAGGAACGGCCGGATGCGCTGGTGATCAGCGGAGACCTGACCTTCAACGGGGAACATCAGAGCCTCCGGGACCTGAAGGAAACCTTCGGAAGGATCCGGGAAAAGGGGGTCACGGTGCTGGTCCTTCCGGGAAACCACGACGTTTCCTATCCGATGGCGGTCAATTTCACCGGAAAAGGAACAGAGCGCGTGAAGAACGTCTCCCAGGCGGAATTCCTTGAGGAATGCCGTGAATTCGGCTATGGGGCGGCGGAGGAGAAGGACCGGGCCTCCTTCAGTTATTATTATCCGCTGTCGGAAGATTTCGCACTTCTGTTTCTCGACGCAAACACAGAGGCGGCTCCCGGAGCCCTGCTGCCAGAGACCCTGGACTTCGCGGAGCGGGTCCTGAAACGTGCCCGTCAGAAGGGAGTCACAGTCGTCACGGTCACTCACCAGAATGTGCTTCCGCAGAACAGGCTTTACGGAGATGCCTTTGCTGTCCGGAACCGGAAGGAGACCGCGGCGCTGCTGAAAAAATACGGGGTGGCCCACAATCTCAGCGGCCACGCCCATCTTACTCACTGTGCCGCCGAAGACGGACTTGCGGACCACGCGGCAGGGTGTATGTCCCTGGCCCCCTTCCGCATCGCCCGCATCACGGTCTGCGGAAAACAGGCCGATTACCGGAACGGGATCCTGGAGGTGCCGCCGGAGCTGAGAGAAGAGGGCGAGGCCCGGGCACGGCAGACCATCCGTCAGCAGGTCGGGGCGGAGCTGGACCGTCTGTCCCTGCCTCCGGAGATCCGGGAAAACCTGGTCGCCTCTGCAGTCAGGTTCAACCGCGCCTACTTTTCCGGAGAACTGGATCCGGAAGCCTTCCGCAAAGATCCCGGCCTGACGCTCTGGAAAGAATATGCCTCCGGAACTCTGTTCTGGTCCTATATGCAGTCTGCGGACTGAAAAAAGACTGTCTCATTCAGGAAACATCGTGCGCTTTGTCCTGAATGAGACAGTCTTTTTGTGTGTCTTTTTGAGAGATCAGGCGTGCTCGCCCATACTGTACTGCTTTGCGTATTTCTTCGGCGAGATCCCCACGTAACTGTTGAAGGTCCGGATGAAATGAGAGTAGGTCTGGAAGCCGGAACGCTCGCTGGCCTCCTGGACCGTGGCACCCTGGCGGAGCATACGCTGGGCATTGATGATCCGGAGCTGGATCACATATTCCATGACACTGAAGCCGGTCCCTTTTTTGAAGATGTGGCAGAGATAATGCTTGCTCATGGCGAAACGCGCCGCGAGCTTGTCCAGCGAGATCTTTTCGGAGCTGTTGTTCCGCAGATACTCGAGGATCGGCTGTACCCGGTCATAGTCGGGATTTGCCGCGCCGCTGTCTTTCCGGACGGAACGCATGCGGCTGCAGACAAGGAGCAGAATCTCGCAGAGAGTGATCCGTTCTTTGATGTCCGATCCGAAGACCGGGGGAAGACTGATGCGCAGCTTCTCAAAAAGCATGGACAGCCGTTCGGTATCTTCATCGGACAGGTGGATGCAGGTCCCCGCATTCCGGAGCGCTTCCGCGAAATCCGTCTGGTTCGTGGAGAGACGCTCCAGCAGAGCCGGCATGATGTGGAGGACGTAGCGCCGGAAGCCGGTATCGTCGGGGCCGGTCTCATCCCGGTGGAGCGTGTTCGCGCTCAGAATAAACAGCGTGTTCTTCCGCAGCGGATACATCTTCCGGTCCAGAAAAAAGTCGCCGCCGTCGCTCAGGACCAGCATCAGCTCCACGCCTTCATGATAGTGCAGACGGTGCATGCGCCACTGGTCGTCCTGCTTGTACTGAATAATATAATCCTGGGATTCCATTCCGGTTACCGAGTCCTCCGATGTCTGGGGCGATTGCGGAAAATCATGAAGAAAAGTCAGTAAAAACCGCAGAATACCCCAAAATAATTCATAATTATCTAAAATTATAATTAGAAACAGGTCCCTCGTCAATGCAGTTCAATAAACTTCATAAAACCATGGGAGGGAAATACGAAAAATCAGTTTTTTTGTTATGGCATATTCGCACGGGACAATTTATGCAAAGTTTTTGGCAATAAAATTAAGGAATCCTGCCCATATTGTGATAGAATAAAAATAGCGGTTCTGTGTAATATGACGAAATTCCGTAATTCATATTTCATCCTCCGCCGGGACGAGCGGAGGGTGCGGAAGGAGAGCAACACGGCAGGTACGCCGGAGTCCTCGGAACGCTCAGGACAGCCGATCCGTGAGATGCGGAAATAAAAGAGGAGGTAGGAAGCAATATGTGGACGGAGACATACATGTCTGTACCGCAGTCACTGATTCTGTCAGTCATGGGTATCTGCGTTGTCATGGGCACTCTGGTCTGCCTGGCGCTTGTCGTTCTGGCGTTCTCCAAGATCATGGAAACCAGAAACGCAGCGACCGCGCCTGCAGTTCAGCGACCTGCGCCGGAACCCCCGGGCATCAGCGACGAAGTCTGCTCCATGATCCTTGCAGTGATCTGCGAAGAACTGCATGCGGCACCGGAAGAGATCAACGTCACCAGCATCAGAGAACTGAAGTGAAACCAGTCCATTCATTCCAAACCTGATGCCGGCAGACGCGCTGCATCAGTCCAAAACACAGGAGGCTAATTTTATGAAGTATATTGTTACCATGAACGGTAAGCAGTACGAGGTCGAAGTGGAGCGCATGTCCGCATTCCACATGCTGACCCGCGAAGAGATCGCATCCGGCGTTTCTACCCCCGTTGTTCCTGTCACCGCTCCGGTCCCGGTCGCGGCAGCTCCCGTAGCGGCAGCTCCGGCTCCGAAGGCAGCTCCGGCTCCGGCACCGGCTCCGAAGCCCGCACCGGCTCCGGCACCGAAGGCAGCTCCGGCACCCGCACCGGCTCCCGCGGCTCCTGCAGGCGGCGCTGCCGTTACCTGCCCGATGCCCGGCACCGTCCTCGGCGTCAAGGTCAATGTCGGCGATACTGTCACCGCCGGCCAGACCATGTTCGTGATCGAGGCCATGAAGATGGAGAATGAGATCGTTGCTCCTGTCGCAGGAAAGGTCGCTTCTATCAACGTCAAGACCGGCGACACTGTTGACACCGATCAGGTCATGGGAACCCTGAGCTGATTTTCCCTAAGTTAAGGAGGAACTGCTGTGAATTTTATCGGAATTGTTCAGGGCATCCTTGGCGGTTCAGGATACGCGAACATTACGTGGCAGGAAGCGGTCATGCTGATCGTCGCGTTTGTTCTGATGTACATGGCTATCGTCAAGCAGTTTGAGCCCCTGCTTCTTCTGCCGATCGCGTTCGGTATTTTCATGTCGAATCTCCCGAACTCCGGCACCTTCAAATATTTCTACAGTGAAGTCGACCACTGGTATGAGGCCGGCATCCTGGGCGTCATGTACATGGGCGTCAAGTCAAGCTTCTTCCCCTGCATGATGTTCCTTGCAGTCGGCGCGATGACGGATTTCGGTCCGCTGATCGCAAACCCGATCTCGCTGCTGCTCGGCGCAGCCGCCCAGCTCGGAATCTACTGCGCATTCGTTTTCGCGAATGCCACCGGTCTGTTCACTCCGCAGCAGGCGGCAGCCATCGGCATCATCGGCGGTGCTGACGGCCCGACCGCCATCTACGTGGCGAACAACCTGGCGCCGGAGCTGGTCGCTCCGATCGCCGTGGCGGCTTATTCCTACATGGCGCTGATCCCGCTGATCCAGCCGCCGATCATGCACGCACTGACCACGGAGAAGGAGCGGAAGATCAAGATGACCCAGCTCCGCAAGGTCTCCAAGACCGAGAAGGTCATCTTCCCGATCATGGTCGCCTGCCTTGTCTCCCTGTTCCTGCCGGACGTCGCTCCGCTGCTCTGCATGCTGATGCTCGGAAACCTGTTCCGTGAGTGCGGCGTCGTCGAGCGTCTGTCCGATGTGGCACAGAACGCCCTGTGCAACATCTGCACCATCTTCCTCGGTCTGTCCGTCGGCGCCACCGCCCGCGGCGAGCTGTTCCTGCGCACCCAGACCCTGGCCATCGTCTGCATGGGTCTCGCGGCATTCTGCTTCTCCACCGTCGGCGGCCTGCTCCTGGGCAAGGTGCTCTGCGTCGTGACCGGCGGAAAGATCAATCCGCTGATCGGTTCCGCAGGCGTTTCCGCAGTCCCGATGGCAGCCCGTGTCTCCCAGACTGTCGGCGCCAAGACGGACCGCACCAACTTCCTGCTGATGCACGCCATGGGACCGAACGTCGCAGGCGTTATCGGATCTGCAGTCGCTGCAGGCTTCTTCCTGACCTTCTTTGCGCACTGATCGGGAGGGAAGCATCAGATATACCGCTTCACTTGATTTAAGGTTCGATCAAAAAAAGTAAAATTTTTTCCATTTGGAAAGGAGGGCTTTACCTTGAATAAAGTAATGAGTTTACATGATGCAGTCGCGAAGTATGTCGAATCCGGCGACCAGATCGTATTCGGCGGCTTCACCACCAACCGCAGACCCTATGCTGCAGTCGGTGAGATCCTCCGTCAGGGCCAGACCGATTTCGTCGGCTGGAGCACCCCGGCAGGCGGAGACTGGGATATGCTGATCGGTGAGGGCCGCGTCAAGGTCTACATCAACTGCTATACCGCGAACTCCGGCTATACCAACGTCTCCCGCCGTTTCCGCGCATTCATCGAGCAGGGCAAGATCCACTTCGAGGATTATTCCCAGGACGTTCTGATGCTTCAGCTGCACGCTGCTTCCCTCGGCATGCCGTTCCTTCCGGTCAAGCTGATGGGCGGCTCCGGCCTCTGCGATTTCTGGGGCATCTCCGAGGAGACCAGAAAGACCCTCGACAAGGTCGACAACCTGAAGCTGGCTTATGTCGACAACCCCTTCAACCCGGGTGAGAAGGTCGTCGCTGTTCCGGTCCCGAAGATCGACACCGCGATCATTCACGTCCAGAAGGCTTCCCCGGACGGCACCTGCATCATCGAGGGCGATGAGTTCCACGACATCGACATCGCTGTCGCGGCCCGCAAGACCATCGTGACCTGCGAGGAGCTGGTCAGCGACGAGTGGATCCGCCGTGACCCGGCAGCCACCAGCGTCTTCGGCGAGTGCGTCGACGCTGTTGTCCATGCTCCCTTCGGCGCATGGCCGAGCCAGTGCTACAACTACTATGACTGTGATGATGCCGCTCTGAAGGAGTACGACAAGGCTTCCAAGTATCAGGACAAGGAAGACGCTGAGAAGCAGATCGCCAAGGAAGCCGCGAAGGCTGCCAAGAAGGGTCTGCCGTACACTGCTCCGGAAAATCCGGAGACCTTCAAGGATTATCTTGATAAGTGGATCTATGGTGTCAAGGACAACGATGAGCTGCTCGACAAGATCGGCGGCGCTCGCCTTGCAAAGCTGAAGGTCGTACCGGGCCTTGGATACGCGAAGAGATAAGGGAGGGAGAAAACGAAATGGCAGATTACACGAAGTATACAAAGCAGGAAATGCAGGCTTACGCCATTGCGAAGAACATTGAAGAGAATCAGATCGTTATCGTCGGTACCGGCCTTCCGCTGATCGGCGCTTCCCTTGCGAAGCGTGCCGTGTGCCCGTCCTGCCATCCGATCGTCGAGAGCGGACTGATGGACTGCTCCCCGGTCGAGGTTCCGCGTTCTGTCGGTGACCTTCGTTTCATGGCGCACTGCGCAGTTCAGTGGCCGAACATCCGCTTCGTCGGATTCGAGGCAAATGAGTGGATCCATGACGCTGACCGTCTGATCGCTTTCATCGGCGGCGCACAGATCGACCCCTACGGAAACGTCAACTCCACCTCCATCGGTGATTATCATCACCCGGTCACCCGTTTCACGGGCTCCGGCGGTGCGAACGGCATCGCGACCTACTGCAACACCATCATCATGATGCAGCACCAGAAGCGCCGCTTCATGGACAAGATCGACTACATCACCAGCTGCGGCTGGATGGACGGCCCCGGCGGACGTGAGAGGGCAGGACTTCCGGGCAACAGAGGCCCGAAGATGGTCGTTACCGATCTCGGAATCATGAAGTTCGACGACGAGACCAAGAGAATGTACCTTGCATATTATTATCCCTTCTCCAGCCCGGAGATGGTCCAGGAGAATACCGGATTCGAAGTCGATGTGTCCCGCGCACAGCTGATGGAAGGACCGGGCGAGGACATCATCAAGCTCATCCGTACCGAGATCGACCCCGGCCAGGCGTTCATCAAGGTTCCGAAGGAGCTGCGCTGATCTGAGACCAGTTCCCCGGCGGCGGGAGCCGCCGGGGAGATATGAAACCGATTGAGGAAAACCTGAAAATTTTCAGATTAAGGAGAAATAATATGGGAAATTATTCTATGCCGACCTACTTCCAGAACATGCCTGTTCTGAATGCGCCGGCTTACAAGCCCAACCCGGAGAACGTCGCTGAGCTGAAGGGCATCGAGGAAGGCATTCACAAGCAGGCCGAGAAGATGCTTTCCGCAGGTGTCCCGGATGACAAGATCCATGCGAAAGGCCAGTACACCGCACTTGAGAGAATCAACCAGCTGGTCGATCCGGGTTCCTTCTGCCCGCTGAACACCATCTACAATCCGCAGGACAACGATGAGGAGAAGATCGGCATCATCAGCACCGGCGTCGTGAAGGGCCTCGGCCGCATCAACGGCAAGTGGGCAGTCATCATCGCTTCCGACAACAAGAAGATGGCAGGCGCATGGGTCGCCGGCCAGGCGGACAACCTGCTCCGCGGCTCCGATACCGCAAAGATGCTGGGCATCCCGCTGGTCTACGTCCTGAACTGCTCCGGCGTTAAGCTGGACGAGCAGGAGAAGGTTTATCCGAACCGCCGCGGCGGCGGTACTCCTTTCTACCGCAACTCCGAGCTGAACCAGATGGGCGTCCCGGTCATCGTCGGCATCTACGGCACGAACCCGGCAGGCGGCGGCTACCACTCCATCTCCCCGACCATTCTGATCGCCCATGAGAAGGGCAACATGGCAGTCGGCGGCGCCGGCATCGTCGGCGGCATGGACTCCAAGCCCTACGTTGACCTTGAGGGTGCTCAGGGCATGATCGACGCGACCCGCAAGATGAAGAACGACCCGCCGGGCTCCGTCTCCATCCATTACAACATCACCGGCTTCTTCCGCGAGGTCTATGCAGAAGAGTTCGGCGTTCTGGATGCCATCAAGAAGTACATGGACTATGTCCCGGCATTCAATCCGGAATTCTTCCGCGTCGATACGCCGAAGGCTCCGGCAATCAACGGCGAGGATCTGTACGACATCGTCCCGAGAAACACCAGAAGAACCTATGACATGTACAATGTCATGAAGGCTCTCTTCGACGGCGGCGAGTTCCTGGAGTACAAGAAGGACTACGGCCCGGAGATGATCACCGGTCTTGCGAAGGTCAACGGCCTGCTGGTCGGCGTCGTCGCGAACCGTCAGGGTGTCCTGGCTATGCAGGGCTATCCGAACTATCCGGAGTACAGAGGCAAGGGCGCCATGGGTATGGGCGGAAAGCTCTACCGTCAGGGCCTGATCAAGATGAACGAGTTCGTTACCCTGTGCAGCCGTGACCGTCTTCCGATGGTCTGGATCCAGGATACCACCGGCATCGATGTCGACAACGAGGCTGAGAAGGCTGAGCTGCTCGGCCTTGGCCAGTCCCTGATCTACTCCATCCAGTCCAGCGGCATCCCAATGCTGGAGATCACCCTCCGCAAGGGAACCGCAGCTGCCCACTATGTCCTGGGCGGACCGCAGGCAAACGACAACAACGTGTTCTCCATCGGAACCGCTGCCACCGAGATCGACGTTATGTACGGCAAGACCGCTGCCGGCGCAATGTACAGCCGCCGTCTGGTCAAGGATCAGGATTCCGGCAAGGATCTGCAGGGCACCATCGACAAGATGAACAAGCTGATCCAGCACTATATCGACACCTCCGCTCCGGATTACTGCGCGAAGGCAGGTATGGTCGATGAGATCGTCGATATGCCGAAGATCAGAAATTACGTGGTCGCCTTCACGGATGCTGCTTATCAGAATCCGAAGAGCATCTGCCCGTTCCACCAGATGATCATCCCGAGAATCATCCGCGACTACGATGCGAACGGAATGAACGCAAAGACCGCAGGCGCTCAGAACGCCGCGAAGTAATCATCCGGACTGAACCGCAGGAAAAGAGACTGCAGTCCGTGTGCCGATCAGCGCACGGACTGCAGTCCTGACCGGCGGATGCAGCGGAACACAATCACGGAGGTATATTCCATTGGCTATTTACACCCTGGGAATTGACGTCGGCTCCACTGCTTCCAAATGCATTATCCTGAAGGACGGCAAGGATATCGTTGCCAAGTCCCTGATCAGCGTCGGCACCGGAACTTCCGGCCCCCAGCGCGCCATTGAGCAGGTGCTTCAGAGTGCAGGCATGACGCGTGAGGATATGGACTACACGCTGGCCACAGGCTACGGGCGCAATTCTCTCGAAGGCATCGCCGACAAGCAGATGTCCGAGCTTTCATGTCATGCACGGGGCGCATATTTCCTGTTCCCGAAGGTCCATACGGTCATCGATATCGGCGGACAGGACGTCAAGGTCCTGAAGATCGAGAACGGTGCCATGGTCAACTTCCAGATGAATGATAAATGTGCCGCGGGCACAGGCCGTTTCCTGGACGTCATGGCAAAGGTCCTTGAGGTCAAGGTCCGCGATCTGGAGCGGCTCAGCGCAGAGTCCACCAAGCGGATCGCGATCAGCTCCACCTGCACGGTGTTCGCGGAGAGCGAGGTCATCAGCCAGCTTTCCATGGGTACCGACAAGCGCGATATCATCGCAGGCATCCACCGTTCGGTGGCGGGACGTGTCGTCGGCCTGGTCCACAGGATCGGCGTAGTGCCGGATCTCGTCATGACCGGCGGCGTGGCGCAGAACCACGGCGTGGTCAACGCGATCTCCGAACAGCTTGGCTGTGAGATCTTTACTTCTCCGCTGACCCAGTACAACGGTGCCCTCGGCGCCGCGCTGTTTGCGACTGTCGCCGCGAAGAAGCGCGCGAAGAGAGAAGTTGAAGTTTAATTTCCGGAATCATTCCCTAGTCAATATCTGTCTGACTGCGGAACGGTCTGCGGTATCCCCGGATCCGGACCCGGAGCCCTGAGCTCTGCCGGGATCCGTCTGCAGCCCGGAAGCAGTTTAAAAAGGAGGAAATCAGATGGCTAAACCAAGTCCTGGCGTAGTTGCACTGCGTAAGGTCGTTGATGATGTTTATGAAGAGGCGCGTCTTGCGTCCCTCCGCGGAGAACCGGTAGGCTGGTCCTCCTCCAAGTTCCCCTGCGAGCTGGCTGCGGCTTTCGGTCTCCATGTCGTTTACCCGGAGAACCAGGCAGCAGGTATCGCCGCGAACAGGAACGGCGAGATGCTCTGTCAGGCAGCCGAGGATCTCGGCTATGACAACGATATCTGCGGATACGCACGTATCAGCCTTGCATACGCTGCAGGCTACCGTGTCGGAAGAAAGTTCGACCCGGTCACCAAGGAATTCATCATTAACCCGGCAAGCGGCAAGCCGTTAAAGGGTGAAGACGGCAAGCCGATCATCGACGAGACGACCGGCAAGCCGAAGAAGGATCCGAAGACTCAGACCCCGTATGAGGAGCTGGTCAATATCTTCGACATCGAGAAGATCGAGGATGAGGAGGAGAGAGAGTTCCGCCTGAAGGCCCTGAAGCCCATCCGTCAGAACCGCATGCCGAAGCCGGACTTCGTCCTGTGCTGCAACAACATCTGCAACTGCATGACCAAGTGGTATGAGAACATTGCCCGTATGGCAAACATCCCGCTGGTCATGATCGATATCCCCTACAACAACGACGTTGACGTCGACGACAGCAAGGTCCGCTATGTGCGCGCCCAGTTCGACGCCGCGATCAAGCAGCTCGAGAAGATCTCCGGACGCAAGTTCGACGAGAAGAAGTTCGAGGAAGCATGCAAGAACGCGAACCGCACCGCGCAGGCATGGCTGAAGGTCTGTGATTACCTGCAGTACAAGCCGGCTCCGATGAGCGGCTTCGATCTGTTCAACCACATGGCTGACGTCGTTACCGCCCGCGCAAGAGTCGATGCCGCAGAGGCATTCGAGCTTCTTGCGAAGGACCTGGAAGAGAACGTAAAGACCGGCACCTCCACCCTTCCGTTCCCGGAGAAGAAGCGCGTCATGTTCGAGGGCATTCCGTGCTGGCCGAAGCTCCCGGCGCTGTTCAAGCCGCTGAAGGAGAACGGAATCAACGTCACCGCAGTCGTCTATGCTCCGGCATTCGGCTTCGTTTACAACAACCTCGACGAGATGGCGAAGGCTTACTACAAGGCACCGAACTCTGTCTCCATCGAGCAGGGCGTTGCATGGCGTGAGGGCATCTGCCGTGCGAACAAGGTCGACGGCGTCCTTGTCCACTACAACAGATCCTGCAAGCCGTGGTCCGGCTATATGGCAGAGATGCAGAGACGCTTCACCAAGGATCTGGGCGTGCCGTGCGCAGGCTTTGACGGCGACCAGGCAGATCCGCGCAACTTCAACGAGGCGCAGTATGTCACCCGTGTCCAGGGCCTGATGGAGGCTATGGAAGCAAACGATGCTGTGAAGGAGGCGTAAGCGATGAGTATTGATGCAAGAATTCAGGAATTTGCAAGAATCGCCGCTGCTCCGAAGGCGCAGCTGGCAAAATATAAGGCACAGGGCAAGCAGGTGATCGGCGTTCTTCCGTACTATGCACCGGAAGAGCTGGTCTATGCAGCCGGCATGGTCCCGATGGGCATCTGGGGAACCAATACCAAGACCATCAGCCGTGCAAAAGAGTACTGCGCGACCTTCTACTGCACCATCGCTCAGCTGGCGCTGGAGATGCTGCTGGACGGCACCATGGATGACCTGGACGGTGTCATCACCCCGACCATCTGCGATACTCTTCGCCCGATGTCCCAGAACATCCGTGTTTCCATGAGCAAGAAGCTCCCGGTCATTTTCCTGGCACATCCGCAGAACCGTTTCGCTGACTGGGGCAAGAAGTTCTGCATGGATCAGTACCTGAACGTGAAGAGAGAGCTGGAGAAGATCGCTTCCAAGGCCATCACGCCGGAAAATCTGCAGGAGGCCATCAAGGTCTACAACAAGTCCCGTGCGGAGCGCAGACGCTTCACCAAGCTCGCCAACGAGCATTGCGACGTCATCAACCCGATCAAGAGAATGCAGGTCCTGAAGGCTGCATGGTTCACCCTGAAGGATGAGTACACCGAGATGCTGAAGGGCCTCAACGATGAGCTCGAGGCACTTCCGGTCTGCGACTGGAAGGGCACCAAGGTCGTGACCAGCGGAATTATCTGCGACAATCCGAAGCTTCTGGAAGCATTCGTGGAGAACAACATTGCCATCGCGGACGATGATGTCGCTCACGAGAGCCGTTCCTTCCGTACGGACTGCCCGGAAGATATGGCAGATCCGCTGGAGGCTCTGGCACAGCAGTTCGCAAACATCGACTACGACGTCCTTCTGTACGATCCGCAGTCCAACCAGAACCGCCGCGGCGAGTTCGTCGCGAAGCTGGTTCAGGACAGCGGCGCACAGGGACTGGTGCTCTTCATGCAGCAGTTCTGCGATCCGGAGGAGATGGAGTATCCGTACCTCAAGAAGGCTCTGGACAATGCAGGCATCCCGCACATCAAGCTCGGCATCGACCAGCAGATGCGCGACTTCGGCCAGGCCCGCACCGCGATCCAGGCATTCGCGGACGTGCTTTCCCTGTAATCCGTGCTTTGGTTTTATCCGGGGCGGACACCTTATGGTGTCCGCCCCTGTTTTTTATCCGTATGTTATTGCAGCGGATCCGTATGCCTCCTTCAAAACCCTTGATCTGCCTTCGCATTTTGCTCGGATGCATCTGCAGCTTTTTTTCGGTCGAGTGGCCTCCGGCATACTCTCGGTCAAAAAAGCTGCAGCATCCGCAAAATGCTCAGTCGATCTTCGATGGTTTTTCAGGAGGCTGTCGGATCCGCCTTCAACAGCATTTCCCCAGCTTAGCAGAAGAAAAGGAAAGTGCATCCGAAAAGGAAAGGGGCGCATTTACAGGGAGCGCCGAAGAAGGATATAATTAAAGTGAATCAATTTGCGCATAAATTGCTTCCGCGGATGCGGAAAAGAGAGCGGGGAGAGGGAAAGCATGAACAGTGAATATATGAGCAGATTTGTGACGGCGGAGACTGCCGCGAAAGCGGTGAGATCCGGTGACTGGGTCGATTTCGGCTTCGGAACAGGCTTCCCCGAGCTGATGGACAAGGCGCTGGCAGCGCGTGCCGGGGAACTCACGGATGTGAAGATCCGCGGCGGTCTGGTCTATGCCCCGAAGATAGAACTTCTGGAGGCAGATCCGGAGCACAAAGCTTTTACCTGGTACAGCTGGCACATCGGCGCCTACGAGAGAAAGAAACAGGCGGAAGGTCAGATCCGCTTTGTCCCGATGCTGCTCCGCCAGGTGCCTTTCCTTTACCGGCAGCATTACCGTGTGGACGTGGCGGTGGTCCCGGTGTCGAAGCCGGATGCCGACGGATACTGCACCTTCGGCGCAGCGAACTACTGCTTCCGGACCATTATGAAAGCAGCGAAGACGGTGATCTTTGAGGTGAACGAGCATTATCCGGTGATTCCGGGCCCGGAAGGATCGAACCGCGCTCATGTATCCGAGGCGGACCTGATCGTCGAGGGTGTGCACAGCCCGCTTCCGGTACAGAGCTACAAGGCGCCGACGGAGACTGAGATCAGGATCGCGGAAAATGTGCTCGCGGAGATCCCGGACGGCGCGACTCTGGGCCTCGGTGTAGGCGGTGTCCCCTTCACTGTCGCGAACATGATCGCAGGATCCGGACTCCGGGATCTGGGATGCCATACCGGCACCATCAGCGATGCCTACATGGCAATGTTCAAGGCGGGAAAGCTGACCGGAGCGAACAAATCCTTCGACCGGGGACTCATGACCTGGAACCTTGCCGCCGGATCCTCTGAGTTTTTTGACTGGCTTCAGGACCATGCGGCGCTGTGCCGCCCGGACTGCCTGGACTATGTCCATGATCCGGCGCGGATCGGACAGCTGAAAAACTATGTCAGCATCAACGGCGGTGTGGCCATGGATCTGATGGGACAGGAGAATGCCGAGACTGCCGGCACGCGGCAGCTTTCCGGCACAGGCGGACAGCTCGACTTCCTGGAGGGCGCCTTCCGCTCCGAGGGCGGCCGGGGATATATCTGCCTGGCGTCTGCCAGAAAAGCGAAGGACGGATCGCTGGTCTCCAATATCGTCCCCTTCATCCCGGCGGGATGCACCACCAGCGCGCCGCGGGCCATGATCGAGAATGTGGCGACGGAATACGGCGTTGCCCATCTGACCGGAAAGACCGTGCGGGAGCGGGCGGAGGAAATGATCAAAGTGGCGCATCCGCAGTTCCGCGATGAACTGCGGGCCTACGCGGAGAAGGCCTGGAAGTAACTGCGGGCCGGTTCAGGACTCACCTGGGAGTCTTATCCGACCAGGATAAAAGGAAAGGAACAGGGGCCGGATGTCCCTGTACAGGGGGAAAATTGAGCAGGGAAACAAATGAAAAAGCCGCCGCGGGAAGAACCGGACTGGTTCTGGAGGGCGGCGCCATGCGGGGGCTGTTTACAGCCGGCGTGACGGACGTGATGATGGAGAACGGTATTACTTATGACCTTGCCGTGGGAGTGTCCGCGGGCGTTCTTTTCGGCTGCAATTATAAGTCCTGGCAGCCGGGCCGCGCGATCCGCTACAACCTGACTTACTGCAAAAACCCGCATTACGGGACCTTCCGGAGTCTGTTCCGTTCCGGAGACATGTATGAGACGGAATTCTGTTACGAGACGGTTCCGTTCCGCAAGGATCCTTTTGACTCAAAGACCTTCCGGGAGAATCCCATGGAGTTCTGGGCAGTCTGCACGAATCTTGAGACCGGGGCGCCGCTGTACCGGAAGCTGGAACAGGGAGACCGGAGAGACGTGCGCTGGATGATCGCCTCCGCTGCCATGCCGCTGGTGTCGCGCATCGTGCGGATCGGCTGGTACGAGCTTCTGGACGGGGGCGTTTCAGATTCGATCCCCCTGAAATTCGCCGAATCCAGGGGCTGCACAAAGAATGTGGTCGTCCTGACCCAGCCGGAGGGCTATGTGAAGGAGAGAAACCCGCTGATGCCGCTGATGCGGCTTCAGCTGAGGAAATATCCGGAGTTCCTGCGCACCGCGGAAAAACGGCATGAGGTATACAATGCGGAGACAGCCTACGCGGCGGAACGGGAGCAGGAAGGCGCTGCCTTCGTGATCCGTCCGGAGGAGGCCCTCGGCATCAGCCGTGTCGAGAAGGACCCGGAGGAGCTGCTCCGGGTGTATATGATGGGGCGGCGTGTCATGACGGAACGGATGCCGGAACTCCTGAAGTTCCTGGGCCGATAAAGATAGTTTCCGTCATACCTGGATACAGCCGTTTTTTCAGGATGTTCCCGGGATGAGGCCGGCGTTTCCGGCTGTCGCCCGGGAGATCTCTGTGGTATGATGAGCAATAGAAAAATACGATCGGAGGCGAGGCATGTCTACTCATTTTACAAGAAACAAAGTCAACATATTCGGTCATAAGAACCCGGATACGGACTCTATCTGCTCCGCGATCGCTTATACATGGCTGAAGCAGCAGACGGACAAGGATCATGTCTTCGAGGCGCGCCGCTGCGGACACGTGAACCGGGAATCAAAGTTTGCGCTGAACTACTGGCAGGCGGACACACCCAGGCTCTGCACCAGCGTAAGTCCTCAGATGAAGGACGTGGATTTCCGTCTGCAGCCGGGCATCGACTCAGAGACGACCATCCGCAGAGCATGGATCATGATGCGTGAGCAGGACATTGAGACGCTCTGCATCATCGATAAGGAAAAGAATCTGAAGGGCCTGATCACGATGGCGGATATCGCCAACGCGAACATGGCGATCTTTGACACGGAGATCCTGGCCGAGGCGCACACCAGCTATCAGAGTCTCATGGACACGCTGGACGGTGAGCTGATCATCGGCAACATCGACGGAAGCATCGAAAAGGGCCGCATTTTTATCGGTACCAGCCCGGAGGTCATTGAGGAGAACGTGGAGGAGGGCGACATCGTCCTCGTCACGAACCGCTACGAATCTCAGATCTGCGCGCTTGAGTGCGGCGCATCCGTCGTGATCATCTGCGCGGGATCCACCGCTTCCAAGAGTATCCTGAAGCGCGCGGAGGAGAAGAAGTGCGTGATCATGTCGACGCCCTACGACACCTATGTGGCCGCTCGCATGGTCAGCACTGCGGTCCCGGTCCGCCACATCATGCTTTCCGAGAACCTGCTGGTGTTCGGCGTCAACACCTATGTCGAGGACGCGCGGAAGGTCATGGCTTCGGTCCGCCACCGCTATTTCCCAATCCTGGATATGGACGGCAAATATCTCGGGGTGTGCAGCCGCAGAAACCTGCTGAATGTTCATCCGAAGCCGGTGATCCTGGTAGACCACAACGAACTGGATCAGTCCGACGACGGCATGGATGAGGCGGAGATCCTGGAGATCATCGACCACCACCGCATCGGAAACATCGAGACCAACGGTCCCGCTTATTTCCGCGCCGAGCCGGTGGGCTGCACCTCCACGATCATCTGGACGATCATGCGGGAGAAGGAACTGACTCCTCCGAAGCAGATCGCGGGCCTGATGCTGTCGGCGATCCTTTCAGACACGCTCTGCTTCCGCTCGCCCACCTGCACGGCCCGCGACGTGAACGCGGCCGAGGCTCTGGCGAAGATCGCCGAGGTGGATATCAATGAGTATGCGAAGCGTATGTTCGAGGCGGGCGAGGATCTCACCGGACGCAGCGGATTGGATATCCTCTATACCGATTTCAAGATCTTCACCTACGGAGATCTTAAGTTCGGCGTCGGCCAGTCCACCTTCATGACGGAGAAGAACCGGAAGATGGCGGAAGAGCTGGTGAAGCCGGTGCTGGAACAGGCCCTGGCCAAGTCCGGGATCGAGATGGTCTTCTATATGGCGACAGACACGCCTTCGAAGACCACGGATCTGTACTGTGCCGGTGAGAATGCGGACATGATCGCCAGGTTTGCGTTCAAGACAGAACCGCAGGAGGACGGCGCTTACATTCTTCATGACGTCGTGAGCCGGAAGAAACAGATGATCCCGCCGCTCCGCATGGCAATGCAGGCACAGTTATAAAAATATAAAACTTCAACGGAGGACAAAATTATGAACAGAAAACTGATGACGATGCTTCTGGCAGGACTTCTCGTGCTTTCCATGAGCTTTGCCGCGTACGCGGACAGATGGGTCGAGGAGAACGGAAGATCCAAGTATGAGAGAAATAACGGGACTCATGTATGCGGCTGCTGGGAGTGGATCGACGGGGATCATGACGGCATTGCGGAGTGCTACTGCTTCGACGGCGCAGGAATCCTCTATGAAAACTGCAAGACCCCGGACGGCTATACCGTCGACGAGATGGGGCGCTGGACTGTGGACGGCGTAGTCCAGACCAAAGAAGTGGAGATCGTGGTGCCGGAGACCTATGCCCCGGCGGAGCTTACGTTCCATAAATAAGAAAGTGAGGTGCGGAATGAGCAGAGTGACTGCGCTCATGGCAGCCGGCTATGAAGAGACAGAACTGATTTCCGTCGTGGATATCCTGAAGCGGGGAAACATCGAGGTCCGGATGGTATCCGTGACCGGAGAGAGGGCAGTGACCGGAAACCATGGGATCTCTGTCCTTACGGACCGACTGTTCGGGGAGGAAGACCTTTCAGAGAGCGACGTCCTGTTCCTTCCGGGCGGCGTGCCCGGAGTGCCGAATCTTGCCGCCCATGAAGGCGTGATCGCGGCGCTGAAGGCCCATCACGCAGCCGGGAAGCGGATCGCGGCCATCTGTGCCGCGCCCTCGATTCCCGGAAAGCTCGGCATGTTTGCCGGGCGGAAATTCACCTGCCATGCCGGATGGGAGAAAGAAATCGACGGCGTTGACGGCGCCTGTTTTGTCCCGGATGAGATCGTCACGGACGAACTCTTTTCCACCTCCCGCGGCGTCGGGACCGCGGTGGATTTCGGACTGGAGCTGGTCCGTCTCTTAAGAGACCGGGAGACTGCGGACCGCATCAGGACGGAGATCCATCATCCCGCTACTATCTGAAGAAGTAAGGAGAAATCTGCAATGAATCCGATGACACTGATGAAGCTGGCGGGACTGGGGAAAAAGTTCCGCAGCACCCACCCGAAGATCGTTTCGTTTTTCCAGAAGCAGATCGCGACCGGCATCCCGGACGGGACCATCCTCGAGATGACGATCCGGAAACCGGGGGAAGAGCCTGTGACCGCGAACATGCGGGTCACGGAGTCTGATCTGGAACTGCTCCGGGAACTGAAGAATCTGAACGGATAAAAGGACGGCATCCGGATGGTAGATGAAGTCGCAAAAAATGTGTTCCGGATCGACGTGGAACTGCCCGGGAATCCGCTTCGCGCGACCAACAGTTATTATATCCGCGGAGAGGACTCGGACCTGCTGATCGATACGGGATTCCGGCGGGAGGAATGCCGGAAGGCACTGGCGGAGGGCCTCCGTATCCTCGGATCACGGCCGGAGCGCCGGAACGTGCTCTGTACCCATCTCCACGCAGACCACTCGGGGCTCTCGAAAGAGTTCCGGGGGGACGGCAAAGTGTGGATGGGCGCGCTGGATATCCGTTATTTCCACGAGATGCGCAGGCTCGAACACCGGCTGAAGACCCGGGAGCGCTTTCTTTCGGAAGGATTTCCGCTGGAGCTTCTGGATATCGTTTACGCGGTGAATCCGGCCTTTTCCCAGGCACTGGAGTCTCTGGACGAACGGTATCTGCCCCTTTCGGACGGCGACGAGATCCGGGTCGGGGACTATACGCTGAAGACAGTCACGGTTCCGGGGCACACGCCCGGCAACTGCATGTTCTGGGCGGAAAAGCAGAAGATCATGTTCACCGGGGACCATATCCTTTTCGACATTTCCCCGAATATCACCCAGTGGTACGGGATGGAGGATGCGCTCGGAAGCTATCTTTCCGGGCTCCGGAAAGCCATGAAGTATCCGGTGGAGCGGGCGCTGCCCGGGCACCGGGCCCCCGGCGATTACCATGCCAGGATCAGGGAGCTTCTGGAGCATCATGCAAAGCGTCTCCGCGGTACGGAAGAGATCGTGGCGGAGGATCCCGGCATGACAGCCTATGAGATTGCCGGACGCATGAAGTGGAAGATCCGTGCCCGGAACTGGGAAGAGTTCCCGGTCACGCAGAAATGGTTCGCGGTGGGGGAGGCCATGTCCCATCTGGATTATCTCCGGACCCGCGGACGGATCCGCCGCCAGAAAGACGCAGACGGATTCCTGAGGTATTACCGGTAAAAAAACGGCGCCGCAGTAAGTATTTCTTACTGCGGCGCCCGTTTATTATCTGCAGGCGTATCTTAAATGCGGAGTGCCGGGTCAGACCTTGTTGGATCTTCTCCAGATGCCCATCTTCTCCGCCTCGGCGATCAGTTCGTCCCGGAAATCCGGATGTGCGACGCTGATGATCGCTTCCGCTCTCTGCCAGGTGGCGAGACCCTTCAGATTGACCTTGCCGTACTCGGTGACCAGATAGTGGATCGTGGAGCGCGGATCCGTGACGATGCTTCCGGTGGTCAGGGTCGGACGGATGCGGGACTGCATCGGCTTGCCCTTCGGCTGGAAGGTGGAGGACATGCAGATGAAGCTCTTGCCGCCCTTGGACATGTAGGCGCCCATGACGAAGTCAAGCTGTCCGCCGGTGCCGCTGATGTGCTTCACGCCGGAGGACTCCGCGTTTACCTGCCCGAAGAGGTCCACATCGACCGCGTTGTTGATGGACATGAAGTTGTCGATCTGCGCGACGACGTAGGGATCGTTGGTGTAATTGACGGGAGCGCTCATGACGCCCGGGTTGTTGTTCAGGTGGTCATAGAGCTTCTGGGTTCCCGCTGCGAAGGCGAAGACCTCGCGGCCCTTGTCGATGGACTTCTTGGAGCAGTTGATCTTGCCGGCATTGTAGAGGTCGACGAAACCGTCAACATACATCTCGGTGTGGACGCCCAGATCCTTCAGGTCGGAATCCACGATGGCGGAACCGACGGCGTTCGGCATGCCGCCGATGCCCAGCTGCAGGCAGGCACCGTTCGGGATCTCTTCCACGATCAGCTTCGCGACAGCCTTGTCGATCTCGGAGGGCTCTCCGCCGCCGCCCATCTGCGGCATTCCTTCGTTCTCGCCCTCGACGATCATGTCGACCTGGGAGATGTGGATGCAGTGCTCGAAGCCGCCGTGGCAGTTCGGCTGGTTCTTGTTGACCTCGACGATGACGCACTTCGCGGAAGCGCACATCGCAGCCAGATGGGATGCCTGGGGGCCGAAGTTGAAATAGCCATGCTCATCCATCGGGGTAGTCTCGATGATCGCGACGTCCGGCTTCGGGGCGTTCGGGTCGCGGTAGAAGCGGGGCAGCTCGGCGTATCTCATGGGAGCGAAATATCCGAAGCCTTCCGCGATGGATTTCCGCTCGATGCCGCTCATATGCCAGGAATTCCAGCACATGTGCTCAGCCGGATTTTCAATGTCAAAGACTGCGGGACGGCGCAGCAGGACGCCGCCGCGGAATTTCACGTCATGGAGCTCCGGAAGGCGCTTTGCCAGAGCTTTGTCGACAGTGACAGGAGTTCCCACACACCAGCCGTAATCGACCCAGTCGCCGGATTTTACGACTGCAGCAGCTGCGTCAGCGCTGACAAGCTTTGAAGCATACTGTTCCTGAATATTCATTTTGACCTCCGTTTGTATTAGTTGGATTGCGGCAGAAATCCCCCCCGGATTCTGTCCTTCCGGGGCGCTGCACACTTAATTATATTTTAATGAAATAGTGGCTTTTCATCAAGCGGAACACACAGGAAATAATCGTTTCTTACTGCAAGGAAAAGAGGGAGGGAAATCCCGGAAACCCGCATAAATGCTGCGTTTACAGGCACTGCTGAGAGAGCGCGGGAAGCGGAGACAGGTCAGAATGAGAGCAAGATATGCGATAAAAAAGACAGGAAAAGAAAATTGTGCAGACAACAGATGAAAGAAAAAGCGCAAGATATGAGACAAAACGCTTTAACAGAACATCAAAGATTGATAAAATTTTGTCAATATTGTTTGACAAAACCCTCCGGCTTCGATATGATTAATATACAGCCTGAACAAAAGGCAATATTTGAGATGATAAAAATTCAAGGAGGAAAGAAGCTATGGCGAAGAAGATCGTACTTGCAGGTGCATGCCGTACCGCAATCGGAAAGATGGGCGGAGGACTCAGCACAGTCCCGGCCGCGACCCTCGGCTCCATCGTTATTAAGGAAGCACTTCAGAGGGCAGGCGTTCCTGCAGATCAGGTCGATCATGTTTACATGGGCTGCGTCATCCAGGCAGCGCTGGGACAGAACGTTGCAAGACAGGCTTCCATCAAGGCAGGACTTCCGATCACCACCCCGGCAGTCACGGTCAACGTAGTCTGCGGTTCCGGTCTGAACTGCGTCAACATGGCTGCTGAGATGATCCTTGCGGGCGATGCTGACATCGTCGTCGCAGGCGGCATGGAGAATATGTCCATGGCTCCTTATGCGCTGACCAAGGGCCGCTACGGCTACAGAATGGGCAACGCTCAGATGATCGATACCATGGTCAACGACGCTCTGTGGGATGCCTTCAACAACTACCACATGGGTATCACCGCCGAGAACGTCGCGGCACAGTGGGGCCTGACCAGAGAAGCTCTGGATGACTTCTCCGCGAAGAGCCAGCAGAAGGCCTGCGCAGCCATCGAGAAGGGAACCTTCAAAGAGGAGATCGTCCCGGTGGAGGTTCCGGCAAAGAAGCAGACGGTGATCTTCGATACGGATGAAGGCCCGCGCGCCGGCACGACCGTCGAGAGCCTTGCGAAGCTGAAGCCCGCCTTCAAGAAGGACGGCGGACTCGTCACCGCAGGAAACGCTTCCGGCATCAACGACGGTGCTGCTGCCATCGTCGTCATGTCTGAGGAGAAGGCGAAGGAGCTTGGCGTGAAGCCGATGGCTACCTGGGTCGCAGGCGCTCTGGGCGGCGTTGATCCGGCCATCATGGGTGTCGGACCGGTGGCTTCCACGAAGAAGGTCTTCGCGAAGACCGGCCTCACCATCAAGGATATGGACCTGGTCGAGGCAAACGAGGCATTCGCGGCACAGTCCCTGGCAGTTGCGCATGATCTGGAGTTCGATATGAGCAAGGTCAACGTGAACGGCGGAGCGATCGCACTCGGACATCCGGTCGGCGCTTCCGGCTGCCGCATCCTGGTCACCCTCCTGCACGAGATGCAGAGAAGAGATGCGAAGAAGGGTCTCGCTACCCTGTGCATCGGCGGCGGCATGGGCTGCTCCACCATCGTTGAGAGAGACTGATTTTTAAAAAAAGACCGGCCGTGAAGGTGCATATGTGCACCGGCACGGTCGGTTGTGTTATAATAAATTAGATAAAGATCCGGACATCTGTCATCTGATTCATAGTCAAAATAACGGAAGGAAGGTGTTTCTCATGGGCTTTGTAAAGTATGAGACCAAAGGACAGGTCGGCATCATCACCATCGACCGTCCGAAGGCTCTGAACGCACTGAACAGCCAGGTCCTGGACGACCTGAAGGAGGTCCTGGACGGCGTGGATCAGCAGGAGATCCGCTGCCTGATCGTGACCGGCTCCGGAGATAAGTCCTTTGTCGCCGGCGCAGATATCGCTGCAATGAGCACCATGTCCCAGGCGGAAGCGGAGGCCTTCGGCAAGAAGGGCAACGATATCTTCCGCGCTCTGGAGGTCTTCCCGATCCCGAGCATTGCCGCAGTCAACGGCTTTGCACTGGGCGGCGGCTGCGAGCTTTCCATGAGCTGTGATTTCCGCATCTGCTCGGAGAACGCAGTCTTCGGACAGCCGGAGGTCGGCCTCGGCATCACCCCCGGATTCGGCGGGACCCAGCGACTGGCACGGCTGGTGGGACCGGGCATGGCGAAGCAGCTCATCTACACTGCAAAGAACATCAAGGCGGACGAAGCACTGCGCATCGGACTGGTCAATGCAGTCTTTCCGCAGGAGCAGCTGATGGAAGAAGCGGAGAAGCTCGCCGCGAAGATCGCGAAGAATGCCCCGATCGCAGTCCGTGCTTCCAAGAAGGCCATCAACGATGGTCTTCAGGTGGAAATGGACAAAGCAATCGAAATTGAAGAGAAGCTTTTCGGAAGCTGTTTCGAAAGCTATGATCAGAAAGAAGGCATGGGCGCGTTCCTTGAAAAACGGAAGGTCGAGAAGTTCCTGAACCGCTGAGCGGAACGTCGATTTTTCTTTACTTTTTATGGCGTGAATCCCGGAATTATAGTATCATGTTAGAGTGATGAAACTATGTGGAAGGAGGACTTCTTCTTAATGAAAGTAGGGGTTATCGGAGCAGGTACCATGGGTGCCGGAATTGCACAGGCTTTCGCACAGGTCGACGGATATGAAGTCTGTCTTTGTGATCTGAACGAGATCCTTGCGGGAAGAGGCAAGAAGCGGATCGCATCCACGCTTCAGAAGCGGGTCGACAAAGGGAAAATGACCCAGGAGAAGTGTGATGAGATCCTCGGCAAGATCCAGACCGGCACAAAGTACATTTGTGAGGAATGCGATCTTGTCATCGAAGCCGCGATCGAGAACATGAAGATCAAGCAGGACACGTTCAAGGAACTGCAGGGGATCGTGAAGAAGGACTGCATGTTTGCGACGAACACTTCCTCCCTGTCCATCACCGAGATCGGCCAGGGCCTGGACCGTCCGATGATCGGCATGCATTTCTTCAACCCGGCTCCGGTCATGAAGCTCGTTGAGGTCTGCATCGGTCTGAATACGCCGCAGGAGCTGGCGGACAAGATCTCTGCCATCGCTGAGGATATCGGCAAGGTCCCGGTCCAGATGCAGGAGTTCGCCGGATTCGTCGTCAACCGCATCCTGGTCCCGATGATCAATGAGGCCATCGGCATCTACGCGGAGAACGATGTCCCGCCGGAGAAGATCGACGAAGCGATGAAACTCGGCGCGAATCATCCCATGGGCCCGCTGGCTCTTGGAGATCTGATCGGACTGGATGTCTGTCTCGCGATCATGCAGGTGCTGCAGTCCGAGACCGGCGATCCGAAGTATCGTCCGCATCCGCTGCTACGCAAGATGGTCCGCGGCGGAAGGCTCGGCCGTAAGACCGGCGTCGGCTTCTACAATTACGAGCAGTGATCAATCAGTTGTTATTTGTGTCGAAGTGAAAATGGCAGCTGCGGCCGTCGGCCCCGGAACCCGTCATTCGGGGGCCGGCCGCCGGAGATGACAATTTTTTGAAACGGGGAATGGAAGCGTTCCCTGCTTCGCTCGCTGAGATACGTTAATTTTTTAACATGGAGGAAGGATAAATGGAGTTCGGATTAGACAAGAAACACACTATGGCCCGTTCGCTTTTCAGAGAGTTCGCTGAAAACGAAGTCAAGCCGCTTGCTCAGGAGGTAGATGAGACTGAGCAGTTCCCCGTCGAGACCGTCAAGAAGATGGCACGTTACGGCTTCATGGGTATTCCGATCCCGAAGCAGTACGGCGGCCAGGGCGCGGATATTCTCACCTATGCAATGTGCGTTGAGGAGCTGTCCAAGGTCTGCGGCACCACCGGCGTTATTGTTTCCGCTCATACCTCTCTCTGCATGGATCCGATCCTTACCTTCGGAACCGAAGAGCAGAAGATGAAGTATCTTCCGGATCTGGCCAGCGGAAAGAAGCTCGGCGCATTCGGTCTGACCGAGCCGGGCGCAGGAACCGATGCGCAGGGACAGCAGACCAAGGCTGTTCTTGACGGCGACGAGTGGGTCCTCAACGGATCCAAGTGCTTCATCACCAATGGTAAGTATGCAGACGTCTACATCGTCATCGCAGTGACCGGCACCGTCGAGAAGCGCGGCAGAATGATGAAGGAGATTTCCGCATTCATCGTTGAGAAGGGCACCCCGGGATTCACCTTCGGTGTGAAGGAGAAGAAGATGGGTATCCGCGGATCCGCTACCTACGAGCTGATCTTCCAGGATTGCCGTATCCCGAAGGACGCTCTGCTCGGCCAGAAGGGCAAGGGCTTCAACATCGCAATGCACACCCTGGACGGCGGCCGTATCGGTATCGCTGCGCAGGCTCTGGGAATTGCAGAGGGCGCTCTTGAGAGAACCGTCGAGTACGTCAAGGAAAGAAAGCAGTTCGGCCGCACCCTGGCTCAGTTCCAGAACACCCAGTTCCAGCTCGCTGACATGGCAACCAGAGCAGAGGCTGCACAGCTCCTGGTCTACAAGGCTGCATGGGCGAAGCAGAATCAGGCTCAGTACGGCGTCGAGGCTGCAAAGGCGAAGCTCTTCGCCGCAGAGGCTGCTATGGCGATCACCACCAAGGCTGTCCAGCTGCACGGCGGCTACGGCTACATCAGAGAGTATGATGTTGAGCGTATGATGCGTGATGCGAAGATCACCGAGATCTACGAAGGAACTTCTGAAGTCCAGCGCATGGTCATTTCCGCAAACTTACTGAAATAATTTAGGAGGGACATATCGTGAAAGTTATCGTATGCATTAAGCAGGTTCCGGATACCAAGGGCGGCGTTGCTTTCAACCCGGACGGAACGCTGAACAGAGCTGCCATGCTCGCTATCATGAACCCGGATGACAAGGCTGGACTGGAAGCAGCACTGAGACTGAAGGATCAGTTCGGCGCAGAGGTCACTGTCCTCACGATGGGCCTTCCGAAGGCAAAGGACATGCTGATCGAGGCTATGGCAATGGGCGCAGACAAGGCTGTCCTCGTTACCGACAGAAAGCTCGGCGGCGCAGACACCTGGGCTACCTCCTCCACCATCGCAGCTGCGATCCGCAAGCTGGACTATGACATCATCATCACCGGCCGTCAGGCTATCGACGGCGATACCGCACAGGTCGGACCGCAGATCGCGGAGCACCTGGGCCTCCCGGTCATCTCCTACACCCAGGAACTGAAGATCGAGGGAGACTACGCAATTGTCAAGCGTCAGTATGACGACAGATATCACATCCTGAAGGCAAAGCTTCCGTGCCTCTGCACCGCTCTGGCAGAGCTCAATGAGCCGCGTTATCAGACTGTCGGCCGCATCTTCGACTATGTCGACAGAATCGACGGAAATGATCCGGAAGTCATGACTGTTTACGGCAGAGACGATCTTGATACCCTGAAGGACGAGGACTGCGGACTTGCAGGATCCCCGACCAAGATCGCGAAGGCTTCCGATAAGGTCAGAAAGGGTGCCGGAACCAAGGTCAATTTCGACACTCCCGAGGAGTCCGTTGCATATCTGATGGAGCAGTTAACCACGAAGCACATCATCTGATGCTCTGCTGAGTCTGAATAAAAAATTGCGAGGTTGAACATGAACTTAGAAGAATATAAGGGTGTATTTATCTTTGCCGAGCAGGTGGACAACAAAATCAGCGGTATCGCTTTTGAACTGGTCGGCAAGGCAAAGGATCTGGCAGCAGATCTGAACACGACTGTGACCGCTGTCCTTCTGGGAAGCGGTATTACCGAGAAGGCAAACGAGCTGGCCGAGTACGGCGCTGACAGAGTCATCGTCGTAGACGATCCGGCACTTGAGACCTACATGACCGAGCCGTATACCCACGCTCTTTCCAGCGTGATCAACGAGTTCAAGCCGGAGATCATGCTTGTCGGCGCGACCCCCATCGGCCGTGACCTTGGACCGAGCGTTTCCGCCCGTGTCGCCACCGGCCTTACCGCTGACTGCACGAAGCTGGATATCGGTGATTTCCCGCTTAAGCCTGTTCCGGGCAAGGAAGATGAGCAGAAGCACAATCAGCTCCTCATGACCCGTCCGGCATTCGGCGGCAACACCATCGCTACCATCGCCTGCCCGAACAACCGTCCGCAGATGGCAACCGTCCGTCCGGGCGTTATGCAGAAGAAGCCGCGCGTTGCCGGCGCTACCTGCGAAGTCGTTTCCTACAACCCGGGCTTTGAGAAGAACTCCAAGTATGTCGAGATCCTGGAAGTCGTCAAGGCCATCAAGGACACCGTCGACATCATGGATGCAAAGATCCTGGTCTCCGGCGGCCGTGGTGTCGGCAGCCCCGAGAACTTCAAGATCCTTGAGGATCTGGCAAAGGCAATCGGCGGCGAAGTTTCCTGCTCCCGTGCTGTTGTCGACGCAGGCTGGAAGCCGAAGGATCTCCAGGTCGGACAGACCGGTAAGACCGTCCGTCCGCAGGTCTACATTGCGTGCGGTATCTCCGGCGCGATCCAGCACCTGGCAGGTATGGAAGAGTCCGATCTGATCATCGCGATCAACAAGGACGAGACTGCTCCGATCTTCGATGTTGCTGATATCGGCATCGTCGGCGACCTGAACAAGATCGTTCCGGCTCTGACCAAGGAAATCGAAGCATTCGTCGCTGCTAAGAAGTGATCTGCGTAAGCAGGGCACAGATAGCAGTCTGAATCTGCCCAAAAGGACGGAGGGACATGGCGTATCATGTCTCTCCGTCTTTCGTTTCTCCCGGCCGGAAAAGCTTTTACCTGTGTTCAAGTTCCGCGGGCGGAATTTCAAAAAGACAGCCCGGAATCAGGATCAAAGTAGTTAAATAATTCACAATCTCATCCTGTGCAGGCCGTTTTCCCTGTGAAATGTGATGCGAATCAGAAGTCTAAGCTGCATAATTTGTATAGAAATACCCATTTGTCCTCCTGATAATTGACTTTCGGCTTGTTAAAAGAACGAAAATAAACATTCGGTCGCCATTGTGTTGAAAACAATCAGCGGAAGCGTTATCATCCAGATGATAAAACAACATGCAACCGCTGTGAAAGCGGCAGCCCGAATCTAAGGGGCTGGTCAATATAGTAATGTAAACGCCGTTCCATAAGAAATTACGGAGGAAAACATGAGTAAGGCGAAAAAAGAAGTCACACAGGAAACCGTTGAGAGAGTGAAGGATAAGGTTGTCAAGGCGATCGCGGAAGAAGTGAAGATCATCCAGGAGACTGTCGAGGATGTGAAAAAGGAGATCGCGCAGAACTCTCTGGACGAGCCGGTCGACGATTATATGGTCCCGGAAGGCGTAGGGATCCGGAAGGGAGATTATCCGGAGCAGGATCCGGAGACCACGAAGACCCTCTGGGATCTCGTGGAACAGGCCGCGAGGCTCTTTGGGGACAAGACCTTCCTTCGCTACGAGAAGGATGACGAGATCTACGAGAAGAGCTACCGGGAATTCCTGGAGGACGCCACGAAGCTGGGAGTCTGGGCGGAGGAGATCTCCGATGTCATGGGACACCGCCTGCACGCAGCCCTCATCGGCCGCGCCTCCTGGCAGTATCTGGCAGCGATGTTTGCCACGGCGGGTGCCGGCGGCATCGCGATTCCGATGGACGTGCAGCTGACCAACGAAGCGTTTGTCACGAACATTACCAAAGCGGAGACGGACGTCGTGTTCTATGACTGGGAGTTCCATTCCCAGGTCAGCTATATCAAGGAGCACTGCCCGCAGATCAAGAAGTTCGTATGTCTGCAGGAAATGAAAAAGCGTGACTGTGTCGCGAAGATCCTCGCGAAGATCGAGGAGTTCCCGGCGAAGATCGCGGATTTCGCGCCGATGGCCCGGGAAGAGGACTGCGCACTGATCATCTTTACCTCCGGCACCACCGGAAACGCGAAGGGCGTCATGCTGAGCCACAGGGCTCTGATCGACAACACCTTCTGCACCGATGAGGATGCGGATTCCTTCAACCAGGTGATCCTGAACGTGCTGCCCTTCAATCATGTGTTCTGCCTGAACTGCGACGTGTTCATCACCATGCGCTACGGAAGCACCCTCTGCTTCTGCGGGAACCTGAACAAGATGCTCTACTACATCAACCTGTTCCAGCCCCACTTCATGCGTGTGGTGCCGATGATGGCAAAGGCGCTGAACAGCCGCGCCCTCATCACCCTGAAGCAGGATCCTTCCCTGACGCCGGAGGAGGCGGGAAGGAAGGTCTGGGGACAGAACCTGAAGAAGCTGGCCAGCGGCGGCGGATACCTTGCGCCGGAACTGGCGGAAAGCCTGGAGAAGTTCGGGCTTCAGATCGGCCAGGGCTACGGCATGTCCGAGTGTTCCCCGAAGATCTCCGTGGCCATCTATGACCGCCCGGACAAGCGGAAGTCAGTGGGACAGGTGGTCCGCAACTGCCATGTGAAGATCGTGGACGGCGAGATCCGCGTAAAGAGTCCCTCCGTCATGATGGGTTATTATAATGATCCGGAGCGTACCCGCGAAAGCCTGACGAAGGACGGGTGGCTTTGCACCGGCGACCTCGGATATGTGGACCGGGAGGGCTTCCTCTACCTGACGGGCCGGAAGAAGAACCTCATCATCCTGGAGAACGGCGAGAACGTTTCCCCGGAGTCCATCGAGAACCTCTTCGACGGAGATCCGCTGATCAGCGATATCCTGATCTACGAGAAGGATCACCGGATCGCGGCGGCAGTCTATCCGAACTATGAGTACGCCAACACGCAGAAGATCAAGGATATTGCCGCTGCAGTGCAGGAAAAGATCCGTATGATCAGCGACACTCTTCCGACCTACTCCCGGATCGCGGATGTGATCGTCAGGAAGAACCCCTTCGAGAAGACTTCCTCCAGGAAGATCATCCGCAGCAAGTACTTTGCGGGCGAGGAGCAGCAGGCGGAGAAGGCAGAGGCCGCGAAGCGCGAGGCGCCGAAGACCGAGATCCAGAAACAGCTCTTCGAGATCGTCACCACGGTGCTCGGAAACGACGCCATCGGCATGAGCGACGATTTCTACGAGAACGGCCTGGATTCCCTGGGCAGCGTCATGCTGGTCGAGGACATCCGCTCCAGGATGGGATTCACCATCACATTCAACCAGCTGCTGCAGAACGGCAGTATCATGAAGCTGGAGAAGCTGATCCAGAGCGGCGCAGGAGAGCAGGCGCCGGAGACCTATCCTGTGCGGAAGGTCTATCCGCTGACGTCGATGCAGAAGTACTTCGCATACGTCATCCCGGGCAACACCACCGGCAACCTGCCCTTCACCTTCGAACTGGACGAGACCGTGGACCTTCCGCGGCTGAAGGCAGCCATCGAGGACGTGATCGACGCGCACCCGGGCGTCAAAGGCATCATCCGCTTCGACGGAAAGCAGCTCATGCTGTACCGCGACGACAAGCGGAAGATCGACATCCCGATCATCAAGGTCACGGACGAAGAGTGGCCGGCAGTGAAGGACGGCCTGCTCAAGGCCTTCAGATTCGACGGAAAAGATCAGCTCTTCCACATCGCCCTCTATGAGACCGAGACCTCGCAGTACATGCTCTTCGACGTCGCGCACATCATGGGTGACGGTATTACCATGAACATCCTTCTGGAGGATGTCAACAAGCGCTATGCGGGCGAGGAGATCGAGCGCGAGACCTACACCTTCTACGACTACATCGTGGACGATGAGAAGCGCACCGCGGCAGGCGTCCGGAAGAAGAACATTGAGTATTACGACAACCTGCTGAAGGGGAGCCGTATTACCCGCAGTATCCTGAACAGGAAGGAACGGATGGATCTCTCCCACGCGGAGCAGAACGTCATCCGGAAGAAGTTCGACCGGCTGGTGAAACAGAAGATCCAGTATTTCTGCCGTCAGAACGGTATTTCCGAGAACGTCCTGTTCCTGACTGCCTTCAATTACTGCACCATGCTGTTCTCCAACGAGAACGATATCTTCACGAACAGCATCCACAGCGGACGTACCGACGGCCGCTGGAGAAGGATCGCGGGCCCGCTGTTCCTGACCTATTACTGCAGATACCAGGTCCTTCCGCACGAGACCACCATCAATCTCCTGAAGCGGACCGGCCAGCAGATCATGGACACGATGCAGAACTTCATCTCTGTCCCGAGAGAGGGGGAGATGTTCTTCCAGTACCAGGGCGACATCATCAACATTCGTGAGATCGGCGGCGCTCCGGCAAAGCCCATCCACCTGCAGCTCGATTCCCTGCCCTTCCACATGCAGGTCATGAGCTATGAGGACGGCTGGTATACGGAGCTGCGCTACTGGGAGAACCGTTTCGACCCGGCACAGCTGGAGATCTTCCTGAACTGCTACGAGGAAGTCATCAACGCCATGCTGGAGGAGCGCTCCGCCCGGAGACTGAAGAAACACATTTCGGAGGAGTATTTCCCATTTCCCAAAGCACTTCTTCGCCACGGCAGGAGAGCTGAACGCCGAGGCCGGTTTCGAACTGATCCCGGACAAGGCGGAAAAGGACCGCGTGAAGATCTATGTGCTGGATGAGCGCTTCAACAAGAAGCCTTTCGGCGGCTGGGGAAGACTGTATGTCGCAGGCGTCCGTCCTTCCCAGGCGGTCGATGAGATCAGCAACCCCTTCCGTCCCGGAACGCTGTTCGACACCGGCATCGAAGCCCGGATCCTTCCGGACGGCCGGATCGACTTCCTGGAGAACAGCGGACGTATTGTCCTGACTGACGGCGCTCACGGAAGACGTTATTATGATCTCGGCATCCTGGAGAAGACGCTGGACGGCGTGCAGCATGTGGACGCGGTGCACGCGTACCTGGCCTACAGCACCGATATCAATGAGATGAAGCTCGGCATGGACGTCGAGGTGGCGAAGGATTCCTTCATCAACCGCCTCCGTACTGCTGCCGGCGCAAGTCTGGGAGAGCAGATGATCCCGGCGGTGGTGAACCTGACCAGCCGTTAAGTCATTCTTTTCAGACTTTCGGATTATTATGCCGCATTTTCGGCTTCTTATGGTATAACTGTAAGAAGGCCGCGAATGCGGCATATTTCTTTGCAGAACATGGCGCACGAAGTGCGGCATTTCCGTGAAAAGGACAAAAGGACAAAAGGATAAAAGGGACGGGGCATCATGAAGATACTTGCGGTGGATGATGAGAAGCTTGCGCTGGACGGACTTGTGCGCGCCATCCGCGCCGCGGCTCCGGAGGCTGAAGTCTTCGGATTCCGGGATCCCGCGGAAGCGCTCCGGTGCGCGGAGACGAACGCTCTGTACGCAGTTTTTCTGGACATCGAAATGCGCGGGATGGACGGGATCACACTGGCAAAACAGCTGCTTCAGGCGGAGCCTAAGACCAACATCATTTTTACGACCGGATACGGGGAATACGCGGGCAGGGCTTTCGACATTCATGCCAGCGGCTACATCATGAAGCCGGTGACGGAAGAGAAGGTCCGCGCGGAACTCAGTGCCCTGCGCTACCGGCCTGCAGCGGAAGCAAAACCGCAGCTCGTGATCCGGGCGTTCGGAAATTTCGAGGCCTATGTCGGCGGGGAGCCGGTCCGCTTTCAGACCGGAATGGCGAAGGAACTGCTTGCTTACCTGGTGGACCGCCGCGGAGCGGTCTGTTCCAACGGAGAACTGCTGTCGGCGCTCTGGGAGGACGAGAGCGAGGACAGCAGCCATATGTCCTACCTCAAGAAGATCCGCCGGAGCCTCTTTGACACACTGGAGGCCGTGGGCTGCGGGGATGTGATCGCCCGTTCCAGGGGCGGCCTGGCGATCCTTACGGACAAGATAGACTGCGATTATTACCAGTATCTGGAGCACGGGAATGAGCCGGGCATGCCGCCGCTGTACCGCGGTGAGTATATGATGCAGTACAGCTGGGCGGAGTTTACCCACGGGATCCTGGAGCGGGAGTCAGGATAAAAAGATTTATTTTTATACAAGGCTGTGTTATAATTCTCGCATTACGGTTAAAAAGCCGGAGAATACTGCGAGTCTCCGGAGAATATCGTACCGTAAATCAAGGGGGTTTTTATGACTTTAGCACAGAGTATTATCATCGCCACCATCGTGGCATACCTGGGCGCCATGCTGCTCATCGGTCTCTATTTCAGCAGAAAGGGATCTGCTGACAGCTCCGATGAATTCTACATCGGCGGCCGTTCCCTGGGACCGATCGTCACCGCCATGAGCGCGGAAGCGTCGGACATGAGTTCCTATCTGCTGATGGGCCTTCCGGGCCTTGCCTACATCTCGGGCGTCGCAGAGTGCGGCTGGACCATCATCGGCCTCGCCGGCGGCACCTATCTGAACTTCCTGCTGGTGGCAAAGCTTCTGCGTCGGTATTCCGCGGAGATCAACGCCATCACCATCCCGGAGTATTTCTCCAAGCGCTACGGAGATACGAAACATACCATTTCTCTGATCTCGGCGCTTATCATCATCATCTTCTTTATCCCGTACACTGCTTCCGGCTTTAAGGCAGTGGGAACCCTGTTCAACAGCCTCTTCGGCGTTGAGTACCATGCGGCCATGATCGCGGGTGCCATTGTCATTGTCACCTACACGGCGCTGGGCGGCTTCATGGCGGTCTCCACCACGGACCTGATCCAGAGTATCTTTATGACGATCGCTCTGGTCATCATCGTCTTCTTCGGGATCGAGAAGGCAGGCGGCATGAACAACGTCGTCACCAACGCGCAGGAGCTTCCGGGCTACCTGAACCTGTTCCAGGGCTACAACTGGGCGGACAAGAGCGCGGGAACCTACGGTTTCCTGACCATCGTCTCCACGCTGGCATGGGGTCTCGGCTACTTCGGAATGCCCCACATCCTGCTCCGCTTCATGGCGATCCGTCACGAGGACGATGTCAAGACGTCCCGCCGCATCGCGGCAGTCTGGTGCGTCCTCTCCATGGCTATTGCGATGTTCATCGGCATCATCGGCTACAGCGTTTCCAAGGCCGGCGTCATCCCGATGCTGGAGACCAGCTCCGATTCCGAGACTGTCATCATCCAGCTGGCAAACGTCATGAGTGAGCACGGCTTCTTCTTCGCGCTGATCGCCGGCGTCATCATGGCAGGCATTCTGGCCGCGACCATGAGTACCGCGGATTCCCAGCTGCTGGCGGCAAGCTCCTCCGTCTCCCAGGACCTGGTCCAGGATTTCGGCGGAAAGAAGCTGGACAATGAGACCAACATGAAGTATGCGCGTCTCACTGTCTTCGGCATTGCGCTGGTCGCACTGATCCTTGCGTGGAATCCGAACAGCTCCGTGTTCCGTGTCGTCAGCTTCGCGTGGGCGGGCTTCGGCGCGACCTTCGGTCCCGCCATGCTGATCTCCCTCTTCTGGAGACGTTCCACCCGTCAGGGCTGCATCGCGGGTCTGGTGGCAGGCGGCATCATGATCTTTGTCTGGAAGTTCGGCCTTGCGCCCATGGGCGGTGTGTTCGGCATCTACGAGCTCCTGCCGGCTTTCATCGTCAACCTGATCGTGAACGTCTGCGTTTCCCTCGCGACGCCGGAACCGGGCGCCGGGATCCTTGCAGTCTATGACAAGGTGCACACAAAGAAGTGATTCCGGAAGGCCGGAGCACGGTAAAAAAATGAAGATCCGGGATATCCCGCCGGGACAGAAATTGTTCCGCCGGGATATTCTTTTTTTGCTTTTTTTTCACAACTTCATGATACGATAAATCCATATAGATTCATTCAGAGGAGGTGATATTTATGCCCGGACCCATGCACGGCTTCGGCCGCGGTTATCTGACGGAGGAGGAGAAGGCAAACCGCCCGAAAGTAACCTGGCCGCTTCTGAAACGCGTCTTTTCCTGGCTCGCGCCGTATAAGTTCCAGATGCTTCTGGTGATCATGGCGATCTTCGTGTCCTCAGTCTTCAGTCTGATGCCCTCGGTGCTGACCGGACGGATCATCGACGAAGGGCTGATCGGCAGGGATCTGAACGCCCTGATCCGGCTGATCCTTCTTTCACTGGCGGTGACCCTGGGCGCGAACCTGATCGGTGTCTTCGAGAGTTACCTGAACACCTGGATCGCCCAGCACATCACCTTCGACATGCGGAACCAGATGTACCGCCATCTCCAGGAGATGTCGCAGCGCTTTTTTACCACGAACAATCAGGGCGATATCATCACCCGCATGACCAGCGATATCGACGGCGTCCAGCGGACCATCACCAACACTCTGACGGATATCCTGCGGAACGCCATCACGCTGATCGTCGCAGTGACGGTCATGTACCGGCAGAACCCCATCCTCGCGACGGTGGGCATCCTGATCATCCCCCTCTTTACGATCCCGACCCGGAGCGCCGGCCGGACCCGCTGGTCCCTGACCCGGGAAGCCCAGGCCGCCAGCGACGAGATCAACGGGATCCTCAACGAGACCCTTTCCGTCAGCGGCCAGCAGCTGGTGAAGCTTTTCGGCAAGGAGAAATACGAGTACGACCGCTACGAGGCGGCGAACCGCAGAATGATCGACCTGAACATCAAGGAGAGCATGGCGGGCCGCTGGTTCCGCGTGGTCATCACCACCTTCTCCAGCATCGGCCCCATGCTGCTTTACCTGGTGGGCGGCATTCTCATGATGAAGTACGACTCGGATCTGACGGTGGGCGACATCACCGTTCTGGTGGCCCTTTTAGGACGCATGTACGGCCCGGTGAACCAGCTCCTGAATATCCAGGTGGACTGGATCCGCTCCATGGCTCTGTTCAAACGTCTTTTCGAGTATTTCGACATGCCGGCGGAGATCCGGAACGCGGACGATGCTGTCGTCCCGGCAGAAGAGTCGGAGGGCTGCGTGGAATTCCGGCATGTGGATTTCTCTTATAATCCGGAGCGTCAGATCCTGAAGAATGTGACCTTCAATCTGGAGAGCGGGCGATGCATTGCCATCGTGGGGCCCTCCGGATCCGGCAAGAGTACACTGATCAACCTGATCCCGCGGATGTACGATGTCACCGGCGGCGAAGTGCTTTTTGACGGCACGGACGTGCGGAAGCTGGATCTTGCCTGGCTCCGGCAGAATATCGGCATCGTGAGCCAGGAGACCTATCTTTTCAACGGGACCATCCGGGAAAACCTGCTCTACGCGAAGCCGGACGCGACGGAAGAGGAGATCATCGAAGCCTGCAAAAAGGCCAACATCTATGATTTTGTCCAGAAGCAGGAGCTGGGTCTGGACTGTGTGGTCGGAAACCGGGGCCTGAAGCTTTCCGGCGGGGAGAAGCAGCGCATCAGCATCGCCCGCGTGCTCCTGAAGGATCCGGCGCTGCTCATTTTCGACGAGGCGACCTCCTCCCTGGATTCGATCTCCGAGGCGAAGATCCAGGAGGCCATCGACCCGCTGATCGAGGCCAGGACCAGCATCCTGATCGCCCACCGGCTGTCCACGATCCTTCACGCAGACGAGATCCTGGTGCTGAAGGACGGGGAGATCGTCGAGCGGGGCGTACACGAGGAACTGGTGAAGAAGGGCGGCGTCTACACGGAGCTCTACGAGACCCAGTTCCGGCAGGCGCTGGACGCGGTGCGCGAGGCCGGCACGGGATACCCCGAAGCCTATGGTCCGTCGGACGTATACTGACCGCATCCTTGCGGAGCGTTTATCCAGGCCGGAGACCGGACTCCGGCCTGGATAAACATTTTTTATACAGATTGGGGCGGCGGAACTGTGCCGCGGTTATTGTAATGTAGTATAATTGAGTCAGCCGGGAAAACGGCGGTTCCGTGCTTCAGAGAAAGAAGGACGAAGCCATCAAAAAAAACAGGAGGGTTTTATGGATATGGATATTGCAGTTGCTCTTGGAATTATCACCGCAGCGGCCGGAAAGCTTTTATTTGCACTGATCGCCTATCTGATCGGACGCGCGATCGTCGATTCGATCGTCAAGGCGGTGGGGAAGCTGAAGGCGATGGATAAAGTCGAGCCCACAGCCCGCAGCTTCATTCTCAGCTTCGTCCGCATCGGACTCTATGTGGTCCTGCTCGTCACGATCATCGGCATTCTGGGAGTCCCGATGGCATCTGTCGTCGCTATCCTTGCTTCCGCCGGCGTGACGGTCGGCCTGGCTCTGCAGGGCGCGCTGGCGAATCTTGCCGGCGGCCTGATGCTCATGTTCTTCAAGCCGTTCGCGGTAGGTGATTTTGTGGAAGCGGCCGGCGTCTCCGGCGTGGTGAAAGAGGTCACCATGTTCTACACCACGATCATGACGCTGGACAACCGCCGCGTCACGGTTCCGAACGGCAGCCTGATGAACGCAAACGTCACCAACTATTCCAGCCAGGATCTGCGCCGTGTCGACCTGACCTTCGCATGCGCGAAATCTGAGGCTCCGGCAAACATCCAGAACATCATGCAGGAAGTCATGGCAAAGCATGACAAGGTCCTCAAGGCACCGGAGGCTGACGCTCCCTTCGCGAGACTGTCCGGCGGCACCAACGAGGCCATGGAGTTTACCGTCCGTGCATGGTGCAGGAATGCGGATTACTGGGATGTGTATTTTGACCTGACCCAGCAGATCACCGAGGCCCTCGGCGCTGCAGGCGTCCAGGCACCGGCAGTCAGGATCGTCAAGTAAAATAATATATCAGTTTCGGCAGAACGCTGCCGCATACGGGAACCCGGTCATCGGGCCGCCCGGATGCGGCAGTTTTTTTGCGCGATAAGGCAGGAGAACTGCCGTCGTACCTGCACACGCCTGTCCGGTTTCGCGGCACCTGTCCCGTTAGACAAACGCGTGTCCTTTGTCCATTGCGGCACAGTACGGTTTCTCTTAAAATTTCAGTATATTAAACTGCGTGAACTGCGCAGAAGAGAGGATCGGATGAAACGTCTGTTTTTTGCGAAGTACGGATATATGACATTGTCAGTCCTGTTTTTCCTTGCAGGACTTGCCTATATGTTCCTGCCGGATCTGCCGGAGATGGCAGTCTGTCTGATGCTGGGGATCCTGCTGATCGTTTACGGGGCCGTGAAGCTGGTCGGGTATCTGGCGCCGGACCGTTACAGCCTGGCGTTCCAGTACGATATGGCATCTGCCATCATCCTGCTGATACTGGGACTGCTGGTACTGATCTTCAACGTGCGCGCCTACAGACATCTGCCCAGCGTTCTCGGATTTCTGATCCTTCTGGACAGCGCGATGAGCATTCAGATCTCGAAGGATGCCGCAAAATTCGGGATCCGGACATGGGTGCTTCTGCTGGTGGTCTCGATCATTACGGCGCTGTTTGCCGTGCTGATCCTGATCGATCCCTTTGAAAGCGGAAGACTTCACCACATCTGTATCGGCCTGGCAGCGCTTGCGGAAGGCGTCATGAAATACTGTGTGGTGCTCTGCACAGTGGAGAAGAAGGAAAAGAAGGACCGCAGAAGCAGCCGCAGATATGCGGAAAGCCGCTGAGTGGTCCGGGAAACGGAGAACCGGAGAGGCTATGATCCGGGAACGACGGAAATGCCTGAAAAAGAAAAGGAAAGGGTAATCCCAGGAGAAAAAAATGAGTACAGCCATTGTGACGGACACAAACAGCGGAATTTATGAAAAGCAGGCTGCGGAGCTTGGAATCCATGTGGTACCGATGCCCGTGATCATCGGAGAAGAAACCTATTTCGAGGGGGTAAACATTACCCAGGAGGAGTTCTTTGACGCGCTTCTCAGCAATCAGCAGGTGATGACTTCCCAGCCCTCGCCGGAGGATGTGACCGGGACCTGGGACCGGGTGCTGGAGGAGTATGATGATCTCGTCTATATTCCGATGTCCAGCGGGCTGAGCGGTTCCTGCCAGACCGCGCGGATCCTGGCGGAGGATTATAACGGAAGGGTCCAGGTCGCGGATAATCACCGCATTTCTCTGACCATGCGCCACGCCATCGAGGACGCGCAGGTGATGATCAAAAACGGGATGAACGCGGCACAGGTAAAGAATGTCCTGGAGCAGACCGCGTTTGATTCCGTGGTCTTCCTCGGCCTTGAGACACTGACATTCCTGAAACGGGGCGGACGGATCACTCCTGCAGGCGCCGCCATCGGCAGTATTCTGAATATCAAGCCGCTGACGGTGATCCGCGGTGAAAAGCTGGACAAGTTCGCGACGGTCCGCGGAACCAAGGCATGCCGCAAGAAGGAAGTGGAAGCCCTCGCGGGCGAGGTCGAGAAGATGAAGGCGCGGGGCCTTCACGTCAAGATCGACACTGCCGGAAGCTTCCTGCATCAGGAGGACGCCGAGGCATGGCGCGAAATGGTCCAGGAGGCTTTCCCGGACCAGAATGTCCGCTACGATCCGCTGTCTCTGAGCATCTCGGTCCATACCGGACCGGACAGCTACGGCTGCGCCGCCAGTATCCTTTACGAGAGATAACTGACGGCAGGATCCCGCAGCCTTTTTTCAGGCGGGTCTTTTTCCTGACAGGATGCTGATTCACAGCGGATTATATAGTAAAATGGTACTGAGGTTCATTACCCGCAGACTTCACTGTATGTACATCAGGAGGTATCAGTATGGGACAGGAAAAAACGTTCTCCTCTGCTCTTTCGAATCTGGCAAAAATGAAGACGGACGCAGAAAAGGCGAATGAAAAGGTTCAGGCAGCGACAGACAAGGCTGTAGCATTTGCGCAGTCCCTGAAGCAGGGCACGAACCAGGCGGCGTCGGCGCCGGCCGCTCCCGCAAAGCCCGCAGCATCCCTGAAGCCCCTTGACGAGATCGCAAAGCTTGTCATCAGAGGAAACTACGGCAACGGCGAAGAGAGAAAGAAAAGACTGATCGCGGAAGGCTATGACTATGCGCAGGTGCAGAAGCGTGTGAATGAGCTGCTGAAATAAGCGGGCAGGCACCTTCTCCGCATCGTTTCGGTATTGTCTTAACAGTCCTCGCAGCACTCCCCTGACTGGAAAACAGGGGAGCGCCGCAGAGGACTTTTTCTGTATCCCGGGTCCTGAGTTCCGGGTTCCTCACGCCCGCATGCGCAGCATGTCCATGACAGCGTCCCGTCCGGCGAGATCAATTACAGCGGCAGCGAGGTCTTCCGTGCTGTCCTCCATTCCTTCGAAGGGGACGATACTGCCGGTCAGTTCATATTTTCCCTTGACTGCGTAGACCGGGACCAGAAGCTCTTCCTGAGTGTCATCAAGAACCAGCGCCGTGCGGACGGACTGGAGAAAGCGCCGGATCTGGCTTTCCGGCAGAGGCCAGGCTGTCCCGATCTTCAGGACGCGGACGCCGCTGTAGCCGTTGAGGATGCGGATCACTTTTCTGTACGCAGGGCCGCGGACGATGATCCCCTTCCCGCCGTGTCCGTAGATGGGGTTCCAGCTGCTGTCGGAGAAGGCTTCTTCCGGGATGAGCGGTCTGCTGGGTCCGGCAGGTACAGCCCCGGATGCGGTGCCGCCCGCAGCTTTTTCTTCCTGCTTCTTCCGGTCCATGATGTAGTCCGTACTGCGGCGCTCCGTCATCGTCCGCTTCCTCGGGATGACGGAGATCCTGGAATTCCGGATCTCCGCAGGCAGGCGGAGAAGCACCGGTGTCCGGTAGGTTCCTGCGTAAAGCTTCGCGGAGCGTGCCATTTTGCAGGCCTCGGCAGCATCGGCCGGCCAGAATTCCGGGAGATGTCCTGCGTATCCGGGGCGGTAGCGGACTGCCCGGGTGCAGGTTATGGCGCCGCTTCTGTCACCGGTCCCTGCACCGGTGCTCCCGCCGGTCCCGGCATCCGGGAACAGGATGATTCCGTCGGCGGTATCCAGAATGTGTGTGCCGGGAACTGAGGCGCGGACTGCTGCGTCACCTGTCATGATCTTCATTTTGATCCTCCTGTATCGGGCTTAAAAGATAAGGCAGATTCAGCCTTTCGATAATAGGACGGAAAAAAACGGAATTCGGTTCACAAAAATCGTAATATTAATAAAATCTTAATAAATTCATTGTATGATAAAACAATGACAGAGATGGAGATGATTCTCACCGGGGCGTTCTGGGAACTCCTGGAAGAGAAACCCTACAAAAAAATAACGGTAAAGGACATTGTGGATCGCTGTAAAGTGAACCGCAATACTTTCTATTACCATTTTGACGGGATAAACTCTCTGTTTGAGGAGGCACTGATCGCCTGGGAGGAAAAAATATTTCAGGATCCCAGGACGATCGCCCACCCGCTTACCTGTGTGATCCCCATCGCAGAAAACCTGATGGCGCACAGGACAGGTGTGGAGCATCTCCTGGAGTCGAAGGTCCGGGACACCTTTTTCGGGGAACTGTCCGTGATCGCCCACCGCGCGGCGGATATGTACGTGTCCATTGCGGAGGGCGGCACAGATGCACAAGCCCCCCGGGAGAAGGGCACAGGTGCACCGGCCCCCCGGGAGAAGGGCACAGGTGCACCGGCTCCCCGGGAGAAGGGCGAAAACGCACAGGCTTCCTCCGAAGGGGCAGAAAAGGAGCTGGAACCCCGGACGGAAAAGGGACCGGAAAGAGAACGGAAGCTCCGGATGTACTTTTTCCGGAAAACCTATAATGCTTCGGACCGCGCGATCCTGGTCAGGTTTTACCGCTCCGCCCTGGAAGGCTTCGTCACCTCCTGGATCATGGACGGTATGAAATCGGACCTGACTTATGAAGTGGAACGGCTTCTGGAACTTTTAAAGCCCCTGAAATAACACAGAAACGTTCTCGCATTTCACGGGCGGTAGTGTTAAAATGATGTGTAACTCTGCGGTCAGGGGTTTCCGGACCGCGCGTTAATCTTACCCGGCAGGAGCGGAAGATGACATATCCCTGCAAAGTACATATCAGAAAAGGCGAGGCCCGCGCCTTCAAGAGCGGCGGGGCCTGGATCTATGACAATGAGGTGGCGTCGGTCGAGGGTCCCTTTGAGAACGGGGACTTTGTGACGGTTCTGGACCACGACGGCTGGCCGCTGGGAAACGGATTTATCAATATCAACTCAAAGCTCCGCGTCCGGATGATGACGCGCGACACAGAGCAGATGATCGACGACGCGTTCCTTAAGAAGCGTCTCCGGGACGCATGGGAGTACCGGAAGCGTGTCATCGACACCGGCTGCTGCCGTGTGGTCTTCGGTGAGGCGGATTTCCTGCCGGGACTGACCATCGACAAGTTCGGGGACGTCCTGGTGGTCGAGAGCCTGGCCCTGGGCATGGACCGGCACAAGGAAAAGGTCCTGGAACTCCTCAAGGGCATCCTGGAGGAGGACGGCATCCATGTCCGCGGAGTCTACGAGCGGAGCGACGCGAAGGAACGCCTGAAGGAAGGCATGGAGCGCGTCAGCGGCTTCCTGGGGGAATCCTTCGACACCAATGTGGAGATCGTCGAGAACGGCGTCCGATTCCTGGTCGACGTGAAGAACGGCCAGAAGACCGGGTACTTTCTGGACCAGAAGCTGAACCGGCTTGCCATGCAGCGCATCTGCCGCGGACAGCGGGTCCTGGACTGCTTTACCCACACCGGATCCTTTGCCCTGAACGCGGGCCTTGCCGGCGCATCGGAGGTCCTCGGCGTGGACGCGTCGGAGACCGGCATCCTGCAGGCGGAGGAAAACGCCCGGCTCAACGGGCTGGAGGACCGGGTGAAATTCCGGACGGCGGATGTGTTCGAGCTGCTTCCTGAACTGGAGGCGGCGGGAGAGCAGTATGACGTCGTGATCCTGGATCCGCCCGCATTCACCAAGTCCAGAGAGACCATCAAACGCGCCGTGAAGGGCTACCGGGAGATCAATCTCCGGGGCATGCGGCTCGTGAAGGACGGCGGATATCTGGCGACCTGTTCCTGTTCCCACTTCATGGACCAGGAGCTGTTCGCGAAGACCATCCGCGAGGCAGCGCAGGGCGCCCGCAGGCGGCTGCGCCAGGTCTCGTTTTCGACCCAGGCGCCGGATCACCCGATCCTCTGGGCCGCGGGAGAAACTTACTACCTGAAATTTTTCATTTTCCAGGTCGTGTCGGAGCACTGACCGCCTGCAGGAGAGACAAATGGTTGCATTGATCGATTATGACGCGGGGAACCTTTACTCCGCGGAAAAAGCGCTGCGGGCGCTGGGATGTGATCCTGAAGTGACCAGCGATCCGGACATCATCATCCGCGCGGACAAGGTCATCGTGCCGGGGCAGGGAGACTTCCTGGACTGCATGCAGAACCTGGAACGCTTCGGCCTGATCCCGGTGCTGAAGGAAGTCGCGGCCCGCGGCACGCCTTATCTCGGCATCTGTGTCGGACACCAGCTGCTGTTCGAATCCAGCGAGGAAGGCATGGAGAAGAACGGCGGAAAGCCGGTGCCGGGTCTCGGGATCCTGAAGGGAAAGATCCTTCGCATCCCGGATTTCCCGGGGCAGAAGATTCCCCATATGGGCTGGAACAGCCTTTCGATCCGCCCGGGCAGCCGGCTCCTCCGGGGCATTCCGGACGGGAGCTATGCTTACTTTGTGCATTCCTACTATGCCGAGGCGGAAGACAGGGACGATGTTGCCGCGACTACGGAGTACGGCGTCCGGATCGACGCCATCGCCGAGCGGGGCAATGTGTTCGGTACCCAGTTCCACCCGGAAAAGAGCTCAGCCACCGGGCTGAAGATCCTGAAGAACTTCCTGGAACTCTGAGGCGCGGCTGAACGCTGAATTCTGCAGAGGAGGCTATCCTTGCTGACAAAACGAATCATTCCCTGCCTGGACGTGAACAACGGCCGGGTCGTGAAGGGAGTCAATTTTGTAAACTTAAGGGATGCGGGCGATCCTGTCGAAATCGCCGCGGCATATGACAAGGCCGGCGCGGACGAGCTGGTGTTTCTGGACATTACTGCGTCCAGCGATGACCGGGAGACGGTCATCGACATGGTGGAACGGGTCGCAAGCCAGATCTTCATCCCGTTCACTGTCGGCGGCGGCATCCGGACCGTCGCGGATTTCCGGCGTCTGCTTCGCGCGGGCGCGGACAAGATCTCGGTGAATTCCGCGGCCATCAACCGCCCGGAGCTCATCCGGGAGGCGGCGGAGAAATTCGGCCGCCAGTGCGTGGTCGTCGCCATCGATGCCCGCAGAAGGCCGGACGGTTCCGGCTGGAACGTATTTAAGAACGGCGGCCGGATCGATACCGGGCTGGACGCCCTGGAGTGGGCGGCTGAGGCGGACCGTCTCGGCGCGGGAGAGATCCTGCTGACCTCCATGGACGGAGACGGCACGAAGGCCGGCTATGACTGTGAACTGACCGCGCGGATCGCTGAGACCGTGTCGGTGCCTGTGATCGCTTCCGGCGGCGCGGGAACCATGGAGCACTTCTATGACGCGCTGACCGTCGGTAAGGCGGACGCGGCGCTGGCGGCGTCGCTGTTCCATTACCGGGAGCTTGAGATCCGGGATCTCAAGCGCTACCTGAGCGGCCGCGGACTGCCCATGCGGATCACGGAGCCGGACGGAAGCATGCCTGCGGGCACTTAAGTTCCGGGAGAGGAGCAGCATGGCGGCAATCAGCAATGACTGGCTTCCGGCGCTGAGACCGGAATTCGGGAAGCCTTACTACAGAGAACTGTACAGCTTCATTAATCAGGAATATGCGACCCGGACGGTCTATCCGCCGGCGGACCGGATCTTTGAAGCATTGCACCTCACACCTCTGCATGAGGTCAAAGTTGTCATTCTGGGACAGGACCCGTACCATGAGCCGGATCAGGCTCACGGGCTGTCCTTTTCCGTGATGCCCGGGGTCCAGATCCCGCCGTCCCTCGCCAACATCTACCGCGAGCTTCACAGCGATCTCGGATGCAGGATCCCGAACAACGGATATCTGAAAAAATGGGCTGACCAGGGCGTGCTCCTTCTGAACACGCTTCTTACCGTGCGCGCCCATGCAGCCTTTTCCCACCAGGGAAAGGGCTGGGAGCAGTTTACGGACGCGATCATCCGCGCGGTCAACGCGGAGGACCGCCCGGTGGTGTTCCTGCTCTGGGGGCGTCCCGCACAGGCAAAGAGAAGCATGCTGGACAACCCGAAGCATCTTGTGCTGACAGCGCCGCATCCCTCGCCGCTTTCCGCGAACCGCGGCTTTTTCGGCTGCCGGCATTTCTCTAAAACGAATGATTATCTGCGGGCCGCAGGCATTACGCCCATCGACTGGCAGATCGAAGATATCTGAGGAAAAGCATGAGTATCCTTGAAATACTGAAAGTCATTGTCCTCGGCATGGTCGAGGGCTTTACGGAGTGGCTCCCCATCAGTTCCACCGGACACCTGATCCTGGTCGAGGATCTGATCCGGCCGGAGGTATCGGCGGAGTTTATGGAAATGTTCCGCGTCGTGATCCAGCTCGGCGCGATCCTGGCGGTGGTCGTTATGTATTTCCGCCGCCTGAATCCCTTTGATCCCGGAAAATCCCGGCGGCAGAGAGCGGCCACCTGGCAGCTGTGGATGAAGATCCTGATCGCCTGTCTTCCCGCGGCCATTCTGGGCTTCCTTCTGGACGACTGGCTGGACGAGCATCTGTTCAACGGTTTTGTCGTGGCGCTGATGCTGGTCCTTTACGGCATCCTGTTTCTGGTCATCGAGAACCGGAACCGGTTCCGCCAGCCGGTCATCACGAAGATGCCGGAGATGAACTGGCAGATCGCGCTGTATATCGGCATGTTCCAGTGCCTCGCGCTGATCCCGGGGACTTCCCGCTCCGGCGCGACGATCCTGGGGGCCATGCTGATGGGCTGTTCCCGGAAGGTATCCGCGGAGTTTTCCTTCTTCCTGGGCATTCCGGTCATGCTGGGCGCCAGCGTTCTGAAGATCGCGAAATTCGGCTTTCATTTCACCGGCGCCGAGTTCTTTTACCTGATCCTCGGCATGGTGGTGGCATTCATTGTGTCTGTCTATTCGATCCGCTTCCTGCTTGGCTGGATCCGGAAGAATGATTTCAAGCCCTTCGGTTATTACCGGATCGTGTTCGGCGTGATCGTCCTGATCTGGTACGGGATCTCCAGTTTGGTGGCCTGAGAAGGAGCGCGATGAAAAGATTCTGGAAATTCCTGTTCCTGTGCGCGGTACCCTTTCTCATCTATTTTACGATCGAGAACGTACTGGTCGGGCTGGTGGAGATCCTCCGGCCGGAGCTCTGGGACGTGCCTGAGTTTCCGCTGGCAGCGACAGCAGTCATGGACCTGCTTACCATCCCCCTTCTTTTCGGGATCTACCGGGCGGACGGTGTCCGGGGACAGAGACCTCCGGACAGGAGCGCGGCGACGGGATGGCGGCTGTATCTGATCTCCGCAGTCAGTTTTGTCGGCATCTATCTGGCGGTCAACATGCTTCTGGATGTCTTCGGCATTGCCTGGAACGATGAAGATTTTCAGGAGATCAGCGAGAGCATTGAGAGCGTCTCCCCGGGACTGCAGCTCCTGACCGCAGGGATCATCGGCCCCGTGATGGAGGAGCTTCTGTTCCGCGGCCTTCTGCTCAGGAGAACGGAGAAGGCAGTGGGGCCCCGGGGGGCGATGCTTCTGTCCTCATTTCTGTTCGGCCTGTTCCACGGGAATCTCACCCAGGGTCTTGCGGCAGCCCTTCTCGGGATCTTTCTGGGAACTGCCTATCTCTGCACGGACAGTCTGCTGTTCCCGGTCCTGATGCATGCTGCCGCAAACTGTACGGCGGTCCTTATGGGAGTGCCGGCAGCGGCGGAGGTGCTGGATTCAGATCTGTTTTATCTTTTGATTCCCTGTTTCTGCGCGGCGGCGCTGGGCGTGTTCCTGCGGATGTACGCGGAGCCCTTCCGGCAGCTTGGAGAACGGTGGCGCAGGAGCCGGGAGGAAGAAATAATATGGCTTCCGGCGGAAGAGATGCCGGAAGAAGACAAAGGAGAAATGAAATGAAACTTCTGAGTATTGCAGTACCGTGCTACAACAGCGCGGCCTATATGGACCACTGCATCGAAACACTTCTGCACGGGGGCGAGGACGTCGAGATCCTGATCGTGGACGATGGTTCTGTCAAGGACAACACGGCGGAGATCGCGGATTCCTATCAGGAAAAATATCCCACCATCTGCAGAGCAATCCACCAGGAAAACGGCGGTCACGGCAGCGCTGTCTGCACCGGCCTTGAGAACGCCGCCGGCGTATTCTTCAAGGTGGTGGACTCGGACGACTGGGTCGACGAGGAAGCCTATGACAGGATCCTCGAGACCATCCGCAGGTTTGTGGAGAGCAACGAGCAGCTGGATCTTCTGATCAGCAACTTTGTCTACGAGAAGGAGGGCGCGGCCCACAAGAAGGTCATGCGCTACCGCCATGTCCTGCCGAAGGAACAGCTGATCGGGTGGGACGACATCGGCCGCTTCCACATCGGCCAGTACATCCTCATGCACTCCGTGATCTACCGCACCCAGCTTCTGAAGGACTGCGGGCTGGAGCTGCCGAAGCACACTTTCTATGTGGACAATATCTTTGTTTATCAGCCGCTGCCTCACGTAAAGACCCTTTATTATCTGGATGTCGACTTCTACCGCTATTACATCGGCCGGGAAGACCAGTCCGTGAACGAGAAGGTCATGATCTCGCGGATCGACCAGCAGATCCTGGTGACGAAGCTCATGCTCAGCTATTATGATCCCTACACGATCCCGGAGAAAAAGCTCCGCCGGTACATGATCAACTATCTCGACATCATGATGACCATTTGCTCTATCCTGGCGATCCGCTCCGGCACCGACGAGAACTTTGAAAAGAAGAAGGAGCTCTGGAAGCACCTCCGGGAGCTGAATTTCCGGCTCTACATGCGGATCCGTTTCGGTTTCCTGGGCCAGGCCATGAACGTGCCGGGCAAGGGCGGCCGCACTGTTTCCGTCAGCATGTACAAGCTTGCCCAGAAGATCTACGGGTTCAACTGATCCGGACCTGCTTCAGATCTGCAGGTTCTGCGGATTCCTGAACGGCCTTCAAAAATGCAGAAAACTGCTTGACAAACAGGGCTGTATCAAATATACTGACTAGGCGTCCGAAAGGATGCTTGTGGCGGAATAGCTCAGTTGGCCAGAGCACTCGGTTCATACCCGGGGTGTCGAGAGTTCGAATCTCCCTTCCGCTACTTTTTTATGCCCGGAACCGTTGTATGCGGTTCCGGGCTTCTTTCTATTCGCAGGCTGAGACTTCCTCAGGCCGAGGTCCCGCGGACCGGGGTTTAGAGAATGTTTACAGACATAAGGACAGCCTGTATGATATACTTTTTCTGTTCAAAGCCAATCATTCGCATGGATACGGAGATCAATCGATGCTTACATTCATCGTCAATCCGAATGCGGGGGGAGAAAAAGGGTATCGGATCTGGAAGCGCATGGAGCGCCGCCTGATCAAAAAGAATATCGCTTACCAGGTCCTGCTGACCGGCGGACGCGGCGAGGCCCAGGCTATCGCGGCGGAGCTGACTGCGGGTCTGAATCAGCGTGTCCGGGAGGCGGCAGGAGAGCCGGCTGAGCCGATGACGCTGGTGGCGGTGGGCGGAGACGGCATCATGAACGAGGTCATCGACGGCGTGCACCTTTCCGAGGATCTGATCCTGGGATTTATCCCGATCGGGGGGCGCAGCGATCTCGCCATGGGCCTGGGACTTCCGCGCAGGCCGGAGGCCTGTCTCAAGCGTATCCTGGAACCGAAGGAGATCCGCCGGATGGACTACGGGGTCGTGGATTACAACCGCGCGGAGCCGACTCACCGGAGATTTGCGGTAAGCTGCGGCTGCGGCTTCGACGCGGCAGTCACCCAGACCTTCCGTCGGCATGCTCTGCGGCATTTCACCGGGATCCCCGTGCTGTACAAGTTCAGGAAATTCTTCCTGTCCTTCCATTGCCTTCTGCAGACCAGACCCACCAAGGGCTATCTGGTCCTGGACGAGGAGCGGAGGATCGAACTGAACCATATCTTCCTGCTTTCCGCCCTGATCCAGCCGACGGAAGGCGGCGGAATGCACCTTGCGCCGGGCGCGCAGAACACGGACGGGGAGATGACGGTCACGATCCTGCACAACCGCAGCAAGGTCCAGCTGTTCCGGGTCCTGATGACGTCCCTGTTCCGGAACCCCACAAATTACGCCGGGGTCAGAAGCTACAGCTGCAGAGATCTTTCCGTGTATCTGGAAGAGCCGATGCCTATGCAGACGGACGGAGAGTTCTGCGGAATGCACGCGGAGTACAATATCCGCTGCGTGCGGCAGAAGATCCGGATCATCTGCTGACGGCGGAAAACAAACTGAAAACCGGAAAAAGACCGGCGCGGAACCGTTCCGCGCCGGTATTCTCTCAGAGGGAGACGATCCCGCTGAGATAAACGGAGAAGGAGAATGAGATATGCGGATCGGACACGGATATGACGTGCACAGAGTCACGGAAGGACGGAAGATGATCATCGGCGGCGTGGAGATCCCTTATGAGAAGGGGCTTCTGGGCCACTCGGATGCAGACGTGCTGCTGCACGCGGTGACGGACGCCCTGCTCGGCGCGGCGGCCCTCGGCGACATCGGCCGCCATTTTCCCGACACGGATCCCCGCTACAAGGGGATCGACAGCAGGATCCTGATCCGGCATGCGGTGAAGCTTCTTGCGGAACTGGGATACCGGGCGGAGAACGTGGACGCCACGGTGATCGCGCAGAAACCGAAGCTTGCGCCGTACATCGACCGCATGAAGGAGAATATCGCGGCGGATCTCGGCGTCGATCCGGACCGGGTGAACGTGAAGGCCACCACCGAGGAGCGGCTGGGCTTCACCGGCCGGGAGGAAGGCATCGCGGCCCACGCCGTCTGCCTGATCGAAAAGGCGGATAACTCAGGGGGTGCCGATTGACGCGGAATCTGATATAATGAATACTATTCATCACCCCGGAATTGCGGACAGCAATGATCCGGAGAGCTTGCTGTCCGGATCATTGCTGTCCGCAATTCCGAGGCGGTCAAGGCGCGAAGCGCCTCTGACCGCCGACAACGAGGGGCGCGAAGCGACCCGAGTCCGGGTGATGATAGTGAAAAGAGTTTTGTGACAGCCGGAGCTGCTTCCGGCCGCAGAGACCAGAAACGGAAAGGATACATTATGAAAATTTTCAATACACTGACCAGATACAAGGAAGAGTTTGTCCCGATCGAGCCGGGAAAGGTCAGAATGTATGTCTGCGGACCCACCGTATACAACTTCATCCATATCGGAAACGCGCGGCCCATGATCTTCTTCGACACGGTGCGCCGCTATTTTGAGTATAAGGGTTACGAGGTGAACTTCGTCTCGAACTTCACGGATGTGGACGACAAGATCATCAAGGCTGCGGCTGAGGAGGGCGTGGATTCCTCCGAGATCTCCGAGCGCTACATCAAAGAGTGCAAAAAGGACATGGCGGGCATGAACATCCGCCCGGCTACCGTGCACCCGCAGGCTACGAAGGAGATCCCGGGCATGCTGGACATGATCGGGGAGCTTTTGAAGACCAGCCACGCTTACACCGCGCCGGACGGCACCGTCTATTACCGTGTCCGCAGCTTCAAGGGATACGGAAAGCTGTCCCACAAGAACCTGGACGATCTCCAGTCCGGTTTCCGCACCCTGAAGGTCACCGGCGAGGAGGCGAAGGAGGATCCGAACGACTTCGTCCTCTGGAAGCCGAAGAAGGAAGGCGAGCCCTACTGGGAGTCCCCGTGGTGCCAGGGCCGTCCGGGCTGGCACATTGAGTGCTCTGTCATGTCCAAGAAATATCTGGGCGAGCAGATCGACATCCACGGCGGCGGAGAGGACCTGATCTTCCCGCACCACGAGAATGAGATCGCCCAGTCCGAGGCAGTCAGCGGAAAGACCTTTGCGAACTACTGGATGCACAACGCGTTCCTGAACATCGATAATAAGAAGATGTCCAAGTCCCTGGGCAACTTCTTCACGGTCCGGGAGATCAGCGAAAAGTATGATCTCCAGGTGCTGCGTCTCTTCATGCTGAGCGCCCATTACAGAAGCCCGCTGAACTTCTCCGCGGACCTCATGGAGAGCTCCAAGGCGAGCCTGGACCGCATCCTGACCTGCATGGAGCACCTGCGCGACGTGCTGGCGAAGGCGGAAAAGAAAGCACTGTCCGCAGAGGAAGAGAAGGCACTGGAGGAGCTGGACGCCCTGGTGAAGAAGTACGAGGACGCCATGGACGACGACTTCAACACAGCGGACGCCATCAGCGCGGTCTTCGAGATCGTGAAGCTTGCGAACAGCACTGTGAATGAGCAGAGCGCGAAACAGTTCGCCGCGAAGATGAACGAGACCCTGGAGAAGCTTCTGTACGTCCTGGGCATCCTGACCGAGCGGAAGCAGGAATCCCTGGACGCGAAGGTCGAGGCCCTCATTGCGGAGCGGCAGGCGGCGAGAAAGGCAAAGGATTTTGCCCGCGCGGACCAGATCCGGAACCAGCTGACGGAGATGGGCATCATTCTCAAGGATACGAGAGAGGGCGTAAAGTGGCAGAGGGCCTGAATACGGAACCGCGGCAGATGACGGCAGACCTGAGCCTGGACCTGTGTCCCGCTATGGAGAGCAAGAACAAAAAGAGCGCCTCGCGCACCGCGCACGAGACGGACACAGCGGCGGATTATTCGCCGCTGGTTCTTGCATATATGGGGGACGCTGTCTGGGAACTGATCGTCCGGACGAAGATCGTCCGGGAGGGCAACCGCCAGGTGAACCGCATGCATCACGACGCGGTGCGCTACGTGAAGGCGGAAGCCCAGGCGAGGATGATCCGGCTGATCGAACCGGAACTCACCCCCCGGGAAGCTGGTGTGTACCGCCGCGGCAGGAATGCCCACTCCAACACCATGGCGAAGAACGCCAGCATGATCGACTACCGCATGGCCACGGGATTTGAGGCGCTGGTGGGATATCTCTGGCTGAACGGGGAGGAGGAGCGGATGATGTCGCTTCTCCGTCTGGCAGTGGCCCGCCTGGAGGGGAATGAAGCACCGGCGGAGGAGGACGAAGAGATATGAATGAAAACGCCATCGAAGGAAGAAATGCGGTGATCGAGGCTTTCCGCGCCGGAAAGACCATTGACAAGCTCTATGTGCAGGACGGGCTGAAGGACGGACCGATCCAGACCATCCTGCGGGAAGCAAAGAAGCATGACGTGAAGGTCAATTTCGTCGAGAAGGACCGCCTGAACGGCATGAGCGCCACCGGACATCACCAGGGCGTCATTGCCATCGCGGCCAGCTACAGCTACGCGGAGGTGGAGGACATCCTCGCGAAGGCAGCAGAGAAGGGTGAGCCGCCCTTTATCATCATTCTCGACGGGGTCGAGGATCCCTACAACCTCGGCGCCATCGTCCGGACGGCGAACCAGGCAGGGGCCCACGGCGTCATCATCCCGAAGAACCGGGCTGTGGGGCTGACCGCCAGCGTTGCCCGGACCTCCGCAGGCGCCCTGAACTACACGCCTGTGGCGAAGGTCACAAACATCGCCCGCACAATGGAAGACCTGAAGAAGCAGGGACTGTGGTTCGTCTGCGCGGACATGGACGGCACAGTCATGTACGACCTGGACCTGACCGGGCCTATAGGCCTTGTGATCGGGAATGAGGGCAGCGGTGTCAGCGAGCTGGTGAAAAAGAACTGCGACTTTATCGCATCGATCCCAATGAAAGGCGAGATCGATTCTCTGAACGCCAGCGTCGCGGCGGGGATCCTGTCCTATGAGATCGTGCGGCAGCGGATGAAGAAGGGCTGACGGACGGTCGGAAAACAGATTCAGAAAACCGGGAAAGACCGGAAGAAAGGAGCGCAGGATGAGAGCGGAAGAACTTCGCAGACAGGAACTGACGGAAGCCCTGGTGGGACTGGTGCGCACGGCGGGGACCGGAAGCTTCCCGCGGATCACCGACAAGGACCGGGTGTTCTTCCGCGGCCTTGCCGTAAGCGGAAAAGCGGACGCCACAGAGGAACAGCTTGCCGCCGCCCGGGACGAAGTCCTGGCGATGCGGAAGCGGATGACGGCGCCGAAGTGCGTGGGCTGCGGCGGCGCACCGGATCTGACGGGAGATTTTTATCTGGCTTCGGTGGAAGATGAGGACATGGAAGTCCGGGCCCTGAAGTATGTGACCCTCTACACGCTCCGGAGCCTTGCGCCCTTTGTGGACCGGGCGCTGAGCGAAGGCCGGACGGACCAGGCGGTCCTGGAACGGTTCTACCGTACGATTTTCCTGCTCGGCACAGATCTCGCGGAGGATGACTTTATCCAGGTGGTCTACGGTCTGGACGAACTCCGCCACGCTGTGGAGAAGCTTTCCGAAACTGTATAAATATGGCAAAATACCTCAGGAACCGCTTTACCCGAAAGCCGTTCCTGAGGTATTATTTTCTTAAGTTGTTTTGTACAGAGATTTGACAGCAAAGGAGGAAATGCCATGCACACCAAGATGTACGATCTTCTACACCGGCTCCAGACCGGGTTTTTCCGCGTCGCGCTCTGGTTTGAGCTATTGATCTCCGCGATCATCATCGTGGGAATCGGTGTGCATCTGTTCCGGCTTCCTCAGGTCTACGCCGAGGGTATCAGCTTCAACAAATTCCTGCAGTATCTGCTGGACGCGCTGGTGGGCCTCGAGGTCATCATGATGCTCTGCCGCCACGACCTTGACTCTATCATCGAGGTCATGATCTTCGCTGTCACGAAAGCGCTCATCATCAACCACGAGAGCGAAGTCGGCATCCTGTTCGGTATCGTCGGCGTCGCGATCCTGTTCGCGATCCGGAAGTTCCTCTTCCTGTCCGCATCGGACATCGCCGAGCGCCGCAAACACGCAGACTACATCCAGAGAGAAAAGTGAGCGCAGCACAAGCCATGCAAATATGGAAACGACCCGTTCCTGTCATGCTCGCATGACACAGGAACGGGTCGTTTTTCGTGAAGTCAGGTATTCGCTTGTTTATGAATCCGGATTCCCGGCGGCGGCCTTTGCCGCCGCCGCTTTCTTTCCGTCCCAGTCCAGTGTGGTCCGCCGGAAGACCGGCTCGAACTCGTAGAGCAGACAGGGCATGACGAAGATCGTGATGAATCCGGAGACCAGGGCGCCCCGGGAAAGCAGGAGACAGATCTCCTGGATGATGTACATCCGCGACACCAGGGTCACGCCGATATTTGCCGCGAACATGACAAGGGCGCTGGTCAGGATCGAGGCGGCGGAAGTCTTTCCCGCGATGATGGCTGCTTCCATGCGGTCCCGTCCGTTGCGGATCTCCTCCTGGAAGCGGGAGGTGATGAGGATCGCGTAATCCACCGTAGCCCCCAGCTGGATCGCGCTGATCAGCACAGGAGCGATGAAGGAGATGGACTTTCCCTGGAAGTAGCAGATGCCCACGTTAAAGTAGATGGCGTGCTCAATGGCGATGATCAGGATGAGGGGCACCGTCAGGGAACGGAACACGAACATGACGATGAGAAAGATCGCCGCGATGGAAAGCCAGCTGGTGACAACATAGTCTTTGTCGAAGACCGTCCGCAGATCCTCCGTCATGGCGGCCTCGCCCGTCAGGTAAAAGCCGGGATCATATTCCGCGACGATGGCGCTGATTTCGTCCAGCTGCTCCGAGACCTCCGCGGTGGCGGGGCCGAAGTCCGAGGTCATCATGACGAGCTGCATTCCGTCCTTGTGGAAGATGCTCCGGATCTTTTCCGGAAGGAAGAAATCCGGAATTCCGTTTCCGATGATCTTGTGATAGGAGATCACGCTCTCGATGCCGGGCACCGCCTCCAGCCGTGCCTCGAGCTCTCCCATGGTCCCGTTGTCGAGATTTCCGTCCAGGATCACGATGTGCTCCGTGGCGATGTCGAAGAGTTCTTCCATCTTCCGCTGGCTGACCAGAGAAGGCAGGTCCTCCGGCAGGGACTGGGAGATCCGGTAATAAATCTCCGTATGTTTGTCCGAGTAGTAGGAGGGGATCAGCATCAGGACGAAGCCCAGGATCCAGATCCGCCGGTGCTTAAGGATCCACCGGTTGAAGTTCGTGAAGTCCGGGAAGAGGCTGCGGTGCTGCCATTTTTCGATGTACTTGTCAAAGATCAGGATGAAGCAGGGCAGGATGAGGACCACAGCCAGAATGCCCACCACGATGCCCTTCGCCATGACAATACCCAGGTCCATGCCCAGGGTGAACTGCATGGCGCAGAGGGACAGGAAGCCGGCGATCGTAGTGAGGGAGCTGCCGGACAGGGCGCTGAAGGCCGCTGCCATGGCTTCCGTCATGGCGTCCCGGATGTCCTCGTGCTTCACCTTCTCCTCTTCATAGCGCCGGTAGAGGAAGATGGAATAGTCCATGGTCACCGCCAGCTGCAGAATAGCCGCGATCGCCTGGGTGATGTAGGAGATCTGCCCGAGGACGATGTTGGAGCCCATGTTGTAAGCCACGGCGAGGCCGATGCAGGCGAGGAACAGGAAGGTGATGACCGGCGATTCAAAGGCCAGGAGCAGGACGATAAGGGTCAGGATAACGGCGATCACCGTATAGACTGGCAGCTCCGAGAGCACCAGCTCCTTAATGTCCTGGACCATGCCGGTCATACCGGCGGCAAAGCAGCGCTCGTTCATCAGGCGGCGGATCCGGACGATCGCCTCCATGCTCTCCTCTGAGGACAGGGGTTTGTCCAGCTGGACGATCATCATGGTCGCGCCGTCCTTGTAGAAATTGTCCCGGATGGTTCCCGGCAGGAGATCCGTCGGGACCTGGATGCCGATGAGGTCGGAGACCCAGATCGCATTGCTTACGTGGTCAATTTTTTTGATGTCCCGGAGCAGTCCGTCGGTGTAGGCGGGCGGCATGTCTTCGACGATGACCATCGTGGTGGCCGCCGCCTGGAAAGGATCCTCCAGCAGCTTTTCCCCTGCCACGGAGGAGACATTCTCCGGAAGATAGGAGAGAACGTCATAGTTGACCTTCGTCCCGATATAGCCGAGGATCGAAGGGATCAGGAGCAGCAGGGCGATGGTAAGGATGAACCGGGGCCTTCGCGTGAGCCAGTGGGCGAGCTTTCTGATCATCGCGCGCCTCCGGTAAAGAAGCTGAAGATGTCTTTGAACATCTGTCCGATCCGCTGTCCCACCGTGCGGGTGTCCGCCGTGGGGGCGGCCTTCAGGTGTACCTCGTCCTCATCGACCTCGATCTCCGCTGTGCGGATCATGACGGAAACGCTGGTCACGTCCTTGTTTTTCGGAGAGGTCAGGGATTCCGGCTGTGCTTCCGTGTCGAGCTTCATCAGGTTGTTCTTTTCCCCGGTGTACTCGTCCCATTTATCGTCGATCAGGTCGGTGATGGTCTGTTTCGCCTTCCGGATCTTGTCGGTGCTGTCTATAGTCCCGGCAGATTTCCGCAGGAGATCGGAGGTCCCGGAAAGGGTCCGCGCGGCACCCCGGTTCACCCGCTCGGAGTTTTCTTTCATGATGTTCCGGGTGGTGGCGAGGAACTTTGCGAGGCTTCCTGTGGTCTGCGTCAGGTATTCGCAGACCTGGGCGCTGTCCTCCAGCCCCGCTTCCAGCTCCGGATAGAAGGCGTCGATCTTTTTCCAGGCATCGTCCAGCTGTTCAATGGCGCGGTTGATGTCGGCAGACAGGATCACAGACTGACCGAAGCCCTTGCCTGCGTCCCCGCTGAGAGCGTAGACCACGTCGGAGAGAGCGGAAAGATCTACCTTCAGCACGTCCTCCGCGAGGCTGTCCACGCCGGAATAGACGGTATCTGCCTGTTTCACGGCGTCGGTGACATCGTCCCTGTAATTCCAGATCCCTATGGCATAGCTGATCTCGTCATCGTCGTAACCCAGGTTTTCCAGCTGTTCGATGGCGAAATCCTGGAAGCTTCCTTCCGGAAAGCTGATACCGGTGATGTCGAACAGGCCTGAGGTGTCGTAGGCGACCGGGATGCCGGCATTGCTCGGAGTCCCGACGCCGCCGGTCCCGCTGCCGTCCAGGTCATAGAGAACTGCGCCGTCGCCCACTGCATCCACCGGGGTCAGCCCCCGGGACTTCATATAGGCAGCGTAGGCGGCGTAGAGCTTTGTCATCTGGGAAAGGGTGCCGCTGACGTTCGTCAGGACGGAAGAGCGGCCTTCATGGGAGAGTGCCCGGAGATCCCGGATGTCATTCGACACATGATGGGTCTCATGGTCCAGGTCGTCCGTCGCGTCCTGAAGCTTGATCATGTCGGACTGCAGCGCCTTCAGGGTGCTGCTGGTATCCTTGATGTGGTCCTTCATGTCGAGAAGGATCCGGTCGATCTCGCTGAGATTCGTATGGAGGTCCGCCACTGTGTGGTTCGTGCTGGTCAGGCGCCCGCTCAGGGGCTTAAGCGTGCCGGAGAGTCCGCTGAGGGCGGAGATGAAGGAATCCAGATCCCCGTAGAAGCTGTCTTTTTTCCTGTGGATCTCCGACCGCGCCTCATCCAGCTCGGCAAGACCGTCGGCAGCGGTGTTCAGGCTGTCCTTCATGGTGTCCACCGAATCCAGGATCTCGTCCACCGCGGCGTTCAGGTCATCCCAGGAATCCTCGATCTCTTCCTTGTCTTTTTTCAGGTCGGTGATCTCGGACATCCGCCCGCTGTTCAGAGGGCCCATGGCAAAGGTGAGACCGGAGAACTCGAATTCGTCTGTGCCGATGCGGAGAGAGTATTCCTGTTCCTCTCCGGGCAGCCACACGAAGGCGGCGATCCGGTTGTTGCCGATGGTCTGGATCTGGGCATCCGGCGCCTCCAGGGAGAGGATGTCGTCCAGGTTGAAGGCCGCCACTGCGGTCAGCATGTAGTTGTTCTGTGCGTATTCCGAAGCCCCCCGGTTCGGGACAGCTTTGATGAGAAGTTCGACCTCGCCCTTTTCGCCGGCCAGGTCCTCCGCTTCCTTACGGACGCCGTTCAGCTTATATCCTACGGAGATGGTCCAGGGGAGTTCTTCGAAGGGCTTTGCGGTCTTTCCCTCAAAGTAGAAGTGGGAGGGGGCAGCGTCCCCGAAGCGGAAGGTCGTGGTCCCGTTTCCCTGCTCCGGTTCTGTGCTGTCGGTAAGATTGTCGACAGAATCGTAGACTCCGTAATCCGTATATTCCTTTGCGCCGTTCAGCTGCAGGCTTTTTACGATGCTGGCGTCCGTCAGGTTTCCGTAGGCGTCAGTCTTTACGTAATAAGCTTCGTCCACCGTCGGGCGAACGCCGCTGGTTACTTCAGCGGACGATGTGAGCACCCCCGAAGGGAGCGCGGAGCCGGCCGGTGTGAAGATCAGGACTGCGGCAAGGACAGCCGCCGCCCGCCGGGTGCCCTGAGAACGGTTATATATGCCCTGCCGGGACTTTCGAAATTCCTGTTGCCGATATTCATGCTGATACACTGCGGAATCCTCCTGTGATCTGTGCTTTCCGTCAGTGCATATCCCTGCGGAAGAAACTGACGGGTGTCGTTTTATATATGAGTGTTGATTAAAATGCCTGTCTTTCATAATTATAGCATTCCGCATGTTGTTTTCAACAGACATTTCAAATCCCGTTTGCGTGTATGATAATCAACATATTTAGCAATATGTGCATGGAAGAGTATTAAAATTTAGCAAACAGTACGGCAAAAACACGACTGCGGAGCGAATTCGTGTTATTATGTTACCGTGTTTACTATGCGCTTTTTTCAGTGCAGATGAGAAGAGGAAAACTTATGAAAATCATTGTTGTCGGAAACGGCAAGATCGGACTGCTGCTGGTGCGGCAGCTGGCCAGAGAAGGCCATGACATCGTCGTCGTGGACAATGATCCCGATAAGCTGCATTATCTTCAGGAAAAACTGGATGTAGCGATCATCGTGGGCAACGGCGCTTCAGCCGATGTCCTTCAGGAAGCGGACGTGCGGAACGCTGACCTGACGCTGGCAGTCACGAACAGTGACGAAGTAAACCTTCTGACCGCACTGGTTGCGAGAAAGCTCGGCTGCAAGCATACGGCTGCCCGCGTCCGCAGCCAGGACTATGACCGGGAGATGAACCTTCTGAAGACCAGCTTCGGTCTTTCTTTCGCGGTCAACCCCGAGAAGATGGCCGCGCGTGAGATCTTCCGTCTCCTGCAGTTCCCGTCTTTCCTGGCCCGCAGTTCCTTTGCGAACGGAAGAGCAGAGCTGGTGGAGATCATCGTCCCCGCCAACGGGCAGCTGGACGGAAAGCGTCTGGACCAGGTCGCGAACATCCTGAACCGCAAGGCGCTGATCTGCACCGTCGAACGGAACGGAGAGGTCAGCGTCCCCTCCGGCTCCTTTGTGCTGCAGGCTGAGGACAAGCTGAGCCTTACCGCGGCGACCGGGGATCTTTCCTTTATCCTGAGCAGATTCGGGATCAAGACCCAGAATATCCGGAAGGTCATGATCGTCGGCGGCAGCATGACCGCCGCCTATCTCGCGGAGTATCTGCTCCGCTACGGCATCCAGGTCCGGATCCTGGAGAAGGTCAAGGAGCGCTGCATCAAGCTCTGCGAGATGCTTCCGAAGGCGGAGATCGTGAACGCGGACGGATCCCTTCAGAGCAACCTGGCTGATGAAGGCATTGCGGATATGGACGCAGTCGTTCCCATGACAGGCATCGACGAGGAGAACCTTCTGATCTCGATGTACGCTCGTTCCATCGGCTCTGTGAAGACTGTCACCAAGGTGAACCGTCTGGAATACCTGGATCTTCTGGAGTCTGCGGATCTCGACGCGGTCGTGAGCCCGAAGCAGCTGACGGCGAACATCATCACGGGTTATGTCCGCGGCGTCGGACAGTCCCGTGCGGGAAGCGTCCAGACCCTTTACACCATCAATAACGGAAAAGCGGAAGCCCTGAGCTTTATCGTTCCGGAGACCGGAGACTTCCTGAATGTTCCGATCATGAACCTGAAGCTGAAGAAGGCCGTCCTGATCGCGACCATCGTCCGCAACCAGCAGGTCATCATCCCCAGCGGACAGGACATGCTGATGCGCGGCGATACCATCATCGTGGTCGCGGACCCGCGGCGGATGATCTCGAACCTCACGGACATCTTCCTCCAGGATAACGGGGGCATGGCATGAATTACAGGATCGTCGGAAAATACATGGGGTACATCCTCTTTGTCGAGGGGCTGTTCATGATCCCGGCGCTGCTGGTTGCGATGGGCTATCATGAACCGGATACCATTGCGGCCTTCATCCCGGTCATCCTGGTCTGTCTGGCCCTTGGCGGGATCCTCGCACGTACCCGCTCCCGCGGCTCGATCGGCATGGGAGAGGGCTTCGTGATCTGTTCTCTGGGCTGGATCGTCATGTCCCTGTTCGGCGCCCTGCCCTTCTTTCTCAGCAGACGGATCCCGCGGTTCATCGACTGCTGGTTTGAGACGGTGTCCGGGTTTACGACCACCGGTTCCAGCATCCTGACAAACGTGGAAGGACTGACCTACGGACTTTTTTACTGGCGCAGCTTTACCCACTGGATCGGCGGCATGGGCGTTCTTGTCTTCCTGCTGGCGGTGGTGCCGCTGGCCAAGGGAAACGGCGAGCCCTTCAACCTGATGCGGGCAGAGAGCCCCGGCCCTGCGGTCGGCAAGCTCACCCCGCGGATCAGCGTCACGGCCCGGATCACCTACGCCATCTATTTCGGGCTTACGGTGCTGGAATTCGTGCTCCTGATGGCAGGCGGCATGCCCTGGTTTGACTCCCTGGTGAACAGCTTTGCCACCGCCGGAACCGGAGGCTTCGCCATCTGGAACAACTCCATCGGGCACTATCCGAGCCAGTATCTGCAGATGACCATCGCAGTGTTCATGGCGCTCTTCGGCGTGAACTTCAGCGTCTATTACATGCTGCTGATGAAGCAGTTCAAGGATGCCTTCGCGAACGAGGAGTTCCGTGCCTACTGGGCGATCATGATCGGCGCGACCGTCATCATCGGTATCAACATCATGCCCATGTACCCGGGCGACATCGGCCAGGGCTTCCGTGACAGCTTCTTCACGGTTTCATCCATCATGACGACCACAGGCTTCGGCACGGCGGACTTCGACAAGTGGCCGGATTTCTCCCGTTACCTGCTTTTGATCATCATGTGTATCGGCGCATCCGCGGGATCCACGGGCGGCGGCATGAAGGTCTCCCGTCTGCTCCTGATGTTCAAGCATCTGAGAAGCCAGATGCGGCAGATGCTGCATCCGCGGAAGATTAGCCCGGTCCGCATGGACGGGCGGATCGTCGAGGACACGGTCATGTTCGGAACCACTGCCTATATGGCTGCATATGCCATGATCTGCGTGATCTCGATGCTGATCGTCTCTCTGGACGGGAAAGGACTGGTCACCACGATCAGCGCGGTGATCGCGACCTTCAACAACATCGGCCCCGGTCTGGATATCGTTGGTACCACCGGAAACTTCAGTTCCTTCTCGGATATCTCGAAGTTCGTGATGTCCATCGATATGCTGTTCGGGCGTCTTGAGATCTTCCCGATCCTCTTCCTGCTGTCACCGAGCGTGTGGCGGCGGAGAGCACTGAAAAAATGAGAAAATCCGCCATCATTACAGGAAAAATGATGGCGGATTCCTTTATCTCAGGGCAAGTTTTGGCATATCTGCGGATTGAAAGAGCCAGGAAGATGTGGTATACAAAATAATTGCAATTTGTTCACTATGTTTATATGGAGGAAACAGAAATGAGAAAAGTGTTAAGTGTCATGTGTGCAGTGACCATGGCAGGCGCACTGCTGGCAGGCTGCGGCGGTTCTTCCGCTCCGGCTACCACGGCTGCTCCGGCAACTACCGCTGCTGCAGAGACCACCGCTGCTGCTGCTGAGACCAAGGCAGAAGAGACCAAGGCTGAGGAGACCAAGGCCGAGGAGACCAAGGCTGAGGAAACCAAGGCCGAGGCTGCGGGCGCAGGCATCGCGAAGGAAGACCTGAAGATCGGCATCATCTACATCGGCGATGAGAACGAGGGCTACACCGAGTCTCACATGAGAGGCATCGAGACCGCAGTCGAGGAGCTCGGCCTTTCCAAGGATCAGCTGATCGAGAAGACCAACATCGGCGAGGATGAGAGCTGCGCAGACGCTGCTGAGGATCTTGTCTCTGACGGCTGCCAGCTGGTGTTCGCAACCAGCTTCGGCCACGAGGATTACCTCATGGAAGTCGCGAAGAATCACCCGGATCTCCAGTTCGCGCATGCGACCGGTTTCCAGGCGGCTTCTTCCGGCCTTGACAACTTCGCCAACTACTTCGACAACATCTACGAGGCCCGCTATGTGTCCGGTATTGTCGCCGGCATGAAGCTGAAGGAGATGATCGACGAAGGAAAGATCACCGCAGATCAGGCGAAGATCGGCTATGTCGGCGCATATCCGTACGCAGAGGTTATTTCCGGATTCACTTCCTTCTTCCTTGGCGCAAGAAGCATCGTTCCGGAAGCTACCATGAAGGTCCTGTACACCAACAGCTGGGCAGATCTTGCTGCCGAGGCTGAGACTGCGAAGCAGCTCATCTCCGACGGCTGCGTCCTGATCGGCCAGCACGCTGACACCACCGGCGCTCCGTCTGCATGCCAGGAAGAGGGCGTTCCCTGTGTCGGCTACAACGTCGATATGACCAGCGTTGCTCCGGATGTCGCTCTGACCTCCCCGACCAACAACTGGGCTGTCTACTACAAGTACGCGATCGAGTGCGTCATGAACGGCGAGAAGATCAAGACTGACTGGGCTGAGGGCTTCAACGAGGATGCAGTCCGCATCACCCCGCTGGGCAAGTCCATCGCAGCAGGTACCGAGGATGCGGTCAAGGAAGCTGAGGAAGCGATCAAGGCAGGCACCCTGCATGTCTTCGATACCAGCACCTTCACCGTCAACGGCGCTCCCATGGAAGACAGCGATTATGTCTTCGACGGCTACTTCCACGAGTCCGAGCTTGCCAGTGCCCCGGCATTCTCCGCGATCATTGACGGAATCGAGTCTGTAGTCGAATAAGAATAAAGCCGTAAAAGCGGCTGCAAACTGAACAGAACTTCCCGTGAGCTTAAGCAATCGGGGAGTTCTTTTCATTTCCGAGTGTCACTGCGAAATAATTATGCTATAATCCCACTTATCTATGTTCTTTTATATGTGATATGGAGGAAATGAGCGTGGAACACACGAACGCCATCGAGCTTCGGAACGTTACGAAACGCTTCGGCAGCGAGGTCATCGCCAACGATCACGTCAATCTTACGCTCCGCCAGGGCGAGATCCTCTCGATCCTGGGAGAAAACGGAAGCGGCAAGACGACGCTGATGAACATGCTTTCCGGAATCTATTTTCCGGATGAGGGACATATCCTGGTGAACGGACAGGAGGTCACGATCCGTTCTCCGAAGGATGCCTTTGCGCTGAAGATCGGAATGGTGCATCAGCATTTCAAGCTGATCCCCATCTTCACCGCGGCGGAGAACATCATCCTCGGTCTGGAAGGCCAGGGCAGGCTCGACATGAAGAAGGTCGAGTCGGAGGTTCAGCATCTGGTGGATAAATACGGGTTCCAGCTGGATCCCGCGGAGAAGGTCTACGCCATGTCGGTCTCCCAGAAGCAGACCGTCGAGATCATCAAGGTCCTGTACCGCGGCGCGGATATCCTGATCCTGGACGAGCCGACGGCAGTTCTGACCCCGCAGGAGACAGAGAAGCTGTTCAACGTTCTCCGGAACATGCGCGAGGACGGAAAGTCCATCATCATCATCACCCACAAGCTGAACGAGGTCCTGGAGATCTCCGACCGCGTCTCGGTGCTCCGAAAGGGAAAATATATCGGGACGGTGGATACGGCGAAGGCTTCGGTGGAGTCGCTGACGGAGATGATGGTCGGCCAGAAGGTGGATCTGGACATCCACCGCACCGAGCCCGTCAACATGGCGGACCGGCTGGTCTGTGAGGGCGTGGGCTGTGTGAACGTCGAGGGACTGAAGGTCCTGGACAATGTGAGCTTCACACTGAGAAGCGGAGAGATCCTGGGCATCGCCGGTATTTCGGGAAACGGCCAGAAGGAGCTTCTGGAATCCATCGCCGGACTGCAGGATCACGAAGGAAAGATCTACTATGTGGACGATGACGGAAGCCGGAAGGATCTCGGCGGCATGACGCCGAACGAGATCGAGGCCCTGGGCGTCCGCCTGGCCTTTGTGCCGGAGGACCGTCTCGGCATGGGCCTGGTCGCTGACATGGACCTCACCGACAACGTGATGCTGCGTTCCTACCGGGCAGGAAAGTCCTTTGTCACGGACCGGAAGGCGCCGAAGCTTCTGGCGGAGCACATCGTGGACGACCTCGAAGTCGTGACGCCGGGCGTCAACACCCGCATCGTGAACCTCTCCGGCGGAAACGTACAGAAGGTCCTGGTGGGCCGCGAGATCTCCGGAAAGCCGAAGGTCATGATGGCTGCATATCCGGTCCGCGGACTGGACATCAATTCTTCATACCTGATCTACAATCTGTTAAGCCAGCAGAAGGAACACGGCGCTGCCGTCATCTGCGTCGGCGAAGACCTGGACGTCCTCCTGGCGCTCTGCGACCGGATCCTGGTGCTGCAGGGCGGAAGATGCGCAGGAATCGTGGAGGCGCGCAGCGTATCCAAGGAAGAAGTGGGACTGATGATGACAGGTTCCGGAAAGGGGGCAGCGCATGCAGAATAAAGAACCACTGTTCCGCATGACAAAGCGGAGCCAGATCAGCTTCGGAATGATCGTGCTGATCCACCTGATCGCCCTGGTGCTGGCGCTGATCGTCTGTGCAGTCGTCATCGTCCTCATCACCCATGTCAATCCGCTGGGGGTCTACAGCGCCATCTATGAAGGCGCCGTCGGAAACTCCCGGAGATTCTGGGTCACGGTCCGCGAGACGGTGGTCCTGCTCCTGATCGCGGTGGGCCTGACGCCTGCGTTCCGGATGCGTTTCTGGAATGTCGGCGCAGAGGGCCAGATCCTGATGGGCGGCATGATCAGCGCGGCTCTCATGATCTACTGCGGCGGAAAGCTTCCGAACTTCCTTCTGATCCTTGCCATGCTGCTGGGAAGCATCCTGGCCGGCATGATCTGGGGTCTGATCCCCGCCTATTTCAAGGCGAAATACAATACGAACGAGACGCTGTTCACCCTGATGATGAACTACGTGGCAATGCAGCTGGTCAACTACGCCATCTGCTTCTGGGAGAACCCGAAGGGCTCCAACACGGTGGGTATTATCAATAAGAAGACGAATTACGGCTGGTTCCCCTCCATCGCGGGCAATCCGTATATCCTGAACGTGCTGATAGTCCTCGCCGTGACGCTGCTGATGTCCTGGTACCTGCGCCGTTCGAAACAGGGCTTTGAGATCGCAGTGGTGGGCTCCAGCCAGAACACCGCGAGGTATGCAGGCATCAACGTAAAAAGAGTCATCCTGCGGACCATGGCCATCTCCGGCGCCATCTGCGGACTGGCGGGCTCCATCATCGTCGGCGGCTCCAGCCACACTCTTTCCACCAGCACGGCCAACGGCCGCGGATTCACGGCGATCATCGTCGCCTGGATGTCCGGATTCAACCCGCTGTTCATGCTGATCATTTCGGGACTGCTGATCTTCATGCAGCAGGGCGCGATCCAGATCGCGACCCAGTTCAAGCTGAACGAGAGCTTTTCCGACATCATCACCGGCATCATCCTGTTTTTCCTGATCGGGTGCGAGTTCTTCATCCGCTATAAGGTCGAAATCCGAAAGAAAGGAGAGGAAGCGTAATGGAAGTCATTCTGACATTTATACAGCGCGCCATCATGCAGGGCATTCCGATCCTTTTCGGCGCATCCGGCGAGATCCTGACAGAGAAATCCGGAAACCTGAACCTCGGTATTCCCGGCATCATGTACATGGGCGGCGTTTCGGGACTGATCGCGGGCTTCCTCTATGAGAAGGCAGCAGGAGAGAACGCCAGCGGATTCCTGGGCGTCCTGATCTCTTTCCTGTTTTCTATCTTCGTGGCGGTGCTCGGCGGTCTGATCTACAGTGTCCTGACCATCACTCTCAGGGCAAACCAGAACGTCGTCGGTCTTGCGCTGACCACCTTCGGCGTCGGCTTCGGAAACTTCTTCGGCGGCTCTCTGTCCCAGCTGGCAGGCGGCGTCGGCCAGATCTCCGTCAAGGCGACTGCGGCGGCCTACCGCACTACTGTCCCCGGCCTTTCGAATATTCCGGTCATCGGGAAGATCCTGTTTTCCTATGGATTCCTGACCTATCTGGCGATCATTATCGCCCTGTGCCTGAATTACTTCCTGCTGCACACCCGGAAGGGCCTGAACCTTCGCGCAGTGGGTGAGAACCCGGGCACCGCGGATGCAGCCGGTATCGACGTCACGAAGTACAAGTACATCGCTACCATGACCGGCGCCGGCATTGCGGGACTCGGCGGCCTCTACTTCGTCATGGAATATCTGTCCGGCACCTGGGGCAACAACGGCTTCGGCGACCGCGGCTGGCTTGCCGTGGCCCTGGTCATCCTGTCCATCTGGAATGCGCGGAACGCCATCTGGGGCTCCATCCTGTTCGGCGCGCTTTACATCCTGTATCTGTATATCCCGGGGCTTTCGCGGTCGATGCAGGAGATCTTCAAGATGATCCCATACGTGGTCACGATCCTGGTCCTGATCATCACGAGCCGGAAGAACCGGCCGGAGGACCAGCCGCCGGCAAGCCTTGGCCTGTCCTACTTCCGTGAGGAGCGGTGACCGGGTCCATGAGAATGAACATCTGCGCAGGAGCCTGCCGGTCGGTTGTGCCGGCAGGTTCCTTTCTGTAATGAGAACTCTCTATCTGAGTTCCACTTAACGTTCCCTGAAAGAAAAAACGATTGCGGCGGAAGCTGCTCCCGCTCCTGCGGTTTTCCTTCAGGGGCCGGAGATGTCTCGTTGACAAATCGGATCCAAAAGGTATAATTATATAGTTAGATACATCTAACAGCATGGAGCTTTCATGGTCAGAAAAGTGATTCTTTTGTTCCTTTCGGTGATGCTTCTGACGGGCTGCAGCGGCGCGTCTTCCGGTGCCGGCAGCGCGGCTTCCGGAGCATCCGGCAGTGCCGAAGCTTCCGAAGCCCGGCGCGATTTCTTCGCGATGGACACCTTTATGACGCTGACGGTCTTCGGGCCGGACGCGGAGGCGGCATGTGACGCCGCGGTGGCGGAGATCGACCGGCTGGACCGGCTTTTCTCCACCGGGAATCCGGAGAGCGAGGTGTCGAAGCTGAACGCTGCCGGAAGCCTGGTGCTCTCGGAGGACGGGCAGATCCTGGTGAAACGATCGCTGGAGACCTGGAAGGATACGGATGGGGCTTTTGACATCGCCATCTATCCGATCATGGATGCCTGGGGCTTTACCGGGGAAGACCGGCACGTCCCGGCGCCGGAGACCCTCGCGAAGCTTCTGCCGTTATGCGACGCGGGAAAGCTTCAGCTTGACGAGGACAGCGGTGAACTGAAGCTTCCGGAAGAAGGCATGATGATCGACCTCGGCGGCGTAGTGAAAGGGTATGCCTCGGCCGGCGTGATCGGGATCCTGAAGTCGAGGGGGATCGAGAGCGCCTGCCTGAATCTGGGCGGAAACGTCCAGGTCCTCGGAAAGAAGCAGAACGGGAATCCATGGCGTATTGCCATCCGCGACCCGGAGAAGGAGGACCGGTATCTCGGGGTCCTGCATCTCACGGACACTGCGGCCATCACCTCCGGCGGCTATGAGCGTTTCTTTGAGGAGGACGGGAAGACCTATCACCACATCATCGACCCGGAGACCGGATATCCGGCGGAGAACGGACTGACCTCAGTCACCATCATCACGCCGGACGGGACGCTGGCGGACATGCTTTCCACCTCCCTCTATATTCTCGGAACGGACCGGGCGATCCGGTACTGTGAAGAGCACCGGGGGGAATTCGACGCCATCCTGTTTACGGACGAGCGGAAGATGTACGCGACGGCCGGGCTCAGGGACATCCTCCAGCCCACCGGCAGCGTGACCTGGATCGCGGAATAAAGAAAAGAGCAAAGGAAAAGCCGTGCCCGGCGCGGCTTTTTTTAAAGTACTGAGTTAGCTATAGCTAATTATAATTAGCGGATCAAAACGATTTGCTGTCAGGATGATAGCAAACCGGAGCTTACGACCGGCTGTAGAAATCAGATGACTGCGGCCAGGAAACTGTAGCGAGGTAACGATCCGTCATCCTGCCGGCGCGTGCTTCTGAATCAAGGAAGAAGAGGCGCAGACCGGCGGGACGGTTAAAAAGAAGGAGGTAATAGATTGAGTAGAAAGAGCTTTGCTTTGAAGAGGACACTGGCGGTCCTTCTCTCTGCCGCCATGGTGTTCGGACCGGCCGGGACTCCGGCCTATGCGGAGACTGCGGCGCAGACAGAGGAACTGCAGGCTTCGGGAGAACCGCAAAAGAGTACGGAACTTCCGGCAGAGAACAACACCGGCAGCGGGACGGGATCAGTCGGCAGCGGCACGGACATTGCGACCGGAAGCAACGCGGAGACGGCCACCGGCAGCAATGCGGAGACCGCCACCGGCAGCGACGCCATTTCGGAGGACAATCCGGACGGGACGATCTAAGATGACGTCACAGGCACAAGCAGCAACGCGGATCCGGTACCGGCAGAAGAGGACGAACCGTTTTTTGTCCTGATGAACATTCCTTATAAAGACTTCTATGCGGACGAGCAGGGCGCGGTGGACGGCATCAGCTCCGCAACCCTGAACGGGAAGGCCCGGAACGTGAACGTGAACGGCGCATCCTACCACCAGAACGAGGAAGCTGTCACCACGGAAGGCATCCGGGGCGCCATGTACCCGGTGCGGGTCAGCAGTATGGCGGACCTTGAAGTCCTGAAGAACCTTGGCGCGAAGCAGGTCACGGACGCGGACAGCATCAGCTACGAGATGAACGTCCGCGGGCAGATGACGACCTTCACGCTGTCCGGAAAGGACGCGCTGCAGGAAGCTCCGGACTACAGCTACTATGTGCTTTACGAAAAGCCTGCCTTCTATAAGACTCTTACCGTCGCTGACGGAAAGACCAGCTTCAGCGCGGCCTCCGGAAGAGTGGGGAAGGCGGAAGGCGTCACAGGCAGTGTCACGCTGAATGCCCGCCACGCGGACGTGGAGATCAGCCTGAGCGGCATCGAGGTCGACGCGAAGACGGTCAGCGCTGTGATCGCGACCATCGACGGTACCAATTACGCCCTGCACCATGTGGTGAACATCTGGCGCGGGACTGAGATCGGCTGGGACAATGCGGATATCAGCGCCGGCGGAAAGACCATCACGAATCTTCGGTATTACCTGAAGGACGGCACCATCAGAGATTATCCGGTGAGCATTGAGATCCCGGAGAAAGAGGAGGAACAGCAGGAAGAGAAGCCTGAGGGACAGCCGGAAACAACTCCGGAAGAGCAGAAACCGGAGAGGCAGCCGGAAGTTACGCCGGAAGAAGATCACAGTTCACAGTCAGGCGGAGGCTCGGATGACAGCATCGGAAGCAGCGCGGCGGATTCGGGCAGCACGGCAGGCTGGCAGCGGAACACCACAGGATGGTGGTACAGAAATTCTGACGGCAGCTGGCCGGCAGAGCAGTGGATGCTGCTTGACGGAAAATGGTACAGCTTTGATCCCCAGGGATACATGCGTACCGGCTGGTATCAGGATCCGAAGGACGGACAGACCTATTACTTCGATCCGGAGTCCGGGGCCATGGTGACCGGGACAGCTGTCATCGACGGACAGCAGTACAGCTTCAATTCGTCCGTACCGGCTCCGACCTATGAGCAGGACATGGACGGAAAGTGGGTCTGGAAGGGCACAGAGGACCTTCCGCTAGGAGCGCTTATCAAATAAGACTTTGTCTCCACTCTGCGGAAATGCCATCCTTCGGGGTGGCATTTCCTCTTTATTTGGGGTAAGATAAGGGGTGCAAATCCAAATCAAAGGAGACCGCAGATTATGAAGATCAGAACAAGATATGCACCGAGCCCGACCGGCAGGATGCATGTAGGAAACCTGAGAACTGCGCTGTACGCATATCTCATCGCGAAGCACGAGGACGGAGATTTTATGCTCCGTATCGAGGACACTGACCAGGAACGCCAGGTGGAAGGCGCGGTGGAGATCATCTACCGCACCCTTGCGGAGACCGGCCTGATCCACGACGAAGGACCGGACAAGGACGGCGGTTACGGTCCCTATGTGCAGAGTGAGCGCATGAAGACCGGTATTTACATGAAATACGCAAAGAAGCTTATCGAAAAGGGAGAAGCCTACTACTGCTTCTGTGACCAGGCCCGTCTCGATTCCCTGAAGCGTGAGGTGAACGGCGAGACCATCATGACCTACGACAAGCACTGCCTGCATCTTTCCAAGGAAGAGGTCGAGGCAAATCTTGCCGCAGGCAAGCCCTTTGTCATCCGTCAGAACAATCCGGCGACCGGCACCACCACCTTCCACGACGAGATCTACGGTGATATCACAGTCGACAATTCCGAGCTCGACGACATGGTCCTCATTAAGTCCGACGGCTTCCCGACCTACAATTTCGCCAACGTGGTGGATGATCACACCATGGGTATCACCCACGTGGTCCGCGGAAACGAGTACCTGTCCTCCTCCCCGAAGTACAACCGTCTGTATGACGCTTTCGGATGGGAGGTCCCGGTCTACGTCCACTGCCCGACCATCACGAACGAAGAGCACAAGAAGCTGTCCAAGCGTTCCGGCCATTCCTCTTTTGAGGATCTGATCGCCCAGGGCTTCGTGGCTCCGGCGGTGGTGAACTTTGTGGCGCTGCTGGGCTGGTCTCCGGAAGGAGACCGGGAGATCTTCTCCCTTGAGGAACTGGTAAAGGAGTTCGATTACCACCGCATCAGCAAGTCTCCGGCAGTCTTTGACATGACGAAGCTTCGCTGGATGAACGGCGAGTATCTGAAGGCCATGGATCCGGAAGAGTTCTATCAGCTTGCGGAGCCGTACCTGAAGAAGTACATCGCGGCCGATGTTGACCTGCGGAAGGTAGCCCGGATGGTCCAGACCCGCATCGAGGTATTCCCGGACATCGAAGAAATGGTGGATTTCTTCAACGCAGTGCCGGAGTACGATGTTTCGATGTACACCCACAAGAAGATGAGGACCACTCCGGAGGTCGCGAAGAAGGTCCTGGAAGACGTTATGCCGATCCTGGAGGCTCAGGAAGACTGGTCCAACGACGCGCTCTTTGAGCGCCTGAAGGCATATGGCGCAGAGGCCGGACTGAAGGTCGGCGCTGTCATGTGGCCCATCCGCACGGCCCTGTCCGGAAAGCAGCAGACGCCGGCCGGCGCGACTGAGCTCCTGGAGGTCTTCGGTAAGGAAGAATCTCTGAAGAGGCTGGCGGCAGGCATTAAGAAGCTGACTGAGGAAGCATGAGAGAAGTATTTTCAGATGCACAGAAAGAAGCGGTCACCTGGGGACAGGGACCGCTTCTTGTAATCGCGGGTCCCGGTTCCGGCAAGACCTTTGTCATCACGCACCGGGTGCGGTACCTGACGGAGACCCTGGGCGTCCGGCCCTCGCAGATCCTGGTGGTCACCTTTTCCAGGGCTGCGGCGAGAAGCATGGAAGAGCGGTATCTTTCCTTTTTTGCACCTGCTTCCGGACCGGAAACTGCGGACAGAACGGGGCAGGGCGGAGCCGCACCGGCGCCGGCGGGGGATGTCCGCCCGGCACTTCCCCGGGGCGGCCGCGTGACCTTCGGCACCTTCCACTCCTTCTTTTTCGGCCTTCTGCGGACGGCCTACGGCTATTCCGCGGAGCAGGTCGCCGGGGATGAGGAGCGCATGAAGATCGTGACGGACCTGATCCGGAAGCACCGCATCGACGCGGACGATATCCGCACCCTTGCGCTGAATCTTCAGCAGGAGATCGCGCTGGTAAAGGAAGAGCGGGCGGATCTGGACCACTACTATGCGGTCAGCTGTCCGGCTTCCGCTTTCCGGGACCTGTTCCGGGATTATGAGCGGGCTCTCGGGGAACTCCGTAAGATCGACTATGAAGACATGCTCCTCATGACTTATGAGCTGCTGCGGGACCGCGCCGACATCCGCCGCGCCTGCCAGGAGCGCTGGCAGTGGATCCTGGTGGACGAGTTCCAGGATATCAACCGCCTTCAGTATGAGATCGTACGGATGATCGCCGGAGAACGGAAAAACCTGACCATCGTGGGTGATGACGACCAGTCTATATACCGCTTCCGCGGCGCGAAGCCGGAGATCATGCTGGGATTTGAGCGGGATTATCCCGGGGCAAAAAAGGTGCTGCTGGACATCAATTTCCGCTCCACGCCGGAGATCGTCGACACGGCGGGGCGGCTGATCCGCCACAACCGGCGCCGCTTTGAAAAGGAGATCAGGGCTTCCCGGCCTTCGGGAAAACCGGTCAACACGGTGGTGTGCCCGGACCCGGCAAAGGAGGCGGCGTATATCGCCCGGGAGATCAAAGCGCGGGTCCTCGGAATCGGCGCGGAAGAGATCTCCGGAAAACCCGGCGCGGGAGACACGCCGCGCCTGCATTACGGCGACATTGCCATTCTCTACCGCACAAATCTGCAGCCGCGGCTTCTGGCCGCGAAGCTGATGGCGGAGGGCATTCCCTTCCGGATGAAAGAGATGCTGCCGGACCTGATGGACCACTGGATCGCGAAAGACGTTCAGGCCTACCTGAGACTGGCACGGAGTATCGGGGACCGGGCGGACCTGGTGCGCATCATGAACCGGCCGAACCGCTATATCCGCCGGGACGCGGTGAGAGAGGAAGCCGCTTTCCATGACGGTGCTCCGGACTTTGCCGTCATCGCCCGCTGGTATTTCCGGGAAGGGCAGGGCTGGATGAAGGACCGGCTCGACAGGTTTGCCATGGAGCTGCGCGCTCTGTCACGGCGGAACGTCGGCGATGCCATCCGGTACCTGCGGGAGGAGATCGGCTACGATGAGTTCCTGAAATCCTACGCGGAGGAGCATCGCATCGAGCTGAGTGAGCTCATGGAGATCATCGACGAGATCACGGACTCCGCGGAGGGCTTTCAGTTTCCGGAGGATTGGTTCGAACACTGCAGGGAATTCCGGGAGGAACTCCTGAAAAAGAAAGAGTCCCGGAGAAAAAGTACCGGAAAGCAGAACGCCGGGAATAAGAAAGCCGGGAATCAGAACGCCGGAACGCAGAATGTCGGAAAGCAGAACGTCGGGAATTCTGATGCCGGGAATCGGGGCGAGGAACAGGAGTCCGAGGACACGGACCAGGTCCATCTCATGACCTTCCACGCGTCCAAGGGGCTGGAGTTTCCGCTGGTCTATCTCGTGGACGTGAACGAAGGGATCGTTCCCCACCGGAAGGCCGGCACCCGGGACGAACTGGAGGAAGAGCGCCGCATGTTCTATGTGGCCATGACGAGGGCAAAGGATGAACTTCAGATCTGCACCTGCCGGAAACGCTTCCGGCGAACTGCGGAGGAGAGTCCCTTTATCAGCGAATATGAGCGGGGATGAAGGTTCCTGCGGCGAGGAAGCGAAAGCACGTCCTGAATAAAGTTTCTGTGGCATGGAGCCGGAGAAACGATTATAATGTCTCTATCAGTTTCAGCTGCATGAGCAGCGGGGGGAGAGAAATGAAAGAAAGCGAAGCAGTCAAGCACGAAGGCCTGTTCGAAGGCGGAGACACCACGGTCACGCTGACCCTGGACGACGGCTCTCTTCTGGAATGCGTCGTCCTGACCATTTTTGAGGCGGGCGATGACGGCAGAGAGTACATCGCTCTGATGCCGCAGACGGACGATGAAGGCGGTGAAGTCTATCTTTACCGTTACACCGAGACTGAGGACGGCCAGCCGGATCTCACGAACATCGAGTCCGACGAGGAGTATGAGGCCGTCGCGGACGCTTTTGACGAGATCCTGGACGCGCAGGAGTTCAACGAGCTCTTCGCGCAGGACGACGATGATCAGGAGTGACGGCTGTCAGATCGGAAGAACGGAAAAAGCAGCTTCAGGATTAAGTCCTGAAGCTGCTTTTTGTTATGGCATGAAAGGTTCTGCGATTGTTTTACAGGGCTCCCTTCGTGGACCAGACGCCGCTGATCCTGGGTTCGTACTGCGTCGCGGCGTCCAGGGCCTTGGCGAAGGCCTTGAAGGCACATTCCGCGATGTGGTGGTTGTTCTCGCCGCGGATCTGATGGAAGTGCAGATTCATCATGGCGGAGTAGGAGACCGCGTAGAAGAATTCCTTCACCATCTCCGTGTCGAAGTCGCCGATCTTCGGGACTGTGAAGACCAGGTCGGAGGCGTAGTAAGGCCGCCCGGACAGATCCACGGCGCTGATGATCAGCGTCTCGTCCATGGGAAGGACCACGCTGCCGAAGCGTTTGATCCCGGCCTTGTCGCCCAGGGCTTCGCGGATGGCCGTGCCGAGCACGATCCCCACGTCCTCGATGGTGTGATGGGAATCCACGGTGATGTCGCCCTTGCAGGTCACATCCAGGTCGAAGAGTCCGTGGCGGGCAAAGCCGTCCAGCATGTGGTCAAAGAAGCCCACACCGGTATCTGCGCGGCAGATGCCGGTGCCGTCCAGATTCAGACGGACTCTGATGTCGGTCTCCTTCGTGGTGCGCGTGATCTCCGCGATGCGGTCCCCGCAGCCCGCGGCCGCATTCTGCGATTCCTGAATATTATTTGCCATAGATGAACCTCCTGCTGCAAAAACTCACGTAGCGGCCGCCGTTCCCGGCAAAGCAATTACTGCCGTTTGTGAACCGCCGCTGCAAAACGTCTGCCCGGGGCGGGAACTCCGTCTGGCAGCCTGTGATACTTAGACGTTGAAGCGGAACAGGATGACGTCGCCGTCCTGAACCACATACTCCTTGCCTTCCAGACGCATCAGGCCCTTTTCCTTGGCTGCTGTGGAGCTTCCGCATGCCATCAGGTCGTCATAGTTGATGACCTCGGCCCGGATGAAGCCGCGCTCAAAGTCGGTGTGGATCTTTCCTGCCGCCTGAGGCGCCTTGGTTCCCTTCTTAATGGTCCATGCGCGGGTCTCGTCCTCGCCGGTGGTCAGGAAGGAGAGGAGGCCGAGCAGGTCGTAGCTTGCCGCGATCAGCTTGTCCAGGCCGGACTCGGAGACGCCCAGCGCCTCAAGGTAATCCGCCTTCTCGTCGTCATCCAGCTCGGCGATCTCCTGCTCGATCTGTGCGCTGACCACGAAGACCTTGCTGCCGCTTTCCTCCGCGAACTTCCGGACCGCCTGAACGTGCGGGTTGGAAGCTCCGTCGTCCGCAAGATCATCCTCCGCGACGTTGGCGGCGAAGATGACCGGCTTTGCGGTAAGGAGGCAGAGGGAGCGGACAAATGCCATGATATCCTGGTCGTCGTTTGTGTAGACGGAAGCCGGCTTTCCTTCTTCCAGGATCGCCTTCAGCTCCTTCAGGACTTCAAGCTCCTTCTTCAGGGACTTGTCGTTCATGGCGGACTTGCCGGTCTTCGAGATCCGGCGCTCCAGGACCTCCAGGTCCGCGAAGATCAGCTCGAGGTTGATGGTCTCGATATCCCGGACCGGGTCCACGGAGCCGTCGACGTGGATGACGTTCTCATCCTCAAAGCAGCGGACCACGTGGACAATGGCGTCACACTCGCGGATGTTCGCGAGGAACTGGTTTCCGAGGCCCTCGCCCTTGCTGGCGCCCTTGACGAGGCCGGCAATGTCGACGAATTCGATGACTGCGGGCGTGACTTTCTTCGAATGGTGCAGATCTCCGAGCTTTTTCAGGCGCTCGTCCGGAACGGGGACGATGCCGACGTTCGGATCAATGGTACAGAACGGATAATTTGCAGCCTGCGCTCCTGCTTTGGTCAGTGAGTTGAACAGTGTGCTCTTGCCTACGTTGGGCAGGCCGACGATCCCTAATTTCATTTGCGCATTTTCTCCTTGGATTTTCAGAATGCTCTGCTCATGCCGGCACATGCCGCGAAGCGGAAGCATTCTTTTTCTTAAATTAACATTTTAGCAAAAAGACTGCGGATTCACAATGCAAAAAGAAGCCGGATATGGTACGATACCTGTTGATTTGTCTCAGTGGGAGAGGACCTCACCTGAGATAGAGGAAAGGCGGTAACTATGTACGATCTGAAATTTGTGAATCTCGGGATCACCATCGAACACATGGTAAGCTCCGTAAACGTGTTCGGATTCCGGATCGCTTTCTACGGGATCATCATCGGCATCGGCATGCTGCTGGGCATCATGCTGGCGGCCTGGGACGCGAAGGACCGCGGCCTCGGCGAGGACGTGATCTATGACAACATCATCTCGGTCATCCTGATCGGGATCGCGGGGGCAAGGCTTTACTATGTGTTCTTCCAGTGGGATGCCTACAAGGACGACCTGCTGCAGATCCTGAATCTCAGGGCAGGCGGCCTCGCCATCTACGGAGGCGTCATTGCGGGCCTGCTCACGCTGTATGTGATCTGCCGGAGAAAGAAGCTGTCCTTCCTGGATGTGGCGGATTCCATCATGCTGGCGGTCCTGGTGGGGCAGATCCTGGGGCGCTGGGGCAATTTCTTTAACTGCGAGGCCTTCGGGCGCTACACGGAAAGTCTTTTCGCCATGCGTATCCGGAAGGCGATCGTGAACCCCATTATGATCGACGCGGAGCTTCTGGAGCACATCATCATCGAGAACGGCACCGAGTACATCCAGGTCCATCCCACTTTCCTCTATGAGTCATTCTGGAATTTCTGCCTGCTGATGTTCCTTCTGTGGTACCGGAAGCGGAAGAAGTTTACCGGCGAGATCTTCCTCCTGTATCTCTGCGGCTACGGTCTGGGGCGCTGCATCATCGAAGGCCTCCGGACGGATTCCCTCATGATCCCGGGCACCGGCATCGCCGTGTCCCAGCTTCTCGCGGGCACCTGCTTTGTCGTATCGCTGTTCCTGATCCTTCTCGGGCGAAAGAGGGCTGTGCTGAAGCCGGCGGAAGCAGCGAAGGAAACTAAATATTGACCTCAAAACGGGGCCCATCACTATATATGGTGATGGGCCCCCACTTTTCCCCACATCTTGTGATAGCGCCTGAAAACCCGCATATTTGCTCAATTTTTATATGATTTTTGACCAGAATAATTCTTGCTTTTTTATGAAGAGGGCACTATTATTTAACTATCAGGTGTCATTTAGTGGGGGAATGTGGTAGGAAATGCGCTTTACTGGTCAGTACAACCATTCGCTCGATACAAAGGGGAGGGTTATTATCCCCTCTGGTTTTCGTGAGAAGCTGGGTGACCGGTTCATGGTCGCGAGAGGCATGGAGAAGTGCATTACCGTCTACAGCATGGAAGCCTGGGAACGGCTGGAAGAGAAAGTCAGCGAGATGTCCCAGCTCAATGAAGCCACAAGAAAGTTCAGCCGGATCTTCTTCGCGACCGCGGGAGAGGTGGAGACGGACAAGCAGGGCAGGATCCTGATCCCTGCACATCTCCGGAAATATGCCGGGATCGACAAGGAATGCGTCGTGACCGGAAACCTGGACAAGGTCGAGATCTGGAGCCCGGAGAAATGGGCGGAGCAGATGGGCGAGGAAGACGATCTCGCAGCCTACGCAGCGCAGCTTGACGGCATGGGAGTGCGGCTGTAACGCAGCATGACAACAGAAACAGCACCGGACCAGACAGGAGGGAGCGGACATGGATTTCGGTCATATCTCAGTCCTTCTGAATGAAACGGTGGAAAGCCTGAACATCCGTCCCGACGGGATCTACGTGGACGGGACACTGGGCGGCGGAGGCCACGCGTACCATGTGGCGGAGCGGCTGACCGGGGGCGGGCGGCTGATCGGGATCGATCAGGACGCGGACGCCATCGCGGCGGCGACGGAACGGCTGAAGCCCTTTGCGGACCGGGTCAGCATCGTCCGCGACAATTACGTCAATATAAAGAGCGTGCTCTCGGGACTCGGGATCACCGAAGAAGAGAAAGCAGTCGACGGCATCTATCTGGACCTGGGAGTTTCATCCTGGCAGCTGGACAACGCGGAGCGGGGATTCAGCTACATGGAGGACGCGCCGCTGGACATGCGGATGGACCGGAGGCAGTCGCAGACCGCTGCGGATCTCGTCAATACCGCGACGGAACAGGAGCTTTTCCGGATCATCCGGGATTACGGCGAAGACCGGTTCGCGAAGAACATTGCAAAGCATATCGTACAGGCGAGGGAACGGAAGCCTGTTGAGACAACGAAGGAACTGGCGGATATCATCCGCGGAGCGATCCCGATGAAGGTGCAGGTCACCGGCGGCCATCCGGCCATGCGGACCTTCCAGGCGATCCGGATCGCGCTGAACGAAGAGCTTACGGTGCTGGAAAATTCCATCGATACGATGATACGGCTCCTGAAGCCGGGCGGAAGGCTTTCCATCATCACCTTCCACTCGCTGGAAGACAGGATCGTGAAGAACGGGTTCAGGAGAAACGAGCATCCCTGCATCTGCCCGCCGGGGTTTCCGGTGTGTGTCTGCGGAAGGGAGAGTCTCGGGACCGTGATCACGAAGAAGCCCATTCTTCCGACGGAAGAGGAGATCCGGGAGAATTCCCGGTCCCACAGCGCAAAGCTGAGAGTGTTTGAACGGGCCTGAAGCCCGGGAAAGCGTGTCAGAACGGGGCGGAAAGCCCGGAAAGAAGTGTTTTACGGGTGAAAGCCCGGGGAGATATGAAAAAGAGCAGTTGCCGGAAGCCATAAGCGCGGAAGGCAGGGGGGAGCAGTCAATGAGCAGAGCAGCAGTACGGACCGTGAGAAGAGCGGCGGCAGTGAGAACGAACCGCAGCTCCATGGATGCGTATACCTACGGAACCGCGGCACGGGAGGTCGCGCCGTCCTACGAGGAAGTGCAGCGGAGAGAGCGCCGTCTTGAACAGCGCAGAAGAGTTCGCACCGCGAAGAGAAGACAGCAGGAAGCAGCCCGTATGGACCTTCCTTATCTTATGATGTTCATTGTTGCCACTGTCGCGGCCCTGCTGATCTGCTGCAGCTATATCCGTGTGCAGTCCGAGATCGCGGGAAGCATTCACCAGATCTCTGCTTTAGAGCAGGAGCTGGAGAGAATGCGCAGCGAGAATAACGCGCTGGAGACCCGCATCAACACCAGCATCGACCTCGACCACATCTATGACGTCGCAGTCAGCGAGCTTGGAATGGTGAGCGCAAACCGCGGACAGATCATCCGCTATAAAAACACGGAAAGTGAGTATGTGAGACAGTATGAAGACATCCCCGGACAGGCGCCGAGAGGGAAGGCCCGCAGATAATTCCGGGAACCCTAACGCTGCAGGACCCGGACTGCGGACATATATGCGAGAAAAGCTGGCAGTCACCACTCTGGTGATCATGCTGGCTTTGTTTGCGTTGATATTCCGCATCTGGTACATTCAGGACCACTTCGGAGAGGAGTACAACCAGCGCGTTCTGGCGCAGCAGCAGTACGATTCCCGGATCATTCCCTACCGCCGCGGCGATATCGTGGACCGGAACGGCACCTTCCTCGCCACCACTAACAAGGTCTACACGCTGATCCTGGATCCCTACATCATCAACCAGGATCAGGATAAGTACCTGGAGCCCACGGTCACGCTGCTCAGCGAGGTCTTCGGCTACAGCCAGGACGACCTTCGGAAGATCATCGCGGACCGCAGCGATTCCCGCTATGTCCGCTACGCGAAAAACCTGACCTACGACCAGAAGACGCAGTTTGAAAGCCGGATGAAGGAGATGAACGACGGATTCCGGAAGGAGGCGGTGCAGCAGCGGGTCAACGGCGCATGGTTCGAAGACGCCTACATCCGTTCCTATCCCCAGGGGGCCCTGGGCTGCAATGTCATCGGCTTCTCCCAGAGTGAGGGAGCCGAGGGATCCGGCGGCATCGAGCAGTACTACAACAGCCAGCTGGTGGGAACGGCAGGCAGAGAGTACGGCTATCTGAACGACGAGGCGAACCTGGAGCGCGTCATCAAGCCGGCGGCGGACGGCAACACGGTGGTCTCCACCATCGACGTCCGGGTACAGAGCATCATTGAGCGTCACATCGCGGCCTTTGAGGCGGAGATGGGCGGAAACAATACCTGCGTCATCGTTATGAACCCGAAGAACGGCGAGATCCTCGGCATGGCGACGAACCACCGGTTCGATCTGAACGATCCCAGAAATCTGGACGCCTACTTCACGCCGGAGCAGCAGGCTGCGATGACGGACGAGCAGCGCTTTGAGGCATGGAACCTGCTCTGGCGCAACTTCTGTGTCAGCGACACCTACGAGCCGGGTTCCACTTCGAAGATATTCACAGTGGCGGCAGGCCTGGAGAACGGCACCATCAACGGGACCGAAGTCTACAACTGCGGCGGCTCCCTGGAAGTCGGCGGATGGCCCATCCACTGCGCGAAGAGGATCGGCCACGGTCCTCTGGACGTTACCGAGAGTATCATGCAGTCCTGCAATGTCGCCATGATGCGTATCGTCCAGGGCCTCGGAAAAGAGAGGTTCGCCCAGATGCAGCGCCTGTTCGGCTTCGGAAGTTCCACCGGAATCGATCTTCCCGCGGAGGCGGACACCACCAACCTGATCTATCCTGTCGACAAGATGGGTTCGGCAGATCTGGCGACGAACTCCTTCGGCCAGAACTACAACTGCACCATGGTCCAGATGGCGGCAGCATTCTGCTCCGCGATCAACGGCGGAAACTATTATCAGCCCCATGTGGTGAAGCAGATCCTGAACGCCCAGGGCTCGGTCCTCCGTGACATCCAGCCGGAGCTGATGCGTGAGACCTGTTCTGCGGAGACCTCCGCATTCCTGCGGAACGCGCTGCACCGCACGGTTTCTGAAGGAACCGGAAAGGCTGCCGGCGTCGCGGGCTACGACATCGGCGGAAAGACCGGTACCGCGGAGAAATACCCGCGTTCTGAGCACAATTACCTGGTTTCCTTCTGCGGTTTCGCACCGACGGATGATCCGCAGGTCCTCTGCTACGTCATTGTCGACACGCCCCACACCGCGGACCAGCCGCACAGTACCTTTGCCAGCGGCATTTTCCACAACATCATGGAAGAACTTCTTCCTTATCTGAACGTTTTCCCGAACACCCCGGTGGAGGATCCCGGCGTCAACGAGGCCGGCGCGCCCCTTTCCGAGGGAATCAACGACAACAGCAATCTTCCGGTTCCGGCTGAGACCCGCCCGGCAGTGATCTTCGACGACGAAGAGTCGGTGGATCCGGCCGTCGAGGGCGAGGAGGCTCTGCCCGGAACGCCTGCGGGACAGGAAGCGGCCCCGCAGGAGCCGCCGCCTGAGCCCTCCGGGGAGGAAGCCGCGGCCGATGCCGGCAGCGCGGAGTGACCGGAAATCTGTACAATCAGAGTCATATTGCACAACGAACTTGCGCGCGGCACAGTCTCGCGGTATACTGACTAAAATATGACTAAGTTGACATAAAAGGCGGGAAACATTCTATGCTTACAGATTCCATCATTGCGCTGCTCATATCCTTCGTGGTCTGTGCAGCGCTTTGCCCTGTTATGATCCCTGTGCTGCACCGCATGAAATTCGGCCAGCAGGTCCGGGACGACGGTCCCCAGGCCCACCTGAAGAAGCAGGGAACGCCGACCATGGGCGGCATCATGATCGTGATCGCGGTTATTGCGGGAACACTGCCCTTCGTGGTGAAGCACCCCCTGGTGCGGCCGGTGCTGATCTTCACCGTGGTCTACGGCTTCATCGGTTTTCTCGATGATTACCTGAAGATCCGGAAAAAGCAGTCTGAGGGACTCAGCGTGAAGCAGAAGCTGGTGATGCAGCTCATAGCCACCGGCCTTCTGGCGGTCTGGCTCTACAGACATCCGCAGGCGGGAAGCGGGATGCTGATCCCCTTCACCGGCGGACTGAAGGACGGCATGTTCCTTAAACTCGGCATCCTGTATATTCCGGCGGTCTTCTTTATCGTCCTCGGGACGGACAACGGCGTGAACTTTACGGACGGCCTGGACGGGCTCTGTTCCTCCGTCACCGTCGCGTTTTCCCTGTTCTTCCTGGCGGCGGCCGTGAAGGAGGGCATTCCGGCGGCGCCTGTGGCGGGCGCAGTGATCGGAGCACTGCTCGGCTTTCTTCTGTTCAACTGCTATCCGGCGAAGGTCTTTATGGGAGACACCGGTTCCCTGGCGCTGGGCGGATACGCGGCGTCCCTGGCGCTGGTCATGCAGATGCCGCTGTTTATCGTGATCGTCGGTTTTATCTACCTCGCCGAGGTGCTTTCGGTCATGATCCAGGTCGGCTATTTCAAGAAGACCCACGGAAAGCGGATCTTCCGGATGGCGCCGATCCACCATCATTTTGAACTTGGCGGATGGTCGGAGACGCGGGTCGTGACCGTGTTCACGACGGTCACGGTCATTCTTTCCCTGATCGCGTGGCTGGGACTTCAGTGAGGCTGACGGCGCGGAGAGAACGAAAAAGCGCGGAAGCGTCATAAGAACACGGAAGTGCCGGAAGAGCAAAGAAGCGTCATAAGAACACGGGAAGTAAAAATAATAGAGAAAAACACACAGAATTTCCACGGGAGGGTTTTGGAGATGAGTGAGAGAATTATGGTTGCAGGCGCAGGCAGAAGCGGGATCGCGGCCGCGAACCTGATCCTTGAGACCGGCGGGCAGGTGTTCCTGTACGACGGAAATGAGAAGCTGGACGTGCAGGCGCTTCGGGAGAAATTCCCGGAGGACGCGAAGATCACGATCAAGACCGGCGCGCTGGAGAAGCCGGATCTCAACGGCGTCCAGATCTGCGTGATGAGCCCGGGCATCGATCTGGAGATGCCCTTCGTAAAGATGCTCACAGACAACAAGATCCAGCTCTGGAGCGAGATCGAGCTGGGATATCAGGTCGCTAAGGGACAGCTGATCGCGATCACGGGAACCAACGGAAAGACCACCACCACTGCGCTGACCGGAGAGATCATGGCGAATGCCTTCGGCGCGGAAAATGAGTTTACGGTCGGAAACATCGGCACCCCCTATGCGGAGAAGGCCCTTCTGACCACGGACAAGTCGGTGACTGTCCTGGAGGCGTCCAGTTTCATGCTGGAGACCATCATCCGCTTCCATCCCCATGTCTCCGCGATTACGAACATCACGCCGGATCACCTGAACCGGCATCATACCATGGACAATTATGCCCGGATCAAAGAGGACATCACCACGAACCAGACGAAGGAAGACTTCATCGTCCTCAATTACGACGATCCGCGGCTTCGTGAGTTCGGCGAGAGCGAGGACTGCCCGGCGACGGTGGTCTTCTTCTCCAGCACGCAGATCCTGGACGACGGCTATGACCTCGAGGACGGCGTGATCATGAAGAAGGTGAAGGGGAAGGCGACGCCGGTCCTGGCGGTGGACGAGCTCCAGATCCTCGGAAAGCACAATCACGAGAACGTCATGACGGCAGTGGCCATCGCCGAGGCTATGAAAGTCCCGATGGACGTGATCCGGAAGACCTGCAGAGAATTCCAGGCGGTGGAGCACCGTATTGAGTTCGTCATGGAGCGCTACGGCGTGAAGTACTACAACGATTCCAAGGGAACCAATCCGGATGCTGCGATCCAGGCCATCAAGGCGATGCCGGGACCGACGATCCTGATCGGCGGCGGCTACGACAAGAAGTCCTCCTACGACGAGTGGATCGAGTCCTTCGACGGAAAAGTCCGTTATCTGGTGCTGATGGGCCAGACCCGCGACGCTATTGCGGACTGCGCGAAGAAGCACGGCTTCACGAACATCATGTACGCGGAAGACATGAAGGAAGCGGTCCAGGTCTGCGCGAGCTATGCCAACGCAGGGGACTACGTCCTGCTTTCCCCGGCCTGCGCGAGCTGGGGCATGTTCAAGGATTTCGAGGAGCGCGGACGCATCTTCAAGGACTGCGTGCGGTCACTTTAAATTCCGGGCTGCCGGGGCGAAGGCCCCGGCCGGAAATGACCCGGCGGATGAGACGAAGATCCACGCAAGAGAATGACCCGGCAGACGAAACGAAGATCCGTGCCGGGAAGTAAGGAAAGGTAAAAAACCGGGAAAGGAGGGCGCATGGCGGAGCAGAAGGCAAAAAAGAAAAAGAAGAGATCGCTGCGGCAGGTCATTTTCGGCGTGCGCCGTCCGGGGGACAAGTGGTTTTACGATTACAGTCTTGTCTTTGCCATCGTGTTCCTCACGGCCGTAGGCCTGGTCATGATCCATTCCTCCAGCTCCTATATGACCCAGATCAACAATCAGGATCCCATGTACCATCTCAGGCGTCAGGGAGTCATCGCCCTGGCGGGATTCTTTCTGATGATCCTGATCTCCCGGATGGATTATCACTGGATGCTCAGATTCGGCGCCCCGCTGTATCTTGTCTCCTGCATCCTCCTGATCTACGCGTCCAGATTCGGGATCATGGTCAACGGAAAGCGGCGCTGGATCCGTTTGCCCGGCGGCGTCAGCTTCCAGCCGACGGAGCTTGCGAAGCTTGCTCTGATTCTCTTGTTTTCCGTTTACTGCGCCAGGAACATAAAACAATTGCGGACCCTGAAGGGGATCATCATCATAGGGGTCATCGACCTTCCGATCTTTTACCTGGTCGCGAAGAACAACCTGAGTTCCGGAATCATCGTCCTCGGTCTTGCCGTCATCATGAGCTTTGTGGCGACGGACATCAAGTGGATCTACGGTGCCGCGCTCGCACTTGTCTCGCTGGTGGTGGTGTTCGCCGCACAAATCAGTGAGGCTCTGGTCAACGCGGGGATCCTGGAAAAGTACCAGCTGAGCCGCATCCTGGTCTGGAAGGCGCCGGAACAGTATCCGCTGGACGGCGGCTATCAGGTCCTGCAGGGACTCTATGCCATAGGCTCCGGCGGCATTATGGGACGGGGACTCGGCGAGAGCATCCAGAAAATGGGAAGTCTTCCGGAGTCGCAGAACGATATGATCTTCGCGATCATCTGCGAAGAACTGGGACTGTTCGGGGCCGTCAGCATCATCCTCGTTTTCCTGTTTGTCATCTACCGATGCATGGTGATCGCGAACGACGCGCCGGATATGTACGGGTCTTTCCTGGTGATCGGCGTCATGTCGCAGATCGCGATGCAGGTCATTTTCAACATTGCGGTGGTCACGAATACCATGCCGAACACCGGCGTGACGCTTCCTTTCATCAGCGCCGGAGGCACATCGATCCTGTTCCTGATGGTGGAGATGGGCATGGTGCTGAGCGTGGCGCACATGATCAAGCTGAACTGAGGGGGACTGCGATGAAGAACAAGATCATCCCGGTCCTCGTTTCAATTATCCTGCTGTTCGCTATCATCCTCGTGACGATCTCTGTCTCGGAGGTCGAGGTGACCGGAAACCGTTATTATACGGCGGAGCAGGTGGAGGAGCTGGTATTCCCGACCCGCGTCTCCAGGAACTGTATGGTCTGTTTTGTGCGGGAGATGCTGGGAAAGAAGCAGGACATTCCGTTTGTCCAGGATTACAAGATCAGCTTCACGTCGCCGACGTCGGTGGAGATCATCCTGTATGAGAAGAGTCTTGTGGGATATGTTTCCTACATGAGCTCCTATATGTATTTTGACAAGGATGGCATTGTGGTCGAGAGCGCGAACCGGGGAATTCCCGGGATCCCGGAGGTGACGGGGCTGCGGTTCGGCAGCATCGTCCTCTACAAACCGCTCCCGGTGGAGAGCGAGAAGATCTTTTCCATGATCCTGAACCTGACGCAGGCTCTCTCCTCCAACGAGATCCCCGTGGACCGGATACGGTACGACCGGGACCTGAACGCAACGCTTCAGATCGGAGGGATCAGCGTCCAGCTCGGCAGCACGCAGGAGATGAACGGAAAGCTGACGCAGCTTAAAAACCTGCTGCCGGAGATCCGGGACAAGCACGGGACGGTGGATCTGTCCGGGTATGATCCGACAGTCAGCAGGCCGCGGTTCTCCCTGCGGGAGACGCCTTAAGAGGGAAAACTGCACAGTGTTTTCTTAACGGAATTGTAATATTTATATTTTCCGGACACTTGCGCTTTGCAGGGAAAAAAAGTATGATATAGCCTAGAATGAGGATAGTATGGCGTACTGCCGTCGGCGGATCCCGGCGGCAGGCGCATGTAACTTTTTGTACTGACAACAGAGAGAGATACAGGAGGCACCCACCTTGTTGGAAATCAGACTGAATGAAGATGAAAGCGCAGCAAAAATCATCGTCGTAGGCGTCGGCGGTGCGGGAAACAATGCTGTGAACCGTATGATCGACAGCAATGTCGAGGGCGTCGAGTTTATCGGGATCAACACCGATAAGCAGGCGCTTTCCATGAGTAAAGCACAGACGGCTATGCAGATCGGCGAGAAGCTGACCAAGGGTCTCGGCGCCGGCGCGAAGCCGGAGATCGGCGAGAAGGCCGCGGAAGAGAGCACGGAAGAGATCAAGAGCGCGCTGCAGGATGCAGATATGGTCTTTGTCACCTGCGGTATGGGCGGCGGAACCGGAACGGGCGCTGCTCCGGTCATCGCGAAGATCGCGAAGGACATGGGCAAGCTTACCGTCGGCGTCGTCACGAAGCCCTTCAAGTTCGAGGGCAGACAGCGCATGAACAATGCCATTATGGGCATTGACAACCTGAAGGCAGCGGTGGATACCCTGATCGTGATCCCGAACGACAAGCTTCTGGAGATCGTGGACCGCCGGACTTCCATGCCGGAAGCCTTCGGCAAGGCGGACGAGGTCCTGGAGCAGGCGGTCGAGGGCATCACCGATCTGATCAATGTCCCGGGCCTGGTCAACCTGGACTTCGCGGACGTGCAGACCGTCATGACCGACAAGGGTATTGCCCATATCGGAATCGGACGCGCGCACGGCGACGACAAGGCGATCGAGGCAGTCAAGCAGGCTGTTTCCAGCCCGCTGCTTGAGACCACCATCAACGGCGCGACCAACATCATCATCAATATCTCCGGTGACATCAGCCTCATCGAGGCGAACGAGGCCGCAAGCTATGTTCAGGAGCTGGCAGGAGAGGATGCGAACATCATCTTCGGTGCCGCTTACGATCCGAACGCTCAGGACGAGGCTACGATCACTGTCATCGCCACCGGTCTGGATGAGGAAGCTCCGGCTTCTCTCGGCAGCGCCATGGGCGGCTTCGGCCGCATGGGCGGCCAGCAGCCGGTGAGAAAGCCTGCAGCGCAGGCAGCTGCTCCGGCAGCTCAGCAGTCTGCATACCAGCAGGCTCCGGCCCAGCAGGCAGCGCCGCAGCCGGCGTTCCAGCAGGCAGCTCCGGCACCGCAGCCGGTCCAGCAGGCGGTTCCGCAGCAGGCAGCCCCGGCTCCGCAGCCGGTCCAGCAGCCCGCTCCCGAAGAAGAGCCTGTGCAGCCGACCTGGCAGCCGAAGGAGAACCGGAAAGTGCAGATCAACATCCCGGATTTCCTCAAAAACAGGAAGTGAGCGCAGCACAAGCCTTGCAAATATGGAAACGACCCGTTCCTGTCATGCTCGCATGACACAGGAACGGGTCGTTTTTATATTTATACGGCGCCGCCGTACAACGAGGGACCGAAGGTTCCGAGTCTGTACCGAGCGGCGCCGAAGTCCGTGCGGAGCACGGACAAGCATGGCTTGTATCAAACGGCGCCGCCGTACAACGAGGAACCGAAGGTTCCGAGTCTGTACCGAGCGGCGCCGAAGTCCGTGCGGAGCACGGACGTGCATGGCTATAAGATTTATTCGTTCTTCCGGTAGAGGATCAGCAGTCCTTTCAGGAGAAGGTTGTCGTCGATGATAATGTCCTTCCGCCTGCAGTAGGGGATGACGTAGGGGGCGAGGCCGCCGGTGGCGACGACACTGGCTTTCTCGCCGAGCTCCGCCTCCATGCGCTCAATGCAGCCGTCCATCATGGCGGCGTTGCCGTAGATGATGCCGCTTCGCATGCTGTCCACGGTGTTCTTCGCGATGATGGGGCCGGGGCTTTCGAGGTCGATGTAGGGCAGCTGGGCAGTTTTTCCGGAGAGGGTGTCCAGGGACACCCGGAGGCCCGGATAGATGATGCCGCCGATGTAATCCCCTGCCTTGCTGACGGCGGTGATGGTGGTGGCGGTGCCCATGTCGATGACGATGATGGGCAGCGGGTACAGGGACCGGGCCGCGATGGAGTCGACGATCAGGTCGGCGCCGACCTTCTTCGGGTCGTCCATGCGGATGTTGATGCCGGTCTTCATGCCGGCGCCCACCAGCTTGCAGGTCTTGCCGGTCACCTTTTTCACGGCGGTCAGGATCACGGGATTCAGCGGCGGAACGACGCTGGAAAGGATGGCGCCCTCGACCTTCTCCGGATTCATGTGGTACAGCTCAAAGATGTTCTTGATGCTGACAGCGTATTCCAGATCGGTCTTACGCGTGTCGGTGGTGATGCGCTCCATGAAATAGGTGTTCTTCTCATCGATTCCGCCGATGACGATGTTGGAGTTTCCCATATCCAGAGTAAGAATCATGGTTTCTTCCTTTCCGGGTTTATGTTATAATCCTTTGCGCCTGACTAATTATAACTCTGCCGCGGCCGCCGCCGCAATCGGGAGGGAACGGAAATGCTGAAAGGAAAGACCATACTTCTTGGACTCAGCGGGAGTATCTCTGCTTTTAAAATGGCTCATCTTGCAAGTCTTCTGAAGCAGGCGGGAGCGGATACCTATGTTATCATGACGAAGAACGCCTGCCGTTTCATCGACCCCGTCGTGTTTGACACCCTGACGGGTCACAGAACGGTCCTGGATGATTTCGACCGGACGAATCTGTCGCCGGTCTCCCATATCGACCTCCCGAAAATGGCGGACGTATTCCTGGTGGCGCCGGCCAGTGCGGATATCATCGGAAAAGCGGCCAACGGCATTGCGGACGACATGCTTTCCTCCGCGATCATTGCGGCTTATTCCTGTCCGCGGCTCATTTCTCCGGCCATGAACGTGCATATGTATCAGAACCCGGCAGTGCAGGAGAATCTTAAGAAGCTGCAGAGCCGCGGCTGGACTGTGGTGCAGCCCGGCGCGGGATTCCAGGCCTGCGGGGACATCGGGGACGGCCGTCTGCCGGAGCCGGAGGAACTGATGGAGTGGCTTGAGATGGCCTGCGGCGCAGAGAAGGATCTCGCCGGAAAGAAGGTGCTGGTCACCGCCGGCGCCACCCGGGAGAGCATCGACCCGGTGCGCTTCATCACGAACCATTCCACCGGGAAGATGGGCGTTTCCCTGGCGAGGGCCGCGGCGATCCGCGGCGCTTCCGTGACCCTGGTGGCCGCGGACATGCGCGTCGAGCCGCCGAAGTTCGTGGAGACCGTCCGTGTAAAGAGCGCGGCGGATATGTTCGAAGCAGTTACTGCCCGTGCTCCGGAGCAGGATATCATCATCATGGCAGCGGCGGTGGCGGACTTCACGCCGATCACGGTCGCTGACCAGAAGATCAAGAAAAAGAACAAGAATGAGGGTATGACCCTGGAGCTCACCCGGACAAAGGATATTCTTGCCCACCTCGGCTCCGTCAAGCCCGAGGGACAGTTCCTCTGCGGCTTCGCGATGGAGACAGAGAATCTTCTCGCCAACGCGGCGGAGAAACTGACGAAAAAGAATGCGGACATGATCGTCGCCAACAGCCTCCGCACCAAGGGGGCGGGCTTCGGCACCGACACCAACATCGTCACCATCCTGAAGCCTGAGGGGAGCGTCGAACTGCCCATTCTTTCCAAGAATGAAGTGGCAGACCGGATATTAGACCAGATCATCGCCCGGTGAAAAAGAATAAACGCCGGAAACATATTTCCGGACCCGGGTGATTAAAATAAGCAGTAAACGTAAAAAGAGAGAGGAACCACTGTGTCAGCGAATTTTGAAGAGATCAGAAAAAGACGTACCTTTGCCATCATCAGCCACCCGGACGCCGGTAAGACGACCCTGACCGAGAAGCTGCTGCTTTACGGCGGCGCTATCAACCTTGCCGGCAGCGTCAAGGGAAGAAAGACCGGAAAGCACGCGGTCTCTGACTGGATGGAGATCGAGAAGGAACGTGGAATTTCGGTCACATCGTCCGTTCTGCAGTTCAATTACGAGGGCTTCTGCATCAATATCCTGGATACGCCGGGACATCAGGACTTCTCCGAGGACACCTACCGTACGCTGATGGCGGCGGACTCCGCGGTCATGGTCATCGATGCCGGTAAGGGCGTCGAGGCGCAGACGCGGAAGCTGTTCAAGGTATGTACGCTGCGCCACATTCCGATCTTTACCTTCATCAACAAGATGGACCGTGAGGCCCGGGATCCCTTTGCCCTGACGGACGAGATCGAGGATCTGCTGGGCATCCGGACCTGTCCGGTGAACTGGCCGATTGGCTGCGGCAAGAATTTCAAGGGCGTTTACGACCGCAACACGAAGGAGATCACCACCTTCCACGCAGCCCACGCCGGCATGCAGGAAGTTGAGAGCCACACCATCTCCGTGGACGATGCTGACCTCGGCAAAACCATCGGCGAGGACTACAAGGACCAGCTGCTGGAGGAGATCGAGCTTCTGGACGGCGCCAGCGATGAACTGGACATGGAGCGGGTGTCCCGCGGAGATCTGACTCCGGTGTTCTTCGGTTCCGCCCTGACGAACTTCGGCGTCGAGACCTTCCTGGAGCACTTCCTGAAGATGACTTACTCCCCGCTGCCCCGGCCCACGAAGACCGGAGTGGTGGATCCGATGAAGGACGATTTCTTCTCGGCCTTCGTCTTCAAGATCCAGGCGAACATGAACAAGGCGCATCGCGACAGGATCGCCTTCATGCGCATCTGCTCCGGCGAGTATGAGCCGGGCATTGAGTGCACCCACGTCCAGGGCGGGCGGAAGCTCCGTCTGAACCAGTCGACGCAGATGATGGCGGATGAGCGGAAGATCGTCGAGAAGGCCTACGCGGGCGATATCATCGGCGTCTTTGATCCCGGCATTTTCTCCATCGGCGACACGCTCTGCACATCGAAGGAACCGGTGGAGTTCGAGGGCATCCCGACCTTCGCGCCGGAGCATTTCGCAAGACTCCGCCAGATCGACACCATGAAGCGGAAGCAGTTCGCCAAGGGCGTCCTGCAGATCGCCCAGGAGGGTGCCATCCAGATCTTCCAGGAGTTCAACACCGGTATGGAAGAGATCATCGTCGGCGCTGTCGGCGTCCTGCAGTTTGAGGTCCTGACCTACCGCCTGAAGGCCGAGTACAACGTCGAGGTCAAGCTGGACCAGCTGCCCTACGAGTACATCCGCTGGATCGACCATCCGGAGACCGTGGACGTGAACCGCATCACCGGCACCAGCGACATGAAGCTCATCAAGAACATGAAGGACGAGCCCCTGCTCCTGTTCGCCCACGAGTGGAGCGTCCGCATGGTGGAAGAACGAAATCCCGGATTGAAATTGTTAGAGTTTGGTAAAAACTGAGCCACGCAGACATGGAAACAACGCGTACACTGTGCTTGCACAGAGTGTACGCGTTGTTTTTATGTCTATGCGGCGAAGCCGCCCAACGAGGGACCGAAGGTCCCGAGTCTGGGCGTGGCTCAGTTTAGCAAGGCGAAGCCGCCCAACGAGGGACCGGAGGTCCCGAGTCTGGGCGTGGCTCAGTTTAGCAGAGCAAAAGCCTTGCAGAGCGGCGAAGCCGCCCAACGAGGGACCGAAGGTCCCGAGTCTGGGCGTGGCTCAGCCGGGTACAAATGAAAAGCAAAAACACAAATCAAGTGTAAAAATATTGACTAATACACTTTGCTGTGCTAAAAGATAAATTAATCAAACATAAACCGTTGAAGCGGAGATAACGGTGGTTATGCCCCTACAGAGAGCCCGGATTGCTGAGAACGGGTGGAACGCAGATCATCAAATGGACCGCTGAGGGCGCGGGGAAAGGCCGGAAGGACAGCGCCGAATACAGCAGAAAAAGCTGTGAAGGCATTGGAGAAAGCGCCGGATCGGAAGGCCGAGTATATCGCGACGTGAGGCATACGTCAGTTGCCGGGGATATGATGGTATCCCGCAGAGTGTACGGCATTGCCGTAAATCAGGGTGGCACCGCGGATCAATTGTATGAATTCGCCCCTGACAGAATGTAACAGTTCTGTCAGGGGCTTTTGCTTTTTCGGGAGATCTCAACGTTGAGAAGGACCGGAAGAGTCCCGGACAGAAACGCCAAAATGAAAGGAGAATTCCATGATCAAAGAAGCCATCGAGAAAATCGTCAGCAAGCAGGACCTTACTTATGATGAGGCATACACCGTCATGAACGAGATCATGACCGGGCAGACGTCGCCGACCCAGAACGCGGCCTTTCTGGCGGCGCTCTCCACCAAGAGTACCCGGGCGGAGACCATCGACGAGATCTCCGGCTGTGCGCAGGCCATGCGGGAGCGGGCGGAGAAGGTCGAGGTCTCTGTGCCTGTGATGGAGATTGTCGGCACCGGCGGTGACCACGCGAACACCTTCAACATTTCCACCTGTTCTGCCTTTGTGGCGGCTGCGGGCGGCGTGAAGATCGCGAAGCACGGGAACCGGGCAGCATCCTCCCGCTGCGGCACCGCTGATTTTCTGGAAGCTTCCGGCGCCAACATTCAGCAGGATCAGGAACTCTGCACAAAGATGCTGAACGAGGTAGGAATGTGCTTCCTCTTCGCGCAGAAGTACCACACCTCGATGAAATATGTCGGCAGCATCCGTCGGGAGCTTGGAATCCGGACCGTGTTCAATATCCTTGGCCCGCTGACCAACCCGGCAAAGCCGGAATACTTCCTCCTGGGTGTCTACGACGAATATCTGGTGGAGCCGCTGGCAAAGGTCCTTTCCAGCCTCGGTGTGAAGCGCGGTTTCGTAGTCTACGGCCAGGACAAGATGGATGAGATCTCCGCCAGCGCCCCGACCACGGTCAGCGAGATCCGGGACGGCTTCTACCGGACGATGGTGATCAGGCCGGAGGATTTCGGCCTGGAGCGCGGCACCAAAGATGAGGTGCTGGGCGGAACTCCCGCGGACAATGTTGAGATCGCGAAGAAGCTTCTTTCCGGCGAAGACCGCGGCACGAAGCGCACCGCCATTCTGCTGAACGCAGGCGCAGCCCTTTACATCGCAGGCAAGGCTTCCGACATGAAGGAAGGAGTGAAGCTGGCTGGGGAGATCCTGGACAGCGGCGCGGCGCTGAAGACCTACGAAGATTTTGTGAGAGTATCAAACGGAAATTGAGACTTCCGGGAAAAACCAGTGCAGCAGAACTGCCCGGGGATGGGCAGTGCAGAGGAACTGCCCGAGAGGTGCAGTACAGAAAAACTGCCCGGCAAATGAATAAAAAAGAAATCGGTTTTGTCTGACATGGATAAGGTGGGCGGCATGGCAGTAAATATTCTGGAACAGCTGGCAGAACACGCGCGGGAGCGGGTCGCGGAAGCGAAACGGCGGATCCCGCCGGAGGAGATGAAGGCGAAAGCCTTTGCGATCGCGGCGGCGGAGCGGCAGGCGGCAACGGCCGCCGAATTTACCTTTCCCTTCGAGCAGGCGCTGCGGGGAGAGCGGATGGCTTTCATCTGTGAGTGCAAGAAGGCAAGCCCCTCAAAAGGTTTGATCGCGCCGGACTTCCCGTACCTCGAGATCGCGAAAAGCTATGAGGCGGCGGGGGCATCGGCCATCTCGGTCCTGACGGAGCCCGGATGGTTCCTCGGATCGGATCAATACCTGAAAGAGATCGCGGCGGCGGTGAAGATTCCCTGTCTGCGGAAGGATTTCACAGTGGACGAGTACATGATCTATGAGGCGAAGTGCCTGGGGGCGGCGGCGGTGCTTCTCATCTGCGCGCTGCTGGACACGGAAACCCTCCGGCGATACATCAGGATCTGCGATACGCTGGGGCTTTCGGCTCTGGTGGAGGCCCACGACGAGGCGGAGACCTGTTCCGCAGTGGATGCCGGCGCCCGGATCATCGGTGTGAACAACCGGAATCTGAAGGATTTCACGGTGGATTTTTCCAACAGCATCCGGCTCCGCAGTCTGATCCCGGAGGATGTGATCTTTGTGGCGGAGAGCGGTGTCCGGACCCGTGCGGATGTGGAGCTTCTGCGGGCTCACAAGGTGGACGCAGCCCTGATCGGCGAGACCCTGATGCGGGCGCCGGACAAGCGGGCGATGCTTGACGAACTGAGAGGATAAATTCCCCAGACTGTCCGGGACATGGAAGACCGGGATACCGGAGGCGGGGAAGAAGCGGAACAAAGAAAGCAGAAGCACAGATCAGAGGATCCCTGGAAGGACGGGCATGGTAGAAAGAGAAAACATGAAAAACCGGGTGCGGATCAAGCTATGCGGGCTTTCCCGCCCGGAAGATATCGCGGCGGCGAACGCCCTGCTGCCGGATTTCGTCGGCTTCGTCTTTGCGAAGAAGAGCCCACGGTATGTGACGCCGGAGCAGGCGGTAAGGCTGAAGGCGCTGCTGGATCCGCGAATCCGGGCGGTGGGGGTCTTCGTGGACGAGGATCCTGAGCGTATCCGGAAGATCGCAGAAGCCGGGATCATCGACCTCGTCCAGCTCCACGGCAGGGAAACGCCGGAGCAGGTGAGAGAAGTGCAGAATTTTGTGCGGATCCCGGTCATCAAAGCTTTCTCTGTGAAGACGCCGGAAGACCTGAAAGCGGCGGCGGAAAGCCCCGCGGACTTCGTGCTTCTGGACAACGGCGCCGGAGGTACGGGAACCGCATTTGACTGGGAGATCTTGAGAGAGGATCAGGACAAAACACTGAACAGGGCTCTGATCGAGGAACCGAATGGAAGCAGGAATGGATTTCCGGTTTGTTTTCGCCGTCCGTTTTTCCTTGCCGGCGGCCTGACGCCGGAAAATGTGGGCGCAGCCATAAAGCGGTGCCGGCCCTGGGCCGTGGACACCAGCTCGGCTTTGGAGACTGACAGGAAGAAGGACCCGGCGAAGATGCAGGCGTTCGTGAACGCAGTTCGGAGCCTGAGACCGAATTGAAAAAACAGTGCAGACGGCAGGCAGGAAAAAAGTGTCGGCAGAACAGGCGACAGAAATAAAGAAGCTGCGCAGCAGTCAGCAGGAAAAAGCAGCAGAACAAAGCTGCGCAGCAGTCAGCAGAAAAAAGCAGCAGAACACAGATGATGGAGGAAGAAATATGAGCAGTCAGAACCAGAGAGGGCGGTTCGGCATTCACGGCGGCCAGTATATTCCGGAAACGCTGATGAACGCGGTGATCGAGCTGGAGGAGGCATACAACAGATTCAGGGACGACCCGCAGTTCCAGGCGGAGCTCACACAGCTGCTGAACGAATACGCGGGACGGCCCAGCCGGCTTTACTTCGCGGAACACATGACGAAGGATCTGGGCGGCGCGAAGATCTACCTGAAGCGGGAAGACCTGAACCACACCGGCGCCCACAAGATCAACAATGCCCTGGGGCAGGCGCTGCTGGCGAAAAAGATGGGGAAGACCCGCCTGATCGCGGAGACCGGCGCAGGGCAGCACGGCGTGGCGACGGCGACAGCGGCGGCGTTCCTCGGCATGGAGTGCGTGGTCTACATGGGCGAGGAGGACACGAAGCGGCAGGCGCTGAACGTGTTCCGCATGCGGCTCCTGGGGGCGAAGGTGATCCCGGTCACCAGCGGGACAGCGACCCTTAAGGACGCGGTCTCCGAGACCTTCCGCGAGTGGACCGGGCGTATCGCGGACACCCACTACTGCCTCGGCTCCTGCATGGGACCTCACCCCTTCCCCACCATCGTCCGCGACTTCCAGGCGGTGATCTCCCGGGAAATCAAGGCCCAGATCCTGGAGAAGGAGGGGCGGCTTCCGGACGCGGTGCTTGCCTGCGTCGGCGGCGGCTCCAATGCCATCGGCACCTTCTATCACTTTATTGAGGACAAGGATGTCCGGCTGATCGGGTGCGAGGCGGCAGGCCGGGGCATCGACACCTGGGAGACTGCGGCCACCATGAACACCGGCCGGCTCGGAATCTTCCACGGCATGAAATCCTATTTCTGCCAGGACGAGTACGGGCAGATCGCACCGGTCTACTCGATCTCCGCGGGTCTCGATTATCCGGGCATCGGGCCGGAACACGCATGGCTCCACGATATAGGCCGCGCCGAGTATGTGCCGGTGACGGATGAGGAGGCGGTGCAGGCCTTCGAGTATCTGGCCAGGACCGAGGGCATCATCCCCGCCATCGAGAGCGCTCACGCAGTGGCGTACGCAATGAAGATCGCGCCGAAAATGGACAAGGACCAGATCATGGTCATCACCCTTTCCGGGCGCGGAGACAAGGACGTGGCCGCCATCGCGCGGTACAGAGGGGAGGATCTCCATGAGTAAGATCAAGGAAGCATTTGCGAAGGGGAAGGCATTTATCCCGTTTATTACCTGCGGCGATCCGGACCTGGAGACCACAAAAAAGATCGTGAGGGCCATGGCGGCAAACGGCGCGGATCTGATCGAGCTTGGCATTCCCTTCTCGGATCCCACGGCGGAGGGGCCTGTGATCCAGGAAGCCAATATCCGCGCGCTGAAGAACCATATCACCACGGACGATGTCTTCGCTATGGTGAAGGAGCTCCGGCAGGAGCTTTCGATCCCGCTGGTATTCATGACATATGCGAATGTCATTTTTTCCTACGGCACAGGACGGCAGGAACAATGCGGCATCGAGGGGTTTGCGGCCCGGGCGGCGGAGTGCGGCATCAGCGGCATCATCCTGCCGGACGTTCCTTTTGAGGAGCGGGAAGAGTTCGCGCCGGTTTTCCGGAAGTACTACGGCATCGACCTTATCTCCATGATCGCGCCTACGTCTCATGAGAGGATCAAAACCATCGCGTCACAGGCGGAGGGCTTTGTCTATGTGGTGTCGTCCCTGGGGGTTACAGGGATCCGCCGGAATATCACCACGGATCTCGGCGCCATGGTGGCACTGGTGCGGGAAGCAAATCCGGAGATCCCCTGCGCCATCGGTTTCGGCATCTCGACGCCGGCCCAGGCGGAGCATATGGGAAAGCTCGCCGACGGGGTGATCGTGGGAAGCGCCATCGTGAAGCAGATCGGAGCGCTGGGCACCGCGGCGCCGGAGGTGATCGGGGCTTATACGAAGGAGATGAAGGAAGCGGCAAACCGGTGAGACGAAGAAGCCGGGAAAGGAACAATTCACGACGGAAAGAGCAGATTGTGCTATGATAAGGGCAGCAGGCCGGACGCCTGCTGTCCTCTTTTCAGCATGACGCAGCGAAAGCTGCTGCCTGACGGCAGTCCGCGCGGCTTTTTGTCCCGCAGGCGGGACCTGAATTTCGGAGAATCCTGATGAATCAGAATGATAACAACAAATCCATGGAGCGCAGGCTCTATTTTTCGTTTCTGCTCCTGGCGGCGGCCCTCCTGGTCTCCTGCCTTCTGATTTCCCTGGCCATCAGCATCCGCAGGGCCCAGAGAGATCTGGATCAGCGGATCAGCGACACGGCAGCGTTTATCGCTGAGCTGCCGGAGGTGCAGAAGATGCTGCAGACCGGCTATCCGGACAAGGAGACGCTGCAGAAGATCGATCTTCTGGTGGCGGACTTCTCCGGGGTGGAGGCGGTCATGATCGCGAATACCAACGGCCTGCGCTTTTACCAGACAGACCGTCATGTGGTGGGCGATACCTATGTGGACGGGGATGAGAAGGCCATTCTGAACGGAAGTGAGCCCTATATCACCACGGTGTACGGCACCATCGACCGCCAGCATTGCGCATTTCACGCCATCCGGAACCAGGCAGGAGCCATCACCGGATTCGTCATGGTTTCCGTTCCTTCCGCACAGATCACGGTGGAGCAGCGGGAACTGGTCCTTTTGTATTTGTTCCTTCTTGTTGTCATGCTTGTGCTGGCAAGCCTGATCGCCCGGGCATTCCTCCGCTTCCAGAGAAATGCCCTGATGGGTTACCGCCCCGGAGAACTGCTTTCCCTGTATATCCGGCAGGACGTGGTCATCAATTCCCTTTCGGAGGGCCTGATCTCCACCGACCGGAACGGCAGGATCCTGTTTTCCAACGCGGCTGCGCGGAAGCTGGTCACGGAGAATGACGAAATCATTGCCGGGAAACAGCTGAAGGACGTTTTTCCCGAGACACAGTTTGACCGGATCATGAAGGAGCGGAAGGTCCACGAGCCGGATACCCGGGACATCGGGGACAGGACCGTCATCGTCAGCGAAGTGCCTCTGAATGCCAGGGGCCGGCAGCCGGAGGGGGTGCTGGTCATCCTTCAGGACCGGACTGAGGCGCTGAAGCTTTCGGATGAGCTGTCCGGCGCCCGGAACATGATGGATACGCTCCGCGCGTTCAACCACGAATTCCTGAACAAGCTGCACATCATTCTCGGGTACCTGCAGACCGGGGAGATCGAGAAGGCGAAGCGTTTTATCACGAACAGCAGCCTGGTCTCGAGCCAGGCGGTGCGTGACACCGCAAACATGATCCGGGTCTCCCGGGTCTGCGCGCTGGTCATCGGGAAGATGATGCACGCCGCAGAGCTGGGGATCCGGCTCACCGTGCAGCCTGACAGCGGCATGCTGGAACAGGACCTGATCCTTTCCCAGGAGGAGTACGTTACCATCATCGGAAACCTCCTGGAAAACGCCATCGAGGAACTGAACGCGGACGATGCCGAAAACACGGCGGAGACGGCCGGCACGGACGGTGTTTCCTCTGCAGGCGCGGATCCTGCGGACGATGCTTACACTGCGGAAGATGAGCGTCTCCGGGAGATCGTGCTGGGGATCTACTGCCGCCCGGAGGTCAGCATCATCACCTGTGAAGATACCGGAAGCGGCATCCGGGACGATGTCCTGCCGCGGATCTTTGAGAAGGGCGTGACCACAAAGGGTGAGAACCATGGAACCGGCCTGTTCCTGGTAAAGCAGATCGTCGACAGCCGGAACGGGGAGATTAGCGTGGACACGGAACCCGGCGAAGGAACGTGCTTCACCATCACCTTCACGGCTGCGGAAAGCGCCGGCATCGCGGAAGAAAGCGCCGGCACCGAAGAAGAGAGCACCGGCACCGCAGAATAAAACGCCGGCACCGCAAATAAGACAGAGGTATAGTATCAGACAGCCGAGACGGACAGGAGGAAAGGGATGTACAGAGTTATTATCGTGGAGGATGACCCGATGGTTGCTTCTATCAACCGGAAATATGTGGAAGCTTCCGAAGGCTTTTCCGTGACCGGGATGTTTAAAAACGGGCAGGAGGCGCTGGAGTATCTGAACACACAGGATGCGGACCTGGTGATCCTGGACTACTTTACGCCGCAGATGAACGGGGCGGACTTCATCGACCGCCTTCACGCAGCCGGAAAGACGCCCAGCATCATCATGGTGACCTCCGCGAACAGCACGAATCTGGTGAAAAAGCTGATGCGGCGCGGCGTTACCGACTACCTTGTGAAGCCCTTTGAGTATGAACGGTTCCGGGCAGCACTGGAACGCTACAGATCTGCCCAGAATCTGCTGGCGGAAGAAAACGGGAGAATGGACCAGACGGAGATCGACCGCCTGATCCGGATCCGAAGGACCGGGGAGACGGGAGGTGTAGCCGGAGCCGGGACCGGGCAGCCGCAGCAGGAGCTTCCGAAGGGACTGAACGGGCGGACGCTGGAAATGGTCCGGGGATTCCTGCGGGACCACAGCGACCAGAGCTATACGAGTGAAAACGTTGCCTCGCTGGTGGGCGTGTCCCGGATCACGGTGCGGCGGTATCTGAACTATATGGTGGAGAGCGGGGAGCTGGACAGCCGCATCGACTATCATACGGGCGGCCGGCCGGGGATCCTGTATCGGTGGCGTAAAGATTAAAAGGTTTACTTTAGTTACGAAAGCCGTTCCTTAATTACGAAAAATTGATTCCCCTTCATCGTTTTTTTATTATTTGTGTGAAACAAAGATTCGCCGGAGGGAATAAATTTCAGTAATTAAGGAGGGGGAAAAATGGAAATACCAAGTGTAAAAATCAACATGTTTCAGATGATGGCGATCGTCGTCCTGGTCATCTACTTCGGTCAGTGGCTGCGCAATAAGCTGCCGGTCCTGAAGAAGTACTGCATCCCGAGCGCAGTCGTCGGCGGCACCCTTTTCTCACTGCTCACCTGCGCGCTTTATCTGGGCGGAATCGTTCAGTTCGAGTGGGAAAACCAGAGCATCATGAACAACTTCTTCTACAACATCTTCTTCGCGGCGTCCGGCATGGAAGCATCCCTGGCTCTGCTGAAGAAGGGCGGCAGACTGGTCGTGATCTTCGCGATCCTTGCGGCACTCCTTGCAGTCCTTCAGAACTGCCTGGCGCTCGGCGTCGGGACCGCGATGGGCATGAACCCGCTGACCGCTCTGATGGCAGGTTCCACTCCGCTGACCGGCGGACACGGAAATGCCGCATCCTTCGGACCGATCGCTGCTGAGATGGGCGGTGTCGGCGCAGTCGAGGTCTCTGTCGCGGCTGCTACCTTCGGCCTGATCTCCGGATGCCTGATCGGCGGACCGATCGGACGTCAGCTGATCACGAAGTACAACCTGGACAAGAACTACATTGAGCAGAAGGAAGAGAGCATCGGCGAGAAGGCCATCCATATCTTCAAGGCTTCCCAGTGCCAGAACGCATGGTTCTGCCTGATCGCTGCCTGCGGTCTCGGCCAGTGCCTGCTTGAGATCAGAAAGATGATCCTTCCGGGTCTGAACATGCCGATCCACGTCATGTGCATGCTCGCCGGCATCCTGATCCGCCTTGTCATGGACAAGCTTGGAAAGACCAGCGAGGAGTTCTACGAGACCACCTCCAATGTCGGCGACATCAGCCTTGCGCTGTTCGTCTCCCTGTCCATCATCACCATGAAGCTGTGGCAGCTCATCGACCTGGCTCTGCCGCTGCTCACCATCCTGTTCCTGCAGCTGATCATGATCTATCTGTTCGTCCGCTTTATCACCTTCAACCTTTGCGGACGTGACTATGACGCAGCAATCATCGCTGTCGGACACACCGGATTCGGCCTTGGCGCTGTCCCGGTCTCCATGGCGACCATGTCTTCTGTCTGCGAACAGTACTACTACTCCAAGATCGCTTACTTCGTTGTCCCGCTGATCGGCGGATTCCTGAGCAACATTACGAACGCCATCGCGATCACGACGTTCCTGAACATCGCCCAGGGCATGCTCTGACGACGCCGGACGAAGGCAGGCAGATCATTCTTGAACCTGTGGATCAAAGATACGGCGGGGACCTGACGGGTCCCCGCTGTTTCCGTTTTTTACTGCACGTCTGCCGGAAAAAGAGTTATAATCATAACTGGGTTACGCTGCAGGAAAGTGTAATGATCATCAGGACAGAGGAATGAAGTCAATGAAATTGCTGAGACGAGCATCGGCTGCAGCTGTTGCGACAGCGGTCTTTCTGGCGGCATGTTCCGGTTCCGGGCCGGACCCGGGCGGAAACACCGCGAATACTCCGGCACCGGCAAATGCATCGGGGGGGCTGACCCTTCTCACCATCGGGACCGCAGACAGCGGCGGCAGCATGTATGCGGCGGGAGCCGCGCTGGCCCGGGCCTTCATGAGCCGGGACACATCGCTCCGGTTCAACATCAATGCTTCGACGGGATCCTTCAGCAACGTCGCTGACCTGATCGGGGGCCAGGTGGATCTGGCGCTGGTCAGCAGCGATATCGCAAATATGGCAGTCCGCGGAAAGGGCGCGTTCGAGGGAAAGCCGGCGGAACTCCGGGCGATCGCTTCCGTCTACACCAGCATTTCCAACTGGATGGCCCGGGATGATTCCGGCATTGAGTATGTGCATGATCTGGCAGGCCGCAGTGCGGCCATCGGACCGGAATCCTCCGCCACGGACCGTGCGGCAAGAAACGCTCTGGAGGCGGTGGGAGTCTCCATGTCTGATGGAACGTTCGTGAATGCAGGCCTTGGTTCCGGGGCAGATATGGTCGCCTCCGGGGAGCTGGACGCGGTTCACGGCTTTGCGGGACCTCCCATCCCATGGCAGACCAGGCTCGCGGAAGAACTGCCCTGCCACCTTCTCCGCTACACGGCGGAGGAACTGGCGCGGATCCTTTCCGCGGAGCCTTCCTATATCCCGGTCGTCATTCCGGCGGGCACCTACAAGGGCCAGACGGAGGATATCGGGACCTTCGGCGCGCAGTGCGTGCTCTGTGTGAGCGCTGAGATGGACGAGGATCAGGCTTACCGGCTGACAGAGCTCCTGTGCGCTTCTCTGGAGGAACTTGCCGCCGCCGAACCGGTCCTTTCCGGGATCGCCGGCGAGCTTCTGGAGAGCGACGATCTCCCGGTGCAGCTGCATCCCGGCGCGGAGCGCTTTTACCGGGAGCACCGCCCGGAGGTCTTCGCGAACTGAACCGCGGCAATTCAGAGTGTTCTCCGCCGCCGGACACATGTATATGTGTCCGGCATTTTTTATTGATGAATGAGTAAAAACCGGGTATAGTGTATAAAGTATGTAAAGGAGGCCACAATATGAAGTGCCCGTTCTGTAATGCTCAGGATACCAAGGTCATCGATTCCCGTCCGGCGGATGACAACGCGTCCATCCGGAGAAGAAGACAGTGCGAGATCTGCGGAAGAAGGTTTACGACATACGAAAAGCTTGAGACCATGCCGCTCATGGTCATCAAGAAGGATGATACCCGCGAGCCCTACGACCGCACGAAGATCGAGCACGGCATCATCCAGTCCTGCCACAAGCGTCCCGTCTCCGCGCAGCAGATCAGCGCCATCGTGGATGAGATCGAGACCTCCCTTTTCAACCGGGAGGAGCGGGAGATCCCGACCAGCGTCATAGGCGAGATGGTCATGGAACATCTGAAGGACCTGGACGCGGTCGCCTATGTGCGCTTCGCGTCGGTCTACCGCGAGTTCAAGGATGTGAATACCTTTATGGCAGAGCTGGCCAAGATCCTTGAGCACTCGGAGAAGGCATGAAAGGCCGTTTTGCCTTCTGGCCGGAGCGGGTGGCGAAGAGTGCCTTCGCGATCCCTTATGAGCAGCTCTATGAAGAGGGGATCCGGGGCATTGTCTTTGATATCGACAACACTCTGACGCTTCCGGACGCGCCTGCGGACGAGGCGTGCAGGGAGCTTTTCCGCCGCCTCGGCGACATCGGCCTCAAGGCCTGCATCGTTTCCAACAACCGGGGACCGCGGGTGAAAAGCTTCGCGGCCGATGTCGGCGCGGACTTTGTACCGAAAGCTCTGAAGCCCCGGCGGTACGGCTACCGCCGCGCCATGGAGCTCATGGGGACAGTCCCGGAGAACACGGTGTCGGTGGGAGACCAGCTTTTTACGGACATCTGGGGAGCGAACCGCATAGGAATGCATTCCATCCTCACGAAGCCCCTCGTGTTCCTGGATGAGCCGCAGATCATGCTGAAGCGGCTTGTTGAGGCGCCGTTCCTCTATCTCTATCGCAGAAAGAGGCGGCAGTCGGAAAAACAGTAATTTTTTTCTTGCCTGATGGACACGGTTCAGTTAAAATATGGTGAAGAATGCTTATAGGACATAAAACGCCCTAAAGGAGGAAATATTTATGGTATCTGCAGGTGATTTCAGAAACGGCATCACGCTTGAGATTGAAGGCGCGGTTTATCAGATCATCGAATTCCAGCATGTTAAGCCGGGCAAGGGCGCGGCATTCGTGCGTACGAAGATCAAGAACGTCATGAGCGGCGCGGTCGTTGAGCGTACCTTCCGTCCGACCGAGAAGTTCCCGGCTGCAAGGATCGACAAGATCGAAATGCAGTATCTGTATGCTGACGGCGACATGTACAACTTCATGAACACGGAGACCTACGATCAGGTTTCCCTGAACGCTGACATGGTCGGCGATACCCTGAAGTTCGTCAAGGAGAACGAGATGGTCAAGGTCCTTTCCTACAACGGACAGATCTTCTCCATCGAGCCGCCGATGTTCGTCGAGCTCGAGGTTACCGAGACCGAGCCGGGCTTCGCAGGCAACACCGCCACCGGCGCACAGAAGCCGGCAACGGTCGAGACCGGCGCACAGATCTCTGTCCCGCTGTTCATCACCATCGGCGAGAAGGTCAAGATCGACACCCGCACCGGCGAGTATCTTGGCAGAGCAAACGGTTGATCCGGATTAATGAGACATGAGAACGGGGCTGCCGCATCAGGAGGATTCCTGGCTGCGGCAGCCCCGATTGCGGTAGAAGGAGCAAGACATGAAGACGATTTCGGAACAGATGAATGAGGTCCTGAAGCAGGCCTTTGAAGCCTGCGGGTACGACAGCGCCAACGTGCGCGTCACGGTGTCGAACCGGCCGGATCTCTGCGAGTACCAGTGCAACGGCGCCATGGCCTGCGCGAAGAAAGCAAAGAAAAAGCCCATCGACATCGCGAACCAGGTGGTGGAGCAGCTTTCCGGCTGCCCGCTTTTCGAAGCAGCCGATGCTGTCATGCCCGGGTTCATCAACCTGAAGGTCGCGCCGGAGGCCCTGACGGAAGCAGTGCGTGAGATGGCGGGCGAGGAGAAATACGGGATCCGAAAGGAAGCCCCGCAGAAGATCATTGTGGACTACGGCGGCGCCAACGTGGCGAAGCCCCTCCACGTGGGACATCTCCGCAGCGCCATCATCGGCGAGGCCCTGAAGCGCATGGGCGCGTTCTTCGGGAACGAGATGACCGGCGACGTCCATCTCGGGGACTGGGGTCTCCAGATGGGCCTGATCATCGAGGAGCTCAGGCTCCGGAAGCCGGACCTTCCCTACTTCGATCCTGACTTTGCCGGTGAGTACCCGGCGGAGGCGCCCTTCACCATCAGCGAGCTGGAGGAGATCTATCCTGCCGCGTCGAAGCGCTCCAAGGAGGACCCGGAGTTCGCGGCGAAGGCCCACGAGGCGACGAAGAAGCTGCAGAGCGGCGACCCGGCTTACCGGGCGCTCTGGAAGCACATCATGAAGGTTTCCGTGACGGACCTGAAGAAGAATTACGACGCGCTGAACGTGTTCTTTGAGCTCTGGAAGGGTGAGAGTGATGTCCAGCCTTATATCCCGGGTCTGATCGAGGACCTGGAGAAGCGCGGCATCGCCTACGAGAGCGACGGCGCGCTGGTGGTGGATATCGCCGAGCCCGGGGATTCCAGAGAATTGCCGCCCTGCATCATCCGCAAGTCCGACGGCGCGGCGCTCTATGCCACCAGCGACCTCGCGACTCTGATCGAGCGTGAGAAGCTTTACGGCCCGGACCGCTACGTCTACGTGTCCGACAAGCGGCAGGAGCTGCACTACACCCAGTTCTTCCGTGTGGCGAAGAAGGCGGGCATCGTCCCGGCGGAGCATGACCTGAAGTGGATCGGCTTCGGCACCATGAACGGGAAGGACGGCAAGCCCTTCAAGACGAGGGACGGCGGCGTCATGCGTCTGGAGACCCTGATCAAAGAGATCCGGGAAGCAGTCTATGCCCGCATCGCGGAGAATCCGGAGATCCCGGAGGACGAGGCTCAGGAGACCACCCGGATGGTGGCGCTGGCTGCCCTGAAGTACGGCGATCTTTCGAACCAGGCGTCCAAGGATTACGTCTTCGACATCGACCGCTTTGCTTCCTTTGAAGGAAACACCGGTCCTTACATCCTTTACACCACCGTCCGCATCAAGTCGATCCTCAGGAAATACGCGGAAGCCGGCGGCGCGGAAGTGACCGCGGCGGATCTGCGCCCGGCCTGCAGTCCCTCGGAAAAGGCCCTGTATCTGGAACTCACGAAGTACGCAGAGACGGTGGAGGGCGCATGGAAGGAGCTGGCGCCCCACAAGGTCTGCCAGTACCTCTACAGCGTCGCCGAGGCCTTCAACTCCTTCTACCACGAGGTGCGGATCCTCTCGGAGGAGGACGAGGAGAAAAAGCGCGGATATCTCGCACTGATCCGGGTGACCGAAGGCATCCTCACCGCCTGCCTTGAAATGCTGGGCATGGAAGTCCCCGGTCGGATGTGACGGAAGCACGGAGCCGCGGGGTTCCGTCACAGTAGAAAGAGAGTTGAAATGTATAGAAGAGACAATTCGCAGCAGGGCGCAGGCGCCGTCCTGCTGCTGATCACTGCCCTGATCTGGGGCTGCGCCTTTGTCGCCCAGTCGGTGGCCATGGACCACGTCGGTCCCTTCACCTTCTGCGCGTCCCGCTTCATGCTGAGCGGCTTTGCTGTCGCAGCCTTTCTCCTGGCCCGCAGGGCGCTCGGATACAATGAAGCCCGCGGCATGAACCTGGGAAGGCGGCGGATGCGCCGGAACGACGGTATCGCCGGCGGCATCATCTGCGGTTTCTTCCTGTTTCTCGGCGCGAGCCTGCAGCAGATCGGGATCCAGTACACCACCACGGGGAAAGCCGGTTTCCTGACGGCCCTCTACATCATCCTCGTGCCGATCTACAGCATCTTCCTGGGGCGCGCCCCGAAGAAAAAGGTCTGGGTCGCGGCGGCGATCGCCCTCGTCGGCATGTACCTGCTCTGCATGGAAGAACGTTTCGGGCTGTCAAAGGGCGACATGTTCTGTGTGTTCTGCGCCCTGGCCTTTCCCTTCCAGATCCTGGCGGTGGAGATCTTCGCGCAGCGCACGGACCCGGTGTTTCTGTCCTGTGTGCAGTTTCTGACGGTTTCCCTCATCGCTTTTTTCTTTGCCCTCATCTTCGAGAAGCCGGAGCCCGGCGCCCTTAAGGGCACGCTGGTCCCGCTCCTCTACGCGGGCCTCATGAGCGGCGCGGTGGCTTATACGCTGCAGGTGGTGGGGCAGGAGAAGATGCGAAACCCCAGCGCGGCTTCCCTGATCATGAGCCTGGAATCCGTTTTCGCGGCCCTGGCGGGTTTTATCCTTCTTCATCAGACCATGACGCCCCGGAAGATCATCGGGTGCGCGGTTATGTTCGCGGCGATCATTCTGGCGCAGATCTGAGTATCTGCGCCTTTCTTCGTTCCGGAAAGCGGAACGGGAGCAATGTACGTAAAAAAAACCATGTGGGAGCGAGATTTCTTAATATAATTTGACAATCTGTATGCTATAATTCTAACGTCTGGAAGTCTGTGTTTCTAAATATTTTACAGGAAAGAGGGTAGTTCAATGGGATTGGCAACATTTAAAGGTGGCGTCCATCCGTACGAGGGCAAGGAACTCTCGGAGGACAGCGCCATCAGAACGCTGAAACCGGAGAGCGGTGAGATCGTGCTGTCCATGTCGCAGCACCTCGGCGCTCCGGCCAAGCCGATCGTCAAGGTCGGAGAGCGCGTCCTGGTTGGACAGAAGATCGCTGAGCCGGGCGGGTTCATTTCCGCCTGCATCATCAGCTCCGTTTCCGGCAAGGTCAAGAAGATCGAGCCGCGGCCGATGCCGGCAGGAGGCAAGATGCTTTCTGTCGTCGTCGAAAACGACGGTCTGTATGAGGCGGTCGAGGGCTTCGGTGCCGAGCGGGATTACACCAAGCTGTCCAAGCAGGAGATCAGAGACATCGTGAAGGCAAGCGGCGTCGTCGGTATGGGCGGCGCAGGTTTCCCGAACCATGTCAAGCTGACGCCGAAGGATGAGTCCAAGATCGACTACGTCATCATCAATGCCGCAGAGTGCGAGCCCTACATCACATGCGACTATCGCCTGATGATGGAAGAGCCGGAGAAGCTCATCGGCGGCGTGAAGATCATGCTTCAGCTGTTCGAGAACGCCAAGGGCGTGATCGGCATCGAGAACAACAAGCCGAAGGCCATCGCGAAGCTTCGCGAGATGCTGAAGGACGAGCCGAAGATCGAGGTCGTGGAGTGCCTGACCAAGTATCCGGAGGGCGGCGAGCGCTCCCTGATCTACGCTGTCACCGGACGTGCCATCAACTCCGGCGTCCTGCCGGCAGACGCCGGCTGCATCGTTGACAACGTCAGCACGGCCATCGCCATCTATGACGCAGTCGCTCTGAGCACACCCACCGTCGAGCGTGTCATGACGGTTTCCGGTGATGCCATCGCGAATCCGTCCAACTTCCGCTACCGCATCGGCATGAGCTGCAATGAGCTCATCGCAGAGGCAGGCGGATTCAAGACCGACCCGAAGAAGGTCATCAGCGGCGGCCCGATGATGGGCTTTGCGATGTATGACCTCAGCGCCACCACCACGAAGACCAGCTCCGCTCTGACCTGCCTCTCCCGCGACGCAGTGGAAGAGAATCCGGAGACTCCCTGCATCCGCTGCGGACGCTGCGTGAGCGCATGTCCGGAATTCCTGGTCCCGGTCCTCATGATGGACGTCTGCCAGAAGCGCGATCCGGAAGGCTTCGAGAAGCTGGAAGGCATGGAGTGCATCGAGTGCGGTTCCTGCTCCTTTATCTGCCCGGCAAGAAGACCTCTGACCCAGGCCTTCAAGCAGATGAAGCGTGAGGTCGGCGGCATCAGAAGAGCAAGAGCTGCCGCTGCCGCAAAGGAAAAGGCCGAAAAAGAAGCTGCGGAGAAGGCGGCTGCCGAGAAGGCCGCAGCCGAGAAGGCTCCCGAAGGAGCCGGAAAGGGGGAGACGAAGTAATGAATATGCTGAATGTCAGTAACTCCCCGCACGTAAGACACAATGACAGCACCCGCAGCATCATGATGGATGTCTGCATCGCAATGCTCCCGACCACCGCTTACGGTATCGTCCAGTTCGGCGTCCACGCCGCCCTGGTCGTCCTGATCACCGTCATCGCGGCTGTCGCTGCGGAGTACATCTGGGAGAAGGCGCTGGGCAAGCCGATCACCATCGGAGATTTCTCTGCGGTGGTCACCGGCATGATCCTGGGCCTGAACATGCCCTCCGAGATCCCGCTGTGGATCCCGGCTCTGGGCGCGGTGTTCGCGATCATCGTCGCGAAGCAGCTCTTCGGCGGACTGGGCCAGAACTTCATGAACCCGGCGCTGGCTGGCCGCTGCTTCCTGCTGATCTCCCTGGCAAAGCACATGAACAACTTCACCTCCCCGGCCCTGGGCTTTGACGCGACCACCGGAGCGACTCCGCTGGCGGTCATGAAGACCGCGGTCCGTGCGGGAGAGCCCGCCACCGCAGGCGTGAACCTCATGCAGATGTTCATCGGCCGGATCCCCGGCACCATCGGTGAAGTCTCCGCCCTGGCGCTGCTGATCGGTGCGGCCTACCTCCTCTGGAGAAAGGTCATCACCTGGCAGATCCCGGTCGTCTACATCGCCACCGTCGCTGTCTTCACCTTCATCTTCGGCGAGCACAGCGGTGCCTATGTCATGGGCCAGATCCTGGGCGGCGGCCTGATCTTCGGTGCCTTCTTCATGGCGACCGACTACGTTTCCACCCCGATCACCCCGAAGGGCCAGGTCATCTACGCCGTCGCCATCGGATGCCTGACCGGCCTGTTCCGTATCTTCGGCTCCGGCGCAGAGGGCGTTTCCTACTCGATCATCATCGGCAACATGCTGTCTCCGCTGATCGAGTCCGCGACCATTCCGGTTGCTTTCGGAAAGGAGCGTAAGAAGAAATGAAAGACAAGAAACTTGACATGAGCTTCATGAAGGATGCCTTCCAGCTGATGATCATCACGCTGATCGCGGGACTGCTTCTCGGTGTCGTCTATTCTGTCACCTTCCAGCCGATCCAGGACGCGCAGGCCGCAGCGACCAAGAAGGCATACATGGCAGTTTTCCCGGAGGCCGCAGATTTCTCCACCAACCCGGAGAGTGACGCCATCATCGAGAAGACCGCCGCAGGCCTTGCGGAGCAGGGCTTCGGAAATGTCCTGGTCGATGAGATCATCGACGCGAAGGATGCTTCCGGCAACGTCATCGGCCACGTCATCAACTCCACGTCCAAGGGCGGATTCGGCGGTGCGGTCAGCATCTCCACCGGCATCCAGCAGGACGGCACCGTGAACGGCATCGCGTTCCTTTCCATCGCAGAGTCCCCGGGACTTGGAATGAACGCCCGTGACACGGACTGGTACAAGCAGTTCTCCGGCAAGAAGGCAGACACCTTCAGCGTCACGAAGGCCGGCGCAGCCAACGATTCCGAGATCGATGCGATCGCAGGCGCAACCATTACGTCCAGAGCCGTCACCGGCGCTGTCAACGCCGCGCTGTATGTCGTCTCGAACGGCGTCAACTGAGAAAGGAGGGAGTTCAGAAATGAATGAGTGCATGAATCGTATCAAGAACGGCATCATTACCGAGAACCCCGTCTTTATCATGGCGCTGGGCCTCTGCCCGACCTTCGCTGTCACGACCTCCGTCGGCAACGCGATCGGCATGGGACTTTCCTCCATGGCAGTTCTGGTGTTCTCGAACCTGCTGATTTCCGCGATCCGCAACCTGATCCCGGACAGAGTCCGTCTGCCCGCCGAGATCGTCGTCGTCGCATCGCTGGTCACCATCGTCCAGCTGCTGATCCAGGGCTTCGCCCCGGCAGTGTATGATGCGCTGGGCATCTACATCCCGCTGATCGTCGTCAACTGCATCATCCTCGGCCGCGCCGAGGCATATGCGCTGAAGGCAAAGCCGATCCCGGCGCTGTTCGACGGCATCGGCATGGGTCTGGGCTTCACCTTCGCCCTGATCCTTCTGGGCGGCTTCCGTGAGATCATCGGCGCCGGTTCCTTCGCGGGAATCCCGCTGATCCCGGATGAGTTCCACATTTCCCTGTTCGTCCTGCCTCCGGGCGCATTCCTGGTCATGGCATTCCTGGTGGCTGCGATGCAGTACTATCAGGATCCGGACCGCGGCAAGAAGAAGGCGGCGTATCCGTCTCTTGAAGATGTCAAGACGGTGGTCGTGAAGCCGGCTCCGAAGCCCGCTGCACCGAAGCCCGCAGTCGAAGCCAAGGCTCCGGCTCCGAAGCCCGCTGCTGCCGAAGCCGCAAAGGCTGTTGAGACCGTGAAGGAAGAAGCCGCAAAGGCTGCCGAAGCTGTGAAGAAGGAGGTTGAATAAGAATGAGCCGTGTATTACTGCTTCTTGTGGCCGGCGCGCTGGTCAACAACGTCGTTCTTTCCAGATTCCTGGGCCTCTGCTCCTTCGTCGGCGTTTCCAAGAAGAAGGACACTTCCGTCGGAATGGGCGGCGCAGTCATTTTCGTTATCACGCTGGCAACGATCCTCTGCGCGGTCGTTTATGCCTGCATCCTGAAGCCGCTGGGGATCGATTATCTGCAGACCATCGTTTTCATCCTGCTGGTGGCATCCCTGGTCCAGTTCATTGAGATGTTCATGAAGAAGAACATCCCGTCGCTGCATGCGGCGCTGGGTATCTTCCTTCCCCTGATCACCACGAACTGCGCAGTCCTCGGTGTCGCCCTGGACAATGTCCAGAAGGAGTACAACTTTATCGAGGGCCTGGCATGGGGCGTCGGCACCGCGCTGGGCTACACCATCGCGATCGTGATCCTGGCCAGCATCCGTGAGAGGATCGAGGGCAACGACATCCCGAAGTATTTCCAGGGAATGCCGATGGTCCTGATCACCTCCACCCTGATGGCAATCGCATTCACCGGATTCTCCGGCATGGTCAGCTTATAAGGAGGAGATGGGAGAATGAACGTTTCTATTATTATCATCTCGTTCCTGGTCGTCGGTATCGTGGGTCTGATCTGCGGTTCCGGTCTGGGAGTGGCGAGTGAAGCATTCAAGGTTGAAGTTGATGAGAAGGAAGTCGCGATCCGTGAAGCGCTCCCGGGCAACAACTGCGGTGCCTGCGGATTCCCGGGCTGCGACGGATGTGCACATGCCATCGCGCAGGGCGAGTGCCCGGTCAACCAGTGCCCGGTCGGCGGAAAGTCCGTCGCCGAGGCCATCGGCGCCATCATGGGCGTGACGGCGGGAGAGGCTGACAAGAACGTCGCCCTGGTCCGCTGCTCCGGTACCTGCGACGCTGCAAAGACCCGCTACAACAACGTCGGTCCGAAGGACTGCATCCAGATGTCCGTGCTTCCGGGCGCAGGCGACAAGGCCTGTGAATTCGGATGCCTGGGCGGCGGATCCTGCGTTAAGGCCTGCGCCTTCGACGCGATCCATGTCGTGAACGGCGTCGCGGTCGTCGACAAAGAGAAGTGCGTTTCCTGCGGCGCCTGCGTCAAGGCCTGCCCGAAGCACCTCATCGAGATCGTTCCTTACAAGTCCAAGTATCATGTGCGCTGCATGTCCCAGGATAAGGGCAAGGCAGTCATGGATGCCTGCTCCGCAGGCTGCATCGGATGTACGCTCTGCACCAAGGAGTGCCATTTCGACGCTATCCACATGAACGGAAATGTAGCACAGATCGACTACAGCAAGTGCAAGAACTGCAGTCTCTGCGCAAAGAAGTGCCCGAAGAGCGTCATCAACTGAGTGACCGTCACAGGGAAACAGAAAAACTGCCGCATCAGGAAATTGCCTGATGCGGCAGTTCTTTTATGAGGAATGTTCAGGACCGCGGAATTCGGGGTTTATTCCGCCACCGTTATGATGAGCCTGTTGGGAAGGCAGACGATCACTTCCCCGTCCTGGCAGATCTTCCCGTAATGCTCGCAGATCTTGTCCGGGCAGCTGGCGTCCGTGACCCATACCTTTCCGCCGGAGATATGCAGGCGGTTCGTCCCGCCGGTCTCCGGGTTCGTGATCACATCGTCCGCGAAGCCGTTCAGGGGATATTCCCGGAGGGTGCTTCCGTTCTGCGAGACGATGACCCTGGCGCCGCTGCCGCGGAAATAAAGTCCGCGGGCGGCGAACAGGAGCAGTATAAGTACCAGAAGACCTGCGGCCAGCCGCAGGTCATTCTTTTTCAGGAGAGGACCGTCCATCAGACCCCCTGCTTCCGCGGATCGGCGCCGCGGCTGATAACGGAGTTGTGGTATGCCGGGTCGTTGGTCACTTCTTTTCCGAACCAGGCCGGCGGTTCAAAGGCGACGGCGTCCCCCACGGAAGGAAACTCGACTTCCAGGATCACCAGTCCCTCAAGGTCCCCGGAGAAGATATCAAGCTCCGCCGTGAGCTCAGGCCGTCCTTCCACCGGGAAGCGGTACCGGGTCTTCTCGATGATCCTGCCGTCGCACTTGGGCAGAAGATGGGCAAAGGCCTCTCTGGTCAGCGGGAGGTTGTATTCCTCCCGGACCATCATGCCGCCGCCCTTATAAGTGAGGTAACAGTCGTCGTTCTCTTTCCGGACCCGTACCACGGGCGCGGTGTTCAGGTATCCCTGCACCATATGTACCCGGGGAAAGGAATCAAGGTCTTCCGGGAGGGCAGACGGGACAAATTTCCGTTCGATTTCCATAGAGTGATCTCCTCTGGACAGTATCTCTGTTACGACAGAAAGTATACCACAGAGGCGTATCTTCCGGGGAAAAAGCCGGGGTAAGATTTTTACTTGTACCACGCATTTCACTATGCTATAATACGAAACTGATGTGTCCTGCCGCGGGGAATCTGCGCCCTTTTTCGGGCGGATCCCGGTTTCAGGATCAAGAAGTATCTGGTCAGCATGTCCGTACGAAAAAGCCGGAAGACTGTTCCGGCCGGAGCAGGGAGTGCTGAAATTAAGGAAGAAAGACAGCAGATTTCAGGAGGATGTTTCATTATGGCAGTTCAGGTTGAGAAGAAGGAAAAGAACATGGCGGTCATCACCGTCACCGTCCCGGCAGAGGATTTCGCGAAGGCGATGAAGGAGACCTACAACAGAGAAAAGGGAAGATACAGCCTTCCGGGTTTCCGCAAGGGACATGCACCGCAGAAGATGATCGAGCAGTTCTACGGCAAGGGCGTTTTCTTTGAGGGCGCAGTCAATTCCTGCATCAACAAAACCTATGCGGACGCTGCGAAGGAGAGCGGCCTTGATATCGTCTCCAGACCGGAGATCGACGTGACCCAGGTCGAGGCAGGCAAGGACCTGATCTACACCGCGACTGTCGCTGTGAAGCCGGACGTCACCCTCGGAGAGTATAAGGGCATCGAGGTCCAGAAGGCTGACATGACTGTCACCGACCAGGATGTCGAGGACGCAGTCAAGAGAGAGCTGGAGAAGGATTCCCGTCTTGTAATGGTCACCGACCGCGCGGCACAGGACGGAGACACCGTGAAGATCGATTTCGACGGCAGCGTCGACGGCGTCGCGTTCGACGGCGGCAAGGGAGAGAACTATCCGCTGCAGCTTGGCTCCGGCAGCTTCATTCCGGGCTTTGAGGAGCAGATCGTCGGACACAGCGCGGGCGATGCTTTCGACGTCGAAGTGACCTTCCCGGAGGATTACCACGCGAAGGAGCTCGCAGGCAAGGCAGCAGTCTTCAAGACTGTCCTTCACGAGATCCAGACCCGCGAAGTCCCGGAGCTGAACGATGCTTACGCGGACGACAAGGGCTTTGATTCCGCGGAAGCGTTCCGTGAGGATGTGAAGCAGAAGCTTGCGGATGCAAAGGCAAAGTCCGCTGCGGCGGCGAACGAGAACGCAGTCATCGGCAAGGTCGTCGAGAACGCGCAGATCGAGCTCCCGGAGCCGATGATCGAGACCCAGGTCGAGCAGATGATCGACGATTACGCAAGAAGAATGCAGAGCCAGGGCCTGCAGCTTGACCAGTACATGGAGTACACCGGCATGACCATGGACAAGCTGAAGGAGCAGTTCCATCCGCAGGCAGTGCGCAACCTGAAGACCCGCCTGACCCTTGAGAAGGTCGTCGAGGCTGAGAACATCGAGGTCTCCGAGGATGCCATCGATGCGGAGATCAAGCGGATGGCAGAGCAGTATAAGGTCGACTTCGAGAAGATGAAGGAATTCATGACCGAGGATGACAAGAAGAACATCTCCATGGATCTGAAGATCCAGGAGGCAGTGGACTTCCTTGTCGCAGAGGCGAAGCTGGTCTGAGGCGGAAAATATCTGAAACAGAATGCAGGTCTGTGAAACAGCCCAGATCTGTTATGAAGTACAGCCGTGCGGACAGCAGAAATGCTGTCCGCATCGCAGATGAAAGGAGATTCAAGTATGTCTCTGGTACCAATGGTAATTGAAGAGTCCAGCCGCGGCGAGAGAAGCTTCGACATCTTTTCGAGACTTCTGAAGGACCGGATCATCTTCCTGGATGAGGAAGTGAACGATGTCAGCGCGGGACTGGTGGTGGCGCAGCTTCTGTTCCTGGAGTCTGAGGATCCGACGAAGGACATCAACCTTTACATCAACAGCCCGGGCGGCAGCGTGACCGCCGGCATGGCGATCTATGACACCATGCAGTATGTGAAGTGCGACGTTTCCACGATCTGCATCGGCATGGCAGCCAGCATGGGCGCCTTCCTCCTTGCGGGAGGAACGAAGGGCAAGCGCTATGCGCTCCCGAACGCGGAGGTCATGATCCATCAGCCCTCCGGCGGCGCGCAGGGCCAGGCCACGGAGATCCGCATCGTTGCGGAGCAGATCCTGAAGACCAAGAAGAAACTGAACGAGATCCTTGCCGCGAACACGGGTCAGCCGCTGGATATCATCGAGCGCGATACCGAGCGGGACAACTACATGACCGCTGAGGAGGCAAAGGCCTACGGCCTCATCGATGAAGTCATCACCCATCACTGACGATCAGGGCGCTCTGCGCCCCCAGGATGAAAGGAATTGACAGACAGGTATGGCAGGTAAAAAAAGCGACACCAGGATCAGATGCTCTTTCTGCGGAAAGACCCAGGACATGGTCCAGAGACTTCTGTCCGGACCGGACGGGCTTTACATCTGTGACGAGTGTGTGGAACTCTGCGACAGGATCCTTAAGGAAGAGTTCGAGGACGATGACACCGTCCTGGACGAGATCTCCGGCATCAACCTTCTGAAGCCGAAGGAGATCCGGAAGTTCCTGGATGAGTACGTCATCGGACAGGACCAGGCAAAGAAGGTCCTGTCGGTCGCGGTCTACAACCACTACAAGCGCATCACCTCCAAGCGGAGCTCGGACATTGACATCCAGAAGAGCAACATCCTGATGATCGGCCCGACCGGTTCGGGAAAGACTTATCTCGCGCAGACCCTCGCGAAGATCCTGAACGTTCCCTTCGCCATCGCGGACGCGACGACCCTCACGGAAGCGGGTTATGTCGGCGAGGACGTCGAAAATATCCTTCTGAAGCTGATCCAGGCCGCGGACGACGACGTCAAGCGGGCGGAGTACGGTATCGTCTACATCGACGAGATCGACAAGATCACGAAGAAGGCGGAGAACGTCTCGATCACCCGTGACGTCTCCGGCGAGGGCGTCCAGCAGGCGCTTCTGAAGATCCTGGAGGGCACCCAGGCCAGCGTTCCGCCCCAGGGCGGCCGCAAGCACCCCCACCAGGAACTGATCCAGATCAACACGACGAACATTCTGTTCATCTGCGGCGGTGCCTTCGACGGTCTCGAGCGGATCGTGGAGCGGCGTCTGGGAAGCGGCGGCATCGGCTTCAACTCTGAGGTCGTGGAAAAGCATTCCCGCGGCATCGACGAACTGTTCCGCCAGGTCATGCCCCAGGACCTGACCAAATTCGGCCTGATCCCGGAGTTCGTGGGACGCGTCCCTGTGATGGTGTCCCTGGACCTTCTGGACGAGGACGCGCTGGTGCGGATCCTCACGGAGCCGAAGAACGCGCTGACCAAGCAGTACGAGCGGCTTCTCGAGATGGACGGCGTCAAGCTGGAATTCACGGAGGAAGCGGTCCGGGAGGTGGCCCACCTTGCGGTGGAGCGGAAGACCGGCGCGAGAGGACTCCGGTCCATCATGGAGGAAGTTATGATGGATATCATGTATGAGGTCCCGTCAGATCCGAGCATCGGCATCTGCACGGTCACGAAGGACATGATCGACAAGAAATGCGGGCCGGATATCGTATACCGGGATGCGCCCGTCCGGAAAGAACGGAAGAAAGCGGACAATTCCGGAGCCAGCGCATAAACGGCCGCATAAATGGTATAATCAGGATATGAGTAAATTCACGCGCACCGCGGGAGCCTGCTCCTGCGGTGCGCGTGCCGGACAATGGAGAAAAAAGAATGAGAAGCAGGAAAAAAGTGCCTGTTGTCGCCCTGCGCGGTCTGGTGGTCCTGCCGGGCCGGGTGGAGCACTTTGACGTAAGCAGAAGAAAGTCCATGGCGGCGCTGGAGGATGCGATGCTGCACTACCAGAAGGTGCTGCTTGTCACCCAGAAAAATCCGGACGACCTGGATCCCGGCGCCGACGGCCTGTTCGAGTACGGCACGCTCTGCGAGATCCGCCAGATGGCGCGGCTCCCGAAGGAAAACGGGCGGGTCATGGTCGAAGGCGTGGAGCGTGTCCGTATCACTTCGGTGGTCACGGCGGCAGACATGCTGAAAGGCGAGTATGTCTCCGAGCCGATGATCGAGACGGATCCGGAGGCTCCGGTAGCCGTGGCGATGGTCCGTGTCCTGCGGGACCGGCTGAACCAGTATGCCCGCGGAAACCGCGCATTTTTCGACAAATATCTCCAGCCCCTTCTCCGGATCACGGACGTGAACCGGCTGCTGGTGCGCACTGCCGCAGACATGAACTGGGAATGGCAGACGGCGCAGGCGCTGCTGGAATGCGATACGGCGGACGAGCTGTACTCCATGCTGGTGAAGGAGCTGACCCGGGAGATCTCGGTGAATGAGATCCGCCGTGAGTTCCAGGAGAAGCTGAAGGGAAATCTGGACAAGAACCAGAGGGACTATGTCCTGCGGGAGCAGATGAAGCTTCTGCGCCAGGAGCTGGGGGACGACACCATCCTGACCGACGCGGACGAGTTCTCCGAGCAGGTGGAGCAGCTGGAAGCGTCGGAGGAAGTGAAGACGCGCATCCGGAAGGAGATCTCCCGGCTGAAATCCATGCCCGGCGGCAGCCAGGAAGGCAATGTCGTGCGGACCTACCTGGAGACGCTTCTGGACCTGCCCTGGGACCACTGCTCTGTGGACAACAAGGATCTTAAGCATGCGGAGGATGTCCTGAACGAGGACCATTACGGTCTGGAAAAGGTGAAGGAGCGGGTGCTGGAGTACTTGGCGGTCCGTCTTCTGAACCCGGACAGCAAGGCCCCGATCCTCTGCCTGGTGGGCCCGCCCGGAACGGGCAAGACCTCCATCGCGAAGAGTGTCGCCAGGGCGCTGGACCGGCAGTATGTGCGCATCAGCCTCGGCGGCGTGCGCGACGAGGCTGAGATCCGCGGACACCGGAAGACCTACGTCGGGGCCATGCCCGGACGGATCGTCGAAGGCCTGAGACAGGCCGGGACCGCGAATCCGCTGATGCTTCTCGACGAGGTGGACAAGGTCTCCTCCGAGTACCGCGGAGCGACGGCATCGGCCCTCCTGGAGGTGCTGGACGGAGAACAGAACGTGCGCTTCCGCGACCACTACGTGGAGCTGCCCATTGACCTCTCGCGGGTCCTGTTCATTGCCACCGCGAACACGCTGGAGACGGTGCCCGGCCCGCTGATGGACCGCATGGAGATCATCGAGGTGACCTCCTACACGGAGAACGAGAAGTTCCACATCGCGAAGGATTACCTGGTGGCGAAGCAGCAGAAAATGAACGGGATCCCCGAGGACAAGGTCGTCATCACGGACGACGCGCTCCGGGCGATGATCCGCGGCTGGACCCGGGAGGCCGGCGTCCGGAACGCGGAGCGGCGCATCGGAGACATTTTCCGGAAGTGCGCCCGGGAGATCCTGAACGGCCGGAAGCGGAAGATCCGGATCGACGTGAAGGATCTTCAGAAGTATCTGGGACGGGAGAAGGTGCGCCCGGAGGAAGAAGCCGGAGCACCGGAGATCGGCCTGGTCCGCGGCCTGGCATGGACCGCTGTGGGCGGCTGCACCCTGGAGATCGAGGTGAACGTCATGCCGGGCAAAGGGAGCCTGCAGCTCACCGGCAAGATGGGCGATGTCATGAAGGAGTCGGGCCAGGCAGCCCTGAGCTGTGTCCGCGCCATCTGCGGCGGCTGGGACGTGAAGCCGGAGTTCTTTGAGAACCATGACCTGCATCTGCACATCCCGGAGGGCGCGGTGCCGAAGGACGGCCCCAGCGCCGGCGTGACCATGGCGGTGGCGCTGCTTTCCGCCGTGGCGGGGATCCCTGTCAGGGCGGACGTGGCCATGACCGGCGAGATCACGCTGCGGGGCAGAGTGCTGCCGGTGGGCGGCCTGAAGGAGAAGATCCTCGCGGCGAAGAACGCCCGGATGAAGACGGTCCTGGTGCCGGAAAAGAACCGGGAAGAGATCGCGGAGATGTCGGAAGAGATCACCGGCGGCCTGAATATCGTGTATCTGGAGACCGTCCGGGACGCGCTCCGGGAAGCCCTGGCGGAATATCCCGAGGGACGTCCGGCGGCGAAAGAGGAAGAGAAGAAAGAACCGGTAAAGAAGAATGGAACTGCGAAACGAAGGAAGAAAGAACCCGAAGCAGAATAACGGCAGAAAAGGCGCGGCACCGTTAAAGCGGGTCGACGGCGCCTTCGGGCTGAAGAAAAAGGAAGCGCCGGCGCCGAAGAAAAAGCCCTCCGCGAAGAATGTGGTGCCGCCGGCGGACCCGAAGCCGCTGTTGAAGGCGGACGGCACGCCGGATATCCGCGAGGCGGTCCTGGAGACGGTCTGCGGCGTGACCAGCAGACTTCCGGAAAATACCCTTCCGGAGATCGCGTTTGCCGGGAAATCGAACGTGGGGAAGTCAAGCCTGCTGAACGCCCTGGTGAACCGCAAGGCGCTGGCCAGGACCTCGGCTCAGCCGGGAAAGACCCAGACCATCAATTTCTACCGGGTGAACGGCGTGGTCTATTTTGTGGACCTGCCGGGCTACGGCTTCGCGAATGCCAGTGAAGCCGCGCGGATCTCCTGGGGAAAGATGATCGAGAATTACCTCCACCGGTCGGAGCGGCTGAAAACGGTGTTCCTTCTTGCGGACATCCGGCACAAGCCCTCGGAGAACGACCGGATGATGTATGACTGGATCGCGGACCGGGGACTCCGGGCGGTGATCATCGCGACCAAGAGCGACAAGATCAACCGGAGCCAGCTGGCCGGGCGGGTCCGGGAGATCCGGGAGACACTGGGCTGTCCGGCGGACACGCCGGTGATCCCCTTCTCCGCCGAGACCAGGGCAGGGAGACACGAGATCTTCGCGGAGATCGTCCGCAGCATGGAAGCGGACGCCGTGGAAGAGGAGACCGGTGTGCAGGAAACACAGTAAAACAAAACGCCGCATCGCGGGAACAGGCAGAAGCCTGAACCGGATGCGGCGATGCTTTTTCGGTTTTCTCAGTTTCCCATGAGACGGCGGATCAGGTAAGCGTAGATCTCCTGGCTCCGCTCACGCCATTTGCTGCACATGTACTTTGCCTGTTCCTCGTCCGGCACCGTGAAGGAGAGGGTGAGGAGCCGGGAACGGCCCTCGTTGATCTCGCAGTTCACAGTGAAGTCCTGACCGGACACTGCGCCGGTGCCGGCATCGGCCGCGGGAAAATAATCGGCGGAGATGCTGACCTCGTCCCGGATGGCCACCCGGTTTTCCTGCAGGAACTTGTCCATCTCGTCGGTGATCTCCTGCGGCAGGCGCTTCCCGAAGTACCCGAAGGCTTCCTCGCCCTCCGGCGTGATGGAATAGTGGGTGGCGGTGGCCGCCTTTGTCTGCCGGATCATGCCGGAATCCGCCAGCTGGGACAGGATCTCCTTCAGGCGGAAGTAGTCCGTATAATTTCCGGAGAGGAAGAAATCGGAGAGACGGTCCTCGGTCAGCGGATAGCTGACGTGCTTCAGAAGGTACAGTGCCATAAGTTTATATAAGGTCACCGGATCGGATAACATGACTTGCTCCTTTGCGGAATTTGTGGGCCGGCAGCGCCGGCGGTCTGCCCCGCTATTATACCATCTGTCTTTCAATTCGGGGGGAATTGTGTTAAACTTTCCATGGTCATGCCCTGATGTAAGAGCATTACACTGCTGCAGAGCAACGTCGAAAGAGAATCAGAACAAAATGAGAGAACGTATCAATCGGCTCGCCAGAGGGATCCTGACCGCGGAGACGCCGGAGCTGTCTGTCAGCCCGGAATCCCTGGACGGGGAAGTGCGGAGCGGGGAAGTGCTCCGGACTTCCGTCAGCGCGGACAGTGAAAACGGTGTGCACCTCAAGGGGCTTGTCTATTCAGACGATCCGCGGGTCCAGGTCCTGCGCGCGTCCTACGGCGGCGTGCGGAACCGGATCGCGGTCGAGGTCGATGCCCGGGATCTGGATCCCGGAGAGGAGCTGACAGGAACGCTCCGCTTCGTGACGAACGGCGGAGAGTGTCAGATCCCCTTCTGTTTCCGTGTCACGGCGGGCGCAGCTGCCGGCATTCTGGGCCGGCTCACTTCAATTAAAAACTTTGCATACATAGCGAAGGCCGACCCCGAATCGGCGCTTCGCATTTTCTGCTACCGTGATTTTGTACGCGCACCCTTCATGCAGGACCTCAGACTCCGGGCGCTCTATGACGCGTTCCGGTCCGGCGCGGACCGTGCGTCCGCCATGGAGCAGTTCCTGGTGGCGTCGGGGGCGAAGCAGTCTGCGCTGGTGCGGGCGGAGACGCCGCGGCTGGAATTCCGTGATCTCACGGAGGACACGGAGGGGAGCATCACCCTGGCGGTGGTCCGCCCCGGCTACTGTTTCCTGTCCGTGAAGGCGGAAGGCGCCTTTATCCGGCTTACGGAGCAGTCGGTGCCGGCGGAAGCCCTGTGGGGCGGAAGCGCGGTGTTCCGTTTTAGTATCGACGTTTCCCGGCTCCATGAAGGACGGAACGACGGAAAGATCCGATTTATCGCGGGAGCCTTCCGGTTTTCCGTCCCGGTGACGGTATTCCGGGAGAAGGCTGCGGAGACGGAGGCTGTGGTCCGGAACCATCTTGCCTGCCGCAGGAGCTTTGCGGAGTATCTTGCTCTGCGGGTGGAGGCAGCCCTGGCTTACGGCTGGGATGAGAAGAGCGCCTTCGGCTGCATTCCGGAGGACATTGCGCGGCAGATGTCGGGCCTTCTGGAGAGCTCTGAGCCTGCGGGAAGCCTTTCCCACCGGACCGTGCTCCTGATGGCGGAGGCGGCAATGCTGGGCGGTATGGAGGCCCGCGCGCGGGAACTGCTGGCAGGCGTCATGCCGGAGGTCATCGCGGTGCGGGAACAGGAGCTTTTTGAGTATCTTCTCTGTGAGCTTCTTCAGGCCATGCTGCCGGGCGGAGAGAGCCGGAAGGAAGGCGCGGCGCGCCTTCTCCGCAAATTTATGGAAGAGAAGGGAATGCATGAGCTGATCACGGGTTATCTCATGCTGCGCCCGGATCTGAGAAGGAACCCGGCGGAGCTGGACGAGCTGCTCCGCGCGGAGTACGACGCGGGCAGCAGGAGTCCCTTCCTGTACGCGGAGACGGTGAAGCTGTACGAAGCGTTCCCGCAGCTCATCCGGGCCCTGGGGCCGGCGGAACTGTCAGTACTGCGGTTCTCGCTGCGGCACAGCGGCGCGGACGTGAGCGGCCGGTACAGCGATGCGCTGAAGAACGGAAAACGCGGAAAGGGCGGAAAGGACGAAGGGACCCTTCCCGGAGAAGAGGCGGCTGCGGCATACACCGCGGCGGCCGGAACGGTCCGCACCTTCAGCCGGATGCATTTCCGGCTGCTGGCGGCCCTCTATACGGTCCGTCCTTCCAGGGAGCTGCTCACGCAGGTCTGTACGGTCCTGATCCGTCAGGATATCCGGACGCCGGAAGCGGGGAAATGGTATCTCCGCGGGATCGAGGAAAAGATCCGCCTGAACGGCCTTTACGAGTATCTCATCTACAGCATGCCGGAGCAGGATTCGGAACGGCTCCCCCACGAGGTGCTGCTGTATTTCGCCTATGACAGCCGGCTGGACAGCCGGAGCAAGGCAAAGCTTTACGAGAATATCTGCCGCTTCCGGGACAAGGAACCGGAGCTCTGGGCGGAGTACCGCCGGCAGATCGAGGAATTCACCCTGAATGAGCTCCTGGCGGGCCATATCAGCAGAAATCTCGCGGTCCTTTACCGCGCGGTCCTGATCGGGGATATGGTGGACCGGCGGCTCGCGGCTGCACTGCCCGCGGTCCTGAACGCGCGGAGCATCCGCACGGATGCGCCCTATGTGCGCTCGGCGGTCATCGTGTATCCGGAGCTCCGGGATGCCGCGAAGATCACTCTGAAGGACGGGCAGTGTGTGACTCCGGTCTACACGGAGGACGCGCTGGTCCTCTTTGAGGATGCCTACGGAAACCGCTATTCGGACGTGCCCTTCCGTGCGGACCTGATCTGCAGCATGCCGGAGATGGCGGCGCGCTGCGCGGAGGTGAACCCGGACAGCGCGGTGCAGCTTCTGGGACAGCTGAAGAAGGTCCTGGAGAAGTACAGGCCTTCCGACGGAAGTCTCACGGACGAGGAGCTTACGACGCTGCATCACGCGCTGAACGCGCTGCCGCTGTCGTCGGCCTGCCGGGAAAAGATCTGCCATCTCATGATGCTCCGGCCCGGCGACTGCGCGGACCTGCTTTTGCAGACGGATCTCAGAAGCTACAGCAGCGCGGAGCGGAGCGGCCTTCTGAAGGGGCTCTGCGACCGGGAGCGTTTTGCCGAAGCCTGGGAGATCCTGAAGGAGTTCGTGCCGGTGCGGCCGGATCTGAAGGTCCTGAAGGCAGTCTGCTCGAAGATGATCCTGGACCGCATGTTCCCGCAGGACCGGCTGCTTCTGTCCTGGTCGGCCCGGCTGTTCCGGACCGGGAACGCGGACGCGGCGATCCTGGACTACCTCTGTGAGTCCTGGAATGATTCGACCGAGAACATGTACCGCCTGCTGGATGAATCCGCGAGGCGCGGCATCGGGACAGGCGACCTGGAAGAGCGCCTGATGGCCCAGATGCTTTTCACGGGGAACACGGAGCACCTGGACGAGGTGTTCGAGCGCTACCGGACAGACCGGAAGAGCACGGAAGTCATGGTCCGGGCATATATCACGGACCGGTCTGCAGAGTACTTCCTTCACGGGAAGATGCCGGACGCGGGCGTGTTCCGCTATCTGGAGATGCTGTTCGCGGACACCGCAGACCGGAAGCGTGTACCGGAGATCTACAAGCTGGCCCTGACCAGATACTATGCGGGTCTCGACAGTCTGACGGAGGAGCAGGCGGCTCTGGCGGAGGAGATTCTTTACGGTCTTCTTGACGAAGGACTTTGCTTCCCTTATTATAAAAATTTAGCACGCTTCATTCCGGTACCCGAGGACGTCCTCGACAAGGCGATCCTGGAGTTCCGCGGAAAGGCGGACGGAGAGTACGAGATCCGTTCCCGGATCCTTCCGGGAGAGGAAGCGTTCCGCCCGGAGAAGCTGGAGCGGATGTACCAGGATCTCTATGTGAAGCGCCAGGTCCTCTTTGCGGGAGAGACCTGGGAGTATGAGGTCACTGACCTTTCGCGCCCGGAGGCGGGCGTGATCGCGAAGGGCAGCGTTCAGAGTGAGATCCCGGAGAACGCGGACGAGGTCCGGCAGGTCAGCCGCTTCGCCTGCATCAACCGCATGACAGCCCTGATGAACGCGAAGGACGAAGCAGGCCTTCGGCGGGAGATGCAGTCCTTTGCCGCCCAGGAAGACCTGGCGGCAGAGCTGTTCAGGCCGCTGTAACTATCAGAAAAAAACCAAGGGAGGAGGGACCGGATGGAAGAGATGACCGCAGAAACGGCAAGGATCCTGGGGATCGATCTCACGGACGGCGGCGCCGCGGCGGCGCTTTCGGACACGGAAGAGACATTCCGGTTCCCGACAGCCATCTGCCGTGACAGAAAGAACGACGTCTGGTATATCGGGGAGGACGCCTATGAGAAGGCCTTCGCCGGAAAGGGGATCCTGACCGACCACCTCCTCTCCCTTGCCAGAAAGCACGGGACCGCGACGATACGCGGCGTGCGGCATGAAGGAGAAGAGCTTCTCTGCCTGTTCCTTCAGATGGTCCGCCGGCGCTGCGAGGAGCTGACCGGAGGAAAGCCTTCGGAGTGTGTCGTAATAGTCCTCCCGGAATACCGGAAGAGCGAGGCGGACACCCTGAGGAACAGACTCACGGACTTCGGCTTTGACCGCGCCCGCACCTTCGTGGTGAGCCGTGCGGAGAGTTTTCTTTATTATGTGATGAGCCAGCCGAGAGAGGTGCGGACCGGGGAAGTGGGCCTCTTTGACCTCTCGGAGCTGTCGCTGGAATTCTATGAACTGCAGGTCACCCGGGAGCGGCGGAAGATGTACGTCCGCGCGGACCGGGAATCCCTGAGCGAGGCCTTCACCCTCTCCATTCTTTCCGGAGAATCGGGAAAGAAGCTGGCGGACCAGATCATGTCCGGCTGCGCGGAGCGGCTGATGGCAAAAAAGATCTTTTCTTCCGTCTTCCTGACGGGGAAGGGCTTTGACGATTTCAGCTGGGCGGACAGCTTCAGGCGGATGATCTGCACCCGGCGGAAGGTCTTCATCGACCCGGATCTCTTCGCGAAGGGCGCGCTGGTGCGCGGCGCGCGGATGCTGAGCGGCGGGGGAGATCCCGGCTTCGTATGCATGTGCAGCGGGCGCGCGGAGGCGAACGTGACCGTGAACGTCGAGAAAAACGGTCAGCCCATGGTGTTCCCGCTGATCAGCGCGGGGGATCCGATCGACACGGCGGGCGTGCGGCTCCGGCTTCTGCCGGACAGCGCGGACCAGGTGGAGATCAATATCGAGCCGGTGGGACGGAGGAAAGGGAAGACAGTGCGTCTTCCACTGAGCTTCCTCCCGGAGAGGCCCCCGAAGGCGGGCTTTGTGGACCTGACTGCGGAGTTCCCGGATGAGAAATCCATGAAGGTGCGTCTTAAGGACGCGGGCTTCGGGGAACTGTTCGCGGCGACGGACGCGGCGATGGACAAGGAGGTGCAGTTTTGGGACTGATCCTCTGTATGGCCGCGGACTCGGCGTCTTATCTGACGATTCCGGAGCTTTCCGTGCGGGTATTCTCGTCGGAAGAGCTCTGCTACTGTATCCTGAAATATCCCCTGCTGTTTCTGGAGGACTTCCTGGACGACGGGGTATTCCGTTTTCTGGGAACCGTGACCGGAGATGTCCGTTTCAAGGCGGAACTCCGGGACATGAAGGAGAACGGAGTAAAGGACGAGGAGATCATCCTCAGGATCCTGGAAGGGAGCGGCTACTGTTCCTCCGCAGAGGCGGGCCAGTTCCGCAGCCGCATCCAGGAATACCGGAGACTTTCCCGGGCGGAACAGCTTCTGAAGAAGGCGGAGCTTCTGTTTTCGCTCCGGCGCTTCGGAAAGGCTGCTTCACTGTATCAGCACATCCTTATGCTTCCCGCGAATGAGGGCCTGACGGAAAACATGAAATGCCGGGCACTGGCGGGGGAGGGCGGATCCTACGCGAACCTGTTCCTCTCGGAGAAGGCCTTCCGCTGTTATTCGGAGGCATGGGAGATCCGGAAGGATCCGGAGATCATGAAACGCATCTATTTCCTGGGCCTTACGGAGCCGGTCATCGGCATCCGGGAGCGCTATCTCGCCGCGGCGGAGAACGCCATGGACGGGATCCCGGAGGACTGGGACCGGGAATATGAGGAAGCGCGGCAGAAGGCCGCGGACGGGGAAGGAAAAAAGAAGATCGACCGGGTGTTTTCCGGCGACCCGGTGATGCGGGCCCGCCGGGCGGAGGAACAGCTCCGCACCTGGAAGCAGGATTACAGAACGATGCTGTAACAAGAAAGGACAGAGACCATGAAGATTTTACCCAAGACCTATGCGCCCTCGGAGATCGAGGACAAGCTCTACGAGAAGTGGATGGACGGCGGATATTTCCATGCGGAAGTGGATCCGGACAAGAAGCCCTTCACCATTGTCATGCCGCCGCCGAACATCACCGGTCAGCTGCACATGGGTCATGCCCTCGACAACACCATGCAGGATATCCTCATCCGCTACAAGAGAATGCAGGGATACTCCGCGCTTTGGCAGCCGGGAACGGACCATGCGGCCATCGCGACCGAGGTCAAGGTCATCGACAAGCTGAAGAAAGAGGGCAGGAGAAAGGAAGATCTCGGAAGAGAAGGCTTCCTGAGAGAGTGCTGGGCCTGGAGAGAGGAGTACGGCTCCAGGATCATTCAGCAGCTCCGGAAGCTCGGCTCCTCCGCCGACTGGGACAGAGAGCGCTTCACCATGGATGATGGCTGCTCCGCCGCAGTGAAGGAGGTCTTTATCCGCCTTTACGAGAAGGGCTATATCTACAAGGGCTCCCGCATCATCAACTGGTGCCCGGTCTGCCAGACCTCCATCAGCGACGCTGAGGTGGAGCACGTGGACCAGGACGGCTTCTTCTGGCACATCAATTACCCGATCGTGGGCGAGGAAGGCCGTTTCGTGGAGATCGCCACCACCCGTCCGGAGACCCTGCTGGGCGATACCGCCGTCGCGGTGAACCCGGAGGACGAGCGCTATCAGGACCTGGTCGGAAAGATGCTGGAGCTTCCCCTCACCGGCCGTCAGATCCCGGTCATCGCCGACGAGTATGTCGACAAGGAATTCGGGACCGGCTGCGTGAAGATCACCCCGGCCCACGACCCCAACGACTTTGAGGTCGGAAAGCGCCACGGTCTGGAAGAGATCTGCATCCTGCACGACGACGCCACCATCGACCTGCCGGGCTCTAAGTACGACGGTATGGACCGCTACGAGGCGCGGAAGGAAATGGTCAAGGATCTGGAGGAGCTGGGCCTTCTGGTGAAGGTCGTTCCCCACAGCCACGCTGTCGGCACCCACGACCGCTGCAAGACTACGGTCGAGCCGATGATCAAGCCCCAGTGGTTCGTCGCGATGGAAGAGATGGCGAAGCCCGCCATCGCAGCCCTGAAGAACGGCACTCTGAAGTTTGTCCCGGAGAGCTACGGAAAGACTTACCTGAACTGGCTGGAAGGCATCCACGACTGGTGCATCAGCCGCCAGCTCTGGTGGGGCCACCGGATCCCGGCGTGGTACTGCGACGACTGCGGAGAGATGTCCGTCTGCAAGGACGAGCCGAAGGTCTGCCCGAAGTGCGGCAGCGCCCATATCCGTCAGGATGAGGACACCCTGGACACCTGGTTCAGCTCCGCCCTCTGGCCCTTCTCCACCCTGGGCTGGCCGGAGAAGACTCCCGAACTGGATTATTTCTACCCGACCGACGTCCTGGTCACGGGCTACGACATCATTTTCTTCTGGGTCATCCGCATGGTGTTCTCCGCTCTGGAGCAGACCGGAAAGGTTCCGTTCCACACGGTCCTGATCCACGGCCTGGTCCGCGATTCCCAGGGCCGGAAGATGTCCAAGTCCCTGGGCAACGGCATCGACCCGCTGGAGGTCATCGAGAAGTACGGCGCCGATGCGCTGCGCCTCACCCTGATCACCGGCAACGCGCCGGGCAACGACATGCGCTTCTACTGGGAGCGTGTCGAGGCGTCCCGGAACTTCGGAAACAAGATCTGGAACGCGTCCCGCTTCATCCAGATGAACCTGGGCGACACTGCGCCCACGGAGCCCTCCGCCGATGAACTGACCGCCGCGGACAAGTGGATCCTGTCCAAGTGCAACAACCTCACGAAGGAGGTCACCGAGAACCTCGACAAGTACGAGCTGGGAATTGCCCTCCAGAAGGTCTATGACTTTGTCTGGGAGGAGTTCTGCGACTGGTACATCGAGATGGTGAAGTCCCGCCTGTGGAAGGGCGAGAACGAGCAGGAAGCGGATCCGGCGAAGGAAGCAGACCGGAACGCGGCCCTCTGGACTCTGAAGACGGTCCTGAGCCGCAGCCTGAAGCTTCTGCACCCCTTCATGCCGTTCATCACGGAAGAGATCTACTGCAATCTGAACGAGGATGCGGAGAGCATCATGATCTCCGACTGGCCGGTCTACGAGGAGCGCTTCGCCTTCGCGAAGGAGGAGCAGGCCATCGAGGAGATCAAGGAAGCGGTCCGCGCTATCCGTCAGGTCCGCACCACCATGAACGTGGCGCCGGGCCGTCAGGCGGCGGTCTACGTGGTCTCCCCGGACCAGGCGATCCTGGACAACTTCGCGGGATCCAAAGGCTTCTTCGCGATGCTGGCCCGGGCTTCCGAGGTCATCCTTCAGAAGGACAAGACCGGTATCGCGGACGATGCTGTCTCCGCGGTCATTCCCGGCGCGAACATCTACATTCCGTTCTCCGACCTGGTCGACACAGAGAAGGAACTTGCGCGTCTTTCCAAGGAGGAGGAGCGCCTGAACGGCGAGATCCGCCGCTCCAACGGCATGCTGAAAAACGAGAAATTCATCTCCAAGGCGCCGGCGGCGAAGGTGGAAGAGGAGCGGGCAAAGCTCGCGAAGTATGAGCAGATGCTGAAGCAGGTGCAGGAGCAGCTGGCGCATCTGCGGAAGTAAACAGAGAAGATACTCCCGGTCCGGATCCCCGGCCGGGGGAACGCCAGGGCTGCCGCGCGGGAAACACTTGCGGCGGCCCTGCGCGAAATGAAACAGGAGTACTGCGATGATCAACTATGATGAGGAGATCCGGAATTTCCGGTCCAGCATGGACATCTCCGCGGTGGAGGACATGATCGTCCGGAGTGACGTCACGGACATGAAGGATATCCTGATGGAGATCCTGAAATCTGAGATCAGGGAGGACGCGGAATGACGGCTGCATCGGCCGCATCTGGAAAATACGTCTCATGGACGAAGAGACAGGAGATCGCGGAGCGCTGCCGCCGGGCGGCGAACAGCTGCTACAACCGCGCCCTGATCTGTGCCCGGGAGAGGGAACTCTCGCGGGCTCTTCCCCTTCTCAAAAAAGCGCTCCAGCTGGACAAGACCCATAAGGACGCGCGGAATCTCCTGGGACTCATCTATTTTGAGATGGGCGAGGTGGGAGATGCCCTGGTCCAGTGGGTCATCAGCGCCAATATGGATCAGGAGGACAACCGCGCCCTGTATTACCTGGACGACATCCGACGGAAGAGCGGCCGCCTGAAGGGCTACAGCCACATGATCAGCCGCTACAACGGAGCGCTGGAGCTGGCCCGGAACGGCATCCGGGACACGGCGGTGCACCAGCTGTCCGGCGTCGTCGCGGAGCATCCGAACTATGTGCGTGCCGGGCTGCTTCTGGGGCTTCTGTATATGGAGCAGGAGGAGTGGCAGAAGGCGGAGCACTACCTGAAGCAGGTGCTCCGGACGGACACGAGCAATGCGGACGCCGCGCGCTATCTTCTGACGGTGGAAGAGCACACGGAGCGGAAGGCCCAGCGGGAGCGGGACGAGGAGTTCAGGAACGCCTTTTCCCACCGGAAAATGTCGGACGACGACGTCATCATGCCGCCGACCTACCGGGAGAGCACCGGCTGGCAGACCATCCTGAATATCGGGATGGGGCTTCTGATCGGCGCTGCGGCAGTCCTGTTCCTTTACATGCCGACCCGGACGGCGGAGCTTTCCCAGAAGCACAACCAGGACCTGGCCGCAGTCAGCGAGAAGCTGTACCAGGCAAACAACCGGGCGGATTCCATGGCGGTCCGGAACGATGAACTTAAGTCGCTGAACGAGGATCTCACGAACCAGCTGAACACCATACAGGAGAGCGACACCTACCGGCTCCTGCAGTACCAGAAGCTGATCGGCATCCTGGACGATTACCGGAACCAGGATTTCTCCCACGCGGCGGATCTTTTCGCCACCATCGACGTGAACGAGCTGAAGGACATCGAGGATGAGAGCGGGATCTCGGTGACGGCCATCTACGAATCTGTGGCAGGAAAGCTCAGGGCGGAGGGATACAAGAGTCTGTACGCCCAGGGAGAGAACCAGTACAACAACGGGAACTTTGAGGCTGCCATCGCCTACTACGACAAGTCCCTGGCCATCAACCCGGACTATGAACAGGCCCTTTTTAAGAAGGCCATGAGCTACAAGCAGCTGGGAGACATCCAGAACGCCAACAGCCTGTTCGGGGAAGTCATCATGCGCTTCCCGGACACGGAGCTCGCGACCCGGGCCCAGCACGAGAGAGGATACTGATCCGCGCCTCAGGTGCGAAAGAAGTTTGTGAATTAACCCACCGCCTTCGCGTATGCTAAGAGGCGGGGGCTTCGTGCCGCTTTCGCGGACACTGGACGTACACTGCGCCCACTATCCCGTTTGACCGGGACTGCTTTTATGGTCGTATGCCACATCAGGAAATCGTTCCTTCTGCGGCTCTCCCCGAGGATT
>CADBEN010000006.1 GCA_902793685.1 uncultured Lachnospiraceae bacterium
TATCATTAGTGTTCGAGACGGTACCTTCCATGGTTTCTGCCACAGGTGCATCGCCCTTTGCTGCCACATTGATCTTGTAGCTCCACTCTGCCGGGCCTTTCAGGCCTTGCGGCACAGTAAGGATCTTCTTGACCGGGAAACTTGCGGTAATCGGAGTCGGCTTATAAGTATTTGTTACAGTAAATGTAACAGTACCATCATCCGCAGTTGTTTTTTCCGGGCCGCTCTTCTCGTAGCCAGCCGGAACTGCAGTCTCATCCGCAGTATAGACGATTTCGGTTCCTTTACTGTACTTCGGAAGATTCTCCCAGGTGTAGGTCCAGTTGTTGCCTGCGTTCAGCGCAACCGGATCGCCGGAGTCGGTGCCGTCTGCTTTCAGCTGGACATTAATGGATTTCGGGCGGATCTTGCCGATATTGTCGCTGTCCACCCAGCTCTTAACGGCCGTGACCTTTACCACTTCAGGCATATGCTTATTGGTAATGATGCCGTGATCCTCCGCAGGGCTTCCGGTCGTGGTGTAGCCAGCGATCTCTTTTTCCTCGACGGTGTAGGTGATCTCCTCGTTATTGGAGTAACGATTAAGTCCGGTCCATTTCGCAATGTACTTGTTCTCGTCTTCCGGATCAACCGTAACGGTAAGCTTGTCAGCATTTGCGTTCGTCACATCTCTGCCGTCTGCCTTAAGGACAAGATAGGACTTGAACTGGTCTGCCGTCGGACGCTTGCCGTCCTGATTATTTGCGTCATCCCAGACCTTGGTGATTTCGAGGTCGGTGCGCGCATAATCGTTCGTGTATTTAACATAATAACTTGTACCAGTATTCTGAATGGTACCAGTTGTTGTCTGGCCGCCTGAGAAAGAAGTATCTATTCCCGTCAGCTCTGCGCTCTTAAACGTAAATCCATCAGTTGTGTCTTCCGCAAATGAATAGGTAGTGCCTGTCGGCAGGTTGGTGAAACGCAGGTTCCAGCCATTCTTCATCGAAACGGAAACAGCGTTACCACTCGGGATATAATAGTATCCATCTGCATTGGGACCAACGAGTCCTGTCCCTTTTACATCTGAATTCGTAACCGTGGCACCAGCCTTTGTGTCATAAATCGAGAACCATACCCAATAATCAGAGTTATGATCCGTATCGTCAGTCGGCTCGGTTGCGGGAGCCTTGGAATTGTTGACCCTCAGCGTAAACGGGAAGGTCGCATCCTTCGGTGCATCCTCACCGGTGACGTCCTTGGTCAGGTTCAGATTGGAACGACGATTGTTGGTCGCGGTAAGCCCGGTCGTCGATGCATCAACATAGTAGGTTCCACCCTCAATCGTATATGTTGTTGCACCGACAGGAACGGGGTGATCCGAATCTGCCTTCACAAGCATAGTTAAGTTCGTACCAATCAACATCGGACGTACGGTAGGTGCATCGAGTTCCCACCGATACTGAGAGTCATCGAGCTCGGCAAACGAGAAGTCATGACCCATGGCACCAGGCAGTGCCTGTCCATTCTTTATGATACCAACCGAAATGTAAGCATTGGTCTCCCAGTTGTTGTTATTGCTGAGAGTTGCGGTGTGGAATACTTCCTCACCATCTTCGGTTGACATCATAACTGTAATGGGAAGTTCGTCAACATCAGGCTCTGCGCCTTCCCATTTCTTTTTGATTTTCAATGTATGCGCGTCCGTTCCGACCGGATCCGGATTCGTATATCCGGCAGTCTGCTGTCCCGCATCATCACGCGTGTCGTCATAGGACAGAGTCGCGTCGGTGTTCGTGCGAAGGGAATATGAATCGCCGCCATTGTCAACGATATACTTTTTGACTACAGAATCAAGCGAATCGTAAGTGATATCGCCATTCTTTAGCTTGGCAATGGTGTCATAGGTATACTGGCTGGGATAGCAGTCAAAGGTAACTGTGTATCTTACTCCATTTTCAAGTACTCCGTTCGTCCCTTCCTTGGAAAGATCCCACTGGACCTCGCCATTCACGACTTTCGCTTCAGGCGCATCATTCCAAGGCTGCATAGTTCCGTAGGAACCACCGGAACGATAGTATTTGAAGTTCGGAACAAGTTCCAACAGCTTCGCAATCTCACCAGAGGATGTGGTCACATTATTGGTGGTACCATCATCGATCTCGGTATTAGCGATACCAGCCATCTCGATCTTGGCAAGAATATCCGAAATTGCCTGATTGAGGGCTGCCGTATCATCCGCTCTATAGAAATTAGTAGAAGAATCTGATCCAACATCATTTGTCAGATCTTCCATACGGCTAACATTGCCAAAAGCTCCGATGGTAAAGAAATTTCCAACACCAACTTTGGTAGCAAGGGTCTTTCCATCATCTACTGCATGATCATAGCAGTATCCCATGGACTGAGGGGAATAGTTACTATAGCTAGGATTATCGCTACCAAGACCATAGACCCCATCATCATCATAATAAATAGTATCGTAATTATACCACCTGTTATCTGTGATCCGCGTGGTGCCCTCCGTATCACGGAAGGTCGGATTTCCATCTGATACAAAGATGGCAAAAGTCAAATCATTGTCGTTAAAGTTTACAGAGTTCGCCTGTTTTAATGCCGCTTCCCAGTTGGTTCCACCGGATGCGCTCAAATTATTTACAGCACGTTTAAACGTAGTCGCGTCATTTGTCGGTGCCTGTGCTGTTGAAGCATGTGTGGAAAAATCAACCAGGGCCATCTGAACAATATCCGGCTCGCTTGCTGTATTATAGGCAAACAGTTTATCTGCCAGATTGTTAACAGCACTCTTTGCCGCGCTCATGCGCGTACTGTTCATCGATCCCGATTTGTCAAAAATAACAATAACATTTACATTATTCGGCTTCTTCTCCGATTCACCGACCACATCAAGAGACAGCGTGTATGTGCCGTCTTTATTGTCAGTAAGCGTTTTTGTGTGCGCCGGTGTATCCCCCGCTGCCGCATACGCAGTCAGATTGACCGGTGCCATATTGAACACCATCATCGTGCTGAGCAGCATTGAGAATAACCGTTTTCCAAGTTTATTTCTCATAGTTCTCTCCTAAAAAGTTTTCTAAAGTTTCCAGGACTTTCCCACGTCCTGCAAAAACCTTCCCTCATTCACATCCGGTCACTGCTTTTCCGGATGCTTCTGTCGGGTTAAAAACCTCTCTTCTATCCTCCGTTCTCCTCCTTTCCGAAAGGAGGCGACGGGCCTCTGCAATATTCCTGGACACGTACCGTACCAGGATCCCTGCAGAATTTTCTGGCAGATCCTGCGCCAGGTCCTCTGCAGGTCACCGGCCCAATGCATGTTCCGGACCTGGCGACTAGCCTGATATTGTTGCTGTATCTCATGAAAGATTCCTTTCTCACAGCTTGTGTGATCCCGTTACAGGGCTTGATATAATAGTGTCACATTTACGCCATATTAAAATTCCATAAAAAAGGGCATAAAAGGGCATAGGAACACTTAATACAAAGTTATATCATTTGTTCACTTTTTGCAACCCTTTTATGTCACATAAATGACTTATAGCATTTTTATGTCGCATTAATGACACTTTTTTCTCTCAAATGTTGTAGGGAGCAGGATGTCTGCACTGAAAAAGGCCGCCATTGCAGGCATGGCGGCCTTTCAGAGCTTTTGCACAAAAAAAGAAGTCCGGGATCCTGGGATCCCGGACTTCTTTATTTGTTTCGCACTTAAGCGATCATTACTTGATGGTGACCTTTGCGCCGACTTCCTCAAGGGACTTCTTGAGAGCCTCAGCCTCCTCCTTGGAGACAGCGGTCTTGACCATCTTCGGAGCGGAGTCAACCAGCTCCTTCGCTTCCTTCAGGCCAAGGGAGGTAGCCTCACGGACGACCTTGATGACCTTAACCTTCTGTGCGCCGATCTCGGTCAGCTCGACATCGAACTCGGTCTTCTCTTCCTCAACTGCTGCCGGGCCTGCTGCTGCGACGACCATGCCTGCTGCTGCGGAAACGCCGAACTCTTCCTCAAGTGCCTTAACAAGATCATTGAGCTCGATAACGGACAGCTCCTTGATCGCATCGATGAATTCCTGGGTGCTTAACTTTGCCATTATATTATCCTCCTGTTTGTATTATGAGGCGTACCGCCTCTGGGAAAAAATCGAAATTACTCTGCAGCCGGTGCTTCTGCTGCTGCCTCTGCCGGAGCGCCGTCCTTCTCTGCGATCTGGCTCAGGACTCTTGCCAGGTTGCTGATGGGGCTCTTCATGCTGCCGAACAGTCTGCCGAGGAGCTCTTCTCTGCCCGGGATGGTGGCGACGATCGCCATGCCGGCCGCGTCATAGACAGTCCCCTCAACGACGCCGCCCTTCATCTCCAGCTTTTCATTTGCCTTGTTGGCCTTGATGAACTTGCTCAGCTCTCTTGCCGGAGCGGTTGCGTCTTCCTTGCTCACTGCGATCGCGGTCGGTCCCTCGAGATAGGGATCCAGGCCCTCGAAAGCAGTTCCCTTTGCCGCGATGCGGACCATGGTGTTCTTGTAGACCTTGTATGCGATGCCTGCTTTTCTCAGGTTCTTTCTGAGCTCGGTGTCCTGAGCGACAGTCAGACCGCGGTAGTCTACCGCGACTGCGCCCTTTGCGCCGTCAAGCAGGGATGCGATCTCCTGAACAACCGGCTGCTTCTCGGCGATCTTGGAATCTCTCATGCTTTGTTTTCCTCCTTCTTCTGATTTTCCAATAGCTTCAGGAGTATTGTTCTGCTCGCGCTTCCGCGCAATTCAGGAATGAAAAAACCCCGTCTGCCGGAAAGACAGACGGGGATAATGTCACTGATACGGACGTTTTCCTCGGCAGGCGGTTTCCTCTTACGCATTTCTGCACCTGCTGTCTTCGGCAAAACAATACTGACCTATCGAACTTTATCACAGCGCGGGAGCGCTGTCAACACCTTCCGCTTAGTTGGAGATCTTCGCGGTGTTCAGCTTGACGCCCGGGCCCATGGTGGTGGTCAGGACCGCACTCTTCATGAAAGCGCCCTTCAGGGTGCTCGGTCTTGCCTTTACCAGGGTGTCCAGCAGAGTCTGAACATTCTCCTGCAGTGCCTCCTCGGTGAAGGATGCCTTTCCGACGGGGCAGTGGATGATGTTGGTCTTGTCCAGACGGTACTCGACCTTACCGGCTTTGATGTCAGCGATGGCCTTGGTCAGGTCCATGGTAACGGTTCCGGACTTCGGGTTCGGCATGAGGCCCTTCGGTCCAAGGACACGGCCCAGACGTCCGACGACACCCATCATATCCGGGGTTGCGACGACGACGTCGAAATCAAGCCATCCCTCGTTCTGGATCTTCGGAACCAGCTCCTGGCCGCCGACGAAGTCAGCGCCTGCTGCCTTTGCCTCTTCCTCCTTCGGTCCCTTTGCGAAGACCAGGATACGGACGGTCTTGCCGGTGCCGTGGGGCAGAACGACTGCGCCGCGGATCTGCTGGTCAGCGTGACGGCCGTCGCAGCCCGTGCGGACATGGAGCTCGACGGTCTCGTCGAACTTCGCGTTAGCGGTCTTCTTGACCAGAGAAACTGCCTCGTTCACATCATAAAGTGTTGCGCGGTCGACGAGCTTCGCCGCCTCCGCATATCTTTTTCCGTGCTTCATCGTCTCATCTCCTCCTGATTAATCCTCGACAACGATACCCATGGAACGGGCCGTGCCGGCGACCATGCTCATAGCTGCTTCCAGGCTTGCTGCGTTCAGATCCGGCATCTTGGTCTCCGCGATCTTCTGGAGGTCTTCCTTGGAGATCGTCGCGACCTTGGTCTTGTTCGGGGTACCGGAACCGCTCTGGATCTTGCATGCCTTCTTCAGAAGGACAGCTGCCGGCGGAGTCTTTGTGATGAAGCTGAAGCTTCTGTCAGCGTAAACAGTGATGACGACCGGGATGATGAGATCTCCCTTATCTGCAGTTCTTGCGTTGAACTGCTTTGTGAACTCAACGATGTTCACACCGTGCTGGCCAAGAGCGGGACCGACGGGTGGAGCCGGGGTTGCCTTGCCTGCAGGAATCTGTAATTTGATGTATCCGGTTACTTTCTTTGCCATAATGGCACCTCCTTGTGGTATTGGCGGGTCATGAAACCCTTCCACTGATGCTGTTTATAACTTCTTCACTTCGGTGAAGTCGAGCTCCACCTTTGTCTCACGGCCGAACATTTCGACCATGATCGCTACGGTACGACGCTTTTCGTTGATCGCGCTGATCTTTCCGACCGTATCCTTCCACGGGCCGCTGGTGACAGTGACGGTGTCGCCCTCGGCGAAATCGTATTCCACCTTCTGCTCGTGCAGTACGGTTCCTTCCGGAACGCCGAAGCCCAGCCTCACCATCTCTTCAGGTGAAAGCGGGACCGGCTTGCTTCCCGGGCCCACAAAGCCCGTGACGCCGCGCGTGTTCCGGACCACGTACCAGGTCTCGTTGTTGTAGATCATACGGACCAGGACATATCCCGGGAACAGCTTTCTGTCGTTCGTCTTCCGGACCCCGTTCTTGATCTCCTCGACCTGCTCGGTCGGAACGGAGACTTCGAAGATCTGGTCCTGAAGCTGGCGGTTCTCAATGGTCTTCTCAAGGTCTACCTTGACCTTGTTCTCATACCCGGAATAGGTATGGACGACGTACCACTGTCCGCTGTCCGGCTTTTTCTCTTCGTATGCTTCAGCCATGCGCCCTCTTCTCCCTGATTCTTAAGATAATACTGATGTCAGACCAAGCTGGAAGATCCAGTCAAGGAATGAGATCAGCAGGCCAAGGACCAGCGAAACACAGAGGACTGCGATCACTTCCCGCGTAAGCCTTTCCTGCGTCGGCCAGACGATCTTTCTGAACTCCGCCTTCAGGCCTTTGACGAACTCCTGAACTTTGGATTTGTTGTTCTCAGATTCAGCCATATTCAAACCCTTTCGTTCCTTACTTGGTCTCTTTGTGCGTGGTATGCCGCTTGCAGAATCTGCAGTACTTGCTAACTTCCATACGATCCGGATGAGTCTTCTTATCCTTGGTCGTATTGTAGTTGCGCTGCTTGCATTCTGTGCAGGCGAGAGTAATTCTTGTACGCATGGTCTCCACCTCCATCAAATTACAGTCTGATTAATTGAAGTCAAAAAAAATAGACCTCTCATCTTCAGTCGCTAGTCAACTATAGCACGAGAGGTCTGGTATGTCAAATTTTATTTTTTCTTTTGCGCAGCATCCCGGGCAGGGGTGCGGAACCTTCTTATATCTTATTCCATCTCGAAAAGCTTCCGCAGCAGCCGGTGCCCGTGCAGCTCCATGGGGCCCTTCAGTCCTTCCGGCTCATTGTAGGCGCCGCCGCGGCCGGTGTCAGCCCGGCTGTCAAAGATCAGGTACGGCACCGGATCCCCGTCATGCCCCCGGGTGGAGGTCAGCGTCTTGTGGTCGCTGAGCAGAAGAATACGGTACTCCATGCCTGCCTCGTCCATCCTGCGGACCAGCGGCGCCACCAGCCGGCTGTCCAGCCACTCGATGGACTGAAGCTTCCCCGGCAGATCCCCGTTGTGGGTGCATTCATCCGGCGCCTCCAGGTGCAGGCAGACAAAATCGAACTCGTTCAGCTTCCGCCACGCAGCCTCCATCTTCCCTTCGAAGTTGGTGTCGATCTCGCCGGTGGCACCTTCCACCTCCACCATCTCCAGCCCCCGCAGGACGCCGATGCCATGGCAGATCGGGACCGCGCTGACCACCGCGCCGCCGCACCCGTACTCTTCTTTGAAGTCCGGAAGCTCGAGCGCCGTGCCCTCCGCCCAGAACCAGATGCCGTTGGCGGGCATCTTTCCTGCCGCCCGCCGCGCATCGTTCAGCGGATGATGTTCCAGAATGCGGTTTGCCAGCTTCTGAAGTCCGGTGAAGACTGCCGCCCGGTCCGCCGCGCTGCGATGCGAAGTTCCCGCCGCGCCGCCGGGAGTCCCTGCTGCGTCCGGTGCCGCTTCGGCCTGCGGCAGCAGCGGGCCGCACTTCTCGCCGAGGTGGTCGTGGGGCGGAATGAACCGGATCCCGGAGAAATCTCCCTCGTGCTGCACTGCCAGCGGCCGGAAGGTGGGAACCGGCGGGATCTCCATCCGCGCTTTCCTTAAAGCAGCGGCGAACTCAGGATCCGCCGTCAGGGCAAGCACGACTCCCTTCGCGTCCTCACCGCTGATGGAACCCGCGCTGTGGGACAGGATCCGCTTTTCCTCATAAGGCATGGATCCGCTCTCCATGGTCACCAGGTTGCAGCGGTAGCAGGCATCGCCCGCGCGGAGGGGGATGCCGAGGGCTGCCGCCTCCATGGGCGAACGCCCGGTAAAGTATTTCAGCGGGTCACAGCCGAAGATCGACAGGATGGCTGTCTCACTGCCGGCAGGCAGCGGCTTCGGGCAGTTGACCACGCTCCCCACCTCGCCCCGGGCCGCCAGAGAATCGATCACCGGGTGTTTCGCGTACTCCAGCGGCGTCCGGTTTCCCAGGGAAGGGACCGGGTTGTCCGCCATGCCGTCTCCGATCACAAGAAAATACTTCATATGGATCCTCTCCTTAATATAGTATGGTTTCCGACAGAATACTGTCATTCCGGTAGAAGAAAGTCTTTCCAGTTTTCCTGCTTTCCGATAGAATACTAACAGTATACCCCGGCAGACTGCAGACCGGGTACAAGATATTTCAAACAATTCAGACAGAATACAATATCTATTATATATAGGAAGAAAGGCGTTTTTATGTTACCCATCAAAACAGAATTTACCATGACCCTGACGGACTTCCGCCAAGCCACCTACTACGGTCTGGTGCTGCGGTACCGGCGCCCCATCCTCTTTATGGTCGGCGTCGTCGGCTTCGCCCTTCTCTACGGGATCCTCTGCGCGGCAGGCTTTTTTGCGCCGAACATGATCGTCTTTTTCATCGCCGCGGCCTATGTGATCTGGGGGCTGATGATGCTGGCGAACGCGGAACGCGGGATCCAGGCCTACATGAAGAGTCCCGAAAGTGTCCTGGGCTGCCGCTTCGTCGTCGAGATCGAAAAGTACAGTATCCTCATCCAGATTCCCGAGCGGAAGGTGAAAGCCCCCTTCCCGCTGAAAAAGATCTTCTGCGTCTTTGAGATCTCCAGTGAATTCCTGATCTACGTCAACGCCGAGCAGGTCTATCTTCTGCCGAAGCGGACCCTCAGCGCGGACGAGGTTAAAGCGATCCGGGATCATTTCCGGAAGAACCTCGGCGAACGCTTCTCCTCCCGGTTCTGAGATGAAACACCCCGCTGCGCATTTCCGCGCAGCGGGGTGTCTTTGTCTTTTCAGGATGCTTCCGCCGCCTTTTTTCCCATCAGCCGGTTGCCGACCACCACCAGGGCGATCAGGGCGACGCCCAGAAGGTCCGTCGTGATGCCCGGGATGATCAGGAGCAGGCCGCCCGCGAAGGCCACCAGGCGCATCACCGGATTCACCGGACCGTTCAGATAGCCGATGAAGCCCGCGCCGATGCCGATCAGGCCGATGACCGCCGTCACGACCATGGGCAGCGCGTCGAAGAAGGTGCCGCCGATCATGATCATCTTCGGGTTCAGCGCGAACATGTAGGGTATCAGGAAGGCCGCGATGGCCAGCTTCGTGGCATTCACGCCGGTCTTGAACGGATTGCCCTTCGCAATCGCCGACCCTGCGTATGCCGCAAGGGCGACCGGCGGGGTGATGTCCGCGACGATACCGAAGTAGAAGCAGAACATGTGGGCCGCCAGCAGCGGGATGCCCGCCTTGATCAGGATGGGCGCCGCTATGGTGGATGTGATCAGGTAGTTGGAGGTCGTGGATACACCCATGCCGAGGATCAGCGAGGTGAACATCGCGCAGACCAGCGCGAGGAACACGTTGTTGCCCACCAGGTCAAAGATGCCCGCGCCGATCCGCTGTCCGAGACCGGTCAGCGTGACCATGCCGATGATGATGCCGGCAGTGGAGCAGGCCGTCGCCACCGAGATCACGTTCCGGGCCGCCTGGGGCAGCGCCGTAAATATCTGCTTAAACGGGACGTGGGTCCCCTTCCGGAGATACGGGACAATAATGCACAGCAGGCAGCCGATCAGTGCCGCTCTCGTGATGGTGTAGCCGGAGATCATGAGGTAGATGATGCCCACCAGCGGGATCAGCAGATGGCCCTTGGATGCCATCAGCGGTCCCAGCTTTGGCAGCTGCTCTCTCGGCAGACCCTTAAGCCCCAGGCGTTTTGCCTCCAGATGGACGCTGATCCAGATGCCGGTGAAATACAGGGACGCCGGGATCAGTGCGCAGACCATCAGCTGACGGTAGGGCACGCCGCAGGATTCCGAGATCAGGAAGGCGGCGGAGCCCATGACCGGCGGCATGATCTGGCCGCCCGTGGATGCGGCAGCCTCGACCGCACCGGCAAATTCCGGCTCATAGCCCAGCTTTTTCATCAGCGGGATCGTGAAGGAACCGGTGGAAACCGTGTTGGAGACCGAGGAACCGGAGACCGTTCCCTGCAGGGCGGAGGAAAGGACCGCCACCTTCGCGGGTCCGCCTGCCGCCCAGCCTGCCAGCGAGTTCGCAAGGTCAATAAAGAACTGGCCGATGCCGGTCTTCTCCAGGAAGGCGCCGAACAGGATGAACAGGAAAATGTAGGTGGAGCAGACGCCCAGCGGGTTTCCGATGACGCCCTCGGTGGTGATGAACAGGTGGGTGATGATCCGCTTCCAGGCGAATCCGCGGTGCTGCAGGAAGCTGGGCAGATACTTGCCGACGCGTCCGTAGAGGAAGAAGCAGGACGCGATGATGACGATGGGCGGTCCCACCACACGCCAGCAGGCCAGCAGCACGAGGGCGATGCCCATCGCCGCCATGATGGTATCCATGACGGTGTAGGCGCCTGCCCGGAACTGCAGCGGCTTGAAGTTGATGATGAAATAGCCTGCGACGGAGATGAACGCCGCCGCAAGGGCAATGTCATACCACGGCAGTTTATGCCGGTCCGCGTTCTTCGTCGCCGGGTACAGAATGAAGGCCAGGCTGATGGCGAAGCCCAGATGCGTATACCGCAGGATCTGCAGCGGAACCTTGTTGGAGATGGAGGCGTACAGCTGGAACAGTGCCCAGAACGTCAGGACGATCTGAATGATCCGCTCGCCCTGCGGGGAAAACTGTTTGTATTTCGATTCCCGGTCAATGGCGGAAAGATCGATCTCCTCCGGCGGGACCTGTTCCTTCTTTTTAAACAATGCCATGGTCTTGTTCTCTCTTTTCGTTTAAGTTTAAGAAGCGGCAGCTTCTTCCGCTGAATGAATTCAGGATCATCCGGAAATGACTCCGGATGATCCTGGTTTTTATGCAGCTTTCTTTTTTTACTTAAGGTAATCCGGAATGGTAACGCCCTGCTCCTCATAGTACTTTCTTGCGCCCGGATGAAGGTCGCTCGGGATGCCGGACAGTGCGCTGTCAAGGGACATGTAGTTCGCCTTCGCGTTGATCTCCTGGATATCCGGAAGGTTCTCATAGATCGCCTTGGTCAGAGCGTAGATCTCATCCTCGGTGAAGGTGTCGAGGCAGACCAGCATGGACTTGACTGCGACGGACTTGATCGGGTGGCCGAGATCATACTCGTCGGTCTCCGGTGCGAACTCGGAATAGAAGGGATACTTCTCGAGCAGGATCTTCATGTGGTCGTCGTCGATGGAGACGAATTCGATGTTGTGGTTCAGGGACAGCTCGACCATGTTGGAGTTCGGATAGCCGGAGCAGAGGAACATGCCGTCCAGAGTGCCGTCCTGGATGCCGTTCTTCGCAGTGCTCTGGTCAGCGAAGGTCTCGTTGATGTCGTCATAGCTCATGTCGTACGCGCTGAGGATCTGGCGCGCCGCGACCTCATAGCCGGAGCCGACTGCGCCGACGCAGATGTTCTTGCCCTTCATATCGGTAACGGAGCTGATGTTGGCATCCTTGCGGACGATGATCTGGACCATCTCCGGATATGCAGCGGTGACTGCCTGGAAGTTGGTGACCGGGTTGCCGTCAAAGAGCTCCACGCCCTGGTGCGCATAGCTGAAAACGTCGGACTGGATCAGTGCGAACTCGTTCTCGCCGGAGCCCAGCAGACGGGCGTTCTCGGTGGAGCCGCCGGTGGCGTTGACCGTCAGGTTTGCTCCCGTCACACGGTTGACAACAGTGCTGAGCGCATTTCCGAATGCATAATAGTTTCCGGTGGCGGAGCCGGTGCCCATCAGATAGCTTCCGGAAAAACCTTCAAGCTTCTCCGCCGCAGCTGCCTCAGCAGCCGTAGTCTCTGCAGCAGCGGCAGTGGTCTCTGCAGCAGCGGCAGCAGTGGTCTCTGCCGGGGCAGCCGGAGCAGCAGTGGTCTCTGCCGGCTTGGAACCGCCGCAGGCAGCCAGAGAAACAGCCATCATTCCGGAAAGTGCCAGTGCAAATAACTTTTTCATCATTCTTAAACCTCCCTGGTTCGGATCAAAGTGTCGTTCCGCCAAATAATTATGCGGAAACAGAAGTAATTATAGCTTAATCGTTCAAAATGCGCAACGGGTCTACACTTGTCCGCTTGATACGGACAGATGCAGACCCGTTGAATTTAATCACTTTTATCCCGCCGATTTGCGCGGCGTTGTCCTATGCAGTTTTTCAGGCCGCCTTTTTAACACCGCCGCGCTGCAGCGCGATGATCGCAGCCAGAATGACCAGTCCGACAAGGTCGGTCATGGTTCCCGGGATCATCATGCACAGTCCGCCGACGATCATGCCCGCGCGGAGCAGCGGATTGATCGGCTTGTAGAGGAAGCCGTTCAGTGCTGCCGCGACGCCGAAGAGGCCGACCAGGGAGGTCAGGATCAGCTGGATGACCTGGATGAACATGGCTCCGCCGCTGGTGCCTTCAGCGAACTCAAACAGCATGACCGGGTTGAACGCGAAGATGTACGGCACGACGAAGGCCGCGATGGCGAGACGTGTCGCGTTGAAAGCGGTCTTCATGGGCGGCGCCTTCGCGATGGCGCTTCCTGCGTAGGCTGCCAGGGCCACCGGCGGCGTGATGTCCGCGACGATGCCGAAGTAGAATACGAAGAAGTGCGCGCAGACACGCGGGATGCCGATCTGCGGGCTCATCAGGATCGGTGCGCAGGTGGCCGCCATGATGCAGTAGTTTGCGGTGGTCGGGACGCCCATGCCGAGGATGACGCAGCAGATCATGGTCAGGGCCAGGGCGATGATGGCCCGGCCGCCGGAGATGTTGACGATCAGGGTGATCAGCTTGGACGCCAGACCCGTGGAAGTAATGCAGCCTGCCACAAGACCCGCCATGGCGCATGCCACGGCAACGGTGATAGTGCCGCGGCCGCCGGCTTCCAGGGCGTCAAAGATCTTCTGCGGGCTGATGCGGTCGTCCTTGTTGACCAGGCCCACCAGGATGGTGATGCCGATGGCGATGGTGGCGGAGAACTGCATGGTAAACATGTTCGTGGAGACCATAACCACCAGGATGACCAGCGGCAGAAGCAGGTAGATCTTCGGAAGCAGAGAGCCGATCTTCGGGAGTTCATCCTTCGGGATACCCTTCAGGCCAAGCTTCTTTGCTTCCAGATGGACTGCGATGTAAATGCCGGTGAAGTACAGGACTGCCGGGAGAATAGCCTTCAGCGCGACCTGCGCGTAGGGGATGCCCATGTACTCCGCCATCAGGAACGCCGCGGCGCCCATGATGGGGGGCATGATCTGGCCGCCGGTGGATGCGGCAGCCTCGACCGCGCCGGCGAACTCAGGCTTGTAGCCGGTCTTCTTCATCATCGGGATGGTGATGGATCCGGTGGTGACGGTGTTTCCGACGGAGGATCCCGAGACCATGCCGCAGAGTGCGGAGGAAATGACCGCGACCTTTGCGGGTCCGCCGGCGGATGCGCCCGCTGCGCAGTTCGCCAGGTTGATGAAGAAGGTGGAGATGCCGGTCCGTTCCAGGAAAGCGCCGAAGATAATAAACACGACGATGTACTTCGCGCAGACGTTGATCGGGGTATTCATGAGACCCGTCGTGGTATAGAACAGGTCATAAATGACCTTTCCGAACCGGACCGTGGAGAAAGTGTACACCAGCAGCGCGCCGACCACGCAGAGGATCGGGATGCCGACGCAGCGGCGGCAGAGTTCCATCAGCGCAAGGACGGAAATGACCGCAAAGACGACCATCTTCGGATCCTTCGTGACACGGGTCGCCATCATGATGATCTTGCTGGCATTCGCCGCGAAGTAGAAGAACGGGAACGCGCCCGCGATCATGATGATTATATCGTAGACCGGAATATAGTTGGCCCTGGTCACGCCTTTGTGGATCGGATAGTGCAGGTAGCCGAGGATCAGGATCAGCGCCAGGAAAATATTCAGGCGGATCTCCGGCATCGCCGTGCTGAACAGTGTGACGTAGATGCAGTAGAGCGAAAACAGCGCCGAGAGTGACTTGACCACCAGGCCGGGCGTTCCTTCCCAGCGGCGGACATTGGACTCACGGTCGTATTTCTTCATTACCGCTTCAACGTCCTCGGCGGTTCCGGTCGAGGTGTCGATCTCCTCCGCCGGAGCCTTGTTCAGATCCTTCGGATCCAGGTTGTCATTGTTAGCCATGAAAAAACCCCCTTTAGTGGAAATAAATGCCGCGGCAGAGACAGACAGACTCCGCCGCGGCAGAAGATTCATTCAGAATCACCGCTTCGTGATATGTGAATTACTTGCCGGTGACAGTCTTGCCTTTCTCCGCGAAATACTTCACAGCGCCCGGATGATACGGGATGGAAGTGACGGAAGCCGCGAAGTCGAGATCCAGTTCAGCACCCTTTGCGTGAGCAGCGGTGATGGCATCGACGTTCTCGAAGACACCATACAGGAAGTTGTAGACATCAGCCACGGAGACATCGTCGTTCGCGATGACGACTGCGCCGACAGCGACAGTGTTGACATCCTCAGGCGTGCCGTAAGCATCCTTGGAGATGGTGTTCTTGGAATAGTACGGGGACTCGGCGATCAGCTTCTCGATGTGCTCGTCATCCAGGCTGACCAGGTAGACCGGCTTGGTTGCCGCAAGAGAAGTGACAGCGGTGGTCGGAGCGCCTGCGACGACGAATGCCGCGTCGATCTTGCCGTCCTGCAGAGCCTCGGTGGAATCGCCGAAGGACTGATAGGTCGGGTTGATGTCGGACTCAGCAAGGCCGTATACGCCGAGGACATCGATGGCATTGAAGTAAACGCCGGAGCCTGCAGCGCCGATGGAGACGTTCTTGCCCTTCAGGTCAGCAACGCTCTTGATGTTCTCATCCAGCGTGACGATCTGGACCTGCTCCATGTAAAGAGAAGCGACGGTGGAGATGTTGGTGACCGGTGCGCCCTCGAAGAGGCGGGTGCCGTTGTAGGCATATGCCATAACGTCAGACTGGACAAAGCCGAGCTGGGCATCACCCATCTCAAGAGCCTCGATGTTGGCCTTGGATCCGCCGGAGGTGATCGCAGTGACCGTGGTGCTGGTGGTCTCGCTGACCTTTCCTGCCAGGACGCCGCCGAAGCCGTAGTAGGTTCCCTGGTCGCCGCCGGTGGTGAAGTTCAGGCTCGTGCCGCCTTCCATGCCGCCCTTTGCAGCCTCAGCTGCCGCCGCGGTGGTCTCAGCTGCTGCCGCCGTGGTCTCAGCTGCTGCCGCCGTGGTCTCTGCCGCCGCTGCCGTGGTTGCCGCTGCCGTGGTCTCTGCCGGCTTGGAACCGCCGCAGGCGCCGAGGATCATCATGGATGCCATTGCCAGTGCAGTCATCGCCATTAACTTGTTGTTCTTCATAGTAATTTCCTCCCTTTGGAATACTTGAATCCCGTCCGCCGGAAAGGCGGACATATTCATACGGAATTATACCCTATTCATAAATCAATTGCAATATTAGAGCGTTTTCCAGGCATTTTCCGTCCAGGCATTTTCAGCAATAAAAGTCAAAAAACAGCGGAGGACTTCTGCCGTCGGGAAAAAGGCACAAAAAAACCGGAGGCTCATGCCTCCGGGACAATACAGATGCTGACATAGTATATCCGCGATACTCCTGCGGCGCGAAGCGCCCTGCTGCAGGCCTCCACAGTGCTGCCGGTGGTATAGATATCGTCGGCAAGGATCACGGTGTTTATCTTTTCCCCCATAAGGTCCGCCGTGAAGGCCCGGGAAAGGTTCCGGACCCGCTCATCCGGCGTCAGTTCCTTCTGGGCCTCGGTCTTTCTGGTCCGGGAAAGGAACTCCGGCCGCACCGGGATCCCGAGATACGGGGAAAGCTCCCGCGCCAGAAGCTCCGCCTGGTTGAACCCTCTGGTCTTAAGCCGCGAGGGATGTACCGGGACCGGGATCATACAGTCCGCACCGAGCCTCCTCAGTTCCTTCCCGTAACGCTCCTCCAGAAGGGCCGCGAAGGGCCGGATGTACTCTCTCCGGTTTCCGTACTTGATCCTGGTCACGGCCCGCTGCATGACGTCGTCGTAATCGCAGAGCGGGAAGCCCGCGATAAAAGACTTTTCCCGGCCCTTGCAGTCAAGGCAGTAAGCCTCGCCCTCCTCCCGGACCGTCCTGCCGCACCTAAAGACACCGGGGCTCCGCGACAAAAGGGACCCGCGGAAGACAGGCCGCGCAGATCCCCCTGCCCGGCGGGGTCACGATCTGTTCGCAGACCGGACACCGCGGCGGAAACACCGTATCGTTCAGCAGACGTAATAATCTCATGCGTACAGCTCCTTTACCCGCTCCGCCAGGCCAGTGTAGCGCCGGAGCTCCTGAGTGTTTGCCACCATGTCAAAAAAGCAGCGGGGCGCGCCCACCATGGCGACACAGCTCCGGGCCCGGGTCACCGCCGTGTAGATCAGGTTCCGGGTCAGAAGCATCCGCGGCCCCGGCCAGACCGGGATCACCACCGCCGGATACTCGCTTCCCTGGCTCTTGTGTATGGTGATGGCGTAGGCCAGCTCCAGCTCCTCCGTGTCCCCGTAGGAATACTCCACCTCCCGGTCGTCGTCAAAGATGACCGTCAGCGTCTCCGCGAAGCTGTTGATCATTGTCAGGATCCCGATATCCCCGTTGTAGACGCCCCGGTGATAGTCGTTTTTGATCTGCATGACCTTGTCCCCGACGCGGAACAGGATGCCGTTCAGTTCCTTCTCCGGCTTTCCCGGCGCCGGCGGGTTCATGACGCCCTGCAGGAAGCGGTTCAGATTCTCCACCCCCAGGACGCCTTTCCGCATGGGAGTCATGATCTGAAGTTCGTTCACGGGAGCGTCCACATATTTCGGAAGCTTGTCCCGTACCAGGCTCAGCATGATCTGGAGCACCCCGTCCGGATCTTCCTGACGGATGAACAGAAAGTCCCTGCTCCGCTTCGAGAGGTCTATAGGATCCCCGTCGATCATCCGGTGGGCGTTCACCACAATGTCGCTCTCCGCCGCCTGACGGTAGATCCGGTTCAGCCGGACCACGTTGAAGCAGCCGGAGCTGATCAAGTCCCGCAGTACATTTCCCGGCCCCACGCTGGGAAGCTGGTTGCTGTCCCCCACCAGGATCAGGTGAGTCCCGGGGCTCACCGCCTTCAGCAGCGAATTCATGAGGTAGATGTCCACCATGCTGACCTCGTCGATGATCACACAGTCGGCTTCCAGCGGCATCTCCTCGTTCCGCGCGAAATGCATGCCGGTCAGCGTTCCCGGCTTCCGGTCTTCCTCGTCCGCGGGCATGCCGCTGATCTCCAGCAGACGGTGAATGGTCCGCGCCTCATGTCCGGTCGCTTCCGTCATCCGCTTCGCCGCGCGGCCCGTGGGCGCCGCCAGCAGGATCTCTGCCCCCTGGCGCTCAAAATACCGGATGATCGCATTGATGGTGGTGGTCTTTCCGGTACCGGGGCCGCCGGTGAGGATCAGGAGTCCCGAGCGGGCTGCCTCCAGCACCGCAAGCCGCTGCTGATCGTCGAAAATGATGCCTTCACTCTCCTCCACCTGGCTCAGGGCTTTCAGGATCCGCTCCTCCGGCTCGTCAGAACGGAGATCCAGGTCGTGCAGCATGGCAGCCGTATTCAGTTCCGTAAAATAAGCCCCCGAGGGGTAGACCGCCCAGCGGTCCTCCGGGATCTGTTCTTCCGGGAACTCCCGGCTCTCCGGATCCATCCGGATCCACGAAGGATCCGTGTCCGGCACCGCTTCCGGCGGCATCTTCTTCATCACGATCTTCCGGTCCATCTGGAGGTCCGAGAGCTGCACCCGCATGCCCTCCTCCGGGATGCCGAGAAGCTCCGCGGTCCGCCGAAGCAGGATCTCCTCCGGGAGATACATGTGTCCCTGCCCGCCGGCCTGGCTCAGGACATAAAGAATACCCGAGCGGATCCGGAATTCGGAGTCCGCCTCGATCCCGGCCCTGCGGGCAATATCGTCCGCGATCCGGAACCCGATGCCGGTGACATCGTCCGCAAGTCGGTAGGGGTTGTCGCGGATAATGCCGTAGATCGCGTCGCCGTACCGGCGGTACAGCTTCACGGAGAGATTCATGCTGATCCCGTACTTTGTCAGGAACAGCATGGCATCCCGCATCTCCTTCTTTTCCAGGATCTGCGCGCCGATCTCCGCCGCCATCCTGTCGGAGATTCCTTTCACCTCCGAAAGGCGCTCCGGCTCCTCTTCCAGGATCCGCAGCGTGTCATTCTTGAATTTCTTTACGATACGTTTCGCGAGCGCCTCGCCGATCCCCTTGACAGCGCCGGAGGACAGGTAGCGCAGCACGCTTTCCCTGTCCTCCGGTGTTTTCGCCTCGTATGATTCGACCTGCAGCTGCTCGCCGTACACCGGATGGACCTTCATGACGCCTTCTGCCTGGATGTACTCCCCTTCCTCGATCACGGGGAAGGTCCCTACCAGGACGAACTCCTCCCCGCCGCCCGAGACGCTCAGGATGGAGTAGCCGTTCTCCTCATTCCGGTATTTGATCTTTTCGACGTAGCCTGCAACAGATGCCATGTAACTGTGATCGTACCTCTTTCTTTTCCGGTCCCCGCCGGGTCATTCCGTACTGCCGGCTCTTTGCCGGCCCGGGATCAGAAATCCCGCTTTCTGTCCTCGGGATCCCCGTTCTGGAACTCGATGAATTTTCCGGTTCCGATCGCGACCGCCGTCAGCGGCGCTTCCGCGATCATGGTGTTGATGCCGGTCTTCTCCTGGCAGAGCTGGTCCAGTCCGTACAGGAGAGAGCCGCCGCCCGTGAAGACGATGCCGCGGTCGTAAATGTCCGCCGCCAGCTCCGGGGGAGTGCGCTCCAGCACGTTGTGCACAGCGTCCACGATCTGGAGCGCCGGCTCCTGCAGCGCTTCCAGCGTCTCGTCGGAGGAGACCACGATGGTCTTCGGAAGGCCGGTGACCAGGTTCCGTCCGCGGACTTCCATGGTCAGGACCTCCGGCCGGCGGTAAGCCGCGCCGATCTGGATCTTGATGTCCTCACCGGTGCGCTCACCGATCAGGAGGTTGTGCTTCTTCCGCATGTAGCGGACCAGTGCTTCGTCGAAGTCATCGCCCGCGACCTTGATGGAAGTGGAGACCACCGGTCCGCCGAGGGAGATGACGGCGATGTCCGTGGTGCCGCCGCCGATGTCGACGATCATGTTTCCGCAGGCCTTCGAGATGTCGATGCCTGCGCCGATGGCTGCCGCGACGGGTTCCTCAATGATGGAGACCTCCTTCGCGCCTGCCTGATAGGTCGCGTCCTCTACCGCCTTGCGCTCCACCTCGGTGGCGCCGGACGGGATGCAGACCGCGATGCGCGGGCGGAGCAGGGTCTTCTTGCCCACTGCCTTGTTGATAAAGTACTTCAGCATCTTCTCAGTGACCGTATAGTCAGAGATGACGCCGTGGCGCAGCGGACGGATCGCGATGATATTGCCGGGCGTTCTGCCGATCATCAGCCGCGCTTCTTCGCCGATGGCAAGGATGCGGCCGGAGTCGCGCTCGATAGCGACGACGCTCGGCTCCTTGAGAACCACGCCCTTCCCTTTGATATAGACAAGGATACTGGCCGTACCAAGGTCGATCCCGATATCGTTTGAAGTCATTCCGAACATATTTTTCCTCCAGCACCGGCCCCGCAGAGCGGGCCGTTCCGTTTGATTGATTCTTGTCAAAACAATAAAAAACCGCCCCGGGAGCAGTTCACTCTCGAGTGCACAGTCTCACATAATTATATCGGAAGCACCTGCATTATGCAAGTAATGCGTCCCCGGTCCCGGGCAGGAAATCCTGTGCAGTTCCGCGGTTTCCGGAGCTTCCGTTTCCCTTTACTTTTACGTTTTATTTTCTTAATCCTCTTTATTCATTTTTTAGCATGAGTCCATATTTTCGACACAAATTTTCCGTATGATGTACTTGTCCTTGAGAAAGGACGCAGGACAGAGTTCCGATAGACTGAACTGCAAAGCTTTTTCATACTCATACCGGACAGCCTCCGGGCTGTCCGGCCCCCCTAACCAGCCACGATCATAAGACCCCCCTCTTTTTGATCTTGCTTTATAACAAAGGAAAAGAGCTTCCGTCTCGCAGCGGAAGCTCTTTTCCTTTGTTTCTTTTTGTTTTCTTTGATCATCCTTTGTTTTCCGATCTTTTCTTTCATACCGGCGCTTTTGCGGCAGTGATCTTTTCCCGGATCTGTCCCCGGACCGCAAAATAATTCTGGAACAGCTCCCCCAGCACGATAGGGACGAAGAACAGGATCAGATTCCGTATGATGCTGCCCTTCGTGAAATCGATATTGCCTTTTTTAGAAACATTCACGCTCAAGCCAAACCCTCAGGAGCAGCAGATCACTGTTCCGAAAACACCTTTACTCGTACGTTCCCTTCTTCGTGCCGGCAGCATTTCTGCTGACCAGGACCGGCTTGTGCTCACTGTAACCGTCCCAGTAGAGAAGCGTCCCGGTCTGAAGTTCTTCGTCGTAGTTCGTGAGGAAGGTGTAGCTGCCGTCATCGAAGGCATGGCATTCCCGCACATTGTAGGCAATGCCCCGGAGTGTTCCGTCGTCCATCGTCTCATCGAACTCGCCGGATACATAATAAAAATCCTGGAAAACATTACGGTAGAGGCGGATGTTATCGCTGAAGCCGCCTTCATCCCACCAGAAGGAGGAGACGTGTTCCGAGACCACCTTGCCGTCCACCGCAAAACGGGAGCCGGATTCAGAGTCAGGGAAGGCACCGGTATAGACCTTTCCGTCCCGGGCAGCGCTGATGACCGTTGCGCCGTCAAAGAGCTTCCGCTCTGTTCCGAAGCCCTTCTCATCGAAATCCCGGGCATAGACCGTTCCCCGGTCCATGGAGCCTGCTTCGTCTTCACTCTGCCGGATATAGTAGAGTGTGTCCCGGGCGAAATCGATGCAGAGATCCGTCAGACCGTCGTCAGTGATCTTCATCCCCGTATCCAGCGGGACGTCGTCCCGGAGAATGAAGATCCGGTAGTCATTGTCCAGATCCAGTGTCACCAGAAGTCGGTCCTGCTCAATGGAATCCGAATTCATGGTATTGATGCTGGCAACGCCGCTCAGGACGATGCCGTGGTTCTGCCCGTCAAAATAGCCGAGGCGCCCCTTCCGTGAATCCGGAAGTACTGTCTCCCAGTGATCCTCCTTCGCTTTCTCTGCTTCGGATTCCGCAGCCGCGGACTCCGCCGCTTCCGCGATAGTCAGACCGTTCTCCAGCTTAATGCTGTTGATGAGATTCAGGATCTCTTCCTCCGCGGTCAGGGATCCCGTTTCTTCCCCCGATTCCGCGCCGGCAACGTCAGCAGTGCTTTCCTCCGCAGTCTCTCCTTCCTCCGTGCCTTCATCCGCACGCAGGTAGTAGAGATGGCCGGTCTTCTCGATCACGGCAAAATCCTGGATATCTACGTCCACGATCTGGACGTTCCGGAGGCCGTTTATGCAGAACATATCTCCGTCCCCGTTGTTATAGTAGATGGTGTCCAGGTCTTCCGATGCCCACTCGATGCCGTAGACGCTCTCCGCGATCCTGCGGGAGGAAGCCCCCTCCGCGGAAGGAAGCGCATAGCCGGTCCCGATGTCCGTGACGTAAAAAATATCCGCTCCGTCCGCGCTGACCCGGAAATCCGTGACGCCGGAGGCGATCCGCTTCCGCGCCGGTGTCTCCGCCCCCACGGGATCCTGCAGCCGGTAAAAACCGCTGTCCGCATCCATCCAGATCAGGGAACCGTCCGGAAGGATCTTGAAGCTTATCACATTCTCCGCGACCTTCCGTTCCCGGTGCTGGTCCGCGCTGAGATCCGTGCACCAGAGCTCCGCCGTGGTCCCGGAAAACAGAGACATGGTCTGCCGGCGGAAATATGCCGCCAGCGTCCCGTCTGCGGACAGGACGACATCGTCCGCGGGATTTGTCTCGGAATAGACCTCCGACATGCGGTCCGGCGCGCCGCCTTCCGCATAGGAGGTGAGCTGTACACTCTCATCCTTCTGCGGACTGTAGACCCAGATCCCGTCCGCGTTGTACCAGATCACCGGCTTAAGGTCCGGATCCGTGAAATCCGCGCCGGGGCCCGCTGCAGAGCTTTCGCTGACGCCGGGGCCTGCCTGGCTGCCGCCTGCGGTCTCCAGGCCGATGCCCGGCCCGCTCTGCGCGTCTGCCTCCTGCTGCGCAGTCCCGGAGAGAGCAACTGCGGGATGCTCGGAAAGCCCCGCGATCAAAATACCGATAAAAGCCGCGCCGAAAGCGATGCCAAGGCGAGCGCGGTCACTGATTGTTTTCTGATTATGTTCTGTATTGTTCATGAGTCAGATTTTAACACGCTTCCCGGATTCCGTACAGATTCAAGTACTGCTTGCGTGCCTCCTTCCTCCGGGTCTTTTTCAGGCCTGTTTCTCCGCAAGAAGATTCTTCAAAGTTTCTTTTTCATTCAGTTCCGGCTGCTCCAGCACCTTCCGGAACAGGAAGGCAAGCTTCTGCCCGAGCTCCGGCCCGGGCTTCACGCCCAGGGCGATCAGGTCCCGTCCGGTGAGCGCCAGCTGCTTTAAAGAAATGCAGTCGCCCCGGGAAAGGATCTCCGCAGCGAGGTCCTCCGCCCGGCGGATGCGCTCCGCAGCTGTCCTTCCCGGATTTCCGATGCCGGCCGCGGCTCCGGTGTCCGCATTCAGGCCGTATCCCGCCTTCTTCAGAAGCAGCAGGTCCGCGAACCTCTCCGGCCCGATCTCCGAGAGCAGGATCCGGACATCCGCCGCGGTCTCAGGCAGGGGCTTTTTCACCTCCCGCGTGAGAAGCGCCGCCCGGTCCATGGTATCCCGGTCGCTTTTCAGCTCCTTCAGGAGCTCCCGCACCGTCTCCGGCGCGCTCTCCGCGAAGACCCCCGTCCAGCGGATGGACCGTTCTTCCGGCAGAGCTGCAGCCCGGCGGTCCGCATGGCATTCCGCAAACTGTTCGGGAAGCCATTCCAAGATCCCCGCAGGGCCCAGCTCCGAGAGCCGCTCCGGGTGCTCCGACAGGAGCGTCTTTGTGAGCTCCGCCAGGATACGCTCCCTGCTCACGTGCACCAGGTTCGGCGCGTGCCGCCGCAGGGCTTCCCAGGTCGCCGGCTCGATCGTGAAGTCCAGCTGGGCAGAGAAGCGCACGGCCCGCAGGATGCGGAGTGCGTCCTCCGTGAAGCGCTCGTCGGGATCCCCGACACAGCGGACCACCTGCTTTTCCAGGTCCTCCTGTCCGCCGAACAGATCCACGATGGTCCCGTCCGCCGCGCAGGCCATGGCGTTGATGGTGAAATCCCGGCGCCGCAGGTCCTCCCGGAGCTCCGGCGTGAAGGTCACGGAGTCCGGATGCCGCCCGTCGGAGTAGGCGCCGTCCAGACGGTAGGTGGTGACCTCGTATCCGGTCTTTCCCCGCATTACCGTGACGGTCCCGTGTTCGATCCCCGTATCGACGGTGCGCCGGAACAAAGCCTTCACCGCCTCCGGCAGCGCGTCCGTGGTGATGTCCCAGTCCTTCGGCTCCCGCCCGAGAAGGGAATCCCGCACGCAGCCGCCCACGGCATAAGCTTCATATCCCGCTTCCGCAAGGGTATTCATGATCAAAAGCACGTCGTTTGGTATCTTCATATCAACTCCGGAAACAGAAAAGGGCTGCCTCCGGCAGCCCCATTCATTTTTAGTACGCGATGCCCCAGTAGACCATCTTCTTCGCGGGCTTTCCGCAGCAGACGCAGGTCTCGCCGATCTTTTCCTGATGGAACGGCATGCAGCGGCTGGTGGCTGTGGTCAGCTCCTTGATCTTGTCCTCGCAGGCCTGGTCGCCGCACCACATCGCCTTGATGAAGCCCGGCTTCGTCTTCACGGTCTCCGTGAACTCATCCATGTTGTGGGCCTCGTAGGTGTGGGCGTCTCTGTGGGCCTTTGCCGCCTCGTACATATCCTTCTGGATGGTCTCCAGCAGGGCCGGGACCGTGGCAGCAAGGTCTGCGATGGCGCAGGTGATCTTCTCCCGGGTGTCTCTCCGGACCAGGACGCACTGTCCGGCCTCAATGTCCTTCGGACCGATCTCCACGCGGAGCGGGATGCCTCTCATCTCGCAGTCCGCGAACTTGAAGCCCGGACGGCGGTCGCTGTCGTCCAGCTTCACCCGGACGCCTGCGGCTGCCAGGATGTCTCTCAGCTCAGCGGCCTTCTCCAGAACACCTTCCTTGTTCATCTGGACCGGGATCACGATGACCTGGGTCGGAGCGATCCGCGGCGGGAGCTTCAGTCCGGAATCATCGCCGTGGACCATGATGATGGCGCCGATCATTCTGGTGGTCATGCCCCAGGAGGTCTGGTGCATGTACTTCAGGGTGTTGTCCTTGTCCGCGAACTGCATGCCGAAGGCTCTGGCGAAGCCGTCGCCGAAGTTGTGGCTGGTGCCGCTCTGCAGCGCCTTGCCGTCATGCATCAGGGACTCGATAGTGTAGGTCGCGATGGCGCCGGCGAACTTTTCCTTGTCGGTCTTCTGTCCGCGGATGACCGGGATCGCCAGGTCCTCCTCACAGAAGTCCGCGTAGACGTTCAGCATCATCTCGGTGCGCTCCTGCGCCTCCTCCGCCGTGGCGTGGACGGTGTGGCCTTCCTGCCACAGGAACTCTCTGGAGCGGAGGAAGGGACGGGTCGTCTTCTCCCAGCGGACCACGGAGCACCACTGATTCAGGAGCTGCGGCAGGTCACGGTAGGAATGGACGTTTTTCGCGTAGTAATCACAGAACAGGGTCTCGGAGGTCGGACGGACGCAGAGGCGCTCCTGCAGCGGCTCCAGACCGCCGTGGGTGACCCAGGCGACCTCAGGCGCGAAGCCCTCGACGTGATCCTTCTCTTTCTGCAGAAGGCTCTCCGGGATGAACACCGGCATGTAGCAGTTCTGCACGCCAGTCGCCTTGAAGCGCGCATCCAGATCCTTCTGGATCGCTTCCCAGAGGGCGTAGCCCGCCGGCTTGATGACCATGCAGCCCTTGACGCTCGCGTAGTCGCAGAGCTCCGCCTTCTTAACAATGTCCGTATACCACTGGGCAAAGTCCTCATCCATGGAGGTGATTTCTTTTACCAGCTTCTTGTCGTCTGCCATAACTGTTTCCGCTCCTTGTACTCAGTTTATTGTATACGCGGGCGATGCTGGCGCGCCGCGCATAATCTTCATTCCGGCTCCGCAGCGTTCCTGCCCCGGGGCCCCTTCATATCTCAGCCGCGCGCCGCGATGGCGTCCATGTGGCGCTTCAGGGCTCTCTGGACACGGTCGCTCGGGTTCAGCAGATCGCTGATGGAGGTATCGTGGTTCAGGTTGTCGATGATGAGCGCGATATATTTGCTCATGTCGACGCTGGTGTAGTAGGGCCGGCTCAGGAGCTCCGGTGTCTGGTAAACCAGGTTCGTGGTCAGGATCCGGTCGATGAGGCCGTTCTCATAGTAACGGTCAAAGCGGCCGAGACCGTTGGTAAAGAACCCGAAGGTCGCGCAGATGATGACCCTCGCCGCTTTCATGCGCTTCAGCTCCCGCGCCACATCCTGGCAGCTCTCGCCGGAGGAGATCATGTCGTCGATGACGATACACGTCTTGCCGGCGACATCGGTCCCGAGGAATTCGTGGGCAACGATGGGATTCCGGCCGTTCACGCTGCGGGTGTAATCCCGGCGCTTGTAGAACATGCCGAGCTCTATTCCAAGCAGATTTGCGTAGTAGATGGCCCGTTTCATGCCGTGGGCGTCCGGGCTGATGATCATCATGTGGTCGGAGTCCACCACGAGGTCCGGCTCTGTCTCCAGAAGGGCCTTGATGAACTGGTAGGTCGGCTGGACGGTCTCAAAGCCGTTCAGAGGGATAGCGTTCATGACGCGGGGATCGTGGGCGTCGAAGGTGATGATATTGTCCACACCCATGTCGCAAAGCTCGTGCAGCGCCATCGCACAGTCCAGGGACTGGCGGCCCTTCCGGGTCTCGACGCGGCTCTCATACAGGAAGGGCATGATGACGTTGATGCGTCTCGCCTTTCCGGCAGCAGCGCTGATGATGCGCTTCAGGTCCTGAAAGTGGTCATCCGGAGACATGTGGTTCTGCATGCCGCAGAGAGAATAGGTCAGGCTGTGGTTGCAGACATCGACCATCAGGTACAGATCGTCGCCGCGGACCGACTCCAGGATGGTGCCCTTGCCTTCGCCGGTGCCGAAACGGGACAGCTTCGTCTTGATAATGTAGGAATCCTTCTGATACTCGGCAAATGCAATGGTGCTCTTATGCTCGCTCTGCCGCGCGGTGCGCCAGCGCACAAGATACGCATCTACCTTTTTCCCGAGTTCCTCACAGCTCTTCAGGGGAACCAGTCCCAGAGGTCCTACCGGGATCGTCTCGATCACTTTATCTTCGTTTGCCATGGCTTCCTTTCCCTCATGCCCAGGTTGTCTGTTCAGATTTTTCTCCGGAGATCATCCCCGTAGAGTTCTATTATACTATATCCGCTGAGAATTCTCGACGTAATTCGCTCCGTATAGGTGTCCCGCAGCATCGTGAGGGAGAGATTCGTCGAGATAACTGTCCCCTTCTCCGGCACGTCACGGGCGTTCAGAAGATTGAAAAACTGCGAGATCGTCAGGCTGTTCATCATTTCCGTACCCAGATCGTCGATGATCAGGAGATCCGCGGAAAAGATCAGGTCGTACTGTTCCTTCCGGGAAAGGTCCTCCTCCCGGTCCATGCTGACGGCTGCCATGCACTCAAAGAGCTCTGCCGCGCCCAGATAGAGGACGGCAAAGCCCTGGTCGATGAGCTCCTTCGCGATGCAGTGGGACAGAAAGGATTTCCCGACGCCGGTATTCCCCCGGAACAGAAGGTTCCCCCGCTTTTCCCGGAATCCCGCGGCGTACCGCCTGCAGCGCTCCAGCTGCTTTTCCATATACGCTCTCTCCGTCATGCCGACCTTCGTGATGACACGCTGATCATCATACAGTTCCAGAGAGAATCTGTCAAAGTTTTCATGCTCCAGGATCCGCCGGAGGCCGGACTGGCTGTAGAGAAGCTCCGCTGCCCTGGCATTGAAACAGTGGCAGCGCTGACCGTCCGCCATGCCGGTGTCCCGGCAGTCCGGGCACCGGAACCGGGGCTCCAGGGCGTCCGCGGGATAGCCCGCCTCCGCCAGGAGACGGCGTCTCTCCGCCTCCAGATCCCGGAGTTCTCCGGAAAAGCCCTCCACCGCCGCCCGGTTTCCCGTCTTTACTGCAGCGCGGAAGCGCTCCATCGCCGAACTGCCCGCCTTAAGCTCCAGCGCGCGGAGCTCCGGGACCGCGGCATAGATCTTCTCCTTCCGCGCCCTCAGCTCACTGCGGCTCTCCGCCTGCAGACGTTCATATTCCCGCATGATCGCGTTGTACTGAGAATTGCTCAGTGCCATAAGCTTCCTTTCTCAACCCGGAAGCGCCCTGTGGGCATGCTTCAGGCCTCTTCCAGCTCCCTCTTCATTTTCTGCAGCGCATAGGCTTCGAGATCGTCGTTCCGCTCTTCAAGATTGTGAAAGCGGGTGACCGTTCTTCCGGGATTGTTCCGCGGAGCGCCGGTCCTGCGGACGTTCTGTCCGTTCCCTGCCCCGCCGCCTTCCTTCCGGCGCGCCTCATACTCCTTCGCCTGCTCCACGGTGCGGATCCCCGCCTCGTTCCAGCTGTTCAGGATCTTGTCCGCATAGCTGTAGCTGATTCCGCCGGTAGACAGTTTGACGATGCTGCAGGCCTCACCGATGATTTCGGCAGAAAACCCGTAGTCATTATACCACTTTTCGATCAGGGTACGCTCCGCCTGTCCCGGATAAGAACAGTCCTTCCCGAAGGCATTCATCACGGCGAAGATTGCAGCACGGTAGCGGGTGTCATCTTCCCGTGCCTGTTCCGCGGTCCGGATGCCCTTACTGTGGAAGCGGAGAGCCGTCTTCTCAAAGTACCGGAACCAGTCCCGGTCTCCTGCCCTGCGGCCTTCCGACTCCGCGCGCTGCTTCCGCTCCGCGCAGATCTCTGCCGTATAGATCAGGAGGTCCTGGGACATGCCGAGGGTATCGTAAAGATAAGCCACCGACTCCGTGTTGGTCTGGGAGAAAATGATCCCGAGATAGCGCTGCAGCACATAGAGGAGCGTTGTAAAGTCCTCATCCTTCCGGAGTTTTCCGAAATCCGCCGGTTTCCGCCGGGGAAGCTCTGCCGGGGACGATGCTGCCGCGGCCGGAACCGCATCCGCGGCCGGAGCCGGGTATCCCTGCGCCGTCTGCGCGGCCGGAGCCGGGGTCTGTGCCGTACGGACCGGGGCTGCTGTCTGCGCAGGAGCCGGCGCTGCCGCCGGGATCTGCTCCGCTCTGACCGGCGCTGCCGCCGGGATCTGTTCCGCTCTGACCGGCGCTGCCGCCGGGATCTGTTCCGCTCCGGCCGGCGCTGCCGCCGGAACGATGTCCTCAATTTCCGAAATGCTTTCCGTCACTTCCTGCACGGCCGGAACCGGGGTCTCCGGTGCCGCCTGCACTGCTTCTCCGTTTTCCTGCGGGACCGAGATCAGCCCTTCCCGCTGCCAGCGCATCAGCGCCCGGCGGACATCCCCCTCGGTCAGTTCCAGGGCGTCCGCGATATGCGCGGGGGTGATCTCTTCCCCATTGTGGCGGAGAAGATACAGAAACACCTTTACATATTCACCGTTTGCCGCCGGCATGATCCGGTCGATAAACTCATTCGGGACCATGGTGGCAGACGGAAGATTATCAATCGCGATTCTCATGAACCGTCACACCTTCTGATTGTATTTTAGCCGCCCGGCTTCTCCCGGGGATCTGTTTTCCCGGGGCTCCGGAGGGGTAACGATAGTTTAGCACAGCCGGGGCGGGTTGAGAATCAAAACGGAGGAACGGCTGTCCACAAGTTTATCAACCATGTGGACAGCCGTTCGCTGTGGATTCTGTGGATAAATGCTCAGGCATTGGCCTTCCCGAGCAGGTTTTCCCCGATAATATATACGTCTCCGGCACCCATAGTTATGCACAGATCACCGGGGGAAAGATTTTCGAGGAGATAGGTCTCGATTTTTTCGAAGCTGGGCAGGGCCACCGCCTTGCCCGGTTCCGAGGCGTTGATCAGTGCCGCGACGTCAGAGGAATGGACTCCTAGATTGTCCGTTTCCCGTGCGGGATAGATCTCAGCCAGCACCACCCGGTCGGCAAGGGACAGGGCCTTCGCGAACTCCGGCATGAGGGCCTTGGTCCGGGAGTAGGTGTGGGGCTGGAAGGTGACCCACAGCGTTTTGTGGGGGCACTGCAGCGCCGCCTTGAGCGTAGCCTCGATCTCCTGAGGATGATGTGCATAGTCGTCGACGATCATTACGCCGTCCAGTTCGCCCTTGATCTCAAATCTGCGGTCGACGCCGCCGAACCCGGCGATGCTGTCCCGCACCGTCTCCTGAGGGATCCCCAGTACATGGGCCGCGGCGATGGCCGCCAGCGCGTTCCCCACGTTGTGGATGCCCGGGACCTTTAAGGAGACCCGCTCTCCCCGCACGCCGAAGACCACCGGGACAAAGGAGGGACGCGCCCACTCGTCCAGCATGACCTCCTCCGCGGTGACGTCCGCATTTTCATGGCCCACCGTGATCACCTTTCCCGGGAACCCGCGGACGATCTCCTCATAATTCCTGATCTCACTGCTGATGATGACCGTGCCGTCCTCAGGAAGCCTTCCGACAAAGCGGCGGAAGGAGTTCCGGATATCATCCAGGTCCTTGAAAAAGTCCAGATGATCCGCCTCGACGTTCAGGATGATCTCCATTGTCGGGTAGAAGGACAGGAAGCTGTTGGTATATTCACAGGCCTCCAGAAGGAAGGTCTGGTTCCCGCCGATGCGGATATTTCCGCCGATCAGCGGAAGCACGCCGCCGATGGAGATGGTCGGATCCTTCTCCGCCGCCGTCAGAATGTGGGACAGCATGCCGGTGGTGGTGGTCTTTCCGTGGGTTCCGCTCACCGCGATGCTGCATCCGTATTCCCGCATGAGCTGCCCCAGGAACTCTGCCCTGGTCATCATCGGGATGCCCCGCTCCTTACATGCGAGGAATTCGGGGTTGTCGGGGTGGATCGCCGCGGTAAAGACCGCGCAGTCCACATCGTCCGCAAGATTCTCCGCCTTCTGGCCGTAGTACACCTTTGCCCCTTTTTCTTCCAGATCCCGGGTAAACTCACTCTCCTTCATATCGCTGCCGCTGACACGGAAGCCCTCTTTCAGAAGGATCGCCGCAAGTCCGCTCATGCTGACGCCGCCGATCCCGATAAAAAAGACATGACACGGATTCCGGAAATCAAAACGATACGATTCCATAAAACACTCCTGACATTCCCCTGGGGGGAAACTGATGATATTTGATACGCACCTGTCCTTTCAGACAATGGTTGCACATTACAGCATTTATAGCACAAATCGGGCCGTCTGCCAATGAAAAGAAAAAAAGCCGGCGCTTTGCCGCGGAAACGCGGCAGTCACCGGCGCTTTTTCTTTCTGACCGAGTATCCGAAGGTCCCGAGAAGCTTCCCGAGGGAATAATACTCTCCGTGGGAGTAGACGATAAGCCCTGCCCGGGAAAGCTCCAGCTTCCCGGAGGCATCAAGCAGCGCGGGGTCGACATCTACCGCAAGGACCTCCGCCAGGAACATGTGGTGGGACCCGAGGGGCAGGATCTCCTTTATCCGGCATTCCAGGTTCACCGGACACTCCGCGATGAGCGGCGCGGAAACCTTTGCCGCCTTTTCCTGCGTAAGGCCCAGCATCTCCCACTTGTCGCCGTCCCGGCCGGAGCGTACCCCGGCCTCGTCCGTCTGCCGCGCCAGCTTATCCGTCGGGAGGTTGATGACGAACTCCCCGCTCTGCTTCAGAATGTCATAGGAATACCGCTCCGGGCGCACGGAGATGGAGACCATGGGGGGATTGGTGCAGACCGTTCCCGCCCAGGCAATGGTCAGGATGTTGGATCTCCCCGTACTGTCCGCGCAGCTCACCATGACCGCGGGCACGGGATAGAGCATGTTTCCGCCCTTCCAGACTTCCTTTTTCAATTTCTGTCCTCCCTGCCGACGGCGTCCAGGATCTTCTCCGCCACCTGGCGGATCCTGAGCCCCGTCTCATCGATCACGATATCCGCGTATTTTTCGTACAGCACGCACCGCTCGTCAGTACAGCGCCTCCGGATACAGGCCGTCCGCGATCAGCTTCCGGACCGCGGCGACCACTGCCGGCTTGTCTTCCTTGTATGTGACGCCGAACCACTTGTCATGGGTCGGCAGGACGCGGACCGTTCCCAGGCCGCGGTGAATGCATTCGTCGATGACCACCGGAAGCATGTACTCAGCCTTCAGGTCCCCGGGCTTCACGCTCTCCAGGAACCGGGGGAATTCCTCCTCCAGCACGTCGAAGAAGCGCTCCGGAAGCCCCCACATGTTCATGGAGCAGAGCTGATTCTCATGTACCGGCACATCCTTACCCGCACCGTCCTTCGCGCCCAGGACCGTCCGGCAGTCCGACCTCCGGTACCCGATCTCGTAAGTCTCTTCCACGCGGTTGAGGAAGCCCTCCGCCGAGACGTCGCAGATCCCGCGGTTCACGGTGCCGTTCTCCGAGAGCGTGTTCTTCAGGACAAAGCCCGCCATACACATGTCAAGGCCGGTCTCCGCCCCGCCTTCCGCTTTTTCGCGCGCCAGATAGTCGTGCACCGCGCGGAAGCCCTCCGGGCCGTAATAGTCGTCCGCATTGATGACGATGCAGGAGCCTTCAGTCTTTCCCTTCGCGCAGAGGACTGCGTGGCCGGTACCCCAGGGTTTCTTCCGTCCCTCGGGGACAGAGAATCCCGCCGGGATCGCGTCCAGCTCCTGGTACGCGTAGTCCACGTCCATGACCTTCTCGATCCGTTTTCCGATCCTGTCACGAAATTCCGCCTCGATCTCCTTCCGGATGATGAAGACCACCTTGTCAAATCCCGCGCGGCGTGCGTCGTAAGCGGAATAATCCATGATGATCTCTCCGTTGGGGCCCATGGGCTCCAGCTGCTTGATGCCTCCGCCGAAGCGGGAACCGATGCCTGCTGCCATCACGACCAGTGTGGTTTTCATTGTTCTCTCCTTTTCAGCAGCCGGGGCGTTCTGCCCGCGGCGTTTCAGAAACTCCGGATCTTGTCGTCAGTGTCGATTTCAGAAGCTTCGGATCTCGTCGTCAGTGTCATCGGGGGTGATGGACAGGATCTTCAGATCATATCCCCCGGCTTCCGTCGTTACGTGGACGATATCTCCCACATGGTGCCGGAGCAGGGTCTTCCCCAGGGGGGACTCGATGGAGATGCGGTTCTCCATGGTATCACCGCGGATCGGCGTGACGATCTTGTAGGTCTCCGTCTCGTCGTCGTCGATGAACAGGCACTCGACCTTCTTGTTCAGTCCGACCTCGTCCTCCTTTGAGTGGTCTTCGATCACCGTCGCGTATTTCAGCATACGTTCCAGATAAGCGATCCGGCTCTCATTCCTCCGGTTCTCCCGCTTTGCGGCGTAGTACTCGAAGTTTTCGCTCCGGTCTCCCTGCGCCGCCGCGTCCCGGACCGCCGCCGCCAGCTCCGGCCGGAGGTCGATCTTCCGGTGATTGATCTCTTCCTGGATCTTCTCGATATCCGCCTTTGTCAGTTTCTCACCCATTGCCGTGTTCCATCCTGTGCGCGGGGCGAAGCCGCCCGGACTGCGCACTCCTTTCTCAATTTCTGCTTCTTATACGTATACGCCGATCACCCGTCAAATTCAAGTCCCGCCTTCCGGCCGGCATAAATCCGCAAGCATCCGGTAGTGGGCGTCGATCTCCGCCTGCTTCTGCCTGTACCAGGCGCCGTACTGCTCCCAGCGGGGATCCTGCATGGCAGCATCGTCCCCGTATTCCCGGGCGGAATACCAGGTAACCAGGAGCCGGGAGGTGTTCTCCGCAGTGATGCTGAGACTCAGTTCCCGCGGCACGGCCGAGGTATAGCCGTCCACCACGCCGAGCATCCGGTATCCCAGGATATGGTCGTCAAACTCCATGGAGCGGACCTGCCCCATCACCGACGCGCCGTCCACGTCCTTCAGAAGGAATTCCCGGCCGATGGGGTTCGGTGAAGCGTGGAGACCGCCGTCGTCCGTACAGATGGTGCGGACTGATACCAGCTCTCCATCCGCGTAGACATGAACAGAGCGGCGTCTCCACCGCGGGAAGTCCGGAGGGCTGATCTCAAACAGTGCTGTCGGGACGGAGAAGGCATCCATCAGCTGGAAGAAACGGATCCTGTCCTCCGGATCTGCCTCCGCCCGGTCCGCAGCCGCAAGGTAGAGCCAGGGCGCTCCCTCCTCGCTGTCCGGGAACTGTCCCGCCTCCCAGAGCTTCCGGTCTTCCCGCAGACGGACCCAGTGCTCATACTCCTCCAGCTTCAGCTCCAGGCCGAGTCCTGCCTTCAGCATCCCGGGGTCCGGCTGAAAGGGAGAGGACCGCAGCGCCCGGATATATTCCTGCTCCATAAGGACCCCCCGCAGGTACTGTCCGGCGCAGGCCGCGAACCAGGCGGTCACTGCGGCGCGGATCTCCGGGAGATCTCCCTCCCGGATCAGTTCATACATGTCTTCGCGTGTCATGAAGCGTTGATTCCTCCTGCGGGTACGGATGCCAGACTGATACTTTTATTCTAACACAGGGAAATGCCCCCGCAAACCGCGCGGGGGCATCCATGGCCATTGAGAAATATGAAGCTGTCTGCCTTGTCCGCTGTGCAGACTGAGCCGTCAGTTGAAGTAGGCGTCCACGCCGTCTGCCAGCGCTTCCGCGAACCTGCTGCATGCCGCGTCGCCGTGATCCGTCGCCTTGTCTCCCAGCTCGATGTCGATGCTGGGCACCGTGGAGTAGGAGGTCTGGGTCAGGTCCATATCCATGCTGCCTCCGCTGAAGATCTTCAGGCCCCGGCCCCGGAGTCCGCCGATCAGCGCTTCGCCGAAGGCTTCACTCTTCTGCCAGGTGGAGGAGACCGGATCCATGGTCTTCAGTCCGTCCGGAACACTCATGTAGAAAGCGCCCTTGTCAGAGCCGGTGGAATCGAAGTGGATCGCAATGTGGCAGTCCGCGCAGTTGTTCGCCAGGACAGTGCGGGCGATGTTGTCCAGCTGCTGGTCTCCGTCCTCGCGGATCATCAGCACGCTGTAGCCTCTTGCGAGCAGGATGTCGCGGAGCGCCAGCGCCACCTTCAGGTTGACCTTCGCCTCGGAAATGCCGTCGTTGAAATCCATACCCGAGGAGATCGCAGTGCTGTTCACCGCGCCCTTCGCGTTGGTACCGCCGGTCAGCTTCGGAGTGCCGTCCGGATGGGACAGAGTCTTATAATTTTCACCGCCGCTGGTTCCGTGGCCCGCGTTCACGCAGATCACCGTGCTGCCGTGGGCGCCGCCATGGTTTCTGTAAAGCTTTGCAGCGCCGGAGTTGATCTTTGAGTACTCCGCGAAGCGCATGTCCGAGGTGAGAGAGACGCTCTGCACCTCTATACCCTGGGCACTGCCCGCCTGCGCCGCCGCAGTCTCTGCCGTCTGAGCTGCCGCGGTTTCCGCCGCAGCCGACTCCGCAGGTGCCGCAGCTACAGTTTCCGCCGCAGCCGCCTGGGCTGCCGCCGTCTCCGCCGTCCGGGCGCTGCCCTGGACTGTCGTCAGGAATTCCTTCGCGATATAGTAGTTCTTCCCGCCGCGCTCTGTCTTGGCCCAGAAATCGCCCATGCCGACCACCGTCACGGAATCATTGTAATAGAGCACCCGGTCGATCGATGCAGACAGGTCCGGCGCCGTACGAAGATTCACTCCGTTCACGGCATTCGTGACATACATGGTCACCGGCTCCACCGCCGTAAAAGTCTCCGCCGCAAAAACCTGTCCTGTGAGCAGCAGGGCCGCCATCAGGCCGGCTGCAGCCGCAATCGTTCTTTTTCTCATATCTTTCCCTTTCCGCGCTCTCCGGCGCCATCTCATTATTATCTCAGGATCACGGTGGGTGTTTCCGGCATCTGAAGTTCAGAGTTCGTAAATCTTCCCGCCGGGGAAATGCCCGCCTCGCTGAAGGCGCCGTAAACTGCATCAAACCGGCCCGCCGGTGCGATGGCCACGCAGGTTTTTCCGCCGGCGTACATCCGGAGGATCGCCTGCATCGCCCGCGGATCCATGGCGACGCAGCCTGCGGTGGAAGGCTTGTGATCCTTGGTGCAGTGCAGGAAGATCGCACTGCCGGTGCCCTTCACATAATCGTGGTTGAAGGCGATGTTCAGGCAGTAGTCATAAATAGTCTTTGCCCAGCTCTCCCAGAGCCGCTCACCTGACTGTACAGAAACGTCGCTGTTGTGCTCCAGCCGGTTCGTGTCATCGGACCAGTACTGGCGGTGTTCAGCCACCATGATCTCCTCGTAATCCGCCGGGAAGCCTTCTCCCGCCGGCTGCCAGCCAAAGGGTGTATCCGCGCGGAAGAGGCCGATGGGGGTGGTGCCGTCTCCCTCATGACGCTGATTCGACATGCCGCCCCAGCCGTAGACCGCGGCTGACTGCACCACCGGCTTCCAGGCGCTTCCGGCGTTCTCCCGGGTATAGGCTGTCACCCTGGCACGGTTCCAGCGGGACGCGTCTGTCACCACTTCTTCTTTATAGGTATCCCTGCCGCCGTTCTTCGCAAAACCCTCGACCACCACCAGGTTCTTCGTGTCCTCCGGGACTGCGAAGCGGGCAACGTCGAAGGTCCGGGACGCCGTGTCGATGGTGCAGGAAGAATCGTCCGCGCACTGTGTTCCGGAAGGGAGTGCCGGAGCCGACACGACAGCGCCTGCCGGAGCCGCCGCATTTTCGCCGGGACCTGCCGCCAAAGCAGGAGCCGCCGAAAGTGTGAGCATGGTAATACCAAGCAGCAGAGCTGCCGCTGAATGTCTGATCATATAAGAACCTCCTATCCTGTTCTACTGTAGTTTAACCGAAATGACCGGGAATAGCATTGTGGGTTTCTTACGATTTTCGGAAGACCGGTCTGCCGGAATCCCTCCTTGCCAATCCTGAAGCCCGTATTGTACACTTAGCGAAGCGGATTGCGAATGTCCGCTTTTACCCGGGAATTCCCGGAAGCGGACCGGCGCCCTGGAAACGGCCCCCGGATCGGAAGGAGACACATGTCCATGAAAAGAAACTACAAGCTGACCGTCAGCTACGACGGAAGCCGTTATTACGGCTGGGAGCACCAGAAGTCCACGCCCCTGACCATCCAGGGAAAACTGGAGGCCGTGCTGACGGAAATGGCCGGGACGGCGGCTGATGTGACCGGCGCAGGCCGGACGGACGCGGGTGTCCACGCGAAAGCCATGACTGCCAGTGTACAGCTGGACACAGAGCTCAGCGAGGAGGAGATCCGGGATTATCTGAACCGCTATCTCCCGGACGACATCGGCGTGACCGACGTCCGGATCGCGGGAGAACGCTTCCACGCCCGCTATTCCGCCGTCGGAAAGACCTACTGCTACAGCTGCTGGGTCGGTGAGAACAAGCCGGTCTTCGAGCGGAAATACCTTCTGGTCCTCGAAAAGGCGCCGGATCTTGCCCGCATGCAGGAAGCCGCCGCGCTTCTCACCGGGACCCATGACTACAAAAGCTTCTGCGGAAATCCGCGCATGAAAAAATCCACGGTGCGCACCGTGGATTCCATCGAGATCCGGAAACAGGGACCTTATCTCCGCTTTTACTATCACGGAAACGGATTTCTGCAGCACATGGTCCGGATCATGACCGGGACCCTGCTGGAGGTGGGCTTCGGGAAGCGGGCCCCCGGAGAGATTCCGGAGATTCTCGCCGCGGCGGACCGTACCGCCGCGGGATACACCGCCCCTGCCCAGGGCTTGTGTCTGATCTCTGTTGATTACAACTGAGCGGTTTTCTCCGGCGGCGTGATCGTGACCGTGACCGTAGTCCCCTGCCCCGGTGCGGATTCCACCTGAAAATCCGCATTCATGACCAGGCGGAACCTTTGCCGCGCGTTCCTGAGACCGATTCCCGTCGGTCTCTCTGTTTTTTCCGCAGTGTTTTCTTCAGCTTTTTCTCCCCGTTCCTCCTTCAGGACGGTCTCCGGGTCAAAACCGACTCCATCGTCATGGATCGTAAGCCGGATCTTTCCGTCCACCGCCTCGGTGCGGATCAGGATGGTCCCGCCGCCGGGCTTTTTCCCGACTCCGTGCTTCACCGCGTTCTCGACCAGCGGCTGGACCGAGAGGGGAGGTACCGGGAATCCCATCACCTGCAGGTCATAGACGACCTTCAGCTCATCCTCGCCGTACCGGATCTGCTCCAGTTCAAGATATTTCTGAATATATTCCAGTTCCTGCGCGAAGGGGATGCGGTGCTGTGTCTCCATCACGCTGATCAGACCCCGGAGGTAATCCGAGAAACTGCTGACCGCCGTCTTCGCGGTCTCCGGATCCTGGTCGATCAGGACATAAATGGTGTTAAGGACATTGAACACAAAGTGGGGACGCATCTGGGACACGGCACTGCGGATCTCCATCCGGGCAAGCTCCTGCTCCTGACGGATCAGGAGTTCCTGCTGACGGATAAGTTCTTCCTGCTGTTCAATGATGACCTGCCGCCGGTGGATGCCCCAGACAATGGACTGGCACAGTACTGCCATTCCCAGGCCGATGTTCGGCGTCTGCATCCGGACAAAACAGATTTTCTGCTGAATCATGAACAAGATGGGAAGGATGACGTAAAGAGACAGGACAAGACGCCGGTCGGGATTCAGCGTCTTTCTCTCCTCATGCACGCCGAGCCAGGACAGTAGGATCGCAAAGAGAAACAGGAGCACGACATAACCGAATCCCGGCCCTTCCTGATAATAATGTCTGCTGTCAAAGGTAAACAGGAAGCCTGTCCATAAGGAAGAGACTGTAATCAGGGAGAGTACCCCGCAGATTCCATATACCGTATTCCGTACCAGACGGGACAGCGGCGTCATTTCCACCATTTCCGAAACGTAGGATATATAACAGAACAGGGAAAGGAACGCCAGCAGGTGGTCCATGACGGCGCAGAACCGGAAAAGCCGGTAGCCCGCAGGGTCAAAACTTCCCTCCAGCAGCCGGGCGCCCACATCCACCAGCAGGAGAAAGCCGGTGGAGAGCAGCAGACGGTTCAGCCAAAGCCGCTCTCTTTTGTCCTCCTGCCAGTCCGGGTACCTTGCAGGACCCAAGATATACACCAGGATCATGTTCAGCATTCCTGTGATCAGACAGAAGAATCCCAGAATACAGCTGACTGCCGAAAGATATACGACCATACCGTTCCTCCATGGATGCCGTTCCTTTTCAGGGACGAAAAAAGACCCGCATCAGCGGGTCTCTCGGAGAGCGATAGACGGGACTCGAACCCGCGGTCTCGACCTTGGCAAGGTCGCGCGTTACCAACTACGCCACTATCGCATGTGCTGCTCTCGCAACACAGGAATCTTAACATATTTTTTCCCGGAGGGCAAGCCCTTTTCCGGGAATTTCATTCGGAATATCCGCCGGACCCGGCGAAGTCTTCAGAACACGCCGCAGCGGAATACCGCGGCGTATCCCTTGGAAACGTCGACCGTCATGATCCGGCCCTGGACCGCATACTCCATCATTCCGACATTGTAGCCGCTTTCCGTGGTCAGCATGACTCTGCGGACCAGGTCATACTCCCGGATCCCCAGGATCCAGATCGGAAGGTCGATGCTTCGTTCCTCCTCGCCCGTATAGACCAGGACCAGCATCTTTTCCCTGCCCAGCATCCGCCCGTAGGCCACAATATCCTGCTCCATCATGACCGGGATCAGGGATCCCCGCCGGGCCGCGTCAGACTGCCGGTGCAGACTGCACATATAGTGGTGGAACTCCTGGAGCTCCACATTTTCCCGGCCCCAGGGGAAGGTCCGCCGGCTGTCCGGATCCGTCCAGCCGCAGGTGCCCGCCTCATCCCCGTAATAAATGGTCGGTGCGCCGGGCCAGGTCATCTGCATGACGACTGCCTGCCTCATGACCGGGAGATTGACGTCCTGTTCCGCCGCCGCGCTGCCTAACGTCGCGAGACGTCCGGTCTTGCGGTTCGTCCGGGTCAGGAAGCGGGAGTGGTCATGGTTCGAAAGTTCGTTCATCGCCGTCAGAAGCGAAGGCGTCGGAAAACGGGACATGGCGTTCCGCATGCTGATCCAGAATCTCCGCCCGTCCCCCAGAAGGGATGCGTCGCTCCGGTCGGAGTGCTTTTCCATACCCGTCAGGAACCAGCTCACCGGCTCCATGAAGGCGTCGTAGTTCATGACGCTGTCCCACTCGCTGCCGTTCAGCCACTCTTCCGGATCCCCGTAGTGCTCCGCCAGGATCAGGGCGTCCGGGTTCACTCCCTTGACCGCCTGCCGGAACTGCTGCCAGAACTTGTGGTTAAAGCGCCGGGAATGTCCCAGGTCCGCCGCCACGTCCAGCCGCCATCCGTCCACGCAGTAGGGCTCCTGCAGCCATTTCCGGCCCACGCCCATGATAGTCCGGACCAGACGGTCGCTGGCCTCGTAGTTCAGCTTCGGCAGCGTGATGTTGCCCCACCAGCCGTCATAGCTCGCGTTGTCCGGCCAGTCGGAGGGATTTTTCTCCGCGAAATCAAAGTAGCTGTGATACGGACTGGAATAGCTCTCGTAAGCGCCCGGCGCATACCCGCCGGAATTGTCGTAGATCTTCTCCCGGTCCATCCATTTGTTGAAGGAACCGCAGTGATTGAACACGCCGTCCAGAATGATGCGGATGCCCATGTCGTGGGCCTCCCGTACCAGGTCCGCGAAAAAGGCGTCGCTGGCTTCCAGGTTCTCCGGATCCGCGGTCCGGGAAATGTACTTCGTCGCCCTGGAGTTGTCCGACGCCCCCGGCGGGAGCACCTCACCCTCATCCTTCACGATCTTCGCGAGATGGGGGTCGATATGGTCATAGTCCTGGGTGTCGTATTTATGATTCGACGGTGAGACAAACAGCGGGTTGAAATAGATGACCTCGACACCGAGATACCTGAGGTAGCGCAGCTTTTTCCGCACACCCTGCAGGTCTCCGCCGTAGAAATAGCCCACATCGAAGGTGGAGGGATACTCATTCCAGTCGTCGATGTGCCGGACCGGAAGTCCGAGATAGATATATTCATCGTCCAGGACGTCACTCTTCCGGTCAGACCGGCAGAACCGGTCCACGAAGATCTGGTACATGATGGCGCCCTTCGCCCAGTCGGGTGTGTGGAACCCGGGGATAATGCGGAAGGGCCGGTCCGGTCTTCTCGAGATTACGAGGCCGATGCTGTCGTAAAGGAAGAGCTCGTCGTCTCCGACGATCTGGAAATACCACTTCAGCGGCGCGGTCCCGGTCTCCAGCTGAATTTCGAAGTAGCGGAAATAGCGGTCCCTGCCCATCTCGTACATCGGCACCGCTTCTTCTTCGTTCTGCAGAACGCGGATCAGATCGACCCGCACCCGGTCTTCCCGCGCCACGCGGAAACAGATCCGGACAGGCTGTCCCGGATCCGGTTCCGCCGGTGTGCAGTAATTTTCAGTTGTGTCACTGAAAAACGCGTCTGTGTTCATGTGTTTCTTTCTTACGCACGGAACAGGGCCTCAAATTCTTCCTGTCCGATCTTCTCCTTTTCCAGAAGCAGCGCCGCGCAGCGGTCCAGGACGGACCGGTTCGCCTCGATGATCTCCTTCGCCTTCGCGTAGCAGTCGTCGATGATGCGCTTCACTTCCTCGTCAATAATCGTGGCCATGTGCTCGCCGTAGGACTTGGTCTGTCCGAAATCGCGGCCGATAAAGATCTCATCGCCCTCGCTGCCGTAATTGACCAGTCCGACCTTCTCGCTCATGCCGTACTGCATGACCATGGATTTGGCGAGGGCCGTAGCCTGTTTGATATCCTGGCTGGCACCCGTGGTCACGTCGCCGAAGATCAGCTCCTCCGCGATGCGGCCGCCCAGGGAGACCTGGATATGCTGGAGCATGCGCCCCTTCGTGTTGAACATCTCATCCTCGCCCGGCAGCGGCATGGTGTAGCCTGCTGCGCCGATCCCGGTGGGGATGATGGAGACGGTGTGCACCGGTCCCATGTCCGGGAGGACGTGGAACAGGATCGCGTGGCCCGCCTCGTGGTACGCCGTGATCTTCTTCTCCTTCTCGGAGATCACGCGGCTTTTTTTCTCCTCGCCGATCCCGACCTTCACAAAAGCGCGGTCGATATCGTTCTGCTGAATATACTTCCGGCCTTCCTTGGCAGTGATGATCGCCGCCTCGTTCAGAAGGTTCTCAAGATCCGCGCCGACAAAACCGGCCGTGGTCCGGGCGACCCGGTTCAGGTCGACATCGTCCCCGATGGGCTTGTTCTTCGCGTGGACCTTCAGGATCGCCTCGCGGCCCTTCACGTCCGGTCTTCCCACCGCCAGCTTGCGGTCAAAACGGCCCGGGCGGAGGATCGCCGGATCCAGGATGTCCGGGCGGTTCGTCGCCGCGAGGACGATAATGCCCTCATTCACGCCGAAACCGTCCATCTCCACCAGCATCTGGTTCAGGGTCTGCTCACGCTCGTCGTGGCCGCCACCGAGGCCGGAGCCTCTGCGCCTCGCCACGGCGTCGATCTCATCGATGAACACGATGCAGGGAGCCATCTTTTTCGCCTCGTCGAACAGGTCCCGGACACGGGACGCGCCGACGCCGACGAACATTTCGACAAAATCCGAACCGGAGATGGAAAAGAACGGGACGCCTGCCTCTCCTGCCACCGCCTTCGCGAGCAGCGTCTTTCCGGTTCCGGGCGGCCCCACCAGGATGATGCCCTTGGGGATGCGCGCGCCCACCTCCGTGTATTTTCTGGGATCCCTCAGGAAATCGACGACCTGCTCCAGATCCTCCTTCTCCTCAGCAAGACCTGCGACGGAACTGAAATTCTCCTTATTGTCGCGGGTCATCCGGGCACGGCTCTTGCCGAAATTCATCATTTTGGCGTTCGTGCCGCCGCCGCGGTTCTGCATCAACCAGAAAATCAGGAAGCATCCGCCCACCGTGATCAGGGACGGAAGCAGAAGGCTGAGCCAGTCGTTGTTCACCGGGACATTGTCCAGGACAAAGTCGATGTTTTTTGCTTCCAGCTCTTCCTGAAGCTTATTGACGTCGGAGACATAGTAGCTTTCCCGGCTGCCTTTGCCCTCCGATCCTTTGTAGATCAGCCGCACCTCACCGGTGGGCGTCTCCCGGTTCTGGAGGATCAGCACCTGCTCCACGTCGCCGCCGGCGAGGAGTGTCTCAAACTCCGCCTTACTCAGACGACGCCCCGCAGTACCGCTTCCGAAGCTCAGGACGAGCCATATGGCCATCATGAGCACGAACATAAAACTGAAACGAAATGGTCCTTCTCTTCTCAAAAATCATTCCTCCTGGGGTTCGTCGAATTCCACGACCCCGATGTACGGATAATTGCGGTATCTCTGGTCGTAATCCAGACCATAGCCTACCACGAATTCGTCCGGAATGGTGAAGCAGGTGTAGTCCACCTTCACCATCTTTTTCACGCGGCGCTCCGGCTTGTCAAGGAGCGTGCACAGGCGGATGTCCGCCGGTCCGCGGCCCGCCAGGACCTCGATCAGGTAGGAAAGGGTCCGGCCGGTATCGATGATGTCCTCGACGATCAGGACGTGCTTGCCCTCCAGCGGCTCGTCCAGGTCCTTCATGATACGGACCACGCCGGAGGATACCGTGCCTCCGCCGTAGCTGGAAACGCTCATGAAATCGAATGATACCGGCATGGTCAGACGCTTTGCCAGCTCACACATGAACATGGCGCCGCCCTTCAGGATGCAGATCAGGTGGACCGGAGTGTTCCCGTAATCACGATTGATTTCTTCCGCGACCTCACTGATCCTCCGGTTGACATCTTCCTCTGTGATCAGAACTCTGATATGCTCCGACATTTCTTCATTCTCCTTTGAACCGCACCTCGAAAACTCTGCGGGTACTGTCGTCGATCTTAAAGCTTTCACTGATCCGGTAGCCTACCACCCAGAGAACATGGGAGCCGGCGGCCAGCATCGGCACACTGTCCCGCCCGGAAGCGGGGATCTTTTCATCCGTCATCAGGGACTTCACAGTCTTCCGGCCGCCGTCCTTCAGCGTGATGAAATCTCCCGTCCGCCGCGGACGGATCTCCATGACGTCGTCGATCTTGTCATAGTCGAACCACTTTACATCGTCCCCTGCGGGAATCACCATGGTGTCGTCGTAGTCGAAGACGTCGAAACTGAAATGCTTGCGGTAATACTCATTCATCTCCGCCGTCGGCACGCCCTCCGGACGCTTCGAGGTTCCTGCCTCGCCGCAGAAGCCCTGCTTCCCGACCCACAGCATGTCATAGGTCCGGACCGCCTCCAGCCCGTAAGGCAGGTTCAGGCGTTTTCCGGTCTCCGCCTCCGCAAGACGGTTCATATCGTCGATGTGCCGCGCCGTGATGTTTTTCATGGTCCGGTTCACCATGCCGATCATCAGCCGCAGCATATAGGTGCGGATGATGGGATCCTGCTTCACGAGATCCGCGGTGCTGACGCCGCAGCTCTCCTCGTCCCGGATCACGCACTCGTCCAGGATCTCCTGGGCATGCTTCGCGAGGTAGACGTCCGCCTCCCCGATCAGCCTTGCCGCGCGGGTGATGTTCTCCACCGCGCCGCGGTTCACGTCGCTGACCATCTTCGGCAGGATATCGTGACGGATCCGGTTGCGGGTATAGTCGTCCTGGAGATTCGTGGAATCCGTACACCAGGAGATCTCTTCCTTCCGGAGGTAGGCTTCGATGTCCGCCCTTCCGACCGTGAGAAGCGGGCGGATGATGCGTCCGCGGATGGGTTTCATACCGGCGACGCCCTTCAGGCCGCTTCCGCGGCAGAGCTGCATGAGTACGGTCTCCGCATTGTCCTCCCGGTTGTGGGCCACTGCGACCAGCACCCTCTTGTCGGTGTCGGCTTCCTTCTCCCAGTTCTGCGCTTCTTCATCAAAAGCAGCATAGCGGAGATATCTGCCGGCTTCCTCCGTGGAGATCCGGTGCTTTTTCGCGAACTGCAAAGTCTGCACCGAAACGACGCGGAACGGGACCTTGTACTTTCTGCAGAGCGCTTCCACATACTTTGCGTCCCTGTCCGCTTCCGCTCCCCGGATCCCGTGGTGAACGTGCACCACACGGTACTTTGCCCGGAGGATCCCTCCAAGCTGGACAAGGACATGAAGAAGTGCGGTGGAATCCGCGCCTCCGCTGACACCGATGATGACTCTGTCCCCTCTGCTGATCATGCGCGTGCGCGCAATGAACTGCCGGACTTCATTTTGAACCTGCAACATAGATGATGGTCTCCCGTCTGCAAAGTAAAACCCCCGTCCTGCTCTTCGCAGGTCGGAGGTTCTTTCCTGTCCGCTTACTGCTCCGGCTCCAGAATGATCTCTCCGGGATTTACAAGCCCCAGCTTTTCCTTCGCCGTTTTCTCCATAAACGCCTTGGACTGGACATAAACGCGGTACTGCTCCAGTTCCGCGGCGCGGTCGCGTTCTTTTTCCACCTCCGACTCAAGGATCGCAACACGCTCCTGATAGACTTCCGCCTTGGCGCGCAGGGAAGAAACCTTGATTCCGGACGCAACGGCCATGCACATGATGACAGCGCTGACCGTAACGACCGCCAGTCTGCTGTCTTCCCGCTTTTCCGCTTTTCGTCTGTTCGCCTTCCTCGTGCCCATTGCCGCCCCCGAAAATCCGAGTAGAGATAGAAAATCAAATATAATGATAATCTATTCTTCCGCATTTTTCAACAGCGAAGTTGCGGGATGCCCCGGGGGCATGTATCCGCATTAAGGCCCTGTCTGTCAACAAAACCATCGCAGCCCGACTGAGTGATCCGCGGATGTTGGAGCTTTTTTGACCGAGAGTATGCCGAAGGCCACTCGACCGAAAAAAAGCTCCAGATACATCCGAGCGGATCGCGAAGGAAGGGCAAGGGTTTTGGAGACAGACACAGGGCCTTCTGCGAAACAGAAACGCCCCCGGGGCATTCACTGCTCCCGGGGGCGCTGTCATTTTAAATGAATCGGAATAATTCCTTCGCTTCGTCTTTCTTCGTGGTCTCCGCAATGGAAAGGACTTCTGCCTTCACTGCCTTCTGTCCAAAGCGGATCTCGATGATATCCCCCTCCTTCACGTCGTAGGAGGCTTTGACGACCTTGTCGTTCACCAGGATCCGGCCTGCGTCGCACGCTTCGTTGGCTACCGTGCGGCGTTTGATCAGGCGTGAGACCTTCAGAAATTTATCGATCCTCATGAGACCTGAATTACTTCGCCGCCTTCTTGGTGGTCTTCTTCGCAGCGGGCTTCTTTGCGGCGGGCTTCTTCGCAGCCTTCTTCTTCGGGACGTTGACGGCATCCTTCAGAGCCTTGCCGGCCTTGAACTTCGGGTTCTTCGCAGCGGCGATCTTGATGGTCTCGCCGGTCCTCGGGTTTCTTCCCTCTCTTGCCGGTCTCTCGGAAACTTCGAACGTTCCGAAGCCGACGAGCTGGACCTTGTTGCCTGCAATGAGCTCAGCAGCGATGGTATCGGTGACAGCCTTGACAGCCGCTTCTGCGTCCTTCTTTGCGATACCGGTCTTCTCGGCGACTGCAGCGATTAATTCGGTCTTATTCATTATGTTTTCCTCCATGTGGTGAAAAAATTATGAAACGGCATCGGCGATTCAACCGCCGGTGCGCAAAAAATGCTTCTGAATTATTTATATCTACTGCATTTTGTGATGTCAAGCGTTTCCGCCGTGTTCCTTCCCAGATTTGTAAAATCAAGGCTTTTTCAGGTGTTTCACCCTTCAAAAGTGTGTAAAATTATGCATTTTCCGGAATCAGCATCTCCATCTCCCGGAGAAGCTTCAGCGTCTTTTCCAGCATGGGCGTCCCGTCAAAGTACTTTTCCGATTCTGTCAGAATGAAACGTACCTGTTCTCCCGGACGTACAGAAAGCTTCCCGCGGTACTGCTTCACGAGATCAGGAATCGCGTCCACGTTCAGCTGCGCCTCGGCGATCATGAGAAGCTGCGCCTCCTGCCGCGTGATCTTTACCTCGGTCACAAAGACGCGGTGCGCCGCGCTGCGGATCCTTGCCGCCAGAAGAAGATTCCGCACCGGTCTCGGGATCTCGCCGAAGCGGTCCATCAGTTCATCCTGCATGGAAAGATCGTCCTCGTCCGTCTCCACCAGTGCGATCCGTTTGTAGATATCCAGCTTCTGGTCTTCATATTTGATGTAAGTGTCCGGGATATAGGCATCCGCGTCCGCTTCGACCGTAGTCTGAAACTGTTCTTCCTGCTCTTCCTTCCCCGTCAGCAGCCGCACCGCCTGATTCAGGAGCTTGCAGTACATGTCGTACCCCACCGCCTGCATGTGGCCGTGCTGCTCCGCGCCCAGGACGTTGCCCGCGCCCCGGATCTCCAGGTCCCGCATCGCGATGCGGATTCCGCTTCCCAGCTCGGTGAATTCCCGGATCGCCTTCAGGCGCTTCTCCGCCTCTTCCGTAAGCAGGCGTCCGCGCCGGTACAGAAGAAAGGCATAGGCAGTGCGGGAAGAACGGCCGACGCGGCCCCTCAGCTGGTAAAGCTGGGACAGCCCCAGCCGGTCCGCGTCCTGGATGATGATGGTGTTCACGTTCGGGATGTCCAGGCCGGTCTCGATGATCGTCGTGGAGACCAGGACGTCAATATCCCCGTTCATGAAATCCAGCATAATCTGCTCAAGCTCACGCTCGTTCATCTGCCCATGGGCGTAAGCCACCTCAGCGTCGGGAAGCAGCCGGCGGATCTGTGCCGCCACCTCCGCGATCCCGTTCACGCGATTGTAGACAAAGTAGACCTGGCCGCCCCGGGACAGTTCCCGTCGGATCGCCTCCCGGACCGTCTCCTCGGAATACTCCATTACATAGGTCTGTATGGGATGACGGTCCATGGGCGGTTCTTTCAGAATGCTGAGTTCCCGGATGCCCGCAAGACTCATGTGCAGCGTCCGGGGGATCGGCGTTGCGGTCAGTGTCAGAACGTTGACATCCCGCTTCAGCTCCTTCAGCTTCTCCTTGTGCTTCACGCCGAAGCGCTGCTCTTCATCGATGATCAGGAGTCCCAATGCCTTGGGCTTGATATCTTTCGAAAGAACGCGGTGCGTCCCGATGATGATATCCACCAGTCCCTTCGAGAAATCCTGCAGTGTCTTCCGCTGCTCCGCAGGGCTCCGGAAACGGCAGAGGAGGCCGATGCGGACGGGGAAATTCGCCATTCGCTGGACAAAGGTATTGTAGTGCTGCTGCGCCAGGATCGTTGTAGGTACCAGGTAGATGACCTGACGGCTCTCCTGCACAGCCTTGAACGCCGCGCGGAGGGCGATCTCCGTCTTTCCGTATCCCACGTCACCGCAGACCAGCCGGTCCATGATCCGCCCCTGTTCCATGTCCGCCTTGACGTCCTCGATGGTCTTCAGCTGGTCCTCCGTCTCCTCGAAGGGGAACATTTCCTCGAACTCCTTCTGCCAGACTGTATCCGGGCCGTATCTGTGACCTTCCAGATCCATGCGGGAGGCATACAGGGAGACCAGTTCCTTCGCGATCTCCGCCACCGCGCTCTTCACGCGGCTCCGGGTCCTGCCCCACTCCGGACCGCCCAGGCGGCTCAGCTTCGGGGCAGGAGCGTCGCCCGCGGCGTATTTCTGTATAATGTCGAGCTTCGTCGCCGGGACATAGCAGTTGTCGCCCCCGCGGTACTCGATCTGCACGAAGTCCCGGATCACGCCGTCGGCTTCGATTTTCTCGATACCGCGGTAAATTCCGAGGCCGTAGTCCTCGTGGACCACATAATCGCCGACGGACAGCTCAGAAAGCGAGGTGATGGCGCTTCCTTCATAGGAACTCTGCTTTCTGCGCCGCTTCCTCTCCCCGCTTTTCCGGAACAGGTCCTTCTCCGAGAGGACCGCGAAGCGGATCAGAGGATACTCGAAGCCGCGGTGCAGATTTCCGCAGACCACCATGATAGCGCCCTCTGCCGCTGCCGGCGGCCCCGATGCGCCCGTACCTCTTCCCGCCGTTCCGGTGCCGCTCCCGGGGGATGCCGCCCCTTCCGTATAGCTGTCCGGGCAGTAGGCGGAAAGCTCATAATCCCGGAAGCTCTGGGCGAGTCGTCCGGCTCTGGTGCGGGACTGGGTCAGAAGGACGACCCTCCAGCGCTCCTTCCGGTAGCGCCGGAGATCCTGCAGAAGCAGTTCAAAGCTTCCCGGGAAGGACGCTGCCGCCTTGGAAGCCGCGGAATAGGGCGTCGAAACACCGAATTCCGGAAGCCGTGCGTCCAGGCCCGTCATCAGCACCGTGATCCCGGTCTTCAGGTCCTCGATGGTCTCCTCCGCAGTGAAAAGCTCCGGCATCTCTTCGCGGGTGATCTGCCCCGCCTCCAGCCGGCCGGCCATACCCTCCCGGAACTCCTTTTCCACTGCCTCGGCCTGTGCTGCCGTGCGCTGCGGCTCATCGAGAAAGATCAGTGATCTCTTGGTGTCCCAGTAGCGCAGGAAGGACGCCGTACCTCCAAGCTCCTGCTCCCGTGCGGGATAGATCTCCACCTGCGTAAGCCGCTCCACGGAGCGCTGGGATTCCGGGTCAAAGCTCCGGATGGAATCGATGTCCGTGTCCCAGAGTTCGATCCGGACCGGCAGGTCCTCCGTCGGCGGGAAAATATCGATGATGCCGCCGCGGACCGAGAACTGGCCGATGCCGTCGACCTCCTCCGTCCGCTCGTAGCCGAGGGCGACCAGCCGCTCCGAAAGCTTCCGGAGATCCACCGTGTCCGACTCGTCGATGACAAAGACACTGTTCCGGAACCGGTCCGGTTCCTCCAGCCGGTCCATCAGTCCGTCTATGGTCGTGATAACTACACCGTCCGGCTCTTCCGCCATGCGGCGGCGGATACTGATCCGCTCTCTGGATACCTCAAAACCGCGGATATCGGCCGCAAAAAAGAGAAGGTCCCTGGCCGGATACAGCCAGACCCTCTCCGTAAAACAGCGGCAGTCGTCCAGGAGTTCCCGCGCCCGGGCCTCGTCATAGGTCACGACCAGCTTCCAGGGACGCTCCTTCTCGCAGAGCGACGTCAGAAAATGTGCTTTTGCGGTATCGGAAAGACCGGTCACGTGCAGCGGGCCTTTCCCGGCCGCCGCGCGCTTCTCCAGCTCCTGATACCATTCCAGATCCCTCAGGGGATTCGCGAAAATACTCATCCGTTCCCTTCTGCTTTGCTCTTATCCTCAGCCGGCGGCACAGCCGGCGCAGCCTTATTCTCCGGCTTTTTTTCCTTCTTCTGCTTCTCCGGCTTGCGGTTATAGCGGTTCATGGCGATATCCCCGCCCTCGGAGATCATGGCCTCCACCGCGTCCGCCGCAGTATGATACGCATTCTGCATGGCTTCCGCGTCATTTCCCTTCAGCTGTCCCAGGACATAATCCGCCAGGTCCCAGCCCTCCGGCTTTCCGCCGATGCCCACCCGGACCCGGGGGAAATCCTGTGCCCCCAGGTGCTGGATAATGGACTTCAGTCCGTTGTGTCCGCCCGCGCTGCCCTTCAGCCGGATTCGGAGCTGCCCCTGCTCGAGGTCGATGTCGTCGGAGATCACAATGATCTGCTCCGGCTCCACCTTATAGAAATCCGCGGCTGCCCGCAGGCTCTGCCCGGAATTGTTCATATAGGTCTGGGGCTTCAGAAGGACCACCCGCTCCCCGGCGAGAATTCCCTTTCCGCAGAGGGCGAAATGCTTCTTTTCATCTACCCGGATCCCCATCCGGTCCGCCAGCGTGTCGATCACGTGGAAGCCGACGTTGTGGCGCGTATTCTCATACTTTCCCCCGGGATTCCCGAGGCCTGCAATGATGTACATGATCCTTTCCTGTCCTTACTTTGATGATCAGCTGAAAAACACCCGGTAGGATGCCGGATTCAGGCAGTATTTCGTGAGATCGCCGCGGATCACGGAATATTTTCCGGTCCCGGTGTCCGGGTCGAAATCATAGACCCGGTACAGACGGTAATGGGCCGGGTCCTCCGCGCTTCTCCGACGCTCCGCCTCCGTGACGCTGAAGCCGCTGCTCTCCGGCCCCGTCGTCACCTTGACGGAAATATACAGTTCCTCCCCCTTCCGGTTAAAGGAAAGGAGATCACAGCCTTCCCCGAGAGCCCGCCCTGCGTTCAGGATCTGCGGCACCTTCCGCGCCGCGATCCGGTAGCTCCTGACCTTCAGCTGCTCCTGCGCAAGAATATAGGTGAGCGCCCCCTCCCGGAGTCCTGCTTCATAACGGGCCACCTCGACCGCGTCGTAAAAAGGCACTGCCTCCAGCGGGATGGGCCGCTGCACCGGATCAAGACGGAATTTCTTCTCCTTCTGCGCGGTCCCGCTGCCCTGAAAGAGCTCCGCATGACGGAAATAGGTGGCCATGCAGATCACCAGATCCTCCGTCAGAAGCCGGAACGCCGGATCTGCGCCCGGATATTCGGCAGTCCGCGCCTTTTCCATCTCCATCAGCGCCTCATCCGCCAGCACCGCCCCCCGGACCTCGTCGCAGAACTGTACATACTCCGCAAGATTCCTGCTGTCCTTCCGGCGCGGGATGTAATCCGCTTCCAGAAGCGCAGCGGCCGCGCGGAAGGCACTGTATTTATAGATATAGTATTTTTCCGGATACCTGAGGAACAGATAGACGGAGACCGCATGCTCATCCTGATCGTCGTCAGGCAGTTCCTCATCTGTGTAGTACTTCCTTCGGAGCGCCCCGGCCTTTTCCGAAAAGATCGTGATCCGGTCGCCCACGGGGTCCGCCTCCCGGTACAGATCCGTGAACATATACCGGACCGCCTCCGGATCACGGTCCATCAGCATGAACAGCGCGGTCCGCGGATAATAATGACCGGAATCCAGAAGATTTCCGGTCTTCTTCAGTCCCTCCCGCAGCGCTTCCTGGAAATCAGCCGCGTTCATGGGCGAAGCCGCCTGCCATGCAGCCGAGGCTTCCCACTTATAGTCCTCTCTCCGGCGGATCTCCTCATAGTGTGTTTTATAAAACTCCAGGACCTCGCGAAGACGATCTCTGTTCATATCATTATCCTTTCGGGCATCTCGTAAAGTCCCGGCCGTTCTTCCGGGGCCTCTGATTTCGTTTCCTGTGTTTTCTCTATATCTTATCATCAAACACGGAAAAAGCATACCGCGCTTTCTTTGCACTGTACCTTTACAATTTTCTTACCTTGTGCCCGCAGGGTGCATTTTCCCTCTGTTTTTGTTATACTGAATTCGATTATGAGCCGCATGGAGGACCGTGCGCACAGTTCATTCCGGTATTTCAGTCACGAAACATTCAGGAGGTCAATAATATGAGAAAGCATCTTATCACTGCAGTTCTTGCCGCAGCATGCGCATGCATCATGGCTGTCCCTGCCTTCGCAGGCGTATGGCTTCAGGACAATGCCGGAAACTGGCATTATGATTACTACGGCAGAGGCGTGGAGGAAGGATTTGCAAGGAATCAGTGGGCATGGATCGATACTGACTACGACGGCGTCTCCCAGTGCTTCTATTTCGACGAGAACTCCGTCATGGCTGCCAATACAGTCGTCCAGGGCTACACAGTCGATGAATTCGGCCACTGGACCGTCGACGGCGTGATCCAGAACCGCCGCGAGGGCGTCAGCGAGCAGCAGGTCTCTGCAGAAGTCTCCAGGGACATCACAGCACAGGCCCCGAAGGAGTCCAACTATTATTCGGCCTATGAGACTGCGGAGACCGACTCCGGTCTTACCTGGACCAACGGCTTTATGCTGAGCGGCGGAATTGACCACGCTGCCTACGCGATCTACGACCTCGGCGAAAACTACAGCTATATGACCATCACCTACGCGCCGAAGGCCGGGCAGGATGTCAAAAACCTGGGCCGCGTCTCGGTGACGGGTGTTACCACCGGCAAGAAGCTGTATCATTCCCCGGAGATCGGCGTCCACTCCGCTCCGGTCAGCGTCACCTTCGGCTGTGCCCGTGAAAACGCAGTCCGCATCAATATGGTGCGCGGCTTCGATGTCCTTTTCACCAAGGTCGGCCTGATCAAATAATCCCGGTGTGTATTTTTTACATTTTTTAAGCTAAATTTCAGCTAAGCCTGATACGATATCAAACGGTTAATGATTCATTAACCCTCATACCCACCCTTTACAGTAGGCGTCCTGCTCCCCGGCAGGGCGCCTCATCCCTTTTCCGGAGATTCTGATCCTGAAAACACGTTATACAAGGAATGACAGCAGAAGCCGTTCCCTGCCGACGTTTTTCTGAAACAAAGAAGCACCGCAGGCAAGCCTGCGGTGCTTCCGTGTATTTCGGGATATGCGTATCCAGAATTAGAATGCGCGGCCCTGCTTGATCATAGCGTTTGCGACCTTCTCGAAGGAAGCAAGGTTAGCGCCGGCGACCAGGTTGTAGCCAAGGCCATATTTCTCAGCTGCTGCTGCGGTGGAGTCGTGGATGCCCTTCATGATCTTGTGCAGCCACTTGTCAACTTCCTCACCATCCCAGAACAGTCTCTCGGAGTTCTGAGACATCTCAAGAGCGGAGACGGAAACGCCGCCGCAGTTGACTGCCTTGGACGGAGCAACGATCATGTTCTTCTGATCCATCAGGAAGCGAAGAGCATCGTTGGTGGTGGGCATGTTCGCAACTTCGATGTAGTACTTGACGCCGTTGGCGACGATCTTCTTAGCCTCGTCCATGTTGACATCGTTCTGGGTTGCGCACGGCATGATGATGTCGACATCCTTCTGGCCCCACGGCTTCTGGCCCGGGAAGAACTGAACGCCGAACTTGTCAGCATAATCCTGAACCTTGTTGCGGCCGGATGCTCTCATCTCGAGCATGTAGTCGATCTTCTCCTGGGTGGTGATGCCGTCCGGATCGTAGATGTAGCCGTCCGGGCCGGACAGGGTGACAGCCTTTGCGCCCAGCTGAGCCAGCTTGGTGCAGACGCCCCAGGAAACGTTGCCGAAGCCTGCGACTGCGACTCTCTTGCCCTCGATCGGGTCATTCTCGTGCTTCAGGACTTCCTGCAGATAGTAGACAGCACCGAAGCCGGTAGCTTCCGGACGGAATGCGGAGCCGCCGAACAGCGGATCCTTGCCGGACAGAGCGCCGTTTGCATAGGAAGCGGTCAGTCTTCTCCATGCGCCGAACATGTAGCCGATCTCACGGGCGCCGACACCGAGGTCGCCTGCCGGGCAGTCGACATCCGGGCCGATGAAGCGGAACAGGCCCTGCATGAAGGATGCGCAGAATCTCTGGACTTCCTTGTCGGACTTGCCGTTCGGATCAAAATCGGAGCCGCCCTTTGCGCCGCCGATCGGAAGGGTGGACAGAGCATCCTTGAAGGTCTGCTCGAAGCCCAGGAACTTAATGATGGACATATTGACGGAGGGAGCAAAACGGAGGCCGCCCTTGTACGGTCCGATCGCGCTGCTGTACTGGACTCTGTATCCGGTATTGACGTGCAGATTGCCCTTATCATCCTCCCACGGGACACGGAAGACAACGGTTCTCTCCGGAATGATCATTCTCTCGAGGATTGCGTTCTCCTCATACTCCGGATGAGCGTCGACCAGCGGGCTGACGGAAGAAAGGACTTCTTCTACAGTCTGGACGAATTCCGGCTCGGTAGCGTACTTCTGCTTAACTTCGTTGATGACTCTCTCGACATAAGCGTTCATAACAAATTCCTCCTTTAAAATGTGCTCCCCATTTTCAGTGAAACCTTGACACTGCCGGTGGTTTCCGGCAATGCTGCTTACATCTTGCATTCTACTCCATTTTTCCGGTTTGTGGTTATTTGCCCTTACGATATGGTTATCAGCACGCCTTCATGGCCAGAAATTCCCCCGGGAGGGGCTGCCGTATCCGGCCGATATGGGTATCGGCCCGGAAGATAGCGTTCCCGGAGAGACATGCGGCGCTGACATTTCACCGGAAATCATGTATACTGATATGCGGACAAATTGCGCGGAAATTAATAGAATTTATCTATTTGTTTTATTATATCACAAAACATTCCATCTTGTACTGCGGAGAGACTATATGGATCCAAAAAATCTGAAATACTTTGTCGCCGTCGCACAATACGGCTCGATCAATGCCGCCGCCAAGGCAATGTTTATCTCACAGCCCCAGCTTAGTCATATCATCAAGAGCATTGAGGAAGATGTGGGCTTCGAACTGTTCCAGCGGACCAGCTCCGGTTCCAGCCTGACCCGGAACGGGGAAGCCTTCATGAGCCACTGTCAGATCATCCTGAACGAGATGGACAGCCTCGACCGCTTCGTCAGCCAGGTGCATCATCAGGGAAGCCGTCTGACTGTTTCCATGACCCGTTTCTCCCACACAGCCGTCTGCTTCAACGACGTCTGCTCCCGGCATGAAGAACAGGAGAACCTGTTTCTCCGTCTCAGGGAAGACAGCACCATGAACGTGATCGATGACGTCTACAGCGGTTATTCCGAGATCGGCGTCATCCACCACGCCACCAGGGACTCTTCCACCCTGATGCGGAATCTGGAGGCCAAGAAACTCTGGTATATTCCGGTGGCGAAATTCCGCCCCTATGTCTGCATCTCCGCGAACCACGAGATACTCCGCGGCCGCTTTGTCCAGGCACTGGATCTGAGCGAGCTCCGGGAATACGGGTTCGTCCGCTACATCGGGCAGTACGAGGATTTCTTCTATCATATCTCCACCACCAGCGGGGTAGTCGACCTGAACGATTCTCCGAAGATCATGTACTGCAACGACCGGCTGGAGCAGCTCCGCCTGATCTCCACCACCAACTTCTACACCATCGGCATCGCCCGCTTCCCCTACCAGGGCTCATCCTTCAACATCGCGAACATCCCGCTCCGGGACTGCCCTGAACACCTTTCCTTCGGCATCATCATGAAGGAGAACAAAAAGCTCACCGAGATCGAGAGTGAATTCGTCGAGTCTGTGAAGCAGCGCTACAAGGCCCTCTCCAAGGGGGAGCCGCGGATCGGGGAAGCAGCGCCCGCAGAGTGACGCCGGTTTCCGGGAGAAAACAACCGCCGGGGATCTCCGCGGCGCCGGAACAGGCATCCGCCGAAAAAGCACAGGAAAAGACCCGCCGCCGGGCAATTGCCGGCAGCGGGTCTTCTTTTGTCTGATCCTCTCTGTTTATCTGCGCTTTCCGCAGGACGGCTCCGCGGCGCCATGCCGCCTCTTCAGACGGCTCAGCGCAGGAAGCCCTGGATGATGGTCTCCTCCGCTTCCTTCTCGCTGAGGCCCAGGGTCATCAGCTTCATCAGCTGCTCCCCGGCGATCTTTCCGATGGCCGCCTCGTGGATCAGGGACGCGTCCACGTTCATGGCCTTCAGCCTCGGGGTCGCCAGGATCACGCCGTGATCCATGATGATGGAATCGCACTCCGCGTGACCGGAGCATGCCGCATTGCCGGTGATTCCCAGATTGACCTCCTGATAGCTGTCCTCCTTCGCGACGCCGCGGCTCACGATATCGCAGCTGCCTCCGTCGCCTTCCATGTCCACATCGATCTCAGCCACGGCTTTCTGATCCTTGTTGGTGAGGATCTTGTCATGGATCACCAGGCTGGCATTCTCCTTCATTACCGCCTTCGTGACACGCTTCGTGTCATCGATCCCGCCGATCTGGGAGGTCTCAAGCTTCATGCTGGAACCCTCTTCCAGGGTGATGATGGTAGTGGGGTTCATGAAGCGCTTTCCGGTGCCGGTGCCCTCTCCGTAATGCTTCTCCACATAACGGACCACGGAATTCTTCCCGACAAAAAAGCTGTGGATACCGCTGTGCTCCGAATCCTGGCCGCCGCAGTTCGAGATGCCGCAGCCCGCGATGATCGTGACGTCGCAGTCCTCGCCCACGTGGAAATCATTGTAGACCAGCTCCTTGAGCCCGGTCTGGCCGATGATGACCGGGATATGGACGCTCTCCCGCTTTGTACCGGGTTTGATATAGATGTCGATGCCGGACTTGTCGGTCTTCGTCTCGATCTCTATGTTGGCGGAATTGCTCCGCGCGATGCTTTTTCCGTCGCTCCGGATATTGTAGGCGCCCACCGGCAGCGCGTCCAGCTCCGCGACTTCCTTCAGAAGATCCTTCTGGATCTGAGTCAGCTCTACCATGTCAGCACTTACCTCCTTCCGCAGCCGCCTTCGCCCCGGTCTTTTTCTCTTTTTCCGTTCCTGCCGCCTTGGACGTCAGCACGGAACATGCAGTGCCGGTAATGCTCAGCTCCTTCATGACCTCCTGCCCGGCGGCGTAGCGCTCCACGACGCCGTCCTTCAGATAAATGATCTTGTCGGCGATGTCCAGGATGCGCTCCTGGTGGCTGATGATCACGATGCTGCCCGCGGTCTGCTCGTACAGCTTCTCAAAGATATGGATCAGGCTCTGGAAGCTCCAGAGGTCTATACCGGCCTCCGGCTCGTCAAACAGGGAAAGCCGGGAGCCCCGGGCCGCCGTCATGGCGATCTCGATGCGCTTCATCTCTCCGCCGGACAGTGTATCGTTCAGTTCGCGGTCGATGTAGTCACGGGCGCAGAGCCCCACCTCGGACAGAATATTGCAGGCGCTGTTGAAGGAATAGTTCTCCCCCGCCGCCAGCTTCAGAAGGTCCTTTACCCGGAGTCCCTTGAAACGGACCGGCTGCTGGAACGCGAAGCTGATGCCCCGGTTCGCGCGCTCATTCACCGGAAGATCCGTGATGTCCTCGCCGTCCAGCAGGACTCTGCCGGAGACAGGCTGAAGAATTCCCATGATGATCTTCAGAAGGGTGGACTTTCCGCTGCCGTTCGGTCCGGTCACGGCGACAAAACGGTCCTCGATGGACAGACTGACGTCCTTCAGGATGTCTTTTCCGTCCACGTGATAATTGATGTGTTCCAATGTCAGCATTATTCGGTCCTCCACTTCCGCTGTATTCAACTGCGCATTATATCACAAAAGAACACCGCGGGAAAGCTTCCCGCGGTGCAAGGAAATCTGAATTTCCGGTTTTCATGACTCTCCTGTGTCTGGATCCGCCGTCTTCTTTATTCGGTCAGCAGGCTGACGCCGGTCATTTCCTTCGGCTGCTCCATGCCCATCAGCTCGATCAGAGTCGGGCAGATGTCGCAGAGACGTCCGCCTTCCTTCAGCTTATACTTCGGATCCGCGTTGATCAGGACAAAGGGAACCGGATTCGTGGTGTGCGCCGTGAAGGGAGCGTCGGTCTCGTAGTCCCACAGCTTCTCCGCGTTTCCGTGGTCCGCGCAGAGGAACATGACACCGTTCACGTCCTTCACCGCCTGGACCGTGCGGCCCACGCAGGTGTCGACCGCCTCGACCGCCTTGATGACTGCAGGTTCGATGCCGGTGTGGCCGACCATGTCGCAGTTCGCGTAGTTGATGATGATGACGTCGTACTTCCCGCTGCGGATCGCTTCGCAGAGCTTGTCGCAGACCTCGTACGCGCTCATCTCCGGCTGCATGTCATAGGTCGGGACCTTCGGGGACGGTACCAGAATGCGGTCCTCACCCTTGTAGGGGACCTCGACGCCGCCGTTGAAGAAGAAGGTGACGTGGGCGTACTTCTCGGTCTCGGCGATGCGGAGCTGGGTCATGTCGTGATCGGCTAGGAACTGGCCGAAGATGTTGTTGTAGCTCTCCTTGCCGAAAGCGATCAGCTTGTTCGGAATAGTCTTGTCGTAGTCCGTGAAGCAGACGTAGGTCGTCTTGATCCGCGGCCCGCGGTCAAAGCCGTCGAAATCGTCGCAGCAGAAGGTGCGGGTGATCTCGCGGGCACGGTCCGGACGGAAGTTGAAGAAGATGATGCTGTCGTTCTCTTTCACGGTGGTGAGCGGCTTGCCGTCCTTCACCACGGAGAAGGGGATGACGAACTCATCGGTCTTTCCGTCGTCGTAGGAAGCCTGGATGCCGCCCGTCGCGGAATCCGCGGTCTTTCCGTTGGCCTTGGTCAGATTGTCATAGGCCAGCTGCACGCGCTCCCAGCGGTTATCGCGGTCCATCGCGTAGTAACGGCCGCTGACAGACGCGACCTGGCCGATGCCGATCTCCGCCATCTTCTCTTCCAGGGTCGCCACATATTCCTTCGCCGCTGCCGGGGGCGTGTCGCGGCCGTCCAGGAAGCAGTGGACAAAGACCTTCGTCAGACCGTGCCGCTTTGCAAGCTCCAGAAGGGCGTAAAGATGGTCCGTATGGGAATGGACGCCGCCCGGGGAGATCAGACCCCAGATATGCAGCGTGGAATCGTTCTTTTTGCAGTTTTCGACCGCAGCCAGGAGAGCCGGGTTCTCAAAGAAATCACCGTCCTGGATAGACTTGGTGATCCGGGTCAGGTCCTGATAGACGATGCGGCCGGCGCCCATGTTCAGATGGCCGACCTCGGAGTTGCCCATCTGGCCGTCCGGAAGACCGACAAACAGGCCGCTGGCCTGACCTTCCACAAAGGGGCAGGTCTTGAACAGCTCGTCCAGATTCGGGGTCTTTGCTTCGTAGATCGCGTTGTGTCTCGTGTCCTTGCTCAGGCCGAAGCCGTCCATGATGCATAAAACAACAGGTCTTTTATCCATAAATGCCCTCCATTCCGGTGCGTGTGTTTCCGTCATAAATCATTAAAAATTCAGCCGCTTCTATCTTACCACAGTTCCCGGAATTTTTTTCAAAAGCTTTCAGACCCGCAAGGTCTTTTTTCAAAAGCGCTCAGGTGGTAAAATAAAAGGGACTTTCGGCTTCTTGTCAAATGGCTTTTCACAGCATTTAAGAAGGGAATTATCGTGGACATATTTTATAAGATCATTGCCCTGCTGGGCGGTCTGGCAATGTTCCTTTACGGCATGCGCGTCATGGGGGACGGCCTGAAGTCTTCCTCCGGCACGGTCATGAAGGATGCGCTCTCCAAAGTCACCAATAATCCTGCCCTTGGTTTTCTGTTCGGCATGCTTGTCACCTGCATGATCCAGAGTTCCACCGCCACCATCGTCCTCACGGTCGGTCTCGTAGGTGCGGGGCTTCTCACCTTCCGTCAGTCCATCGGCATCGTCCTCGGCGCCAACGTCGGTACCGCCATCACGGCACAGATCATCCGTCTGATGGACCTGAGTGCCGGCAGCGGCAGCATCCTCTATTTCTTCAAGGCTGACAACCTGGCCCCCCTCGCGCTGGCAATCGGAATGGTCTGCATCATGTTCCTGAAAAGCGACAGAGCCAAAAAGGCCGGAGGCATTCTCTCCGGATTCGGCATCCTGTTCATGGGCCTCATCTACATGAGTGCCTCGGTCAGCACCATGGGCGAAAGCCTGGGCCATCTCCTGACAGCCTTTGAGGACAACTATTTTCTGGGTTTCCTTTCCGGTATCGTCGTGACCGGCATCATCCAGAGTTCCTCCGCGGTGGTCGGTATCCTGCAGTCCATGGCGAGCTCCGTGGGCGTCCGCTTCTGCGGCGTCTTCGCCGTGATCCTGGGCGTCAACATCGGCGACTGCCTGACCACCTTCCTGGTAAGCCGCATCGGGGCAAAGCCGGAGCAGATCCGCACCGCCCTGGTCCATGTCATCTACAATGTTTTCGCAGCCACGCTGATCACGATCCTGCTGGCGGCGCTCCGCCTGACCGGCGTTCTCGGGGACAATATCTGGTACGCGACCCTGAATTCCGGCGGCGTGGCAAACGTCCACGGAATCTTCCGTCTGCTCCCGGCGGTATGTCTTCTGCCCCTCACGGGTGTCTTCGCGGCCATTGCCGAGAAGCTCGTTCCGGATGCGCCGAAGGACGCCGAGGACGAGGAGATCGAGGACGCGCTGCGCGACCTGGATTACCACCTCATCAACAGTCCCTCCATTGCCCTCGGACAGGCTGCCCACCTCATCAGCCACATGGGCGCCGTCGCGCTGCATAACTATGACGCGGTCCTGCAGCAGATCGAGGACTATGACGAGGCCCGGGCAGAGCGCATCGAGCACCGGGAGGACATGCTGGACAGGATGGCCGATGCCGCCAACCGTTATGTAGTTGATATCTCGCCCTACATCAGCGAGGAGGCAGACAGCCGCTCCCAGGACTTCCAGATCAAGGCGCTCACCTGTTTTGAGCGGATGGGTGACCACGCAGTCAATATCACCGATGATCTGAAGGCACTCCGGGAGAACGGCGGAACCTTCTCCCCTCACGCGGAACAGGAGCTTCACGTGGCTCTGGACGCAGTGGGAGAGATCCTGGGGATCACCTACGATGCCTACAGGAGGAACGATCTGTACGCCGCCACCCACGTGGAGCCGCTGGAGGAGGTCATCGACGAGCTGATCCAGACCATGCGTGCCAACCACATCTACCGCATGACCCACGGTCTGTGCCAGATCTACAGCGGCCTGCAGTATGAGAACATTCTGTCTAACCTGGAGCGTCTGTCCGACCAGTGTTCCGACCTGGCAGTCTTCATGCTGAGTCACGCCAATCCGGCTCTCATCGGTCAGGAGCACCAGTATATTCATGACCTGCACCGGTCCCATGGTACGGAATACCAGACCCTGTTCCAGTCGAACTTTGCAAAGTATTTCGGCCAGTTGGAAGCCATCACGCCTCCCGGCGAAGCCCCGCAGCCGTGACTGAAAGGTGAAAACGGACATTCGCGATTCGCTTCGCTCTCCTCTCATGAACCGCTGTATCGTGAAATCAAAAAAAGTCTGCTGCATCAAGGTAAATGCAGCAGACTTTTTTTACCATCATGCGGCGGCAGTACTACTTCTTTACCTTGATTTTCGCCCCGTCCGAAAGGCCTTCCGCATCTGCGTCCGCCGCGACGGTCTCCCCTGCAGCGATCCCGCCGGATGCTTCTTCTCCGGAAATCACGGCGATGTCTCCCGCCCGGTAGATGACGTCCACCGGGATGCGGACGGCCCGCCCTCCCCGGATGGCGAACACGCAGTCCCGGGGCGCGTGGACCGTCGTCTCCCCGGCAGAATAATCCCGGGAGACGTGTTCCGCGCGGATCAGCGGCACGCCGGCAGCGTTCTGTAACTGTTTGTCCATCCGGAGCATTTCCGGTCCGGGCTCCTTTCGCAGGTAAAATAGTCTGACTATAGTTAGTTACATATAACTCATGCATATACTTTATGCCCGCATCCGTCAAAAGTCAATGAACGCGGGCATGATCTGTCAGAATTAATATTTCCCGGGACAGGGTCCGTCAGGAAAAGAACTTTTTCCCCAGCGGCAGCAGCACGCCGCCGACGGCATTGCCCGCGGTGCAGACAAGGATAAAGGCAACTGCTTCCGGGGTGACCATATCCGCCATGGAGAAATAGAACATGTTGGCGACGCAGTGCTCGAAGCCGCAGAGAATGAACACGATCACGCCGAAAATGATGGCCAGATATTTTCCGAACTCATGGGGAATGCTCTTGTAGCCCTCCACCGCGAGCCAGATCATGATGTCGCAGAAGATCGCCAGGATAAAAGCGCTGAGATACGACTGGGCCAGCTTGGTCTCGCACATGCCGGCGGCCCGCTCTGAGATCCCGGCGACCCGGGTCAGAAGCAGGAGCCTTGCGGTGACGAAGGTGCCGATGAAGTTGCCGAGCCAGATTACCGGCAGCTGCTTCGCGAAAAAAACGTCGTTGTCGAAAACATAACAGACCTTACCCGTGAAGAGCAGGTACCCCTGGGTGCAGATCGCGAAAAGACCCACTGCAAACAACAGAGCTCCGAGGTTTTTGTTCTCCACTGACAGGAACACCGTCCCGCCGATGGCAATAAACATTCCCGCGATGACCGCTTTTACAAGTGTGACAAGATATGGATTCTGTTTCATGATATATCTCCGGCTTTCCTTAAAGGTTTTTACTGCTAAGCATTTCTGTTCTTCGAAAGTACACAGTATACTTTCCTCAGTATTATTCTACAGATTTCCGTTTTGCGCAAGCTTGTACCGGAATCGGTAGACGTCCTGAACAGCGGAATGCTATTATTCAAAATAGATCTTTAAGATGATTTCGGGAAGGAGCATCCAATGAAAATGACCTCTTTCGATCCCACCTATCAGAAATATCCCTCCAGACGCTATCCGCTCTTCGCGAAGAACGGCATGGTGAACTGCTCGACGCCCCAGGCTGCTGCCGCCGGCCTGGAGATCCTGAAAAAAGGCGGCAACGCCATGGACGCGATCATCGCCGCAGCCGCAGCGCTGACCGTGGTGGAACCCACCGCCAACGGTATAGGAAGCGATGCCTTCTCTCTTATCTGGGTGGAAAAGGAGAAGAAGCTTTACGGCATCAGCTCCAACGGCCCTGCTCCCATGGCCCTTTCCCCGGAGGCAGTGCTGGCGGACGGCAAGGATGACCATGGGAAGATCCCGCAGCACGGCTGGACGCCTGTCTGCGTTCCCGGCTGCGTGAAGGCCTGGACCGAGATCACCGGCTGCTTCGGAAACCTGCCCCTCACGGAGACGCTGGCGCCTGCCATCCGCTATGCGGAGGAAGGCTGGCCACTGGGTGCGGCCCAGTCCCGGGTCTGGACGGAACGCTTTCTGGATTACCGGGAAAAATTCCGCAGTCCCGAGTTTGACGAATGGTTCCGGACCTTCGCGCCGGAAGGCCGCCCCTATGAGGCCGGTGAAATCGTAAAGCTTCCGAACCACGCAAAAACACTTCGGGAGATCGCCGAGACCAACGGCGAATCCTTCTATACCGGCCGTATAGCCCGCGCCATCGATGCCGACAGCCGGGCCCACGGCGGCTATCTCCGCTACGAAGACCTCGCCTCCTACCAGGCCCGGTGGGTGGAGCCGCTGACGGTGAACTACCGCGGCTACACAGTCTGCGAGATCCCGCCTTCCGGTCAGGGCATGGTGGCCCTGATGGCGCTGAACATCCTGAACAATTTCAGCTTCCGGGAAAAGGACTGCGCCGCCACGTACCATCGGCAGCTTGAGGCCATGAAGCTTGCCTTTGCGGACGGACTTCACTATATTTCCGACCCGCGGGATATGCGGATCGACGCGAAGGACCTCCTGAAGCCGGAGTACGGCAGAAAACGCGCCGCGGAGATCGGCGACCGGGCGGAGGTCCGGACCCATGATGATCCGAATTCCGGCGGAACCGTCTACCTCTGCTGCGCGGACGCGGAAGGCAACATGGTCTCCTATATTCAGTCGAACTACAACGCTTTCGGCTCCGGCATTGTCGTGAAGGACACCGGCATCGCCCTCTCAAACCGCGGCTTTGATTTCTCCATGGATCCGGCCCATGTGAATTACCTGCGGCCGGGCAAGTATACTTACCACACCATCATCCCGGGCTTCCTCATGAAGGAAGGCGAGGCGGTAGGGCCCTTCGGCGTAATGGGGGCCTACATGCAGCCCCAGGGCCATGTGCAGGTACTCATGAATTATATCGACTTCGGCATGGATCCGCAGCAGGCGCTGGACGCTCCCCGCTGGCAGTGGATCCGGGAAAAGAAAGTCCTGGTGGAGTCCTCCTTCAGTTCCGAGATCGCCCGGCAGCTGAAGGCCCGGGGCCATGACATCTCACTGGAACTCTCTCCCGGCGGTTTCGGAAAAGGCCAGATGATCGTTAAGCTTCCCAACGGGGTGTACTGCGGCGGGACCGAGTCCCGCTACGACGGCAGCATCGCCCTGTACTGATTGAAGACACCGGAACTGCATGCATCAGAACGTGATGCATAAAAACTGCATGTTCGAAAACAGGACCCGCGGAGGCGGGTCCTGTTTTTCAATCTCCGTCAAGTCCGGCAGCGGTGCCTGTGCACCGCGTTCGGGCTGCCGTTCGGGCTGCCGTCAGCCTTCCCGGTGCTGGGTGGGAACGACGCCGAAGAAAATCAGATCCTTGTCGGAATCATTGATGATCTGATGTTCCTTTCCTTCCGGGCAGTAACATGCCATCCCTGCATGGATCGGGATCATGGTTCCGTTGTCGTTGGTCTTTCCCTCTCCCTCAAGAATGTATACGATCTCGCTGGAGCCTTCATGGGCATGGTAGCCGATGGAGGTGTTCGGCGGCATTTTCATAATCATGAACTTATTCAGTCCGTCGTCCGTCATCTGGCTGAAAATAGTTCCTTCGCCGCCCTTGAAATTAGGCATTGCCTTCCATTCCTTATCCTTATAATCGATGACCATCCTTTTCCCCTTTCCCGGTTTTTACCGGCTTTCATTATTTTTTCGCGGTTTTCCCGACTTCCCGTTCTTACCTGCACATCTCCTTCAGCGCTTCATAGAACTGCTCCGACACCGGCACCGGCACGCCGAGACGCTTTCCCTCGCGGACGATGTACCCGCTGAAGGTCTCGATCTCCGCCGGGCGCCCGGCAGCCACGTCACGCTGCATCGAGCTGCTGGCATCGTCCGCCTGCTCCTCACGGATCCGGTGCATGATGCCCTCTGCGTCCTCCGGGCCCACATGGACGCCCTTCTTCACGGCCACTGCCAGCGCTTCGTAAACCAGGGCTTCATACTCCTTCATCTTCACAGGGTCTGCCCGAAGTCCGGCGACGTTGCAGTTGTATCGGGCTGTGGAAACATTGTAGGCGCAGTTCAGGATATACTTTCTCCAGATGTCCGCCTCGATATCTTTGGACACCTTGAAGTCGATATCCGCGCCTTCCAGGATCTCCGCAGTATACGCGATCGCCTCCTGCGCCTGGACCTTCGGATCCTCTGCCTCAGCTGCTGCCGCCTCCAGAGTCAGCGGCGCCACTCCCGGAATGCCGATACGGAGCGACGCGAATTTGCCCTGCTGGGTGACGGAATAATCCGGATTCGCGAAAGCCACGATATAGATCAGCGCGCTGACCACGATCCCCGCGCCGAGGGTCTTTGCCGTCCGCTCCGCCGGATCCACGCCGTTCATCACCGGGACCACCACCGTGTCAGGTCCCACCGCGCCCTTCAGCTCCTCACAGGCACTTTCCAGAGAATAGTTTTTGACGCAGACAAAAATGATATCCTGCTTTTCCAGCTCTCTCGAAGAACCGGCCACCGTTTCCGGGTGCACCAGGATCTCGCCCTTATAATCGCTGTGCAGCACGAAACCCTTCTCCCGGATGGACTCGCCCCGGGCGCCCCGCGCCACAAAGTTCACATGCGGATAGTATTTCGCAAGCATTCCGCCGATATACCCGCCGACGCCGCCGACACCGACCACCGCGATTTTGCTGTCTTTAATATCCTTCATAAAACCTCCCGAACTAAGCTTCCTGTATCTTCGCCTCACCCTTGCCGCGGGATGCCCGGCCCCCCTGGGGTGTTGTCTGTAAATTCCATGATAGCATGACTTCCCCGGTTCTGCACATTCCCGCGGCATGGTTTTTCCACGCTTTTTTCAGTGCCTTTCCCCTTTTTCCATGGTACGATAGAGACAGAGGCGGACCATCCCGGTCCGGTCAGCAGCATTTTGTCTTAACCGCAGCACTTTGTTTTATCCTCAGAACAGGAGGTCCCGCCATTATGAAAAAAGTCTTTGCCAGCGATTTTGACGGCACCCTGTACTTCTACAAAGCAGAAGTGAAGCTTCCCCCGGAGAACGTGGAAAAGATCCGGGAATACCAGGAAGCCGGCCATCTTTTCGGTCTCTGCACCGGACGTCAGGTCGGCGGTCTGACACCCTTCATCTCCGGACTGGTCCGCCCGGATTTCTACATCACCAGCACCGGTGCGAACATCGTGGACGGCAGCTTCCGGCCGATCTTCCGCCGGGGCATCGACCGTCCCGTCGTCGATAAGATCTGCAAATTCGTCAATCCCAATGATCCCAACGAGCGCCGCATCTCCATCGACATCAACGGCATCATCCACGTCTTTGCAGAGATGGACTATCCCGGCGAATACCACGTGATCACCGGAATGAACGACGCCATGGTGGGCATGGTCCATCAACTGGGCATCCACAATGAAAGCGAGCCCGAAGCAGAAGAACTCGCCGCGGCCATCAACCGCGAATTCGGTGACCACGTCAATGCCTTCCGGAACGTGGTTGAAGTCGATGTTGCCCCCAAGGGCTGCACCAAAGGCCAGGGTGTGGAACGCCTGCGCCAGTACTATGCCGACAAGTACGACGGCATCCGCCTTTACGGAATCGGCGATTCCATCAACGACCTGCCGCTGCTCCTGGCGTCCGATGTCTCCTACACCTTCCCCTATGCGCCGAAGGAAGTGCAGGAAGCCGCCACCAAGGTGGTGGAGAATATCGTCGAAGCCCTGGATGACAGCATGAAGGAGCGTTCCTGGTAACCAGCATGCGCGGGCGCTCCCGGGAAACAGCTGAAACTGTAACCCGCGGAGCAGCTGCGATCAAACTTCAACGGCACCCCGGACACGGGATGCCGAAAACACAAAAAGGAAACCGAAAACTATGCCGATCGACAGCCAGATTCTGAGAAATGCCCGGATCTACGAAAAAGAAAAAGAGAAGACCATCCCGCCGGAAGCCCGGCCCGCGTTCCATCTTTCCGCCCGGGTAGGCTGGATGAATGATCCGAACGGGTTCTCCCTGTACAACGGGAAGTATCACATGTTCTACCAGTATCATCCCTACGACTCCCACTGGGGACCCATGCACTGGGGCCACGCGGTCTCGGAGGACCTGCTGCAGTGGCAGTACCTGCCGGTGGCCATGGCGCCGGACAAGCCCTATGACCGGGACGGCTGCTTCTCCGGAAACGCTCTCACCCTGCCCGACGGCCGCCATATGCTGGTCTATACCGGCGTGGTCACCGAGCTCAGCCCGGACGGAAACGTCACGGAGCTCCAGATTCAGAATCTGGCCTTCGGAGACGGACTTTTCTACACCAAATACACCGGAAATCCCATTCTCACGGAGAGGGATCTGCCCGAGGGCGGGAACCGGTCCGCATTCCGCGATCCGAAGCCCTGGCAGAAGGCGGATGGAACCTACCGGATGCTCCTGGCGAATGATCATATTGGCCACGGCGGGCAGATGCTTCTGTACCGGAGCGACGATGCCATTCACTGGTCTTTTGTGAAGACCCTGGTGGAGAACAACTTCCGTCTGGGTCTCATGTGGGAGTGCCCGGATTTCTTCGAGCTGGACGGAAAGCAGGTGCTGCTGGCCAGCGCCCAGGACATGCTGCCAAAGGGTTTCGAGTACCACAACGGCAACGGCACCTTCTGCATGATCGGGACTTGGGACGATGAGACCGAGACCTTTACGGAGGAGTTTGATCAGGCCGTGGACTACGGTCTTGATTTCTACGCGCCCCAGACCGTGCTCTCCCCCGACGGCCGCCGCATCATGATCGGCTGGATGCAGAACTGGGACCACTGCAACCTGCACACCCCGGACATCCCCTGGTTCGGGCAGATGAGCCTGCCCCGGGAACTTTCCATCAAAAACGGACGCCTGTACCAGGCGCCGGTCCGGGAGATCGAAGCACACCGCAGACATAAGGCAGTGCACCGGGATGTGTATGTCTCCGGGCGTGAACTCCGGCTTGACGGCGTGGAAGGCCGTCTGGTGGATCTCGAGGTCGATGTGCGCCCCGCGGATCCTTCCCATATGTACGAGCAGTTCGGCATCCACTTCGCGAAGAACGATGATTTCCACACGGAAGTGAGCTACCGCCCCCACGAGTCCACCCTGAAGATTGACCGGAAATTCTCCGGCTCCCGCCGCGCCCTGTCCCATCAGCGCCGTGCCGTCTTCGAGCCGAACGGCGGCCGCCTGAAGCTCCGCCTGATCCTGGACCGCTTCAGCGCCGAGATCTTTGTGAATGACGGGGAAAAAGTCCTGGCCACCACCATCACCACCCCGGTGGATGCCCATGACATCACCTTCTTCGCCGACGGCGATGCCGTCATCAACGTGACCCACTATCAACTGGAGTTCTGAAAAGCAGAAAAGAGGCCGGCCGCCGGGATCACATCCCGGACAGCAGGCCTTTTTTCGTTATGCAATTCTTTGCAGATGTTTCACCGCTGCGGATCCAGCCTGCCCGGCTCTTACTTCACATCCGGGAAGCCTTCCTTCGCGGAATAGGTGGTGTGCAGAAGCTCGTGAGCCTTGTGGGAATTCGGCTCGCCGAGGAACTTCTCGTACAGCTCCCGGATCTGCGGGTTGTTGTGGGACTGGCGGATGGTCTGCCGCTCGTCCTCGGAATAGAGGGCCTGGGCTCTCTTTCTCCGGTAGGTGTCGAAGATGTCGTCGTCCTCGTTGGGAAGGAAGCAGCTCCTCACGTAGGGCTGTCCGCCGCCGTTGATGCAGCCGCCCGGGCATCCCATGATCTCGATAAAGTGATACTTGCACTTTCCTGCGCGGATGTCGTCCAGCAGCATGCGGGCGGACTTCATGCCGGAAGCGCAGGCCACATGAAGCTCATGGCCCTGGATGTTGATGGTCGCCTCACGGATGCCGCTTCTGTGGCCGCGGACCTCCGTGAACTCGATGCGGTGCACCTCCTCGCCGGTCAGCTTCCAGTAGACCGTGCGGAGGGCTGCCTCCATCACGCCGCCGGTGACGCCGAAGATGACGCCGGCACCGCTGTAATCGCCCATGATATCTTCATCCCAGTCCTCTTCGGGCAGACGGCGGAACATGATGCCTGCGCGGCGGATCATCCTCGCCAGCTCTCTGGTGGTGATGACGCAGTCCACGTCCGGGATGCCGTTCACCTTCAGCTCTTCTCTTTCCTTCTCGTACTTCTTTGCGGTGCAGGGCATGACGGAGACCACGAAGACGTCCTTCGGGTCATAGCCGCGCTGCTTCGCCCAGTAGTGCTTGATGATGGCGCCCTGCATCTGGTGCGGGGACTTGCAGGAGGAAAGGTGCGGAAGCAGATCCGGATAGTCGCGCTCTGCGTAGTTGACCCAGCCCGGAGAACAGGAAGTGATCATGGGCAGCAGCCCGCCGTTCTGCAGACGGTTCAGAAGTTCCGTTCCTTCCTCCATGATGGTCAGGTCCGCGCCGAAGTTTACGTCGTAGACACGCTCAAAGCCGAGACGGCGCAGGGCAGCGATCATCTTTCCGGTGACCGCGGTGCCGATGGGATAGTCAAACTCCTCGCCCAGGGCCGCGCGCACCGCCGGGGCCGCCTGCACCACCACATGCTTGCCGGCAGCGAAGGCTTCGTCGATCTTCCAGATCTCGGACTTCTCCATCAGGGCGCCGGTGGGACATACCAGGACGCACTGTCCGCACTGGATGCAGGGAGAATTCGCGAAGGAACGGTTCTCCGCCGGGGAGACAAAGGTCTTGAATCCGCGGTTCTCGTATCCCAGGATGCCCAGGCCGTGGGCGTTGGAGCCGCGGCACACGATCGGGTCATAGCGGGTGGTGTATCTTCCGACGCCGTGGGCGTTGGAGCAGCGGGCGATGCATCGTCCGCAGAGGATGCACTTGCTGGTGTCGCGGACGATGCCCGGAGCGAAATCATCATAGTAGGTCGGGCTCTTCTCGCCCTGGTACTTGCCTTCCCGGGCGTCCGTGATGTTTGCCACATGCAGCAGCTCGCACTTTCCGTTCTTGTCGCACTGCTGGCAGTTGAAATTGTGGTTGGAGAGCAGCAGCTCTACGCTGGCTCTTCTGGCCTTCACCGCCTTCGGGGTGGAAATGTGGATCTCCATGCCCTCGGATACGGGATACACGCAGGCTGCCACCAGGCCTCTTGCGCCGGTGACTTCAACAAGACATACGCGGCAGGATCCGTTGTTGCACTCGCCGTGGTTAAAGGCGCAGAGAGACGGGATCTCATAGCCGCAGGTCTTCGCAGCTTCCAGAATGGTCTTTCCTTCCTCAACGCGGTAGGAAATTCCCTCAATCTTAATATTTACTTTTGCCATGAGTTATCCCCTTTCATCGCTTCTCGATCGCCTGGAACTTACAGGTCGACATACATGCGCCGCACTTCACGCAGAGCTTCGGATCAATGGCCATGGACGGACGCTTGTGTCCGGGCGCGGTGTAATCCGTCGCGGTGATGCAGCTGGCAGGACAGTTCCTTGCGCACATACCGCAGCCGATGCACTTCTCCGGATCGATGTGGTACTGCATCAGCTTCTTGCAGATGTGGGCCGGGCACTTCTTGTCCACGATGTGGGCGATGTACTCGTCCCGGAAATGGGTCAGCGTGGAGATGACCGGGTTCGACGCGGTCTGTCCCAGGGCGCAGAGCGAGTTGTTCTTCAGGATCTCCGCCAGCTCCATGAGCTCGTCCAGATCCGACATCTCGCCCTTGCCCTCGGTAATGCGGGTCAGGATCTCCAGGATCCGCTTGGTGCCGATACGGCAGGGAGAACATTTTCCGCAGGACTCGTCGCAGATGAACTCCATATAGAACTTCGCCACGTCGACCATGCAGTTGTCTTCGTCCATGACGATGGCGCCGCCGGAGCCCATCATGGAGCCCTTCGCCACCAGGTTGTCGAAGTCGATCGGCTCGTCCAGGTACTTTGCCGTCAGGCAGCCGCCGGAAGGTCCGCCGGTCTGGATCGCCTTGAAGGCCTTGCCGTTCGGGATGCCGCCGCCGATATCGTAGATCAGCTCGCGGAGCGTGGTGCCCATGGGGACCTCCACCAGGCCGACGTTGTTGACCTTGCCGCCCAGCGCGAACACCTTAGTGCCCTTGGACTTCTCGGTACCGACGGAAGCGAAGGCCGCCGCGCCTTCCCTGAGAATATAGGGAACGCAGGCCAGAGTCTCAACGTTGTTGACGATGCTGGGCTTCTGCCAGAGACCCTTGACAGCCGGGAACGGCGGACGGGGTCTGGGCATGCCGCGCTTGCCCTCGATGGAGTTGATGAGGGCGGTCTCCTCGCCGCAGACAAAGGCGCCTGCGCCGAGACGGATATGGCAGTTGAACTCGAATTCCGAGCCCAGGATGTTCTTGCCCAGGAGGCAGTGCTTCTTCGCCTGCTCGATCGCGATGCGGAGACGCTTCACCGCGATCGGATACTCCGCGCGGACGTAGAAATAGCCGTCGTGGGCGCCGATGGCGTAGCCGGCGATGACCATGCCCTCGATGACTGCCAGCGGATTGCCTTCCAGGATGGAGCGGTCCATGAATGCGCCCGGATCGCCCTCGTCACCGTTGCAGATGACGTACTTCTGGTCGCCCGGAACATTCTTCGCGAACTGCCACTTGCGGCCGCTGGGGAATCCGCCGCCGCCGCGGCCCCGGAGACCGGCCGCCAGGACTTCGTCGATGACCTCCTGGGGACTCATGGACAGCGCGCGCTTCATGCCCTGGAACGCGCCCATGCCCATGGCTTCTTCCACGTTCTCGGGGTTGATGACGCCGCAGCCGGTCAGTGCCACACGGCGCTGCTTCTTGTAGAAATTGATGTCATCCTGGCGCTTCACCTTCTTCGTGGTGCCCGGCTCCACATAAAGCAGACGCTCCACGACGCTGCCGCCGAGGATATCGGTCTTCACGATCTCTTCCACATCCTCGATCTTCACGAGGCGGTAAAGCGTATCCTCCGGATAGATCTTGACAAAAGGCCCCTGGGAGCAGAAGCCGAAGCAGCCCACAAGATTCACGGTGGCCATATCTTCCGCGCCGTGCTTCTTCAGGACTTCCTCAAACTTTTCCATGATCTCTTTGGAATGGCTGGAAAGACATCCGGTACCGCCGCAGAGGACAATGTGCCGCTTTCCGTCCGTTCCCTTCAGCTTCGCATTCAGCGCTTTGGTACATTTGGCGACCTGTTTATCAAACTGCTCAATTGTTCTGATCATTCGTTCAGGCCTCCTTTGCTCTGTATTCGTTCACGATGTTCTGGACATCAGCCACGGAGACCTTCGGGTAAACCGTACCGCTGATGCTGACCGCGGGAGCGATGCCGCAGGCGCCGATGCACCGCAGCGCGTCCAGGGTAAACAGACCGTCCTCGGTGGTCTCGCCGGGTTTGATCCCCAGGATCTCCGAGAACTTGTCGATGACCTGCTGTGCTCCCTTGACGTAGCACGCCGTTCCGAGACAGCAGCCGATAACGTACTTCCCCTTCGGGGTCAGGGAGAAGAATGAATAGAAGGTGACCACGCCGTAGATCTCGGCGACGGAGATTCCCGTCTGACGGGAAACGATCTCCTGTACCTCCAGCGGGATGTAGCCGTATTCATTCTGGATGTCGCTCAGGATCATCATCAGCGGCGTTTTCTCATCCCGGTAGCGGTCGCAGATCTCATAGATCAGTTTGACCGCCTGTTCCTGCAGTTTTGCCATTATGTTTTCCTTTCTCGGGCCGGAAGTGCTGCCCGGTAAAATTGTGTAAAAAATATGTTTTGACGCAATCATTATAGCCGCAGAACGCACAATTAGGAAATGCTAACCATAGGATTTTTGCTATTATATTATAAGTTCATAGAAAAGAGGGCCAATTATGCAATATTGTCTGACCAGCGACACCAAAGACTGCAGAAACTGCTACAAGTGCATCCGCCACTGCCCCATCAAGGCCATCTCCTTCCGGGAGAACAAGGCCGAGATCATCAAGGAAGACTGCATTCTCTGCGGAGAATGCTATAACGTCTGTCCTCAGGACCTGAAGGTGATCCGTAACGACACCGAAAAGGTCCGGCGCCTCATCCGGTACAACGACAAGGTGATCGTCTCCCTGGCGCCGAGCTTCATCTCCCGTTATCCTGACACCGACATCCGCTGCATGCAGAACACCTTGAAGAAGCTCGGCTTTTTCGACGTGGAGGAAACGGCCGTCGGCGCCACCATCGTCAAAAAAGCCTACGATGAAATGCTGGAGGAGGGCCGGGACGTCATCATCTCCTCCTGCTGCCATTCCATCAACCTTCTGATCCAGCGCCATTATCCCGAATGCCTTCCTTATCTGGCGGACATCCTGTCCCCCATGCTGGCCCACGGAAAGGACATCAAGCTCCGGTACGGCGAGGAAACCAAGGTCGTCTTCATCGGCCCCTGCATCGCAAAGAAGGACGAGTCCGACAAGAACCACCAGATCGTGGAGGCCGCGCTGACCTTCCGGGAACTGGACAAATGGCTCGCAGCGGAGGGAATCGCCATGGAGACCACCGGGGAAAAGGAACTGACCGAAAAATCCCGGGCGCGCCTCTTTCCCACCAACGGCGGCATTCTGAAGACCATGGAATGCAAAAACAGTGATTTCGACTACCTGGTATGCGACGGGGTGCGGAATGCCATGAAGACCCTGAAGGATATCAGGGAAGGAAAGCTTCACCACTGCTTTATCGAAATGTCCTCCTGCCAGGGAAGCTGCGTGAACGGTCCCCTCATGGCGGAGCGGCAGCTCAGCATCATGTCTGCCACGATCCCGGTGAACCGCTTCGCCGGTCCGGAAGATTTTGAAGGCTTCCGCGCCGGCCGGACAGATATCGGCCAGATCTACGCGCCGGAAAGCGGTGCCTGCCCGGAGCCTTCTGCTGAGGCGATTCAGGACATGCTGAAGCAGATGGGCAAGGAAGACCCCGCTTCCCGCCTGAACTGCGGCTGCTGCGGCTACGGCAGCTGCGAAAAGAAGGCTGCCGCCATCATCAAAGGAAACGCGCGGATCGAGATGTGCCTGCCCCACCTCATGGAGCAGTCCGAATCCCTCTCCAACAAAATCGTGGAGAACTTCCCCGGCGGCCTTATGATCCTCGACACCGATCTGAATATCCGCCTGATCAACAAGCCGATGTGCCGCATCCTCGGTTCCGTCAGCGCGGCCGATGCAGTCGGCACCCAGGTGACTGCGTACCTCGACCCCTTCGACTACCTCGACGCACTGCAGGGCGACAAGATCTACATGAAGAAGGAATACCTCGGCGAGTACGGCAGATACGTGGAAAACACCATCATTCTGGAAGAAAAGTCGAATCTTCTGGTCTGCGTCATGCAGGACGTCACCCAGGAAGAAGAGGAAGCAAAACGGCGGCAGGAGCTCATTGAGAAGACGCTGAAGATCACGGATTCCGTCATCGAGCACAACATGAAGACCGTCCACGAGATCGCGTCTCTGCTGGGCGAGACTGCGGCGGAGACCAAGACCGCCCTGCTGTCCCTGAAGGATGCCGTGGATCAGGATGAAGTCTGACCAGGCGGGAGAGCACAGTAATGAAAAACGAAATCATCCCGGAATACGGGTATCTGTCATTAAACCATGCGGGCGAGCAGCTCTGCGGTGACAGCGTCGCAGTGGTGCAGCCGGACGAAAACACGCAGATCCTGGTGCTGGCGGACGGCATGGGCTCCGGCGTCAAGGCAAACATCCTCTCCACCCTCACCGCCACCATGATGTCCACCATGCTGGCGCGGAACGTGGCGTTTGACGACTGCGTCGAAACCATCCTCTCCACCCTGCCGGTCTGCAAAGAGCGGGAGGCCAATTACTGCACCTTCACGGCGATCAGCGTGAGCGGCGGCCGCCATGCCGAGATCTATAACTATGACAATCCCGAGCCTTTCCTGATCCGCGGCGGAAAAAGCCAGCCCCTGTACTTTCTGACCGGGGAAGTGGCCGGAAAGCAGATCGACCGGGCCGCCCTGGAAGTGGAACCCGGGGACTGTATCGTCATGATGTCCGACGGCTGCATCCACGCGGGCGTCGGCGTCACACTGAACTACGGCTGGGAGCTGCCCCAGATCATGAATTTCATGCAGGCCAACTTCCGGAAGGACGCCTCCGCAAAGAATCTTGCCACCCTTCTGGTGGACCGCTGCAACGCGCTTTACGAGGACAAGCCCGGGGACGATACCTCCTGCGCCGTGGTCCGGATCCGGGAGCGCAGTCAGGCCAACATCATGTTCGGCCCGCCGTCCAAACCGCGGGACGATGAGAAAGCCTGCTCTCTCTTCTTCGGCCTGGAAGGCAAACACATTGTCTGCGGCGGCGTCACCGCAGCCGTGGCGGCAAGATATCTCGGGAAGGAAATTCTCCCGGACAATGTGAACATGGATGAGACCATCCCGCCCATGTCCATCATCGATGGGGTGGATCTGGTGACGGAAGGCATGCTCACCCTGCAGCGGGTCACCGAGTATGCCGAGGACTACCTGGGCCGCAACAGCCGGAGTTTCGACTGGAACTGCAGCCTGGACGGCGCCTCCCTCATTGCCTCCGCCCTCTTCGAGGAGGCCACCGACATCAATTTCTTTATCGGCACCGCCATGAACACTGCCTATCAGGATGAAGCCGAGTACGGTTACAAGCTGAAGATGAAGATAGGAGAAAAACTCGTCAGCCAGCTGCGGGCGATGAATAAAACCGTGAATGTCACTTATTTCTGAGCACGAACGCAAAAAGGGCTTCCGCAAAGATCCGCGGAAGCCCTTTTTGCCGGTCGTTCCAAAGAAAGGTCCGGCGCGGAATGCGCCGGACCTTTTATAAAATACCAGAGTAAGATTACAGTGCCTTCACGGTCTTCACGACGTTGTCGACGGTGAAGCCGAAGTGCTCGAACAGCTTGCTGTACGGGCCGGATGCGCCGAAGCCCTTCATGGCGATGACTGCGCCGTCAAGGCCGACGTACTTGCCCCATCCGAAGTCGCTCAGAGCCTCGATGCCCACACGCTTCCGGACGCTCTTCGGAAGGACGGACTCCTTATACTCCGCGGACTGCTGCTCAAAGATGTCCATGCACGGCATGGAGACGACGCGGACCTTCATGCCCTCTTCCGCGAGCTTCTTCTTCGCGTCGACCGCAAGACCGACCTCGGAGCCGCTGGCAATCAGGATGCAGTCCGGCGTGCCCTCGCAGTCGTCGAGGACATAGCCGCCCTTCAGGGCGCCCTTGCCGTCGCCGGAGACCTGGGCCAGGTTCTGTCTGGTCAGGACCAGGGCAGTGGGGGTCTTCCTGCAGTTCAGAGCCATATACCATGCCGCCTCAGTCTCTGCGCGGTCGCAGGGACGATAGACGTTGAAGTTCGGCTGCGCGCGGAGCATCGCCAGCTGCTCGATGGGCTCGTGGGTCGGGCCGTCCTCGCCGACACCGATGGAGTCATGGGTCAGGACGAAGATCTGCGGAATGTTCATGATGGACGCAAGGCGCGCCATCGGCTTTACATAGTCACTGAAGACGAAGAAGGTTCCCACATAGGTCCGGAGTCCGCCGTGAAGCAGCATGCCGTTGGCAATGGCGGTCATTCCCAGCTCGCGGACACCGAAGTGGATGTTTCTTCCGGTGGGCTCGTCCGCGGAGAAGAAGGGCTCGCCCTTCATGTCGGTCTTGTTGGACGGAGCCAGGTCCGCGGAACCGCCGAACAGGTTCGGGACCTTGTCCTTCAGGACCTGGATCACGGTTCCGGAGGATGCTCTGGTCGCTTCCGGCTTCTCAGCCTGGACCCAGAAGTCAGCATCGTCCGCGAGAGCGGCTTCAGCCTTGTCGGAGTGCCAGAGATCCCACTTCTCAGCGAGTTCCGGGAACTCCTTCTTCCATGCAGCGAAGAGTTCATTCCATGCTTCCTCAGCTGCTGCCTTGCCCTTGGTGATCTCGTCGTAGTGCGCGTAGACCTCGTCCGGGACATAGAACGGCTCCTGAGACGGCCACTCAAGGAAATCCTTCATCGCGGTGATGTTGTCCGCGCCGAGGGGCTCGCCGTGTGCGGAAGCCTTGCCCTGCTTCGCCGGGCAGCCGTAGCCGATCTGGGTCTTGACGATGATGAAGTAGGGAGCGGAGGTATCTGCCGCTGCGTCTTCGATCGCCTTGCCGATTGCCGCGAGGTCGTTTCCGTCCTCTACAGTCAGGGTCTTGAAGCCGAACGCCTCGACGCGCTTCTTGACATCCTCGGTGAAAGCGATGTCGGTGCTGCCTTCGATAGAGATCTTGTTGGAATCATAGAGGATGGTCAGCTTGTCCAGCTTCCAGGTTCCTGCCAGGGACAGGGTCTCGGAAGAAATGCCTTCCATCATGCAGCCGTCGCCGCAGATCGCGTAGGTGCGGTGATTGACGACTTCATAGCCCGGGCGGTTGAACACTGCTGCCAGGTGCTTTTCAGCAGCCGCCATACCGACTGCCATGCCGATGCCTGCGCCCAGCGGTCCGGTGGTGGCTTCGATGCCGACCGTGTGGCCGTACTCCGGATGGCCCGGGGTCAGGGAGCCGAACTGACGGAACTTGGTCAGTTCCTCCTTCGGAAGGCCGTAGCCGAACAGGTGCAGCAGGGAATAAAGAAGCATGGAGCCGTGGCCGCCGGAAAGAACGAAACGGTCGCGGTCCGCCCACTGCGGATCCTTCGGATTGATCTTCATGTGATTTGCCCACAGCTCGTAAGACATAGCTGCTGCGCCCAGCGGCAGGCCCGGATGTCCGGAATTTGCCTTCTGGATCGCGTCCGCGGACAGAACGCGGATCGCATTGACACACATTGTATCGATGTTTTTGCTCATGGAAGTATCCCCCTACCTCGTTAGAGAATTATTTGGTAACAATCTGTAATATTATAGCTTACTTTCCTGCTCTGTGCTATTCGTTTCGTCATATTCGCGGCCGGATTCCTCCCTGAAAAGGTGAATTTTTCATTAACTCCGCCGCATTGTACTTTTCCGCGCTGTCCTGTACAATTACGGGCAGGAATTCTGCTGTAAGGAGGAATTATATGTCCGCTCCGTCCGTCAATATATTCGGCTTCATTCTGTGCTTCCTCATGTTCGCCTTCCTGGTCTCGCTCTCTGTCTACATATACGCCTGGTGGGACCACAAGGATGACCTGCGGAACAATGCCCTGAAATATATGATGTTCATCCCCATGATCTTCGCAGGGGTGATCGGAATCATAACGATGCTGTATCGCTGAGTTCTCCTGTTTCAGATCACTTTCTGCCAGACCTCGGCCCAATTCCCCCGGCGCTTCGGACGGTACAGGAACATGCACATCACAAAGCCGGTCACAAGGCCGCCAAAGTGGGCCTTGCTGTCCACTCCCGCGGCGGTGAGTCCGTAGTAAAAAGAAAGACCCGCAAAGATCATCATCTGCCGCGCGGAAAGATCCTCCAGCCTGCCGCGGTTCCGGACTACTGCCCAGAGAAGACCGCCGATCACACCGAATACTGCGCCGCTGGCGCCTGCGCTGACCGTACGGTAGAAGGTCTCCGGGTCCAGCCTGAGGTCAAGGACCATCGAAAAGAGATTGGCTCCGACCGCGCTGACCAGGTACAGGATCAGATATTTCACATGGCCAAGCGCCCGCTCCAGCCGGTCCCCCATCAGAAGCAGCAGGAACATGTTGTTCGCGATATGGCTGATGCCGAAATGCAGGAACGCTGCCGTGACCAGCCTCCAGTACTCATGGTCTTCTGTGATGGCCGGCCCGTACATGGCGCCCCAGCGGTACATGTTCTGAATGTCCTCGCTGGATCCGTTCACTTCCGTCCAGAGGAAAAATACTATATTCAATGCGACGAGCGCCAGGGTGACCGGCGCTCGTCTGTGATAATCCGAAAAATCCATCATTTGAACCTGATAAGCTGAATTACAGTTCCGCCGCGATCTTTGCCGCAGTCTCCGAGGATTCCTCCGGCGTGGTGGTGCCGGGATTCCATGCGACGATCTGCGGACCGTCCGCATAGCGCGGAATGATGTGGATATGCAGATGGAAAACTGTCTGTCCCGCCGCACTTCCGTTATTCTGGACCACGTTGAAGCCTGCGCATCCAAGGCCTTTCTTCATCGCGGCACCGATCCTTCCCGCCAGCGAGAAGGCCTTCCCGCAGAGTTCCTCCGGAGCCTCGGTCAGATCCTTGTAGTGATCCTTCGGAAGGATCAGCGTGTGCCCCTTCTGTGCCGGGCCCAGATCAAGGATCGCCTTGAAATTCTCATCCTCATAAACTGCCGTGGACGGAATCTCTCCGTTCGCGATCTTGCAGAAAATGCAGTTGTCATCTCTCATGTCAGTTTCCTCTTCTCAGGTCTTGTTGTCAGGTCGTCAGTTCAACATAGAGTGCGCGGTACTTCTTCGCGGAGTTCTCCCAGGAGACATCCTTGTCCATATCGCGCTGCACCATCTCATCCCAGCACCAGCGGTTGGTGAAATACAGAGTCTTCGCGCGGTTGACAGCGTCGAGCAGCAGTCCTGCGTCGTAGTTGTCGAAGGTGAAGCCGTTGCCCCAGTTGGTGAACTGGTTGTAGGGCTCGACCGTATCCTTCAGGCCGCCGGTCTCACGGACGATCGGGACGGTACCGTAGTGCATGGCGATCAGCTGGGTCAGGCCGCAGGGCTCAAACTGTGACGGAACCAGCAGCGCGTCGCAGCCGGCATAGATCTTATGTGCTCTGCCTTCATCGTACATGATGTTGGAGCAGACACTGCCCTTGTACGCATTCTCGTAATAGCGGAAGGAATCCTCGTAGATCGCGTCGCCGGTGCCCAGGACCACGATCTGGGTGTTGCCGTCGATCAGATCCGGGATGATCGCGTTGATCAGGTCCAGGCCCTTCTGGTTGGTCAGACGGGAGATGAGACCGATGACGAACTTGCCTTCGTCCTTCTCAAGGCCCAGCTCCTCCTGCAGTGCCAGCTTGTTCTCCTTCTTCTTATCGATGACGTTGGTGATGTCATACGGAGCCGCCAGCAGCTCATCCGTCGCGGAATTCCACATATCGTAATCGATTCCGTTTACGATGCCGCGCAGCTTGCCGGAGTGATAGCGCAGATGCGCATCCAGTCCCTCGCCGTAGTACGGAGTCTGGATCTCGCCCGCGTAGGTCTCGCTGACGGTGGTGATCATGTTCGCGTAGGTCAGGCCGCCCTTGAACATGTTCGCGTCGTTCCAGTTCTGGGTAAGCGCGTCCTTGTTGAAGACGTAATCCGGCAGACCGGACCAGTACTTGATATGTCTGTAATCATAGATTCCCTGGAATCTCAGGTTGTGGATGGTGATCATGACCTTCGCGCGGCTTACCGGCGTATTCTGGAACAGGGTGCGCAGATAGATCGGCACGAGGCCCGCCTGCCAGTCATGGCAGTGGATCACGTCCGGGATCCAGTCCATATAGTTCAGAGCCGCCAGCGCAGCCTTGCCGAAGAAGCAGAACTTCGGGATATCGTCCACGAGGTTCGTGTAGGGCTTGCCCCAGCTGAAGAACTCCTCATTGTCGATGAAATCGTACACGACGCCGTCCCACACATACTCCATGATGCCGACATAGTAGGACTTGCCGTCCTCGCACAGATCCATCTGGAACGCGCCGCGGTAGACCATCTTCTCCTGATACTGCTGCTTGATGCATGCATAGCGCGGAAGAATGACGCGGACATCGCAGTTCTGCGCGATCAGCGCCTTCGGAAGCGCGTACATGACGTCGCCCAGTCCGCCGGTCTTCACGAAGGGATAGCACTCAGAACCGATGAACGCGACGCTTCTTCTGGGCTGCGGGAGTTCCGGAGCCGGAGCCTCCTCGACTGCAGGAGCCGCCTCCTCTGCTGCCGGAGCCTCTTCTGCTGCCGGTGCGGCTTCTTCAGCGGCAGGAGCTTCCTCGGCCGCAGCTGCCTTTTCCTTTTCTTCAGCGACGAATTCCTTCACATCCTCAGCGACGATCTTCGCGCCTTCCTTGACCTCTCCGATGGTGTTCTTCATATCCTCGAGGACTGCCTTGGTCTGCTCCTTCGCATCCTGGAAGGCCGCACTCGTATCCTCAGCTATGTCTGCAGCGCCCTCCTTGGTATCCTCGACCGCTGCCTTCACATTCTCCTTCAGTTCGTCGATCGCTTCCCTGACCTTGGAAGTCTTCTTCGCAGCAGTCTTCTTTGCCGTGGTCTTCTTTGCAGTTTCTTTCTTCTCAGTGTCCTTCTTTGCAGCCGCCTTCTTCGCGGGTGCCTTCTTTGCGGTCTCCTTCGTCTCAGCCGCTGCGGTATCCTTCTTTACTGCCATATCTTACCTCCCTGCTTTTAGTCCTGTAGCGCCTTATTCACAGATCTTACTTATAATATCCTGTCATTTTTAATTTTACGGGTATCCGGCCGATTGTACAAGGATGAAAACAAAAGTGTTTCGCGTATCAGTTCTTTTTTTGATGACACACGCATTTATGAAAAATATATTTGACATTTGACAGATTGCCCTTCATCCTTTATAGTATGGACTTCAAGAAAGGAATCCTTCAATCATCTGCCTTTCGGAAAGGAGTGAACATATTTATGAAACAGTTTGATTTTACGATTCAGGATACCCTGGGCATGCATCCGCGGCCGGCGGGAAAGATCACCAGCTCCGCAAAGGGATTTACATCTGATATTACACTCAGCATCGGCGACAAGGTCGTCAACGCGAAAAAGCTCATGAACGTCATCAGCCTGAACGGCAAGTGCGGCGAAACCATCCATGCGGTGATCTCCGGACCGGACGAGGCTGCCGCGGCAGACGCGCTTCAGGCGGTCCTCAACGCTGAACTCGGCAGCGCTGAGTACGCATTCAAGAAGGCTCCCCGGCCGGAACTGACCGAAGAGTAAACAACCCGGGCAGGCAGCTGCCTGCAGGGATTATCCCCCAAAAAAACAGGGCTCACGCCCTGTTTTTTTGTTCCGGAACACTGTCTCAGCCTTCCTTTTTCTTGAATTCCACCTTTACGCCGCTGCCGTGAAGCGCCGCCAGATACCTGGTCAGCACTTCCTTCAGCTGCTCCTCCGCCCTTTCAAATAGATCACTCGACCTGACCCGCTCCTCGATCCGCTCCCGGGCAGTCGTCTCCAGCAGATTGTAGTCGTCTGTCGAGATCCCGTTCATGATCCCGGACTTCTCCAGAATCAGATCAAAGCTCTCCCGGTCCATCTCGTGGCTCAGTATCTTTGTCTCCGGGATCATCATCGTGACCTTGCGGATGCTGCCGTCCGGTCCGGAATCCGCCCTGATCTCAAGCTCCTTCGCGTCGATCCCGATCCGGATCCGTCCCTCATAAGTCATGACCGCTTCCTTCTGGGTCAGAGGGATCGGAATGCTGATCTGCCCGATCTTCAGACCATCCTTAAAGTTCACGGCATCCTTATAATCATATTCCATCACCGTGAGCTCAGCGATCTTGCGAAGCTCGTCCGTCACGACCCGGTCCGCATCGCCCGCGCCGGTTCCCACAGTCAGTGTGCCTGCGGACGAGGTTCCCGTCCCGCCGGTCCTTGTGCCCCCGGTGCCTCTGAAATCTCCGAGATCTGCCGGGATCAGAAAGAACCCCAGAAGGAATCCCGCAATCATCACCGCCAGAATCAATTTCACTGTTCTCATCATCGATATCCCCGTTTTCAGCTCCGCGGCGCAGCTTTGTCCGCGCGGGTTTCTCAGTTATATCTGTGCTCGAATTTCACGGACACATCCGTTCCGCAGACTGCGCTGACCGTATCCCGGAGGACTTCCTCCGCGCGGTCCCGCGCCTTTACGAGGATCCCCTCCTCGATAAACTGCGCTTCCTTCGCCTGCTTCGTCTCTTTGATCGCCTCATTCCGGATATTTCCGAGATCCTTGGCGTTCATCCCCGCCTCATAGATCGTCTCTGATTCGAAATCCTCATGGCTCAGGATCTTCGCCTGCGGCACCGAGATAGTCAGCTCCGGACTGCCGGATGTATTGACTGTGCCGGAAATGATCTTCACCTGATCCATGTCGATACCGGCTTTGATGATACCGTCGTATACCAGGATAAACCGTTTCCCGAACAGGCCTTCCACCTGGTGGTCCACCACCTCCCGGTATGACTGGGAGATCGTGGCAAGTTCATTCAGATCTTTGATCCTTGCGGAAAGAAGCGCCGTGTCGATCGTGGTCTCATGGGACACGCTGAGATCCGGCTTCAGCCCGGACAAAAGACTCCCGGGGAATCCGCTCTGCCGGAGCCAGTGCCCTGCGCCCGTCATTACCAGAATCAGAAGAAGTACCGCAGTGAGCTTGCGGGCCCATACAGGGAACTTTTGATCCATACTGCGACGTACCTCCTTTCCTTTTTTTCGATCCAGTCCTATTATGCCGCATCCCGGAGCGGGAAAACAAGAAGCACAAGGAAATCATAAGAAATACCCTGTGCCCGATATGGTAAAATATGTAAATAATCAGCACCACAGGACCAGGTCGGAAAGCAGGGCCGCAGGCTTGCCTGCAGGCCCGGGTTCCCGGCCTGGGATGCTGACCACTGATCATTGTATTTATGCACCGGAAAGGAGGCGGCTATGGAACAGCAGAACGAACAGCTTCAGGGAAAAACTTCCCGGTCCCCTCTCAGCATACTGATTCCGGTCTGCATACTTCTTGCGGGTCTTCTCCTCTGGTTTTTCCTGTATGAGCGCCCGCATCAGAATGCGCTCTCACAATTCCGCGCCGCCGCGGCCGAGTACGAGGAAACCTACCGCAGCTATTTCAACGCGGTCGATGCCTGCAATCGTAAGGTCCTGGCGTGGCAGGAGGCGCTTCCCGCTCTCGACGCAGAGTGCGCGGAACTGAAGCAGGTCCTGGAGAGCGGCGAACCGGTGCGGACTGCCGACGCGGACGCCGCCCGAGCTCTTCTGAAGGAAGCGGAAACCATCAAGAAAAACGTTCCCATGTCCGAGCCCGTCATCGCCATGCATGCCTGGGATCCGCAGGGACTGAGCACCCGGGAACTTATAAACCGCTGGAACTATATCGGGACAGAGACCGGGCGCATCACTGCGGAGATCCCCTATCTGGAGGAGACCGCTGCATCCATCAGCGTCCCCGACTTCGACGACATCGCCCGCCGCTTCAGGGAAACGCAGAAGGCGCTGGAAGAGAGCATTCTTCTCCGCCAGAAAATCGGCATCTCCCTGGATGATTTTGAGGACGATATCCGCATCTACGATCCTTTTGAAAACCTCGAGGTCGTCTTCGAAGGCACCTCTCCCGACGGCCGGGTCCGCCTCAACAAGAAATCCACTGTCGGCGTGGACCGCGAATACGCCTTCGGCACTGACTCAAACTCAGGCCTTAAGAACGGGGATCTCGTCACCGTCCGCGTGGATTTCGGCGATTCCATGGAGAGTTTCAACCAGAACCTTGCCGCCCAGTACAAAACCGTCCTCTGCGAATGGACCAGAGATTACGTCGTCGAGGGACTGCCCTACAGCCTGACCGAATTCTCCCAGATCGACGAGCCGACACTGGACGTCATCAAGGACAAAGCGGTCCGGACCATCACCGGACAGGCGGAACAGAAGGAAGGCCTGGTGGTCGTGGATGACATCAAGCTGATCGGTCACTGTTTCCTGACCCGGAAGAGCCCGACAAGCCTGCTGGACACCGCCCGGAACTACCTGTTCCTGGTCTATTCCGTGAAGTGCAGCGTTGATCTCTCCAAGGACGGCCACGACTACAAAAACACCGTGAACTACGTGACCAGCGTCCGCTTCTCAAACCTTCTCGGAATGCCCGACGGAAAGACCGCTCTGAGTCTCGAGAATGCAGCGCTGCCCTCCAGCACGATCAAGCTGAACACAGGTGTGCCGACCCTCCTCGTCTTCCTGCCCCGGACTTTCGAGTTCGCCGGCTACGAAGACACCAATACCCTGTTCTACAACGAGATCGCACCGCTGACAGACCGTTTCACCTGCGAAGACAATATCGGCACCGCAGGAGAAGCCGTCAAGATCGCGAACTGATTAGATCCTGAATATAACAGCAAGCATCAGGACCGCACCCTCCGCGCTTTCCAGCCGGAGCGGTGCGGTTTTGTATTCCTCATTCAGGAGAAGTTCGCCGGCAGACGCGAAAAAAACCCCGGAAACCGTCACGCTGCCTTCTGCACAGTAGACCGCCGCAGTGCAGCAGTCCCCGTAACAGCCGGAAGGCACTGCCGGGGTGATCTCCACACAGCCGCCTGCCGGGATCCGCACCGACTGGACCGCACCGGCACACTTTCCCTTCCGCACCATCAGGTTAAAGTCCCGGCACCGTCCCCAGGATTCCACCGGGACACCGCCGTCAAATGCCGCGACCTGACAGCAGGGCAGTGCCTGCCGCGGTCCGTCCGCGATCTTCATCTCCAGATCCCCCTTCAGGACCGAGATGAGCCGCTCGTAGTCCGGCAGCGCCGTGAACTTGGAGTAGTCGTCTTCCACGCCGGCAGAACTGAGCCGCCACAGGAAATCCCGGTCCGCGTAGACCGCGCCCTCCGGCGCGATGGCCAGCTGCGTCGTGGTCCCGCCGGACCAGCGTGTCGTAATGTAATCCGCTTCCCCGTATTTTTTCCAGCTCATATCCGCTCTCCCTTCCCGTTCTTCTTCCCGGGCCGCCTTTCTTCCCGGTATGTCTTTCTTCCAGGTCTGTCTTTCTTCCCCCGGCGGACAGACCCGGGAGTCTCTCTGCCTTACCGTCCGAGCCGTCTCCGGAATTCCTCTATGGCGTCCGCGACGCCGTCCTCATCGTTGCTCCCGGTGACGAAATCCGCTTCCCGCTTCACGGAATCCAGGGCGTTCGCCATGGCGACGCCGAAGGCCGCCCTGCGGATCATGTCGAGGTCGTTCTCCTCGTCCCCGCAGGCCATAGTGCGGGCCGGGTCGATTCCCAGGAGTTCACAGAGATGCAGGATCCCGCGGCCTTTTCCGCTGTCCGCGTTGCTGACCTCCAGATTGTGGACCGCGCCGGAGACCAGCAGGATCCCCGGGATCTTCGCGATCCGTTCCGCCGCCTTAAGCTTTTCCTCCGCGCCGTTCTTCAGCATGTTGAAGCTCAGCGTCATCTTTTCCACCTTGTCGTCGATGGAACGCACAAAAGCCGGGAAATCTTCGTAGAAAGTCCGGTCCTCCAGAATATACCTGACGATCCCCGCTGACATGCCCCGGTCCCAGATCACGTCCCGGCACCAGACCGGCATGTTTCCGTGACCGCCGTAGAAGCAGTCCGGCAGCACGTCGAAGGGTTCGATCACCTTAAACACCGCGTACACTGCATCCCGCGGAACCGTCACCTTCCGGATCTCCTCCCACTTCCGGGACGCAAAATCCCCGATCCTGTGGATCACGGCGCCGTTGCAGCTGACGGCATAGCGGATCGCAGATGCCCCCTGCATCTCCGGCCGCGGATCAGGGATCGCCATAAAGTCCTTCGAAAGTCCCCGGATGGGCCGGCCTGAAACCGGCACCACCGCGTACCCTGCAGCGACGGCATCCTCGACCGCTTTCCGGACCCGCGGACGCAGCCGCTTTTCATCGTCCAGCGCCGTCCCGTCCAGATCCAGCCCGATGAGGCCGATATACTTTTCACTGCTTTTGTTCTTTTCCATCAGAATATTCCTTTACCGGTGTCCGCGCCTGCGGCTCAGTCCCGCATACAGTAGATATAAAGCCCCGCCAGCACAATACCTCCGCCGATGATCTGGTGCAGTCCCGGGACTTCCGCGAAGAGCAGCACCGCCAGTATCGTCGCGACCACCGGTTCGCCCAGCCGACATGTGGAGATAAAGGGCGCCGGCAGATATTTCAGACCCCAGTTGAAAATGCTGTGTCCCATGAAAGTGCAGAACACCGTCATCAGGAACGAGAAGAAATAGTCGTTGGAGCTCCAGCCCGTCAGCGGAATGGAAGCGGCAAGGCAGGTGCACAGCAGCACCGCCGATGCTCCCGCGTAGGCAAGAAAGGTATAGCTGATCGTCGAGACCGACTTCCTGAGACGACTTCCGAGAAGCGTATACACTGCCAGAAAAACTGCTCCGATCAGGGCAAACACATCCCCCAGAATGCGGTTCGGGCCCATACCGGAACGTCCCACCTCCGCCTCGAGGGTGACCGCCTCCTGCAGTCCCAGGAATCCGGCATTTTCCACCACGCCCATTCCCTGCACTGCTCCCAGCAGCAGATCTCCCACTGAGAGCATCACGCTGCCGATCAGTGCAAGAAGGATCCCGATCCTGCCTGCCGGCGAGATCTTCTCACGGAACAAAAAAGCGGAGACCAGTGCCACGAACAGCACCTCCGTATCCACAAGAAGCGTGGCGGAAGAGATGGTCGTGAGATGCACGGACTGCACATAGAACGTCAGATGCAGTGCCAGAAATACACCGCTCAGCAGCGCTCCGAGGATCGGCCCGGTTCCCAGCCCCTTCAGCTCGTCCCGGAGATCGCTCCGGGCCAGAACAAGCAATGTCAGCGGGACCGCCGCGAAGGCCATGCGGAAAAACACTACAACGACCGCCGGCGCTCCGGTGAACCGGATAAAAATGGATGAGTAGGACACGCCGAGAATGCCCAGCATGACCAGAAGCTTTTTCCTAAGCAGACTTTCCTGTTGCATGTTTCCACCATTTCTGATCTGCTGCCGCCGGGATCATTTCATGCCCGGGGCATCTTCCGCCGGTATCACTGCATTCCCATGATGGAGCTGAAACGGTTGTAGTGGATCGGAATGACCTTATACTTCGCAATGGCTTCTTCCCACTGAGCCTGCGTTACTGCCCATGGGTACCGGATCCCGCCGTCCGCCATATCCGCCGCAGTGCCGTAATGCCACGGCTGCTCCGGATTCTCCCAGCTGTCGTAGTGGAAGCCTTCCATCAGCCGAAGCGCCTTTCCGTCAAGCCGGTAAATATTGACCACCGTGTTGGACGCGCCGCTGCTTGCCTCATTCATCAGATAATTTCCCTCGCAGAGGCTGTAGCGGTTCCGGGCCCATCCGTCCAGAAACTGCACCGCCTGCCCGTCCGCCAGGGTATAACCCGCGTAGATCGCGTTCCAGCCGGAATCCGCGTCATAATACGCGTCCTCGCCGAGCAGCAGCTCTTCCACGCCGTCGCCGTCGAGGTCCATCAGCCAGTAGCCGCAGTTCTGGTAGGCAGCCGGCCTGCTCAGTTCATAGTTCAGGACGTGGTTCTCCCGGTAAGTGTCCGGATCCTGCGAAAGACTGCAGTCGATATACTCGCGGATGATGCTGCCGTACGCGGCGGGGAGCGCTTCCCCGGTGATATTCACCAGCGTACCGCCGATATACTGACTCTCCGCCATGTAGCCGTCTGTGTCAAAATAATAGTTTTTCCCGTTGATGGTCTGCCAGGTATTCACAGGCCAGGTTCCGTTGTCATTCAGATACCACCAGCCCCGGTTGTCCACCTGCCAGGTTCCCGCAAAGGCCGCGGCGGAAATGCCGACCGTCATCAACGCACTCAGCGCGATAAGAGCTGCTTTTTTCATATGTTCAGTTCCTTTCTCTGTCAATGTATCTCTTAATAATTTTACAGTCCCAGTCTCGCTTTCACCGCATTGATGTGATCCACCGAAGCATTGATATTGAAGTCTTCTGCCCAGCTCGCCTCGACGCCGTGCACGTCATAGTGGGCGAGTTTTGACCATCCGTTCCACAGTGTTTCGTATCCCTGGGCCGCCTTCTGCCCGTTGATCTTGATCTCTTCGAAGATCTCATAGGACAGCAGCTCTTCCAGCTTGTTTCCGCTGCTCATGCCGTAAAAATGAAAGACCGAACCGGCTCCGGTTCCCTGGGAGCCGCTGACAATGTAGGTCTTTCCGTCCTTGGTCATCAGACAGATGCCGCAGTCCGTCTCTCCCCCGGTCCACAACTCCGCCTCGCTGATCTTGCCGCAGAGGACAGCGCCGGACTCGTTCTGCGTATAGACATCCAGGCTGAAAATGTATTTGCAGAAGCTGTATTCCTCAGGATTCGGCGTAGTGTATCCGATCAGGAACTCCTCTGTCCCGTTTCCGTCCAGGTCATACACTTCGAGGAAGTTGATACCGGTCAGCGTTTTTTCAGGTTCACCACCATATTCCGGAGTTTCAGTCTTTATTCCGGTCTCGCCGTACTGCGCCGCATACTGCCGGTAAATGTCGCCATATGCTGCCATGTTCTGCCCACCGGCAGTTCCTCCGCCAATATGCTCCCGCTGGACCTCGTTTCCTGCCACCCAGTGCCCGTTCTCGTTCACAGTAAACCCGTTGATCTCCCGGTTATGAGCCAGGTACCCGTCGGCACCAAAATAATAGCATTCTGCATATCCGTCTCCGTCTCCGTCGATCCACTTCCATCCGTTGATGAGACGGTTCCCGTTGTCGTCTTCGTACCACCATCCGTTGAAATCCACTTTCCATGTCTCCGCGAACGCGGTGGAAAGCATGCACAGTGTCATGCCGGCCGAAAGAGCCGCTGTCAGTAAAGCTTTCCGTGTTTTCATAATGTTTCCCTCCTGTGAAATATCTCAGTCATACTCAAAGATTCCCTGTACTGCGTCGGAGATCTCCATAATATCCGCATACTGCAGCCGGTCTGTTTTCCTTATGTTTCTTGCTGCCGGATCGATCAGCTTGATCTGCTCTGCCGCAGCAACCCCGACAGTTCCCGCGATCCCCTTCGCGGCAATATGCAGGGGGCCTTCCGCAATGGTTTTAAAGAAAGGACATACATGAACCATCCCTGTACTGCTGATGAAGGCATTTTTGCTGATGACCAGAAAGTTTTGTCTGTAGCCATCGATCCGGACAATATCTCCCTGACTCAGATCCATTCAGAAAAACTCCTTTCCCTTTGCTTCTCCCCAGTCAAAATCACAGATTTCGATTTTTCCGCCGTATTCCGCCAGACGCTCCTCAAATGTCCTGTGCACGAAAGGTTTTCTGATCCGCAGTTCTCCGTCCCGGACTTCTATTTCCAGATGATCTGAAACGTCCCATCCTAAAGTCTCCAGACATTTTTTCGGAATGATCATTCCCTGACTGCTGCCCCATGCACGAAGCACTGTTTTTTCTGCCATAACGGAGGCCCTCCTTTGCACTGAGAAAGCTCAGCAATTCTTTCCACTGAGCCGGGTGTCGATAATCAAATTATATAATATAACTCATTATACTATATAATTATCTTTTCCGTACCCCCGGGTCAAGATACCGCCGGTATGCTCAAGAGGGACAACCATTCGCGGCTGTCTGCGGTCACCCATAGTCATTCGGGTAATCCTGCACAAAAAAGTTTGTGAAAAATGACTTGAACCAAATTCGTGATTTTTCCGTCTTATATAGGGGGAGTTTCGAGGGGGCATTTATCCTTGTATTCGAAGATCAGCTGGTCGTAGACCTCATCTCCGACTGCAAGCCCGCCCTCCATTGTCTCGGCGAGCCGCATCCCGGCCTTTTCCATTGCCTTCCTCGATCCGACATTTTCCGCGGCGCACCAGGCGGTCACACGGGAAATACCCTCGTTTTCCGTCAGATACGCAAGCACCGCCTTCAGCGCTTCAGTCGCAAACCCGCGGCCCCACCAGTCCCTGGCCACGCTTAATCCGACCTCGATACTGTCGTCATGGTAATCATAGGCTCCGATGGTCCCGACCAGGATGTCCTCGAACACCATGACCCAGCTGTAAAAATGTTTCTCCTGACAGCTGTCTGTGAACCGGCGTACTGCCTCCTCCGCCATCTCCGGAGTGGCGTAGGGATTCCAGCCGGAGTACCGGTACATCTCAGGATCTGTCCCGAAATATCTGTACAGGTCAGGTGCGTCCCCGGGGAGGTATCTGCGCAGTTTCAGCCACCTTGTCCGGAGTTCCGCCGTGCCGTGTACTTCGATCTCCTCGATGGAAGCGATCTGCGATTCATGGATCCGGAACGCATTGATTATGACAGCATCTTCATCTGTTCCGAATTCATCACGGCAGTAATCGGAAGAATAATAATCCGCGACCCCGGTGAACGTATCCCCGTAGATGCTCTTCACCCGGACATGTTTCTCATCGTACTGCGAAAGCTTCATTGTTTTCTCCTTCTGTCAGCTGGTCAGGATCTCGATCCCGCTGCTTTCCAGCTCGGCGGCTGTCTGCGCGTCAATGTCCTTGTCTGTGATCACAGTCCGCACCCGGTCCTTCAGGTTCAGCGGCACCGTGCCGTGCCTTGAGAATTTTTCGGACTCGGTCAGAACGATGACACGGTCCGCCTGCCGCGCCATGTCGCGGACGGCCTGCGCCCGCATCTGGTCCTGGTTGGTGAAGCCGGCCCGGGCGGACCAGCCGTCCACCCCGATAAAGAAGCGGTCGACCCAGAAGTTCTCCGCGCACTGCCGCACCATCGGCCCCACCATGACCCGCGCGTCCTGCTGGTAGATGCCGCCCAGAAGAATGATCTGAAAATCGGAGGAACGGCGGATATAGTCCGCGATAAAGGCGCTGTTGGTAATAATAGTCACACCGCTGCGGAGTTCCGTGAGCACAGATGCCAGCAAGGCGCAGCAGCTTCCGCTCTCGATCATGATGGTATCCCCGTCCCGGACAAGCTCCGCAGCGCGCAGGGCGATCCTGCGCTTCTCCTCGTAGTGGTAGGCCAGGCGTCCCCAGCCGAACCTGACGGTCCGCTACCACAGGAACATCAGCCAGGCCTTCATGGACGAGGCGATCGAGGTCCTCAAGCTGGGCACCGGCATGCCCGCCTTCAACAACGACAAAGTCATCATTCCCTCCTTCATCGAGAAGGGCGTCAAAAAGGAAGACGCATACTGCTACTCCGCCATCGGCTGTGTGGAGACCGCCGTACCCGGAAAGTGGGGCTACCGCTGCACCGGCATGAGCTACCTGAACTTCCCCCGCATTCTTCTGATGGTCATGAACAACGGTATCGATCTTGCCAGCGAGCGCGAGGTGCCGGACATCCTCTGCTCCTGCCTGACCCAGGACTGCCTGGGCCGCGGCAAGACTATCAAGGAAGGCGGCGCCGTCTACGATTTCATCTCCGGTCTCCAGGTCGGCATCGCGAATATGGCGGACAGCCTTTCCGCGATCAAAAAGCTGGTGTATGAAGAGAAGAAGATCTCCCGGGACGAGCTGATGAACGCTCTGGCCACGGATTTCGCCGGACCGGAAGGCGAGCGGATCCGCCAGATGCTCATCATTCCATGGACAAGCACGGTCCGACTGCAGTGTTCAAGAGCGTTTCCAAGCTTCCCACCCACGAGATCACAGGCGGCGTGCTCCTGAACCAGAAGGTCACCCCCGCCATGCTCTCCACGCAGGAGAATACAAAGAAGCTTGAATTTATAGTCCGCACATTCTTCAACCGCCTGGAAGGGTATCATGTGCAGTACAATGTAGTGGACAAGGCAACTCTTCTGGATGCCCAGGCGCACCCGGAAAAGCACAAGGACCTGATCGTCCGGGTGGCCGGCTACAGCGCATTCGTGAAGCCTCACACGAATAAATTCGCGTGCTTCCATTGCCGCTTTAGGCGGCGGACTGAATGACGGCGGATACGCCTGTAACTCAGGAAGCGCGGAAA
>CADBEN010000007.1 GCA_902793685.1 uncultured Lachnospiraceae bacterium
GATCGAACTCTCAGATAAAAGGTTCTTTCCAGGTCCGGATAACGACTGACTTCTCAGTTATTATCTTTACCCGTATTACTGTCTGTACTTTCGTACATTCTTGAAACTTTCTTTGAGTCCCGGAGGACTCTTGTCAAAGAAATTTTCAGGGTTGTTTGTACTGTCTGATCTTCGATTTTCAAGGTTCTGTTTTGTTGCCTCTCAGAGGCGACCATGTGATAATAGCACCCGGGTCGATTTAAGTCAACAGCTTTTTTAAGTTTTTTTTGAAGTTTTTTCGGGGTGTAAAAATTGCACGCCTTATGTCAACTTTCAAGCATTTATGCGGTCTGCGGGGTTTTTCCGGCATCGTCCGCAGTGCTCAGACATCAGTCCGCGAAACTCCGACATCGTCCGCCTGATCCGGTATTTCCAACACTGTTTTCAGTTTTCTTTTCAGTATTGTTTTTCAGTACCGCACACAGCCTTGTCCGCAGTGTTTTGTATTGAAGGTTTTCGTACCGGCTGATATTATCTCAGTGGGAGAAGCCCCCCACTGAGATAAATGCTCCGCGGAGATGCGCATGCGCGCGGTATGGAAAGAGTTGCCTGACGGCAACCCGCGCGCGGCGCGCAAGTCCCGCGGGCGGGACTTGAATGTCAGAAGTCCGGCCTGCAGGGCAGACTGCACAGACTGCAGCGGAAAAACGCCGCGACAGTAAGAAAAGAGGTCCTATGGGAAGAGAACTTTCTCCGCATGAGATCGCGGAGCGAAGCATCATTAAGAAATACAGGAAACAGCTCTGGGCGCCGTTTATCGCGGCGGTCAAGCGCTATGAGCTTATCAATGAAGGAGACCGGGTCGCGGTCTGCATCTCCGGCGGCAAGGATTCCATGCTTATGGCGAAGCTGATCCAGGAGCTGCACCGGCACAGCGACGTTCCCTTTGAGGCGGTCTATATGGTCATGGATCCGGGATACAATGCGGTGAACCGCGCAAAGATCGAGAGCAACGCAGCGCTTCTGAATATCCCGGTTCAGATCTTTGAGTCAAACATCTTCGACGTCGCGGACAGCGTAACGGACAGCCCCTGCTATCTCTGCGCCAGGATGCGGCGGGGATTTCTCTATAATAAAGCGCGGGAGCTGGGCTGCAACAAGATCGCCCTCGGGCACCACCTGAACGATGTTATCGAGACCACCATCATGGCCATGTTCTACAGTTCCCAGCTGCAGGGCATGATGCCGAAGCTCCACAGCCTGAATTTCCCCGGTATGGAACTGATCCGGCCCCTCTACTGCGTCAAGGAGGAGGATATCATCGCCTGGTGCCGCTACAACAGCCTGGAATTCATCCAGTGCGCCTGCCACTTTACGGACAGCGTCGCCCATTCGGCGGACGGTATCGGGGAAAGCAAGCGGAAAGAGATCAAGGAGCTGATCCGCAGCCTGAAGGAAGGAAATCCGGACATTGAACAGAGCATTTTCAATGCGCTCCATGCAGTCTGCATCGAGACCTTCCCCGCCTGGAAGGAGAAGGGACAGCAGCATTCCTTCCTGGAAAACTACTGAGTCCCGCATTATCCGGGAAATCAGAAGAATACAAAGACACGGCCCTCTGCAAACTGCAGAAGGCCGTGTATCTTTTCCGTTCGGGTCCGCTTTGCCGCGAATCTTTCATGCTTTCCGGACCTTTTTTGCTGCCGGATCCTGTCTTCCCCGGAATCAGCCCGCGTCGCCGTCCGTGATCGCGGTGATAACGCCGTTCGAATCCTGCTTAAAGTTCAGCATGCGGACGCTTCCATTGCGCTTGTTCACCCAGTCCTTCAGAACGTAGGTATCCGTCACATAGTTGAAGCTCTCATAGTCCCCGATGATCTCCGTGCGGTGATAGCTGACCTTCGCATTCGGATCCGCCAGGATATAGGCATTGGCAGTGTAGTCAGGCTCTGCCGGTTCTCCGTAACTGAGCTCTGCGTTGAATGCCATCAGCCCCCAGAAATCCTCGGAATATTTCGCATAGACGGTGGGCATTCCGAACTGTGCGGATGTCAGGACACGGTCATAAGCCTTTGCGGACTGTCCGCCCTCTTCCGCCGGGATCCACACGCCGTTGGCGTCGACATAGAAACCGTCCGGCGTGATGATTTCCGAGTACATATAGCCGTTCTTGTCGAAGCAGTACCATTTTCCGTCCGTATCCGTGATCCATTCATTCGCGGCGTACTGTCCGTTGTCCTTCACATAACGCCAGCTGCCAAAATCGGTAAACTCCCACTGTCCGGCCATGGCGGTGCCGGTCGCAAGCACAGATACGAAAAGAACTGCTGCTGCCGCTGCAATGATCTTTCTGATTTTCATGTCTTCCTCCTTATGCAATCCCACTCGCTGTTTTTCCTGCCGTCTTCTTCAGAGCCGGGGCTTCAGCAGGATCTGTCATCTTACCCCTCCATTATGCATGAAAGCTCTTCAGATTTCCATTGCTATATTCTTAATTGTCTTTGACAGGCCCATACCCCGAAACAGAAGGTCCCGGCGCAGACATGTCTGCGGCCGGGGCCGGTTGTTTTCTCAGTGCTGCATGGTAAATCTTCAGAAGGCCGAGAGGAAAAAGCTGCGCACCAGCATCGCGACAGGATTCACGTCGTACAGGATCTTCAGCCAGAGCACGCGGTCGATGATTGCCCGGATCCCGCTGCCGGTCTCCGTTTTTCCGAAAGCCCCCAGGATCAGGAAACCGATCCATATAAGGACCAGGGCCTCCGCCAGTCCCAGAAGGGCGCCGAAAATCTGATCCAGCCCGTGCACAATGGGAAGCTTCGTAAATACACCCAGCACATGCATGAGGAGCCGCAGAAGTATGGAGATCACGAAAAAGAGCAGGATCCCCAGGATCAGCCGGAGGACCGTCCTGCTGAGATAGTCCGCCGCATATTCCTGGAACCGCGATACGCCGAGCTTTTCCCATATTTCCGCCGTGTTGTGCTCTTTCAGGGCACGGCGCAGGCTTTCCGGAAGTTCCAGCGTATCGATCACCTGCTCCTGGGCCTCCGGCGTATCGATGGCAAAAGAATCCAACGCATCGATCCCCGTTTTCTCCCGGACCTTCTGTTCCACCACGGCACGGATCTTCGGGTCAGACTCCACGTAATCCACTGCCACGGGCAGCGCGATCCTCACCAGCGCCAGCGTGATCAGCAGCGCTGCCAGAGATACGGCCAGACGCAGGAAGCCTAAGCTGTGGCCGTAAAGCATCATTCCGAGAAGGAACACTGCCACCAGCAGCGGGAACCAGTTCGCGTCCAGCCAGGATGTCACTGTTTCGAGCATAACCATTTCCTTTCAGAAAGAAAGCCTGGCCGGCAGCATCGCCCCGGTCAGGCTTTCTGGTCACAATACCTTTGTTATAAGAATGCTGCTCTGAAGGATCAGGAAATGAAATCATCCTCCTTCAGGATCAGCATGCCTTCCTTGTCATACTTCCGGGAGAAGATTCCGCCGATCTTCTTCAGCAGCGGCGGCTTTTCCGCCTTGTCCGCAGCCTCCTCGATCAGTGCTTCCGCGTTCTGCCGGGTCAGCAGGACGCCGTCCTCCTGCATGATCTCGATCCGCTCATACAGGGCAAGCATGCTCTTTCCGGTGATGACACAGTCTATCTTCTTGGCATAATCACTGGCGTAATGCGCGAACTCATCGATCCCCAGTTCTTCCTGCGTATATGCGATCTCCGCGGGCGTGAGGCGCTTCTCTCCTGCCTGTGCGGGCTTCACCGCGGAAACTGCAGGAGCGGGCACGGGCGATGCCGGCCTCACGGGTTCTGCCGCTGTCTGCACAGGTCTGACTGCAGGGGCCGGTCTCGCCGGAGTCTGCGGCGCCGGAGCTGCTGCCGGCCGCACCGCAGGTGCCGGGGCACTCACAGCAGGAGCCTTTGCCGCGTTGGAAGGCGCCGCCTTTGCCGCATGAAGCAGCTCCGCGAGCTCCGGAGACTGTCCCGCAAGCCGCGACAGCTGAAGCGGGTTGTCCACCAGAAGCATGGTATGCTGTCCATTGTCTGCCTTCAGGATCCGGACAAGGCCCGCTGCGCTCTCCGCGCTCAGATCTCCCGCATCTTCGATAATGATATCTCCGGACGAAAGCTTCGCCGCCAGCTTATCCACGCCCTTCTCATTCAGCTTTCCGGCATGGATCTTGGCTGCCGGGTTTTTGGTTCCGGTCACGCGGCGCATTTCGACCATGATGCGCTTTGCCGCCTCAAGGCCTTCCTCCGGCGTCTTTCCTTCCACGAACGCACTGTAACTGCCCGGCGTACGGGACTCCTGAGCCGCCGCTTCCGCCGCCTTCTCTTCGGCTGCTGCCGCTTCTGCTGCAGCCTTTTCCGCTGCTTCCTTCCGCACGACGCGGATGTCCGGGAGGACCTTGGTGCCTCCGATCTCTTCTTCCGCAGCCTGTGCCGCCTTTGCCTGCTGGAGGCTGGGAAGCACGCGGGTGATGTCGTCGATGGGAGGATTTGCCGCCGCGCGGGCCGCTTCCTCTGCTCTTGCCGCTTCCGCTGCCGCGCGGGCTGCTTCCTCTGCTCTCGCCGCTTCCGCCGCCGCACGGGCTGCTTCTTCCGCCCTCGCCGCTTCCGCCGCGCGGGCCGCTTCTTCCGCCCTCGCCGCTTCCGCTGCCGCGCGGGCTGCTTCCTCTGCTCTCGCCGCTTCCGCCGCGCGGGCCGCTTCTTCCGCCCTCGCCGCTTCACGGGCTGCGTCTTCCGCCTTCGCATCCTCCATCGCGCGGGCTGCCTCTGCCTCCTGCGCCTTCAGGATGATTGCGGCGCGGCGCGCCTCAAGGCTCTTCATATGCTCAGCGATCTGGGCATCCAGTGTATCCTGGATCGGGGGCTTTGCCCCTTCGTCCAGCGGTTCAAACGGGATATAGGCCGGAACATACTCTTCCGCGAATTCCGTCTGAAGTGCCGGGGCCGCTGTTTTTGCAGGAGCAGGGACCGGGACCGGGGCAGGGGCGCTCGCAGCCGCTGCTGCCGGGATCGCTGCAGCTGCCGCCGGAATCACGGTTTCGGGAACCGGAGCCGCCGGAGCCGCTGCCGGGACCGCCGGAGCCACAGTTTCGGGGGCCGGAGCCGCTGCTGCCGGGGCTGTCGTGAACGCCGGCGCTGCTGCTTCAGCTGCCGGGGTCGTCGGAATTCCCGCGGCCGCATCCGGAACTGCTTCCGCTGCCACAGCCGCCGGAGCTTCTGCCGGAACCTCCGGCACTTCCGCCGCCTGCCGGCACTTTTCCTCAGTGATACGGAGCTTCTCCTCCGCCTTTTCGCGGTTATTGATCAGATCCTGCTGATATGCGGAAAGAGCAGCGCCGGCCCCGTCGGCCTTCAGCTCTGCTGCCTTCTGTACATATTCACCGGTCCCGAAGAACAGCATGATCCGGTCACACATGGCGACGCACTTCGCCGTCTGCCCTGCCTCCAGGTACTGTTCCGCCAGCTCATACATCCACTGTTCGTCGATCTCCGTCGCGGTATAACGCTCCAGCGGGATGATCTTCTGCTCCGGGGCCGCCCCCTTCGCGCTCAGGATCTTATACTGAAGCAGATATTTCCTGGGATCGTCGTGGGCCAGATCTTCAAATTCCGCGCAGAAGGCATCCGCCTCCTCCATGTTTCCGGTCCGAATCGCGAGTTCCGTCAGCCGGAACACGATATGCCTCGCGTTCGATGCGCTCTCCATCGCCAGAAGAAGGATCTCCTTCGCCTCCTCCAGTTCCCCGTTCTTCTCATAAATGTCGGAGACCAGGGAAAGAAGGTTCACGTTCGTGACCCGTCTCCAGTCGATGCCGTCGGCGATCTTCATTGCCGTCTGGTAATCATGAAGATCATACTGTTTCCGCATCTGGTCGACTTTCAGATTGAACTCGTATTTATCCATTGCCATTGGTCATGCCTCTTTCGTTTCTGCTGCCACTCTAGCAAATGACTACATTATCCGTTCAGCACCCCGGACTCGGGATGCTGAAAATAACTTATATTACAGCTCCGTTCTTCCGTCAAGAGCCCGGAGCAGTGTAACCTCGTCGATATTCTCAAGATCCCCGCCCACCGGGACGCCGCTGGCTATCCTGGTCACGCGGATGCCGGTCGGTTTGACCAGCTTCGCAATGTACATCGCAGTGGTCTCGCCCTCCAGGCTGGAATTGGTAGCGATGATGACCTCGTCGACATCGCCCTCTAGGCGCTTCACCAGTTCCTTCAGGCGGATGTCCCCGGGACCGATACCCAGCATCGGGGAGATGGCGCCGTGGAGCACATGGTACACGCCGTTGTACTTCCCTGTCTTCTCGTAAGCCGCGAGATCCCGGGTATTCTCCACCACCATGATCTGCCGGTGGTCCCGGGCCGCGCTTTTGCAGATCGGGCAGAGCTCATCATCCGTGAGCGTCTGGCACTCCCTGCAGTAGCGGATGTTCTGTTTCGCGCCCGTCATGGCGTCCGTCAGCGCCTTCACCCGCTCCTCCGGCATGCTGATAATATGGAAGGCGAGCCGCTGTGCGCTTTTTCTGCCGACGCCCGGCAGCGCGGACAGCTCTTCGATGAGCTTCGTGATCTGTCTGCTGTAGTAATCCATGGATCAGAAGCCGAGGCCGCCCAGACCGCCCATGTTTCCGAGGCCGCCCATATTTCCGAGACCGTTCTGATACTTGCTCATCATTTCCTGGTTCGCCGCATCGACCTGGCGGAGCGCTTCGTTCGCCGCCGCCATGATCATGTCCTGAAGCATCTCCACATCCTCGGGATCCACTGCCTCTGGGTCGATGACGACCGCCGTCAGTTCCTTCTTCCCGTTCACGGTGACTGAGACCACGCCGCCGCCCGCGGATGCCTGGAATTCCTTCTCTTCGAGGGCTTTCGCTTCTTCTTCCATGAGCTTCTGCTGTTCCTGCATCTGCCGCTGCATCTTCTGCGCCTGCTTCATCAGGTTGTTCATGCCGCCGGGCATCATGCCGCCCGGGAATCCGCCTCTCTTTGCCATGTCTGTACCTCCTGCCGCCGGTCAAAGCCTGTCGACCGGGTATTTGATGTTGTCCAGAATATCTTCTTCCGAAACCTTATAGCTCCGGGCTGTCTCTCCGCCCTTGGCCAGACGGACGCGGAAGGTGAATTCCTTCTGCAAAAACTCCCGGACCTGTTTCGTGAGCGCCGCCACCGTGCGGTCCGAGCCTCCGAACAGCATGGTTCCCTGATCCGGGAAGACGATCCAGATGATCCCGTGACGGTCCGCTTCCAGCTGTGTCCCTGTCAGCGCCGCCCGGTCCGTTCCGCCCAGTTCTTCGATGATCCTGCCCCAGTTTTCGCGGAGCTCCATGAAATCCTCATATTTAGCCTTCGGCAGTTCCACGACCTCAGGTCCCGCAGGCTGCACAGCCTGTGCCGGCGCTTCCTTTGCCGCGGCCGATGCTGTCACCGTGATGCCGTTCGCCTTCAGGTTTCTGATCTCCCGCTCCAGGCTCGCGATCCGCTCCAGCAGCGCGTCGTTCGACGTCTCCATCTCCGGGGACGTCAGGCGGATCAGCGCAAGCTCCGTCTCCACACGCTTCTGGGAAGACCAGCGCATGCGGTTCGAGAGCTCCGAGAATACCCGGATATACCGTCCCAGCTGTGCCTGTGTCGCTGCCGCGGCATCCCGCCGCATGATCTGCAGATTCTCCCTCGAGCTGTCGATGATCCCGTCCGCGTCCTCCGCGGTTCTCAGGATCAGAAGATTTCTGAGATACCAGAGGAAATCGCTGACGAACTGTCCCATCTCCCGCCCCTGGGTGAAGGCCTTTTCCAGGAGATGCAGCGCATCTCCCGTCTTTCCCCCGAGCAGCGCCTGGAAGAGTCCGGAAAAGGTGGCGATATCCACCGCGCCCAGGATCTCCAGAACCTGCTCATAGCTGATGGGCTCCCCGGGATGGAAGGCAACACACTCATCCAGAAGACTCAGGGCGTCACGCATGGCGCCGTCCGCCGCGCGGGCGATATAGCCGAGGGCCCGGTCTTCGATCTCGATATGCTCCGCCGAGGAGAGTTCCCGAAGCCTGTCCGCGATCACATCCGCCGTGATGCGCCGGAAATCGTAGCGCTGACAGCGTGACAGGACCGTGACAGGGATCTTGTGGACCTCCGTCGTCGCAAGAATGAAGATCACATACTCCGGAGGCTCCTCCAGCGTTTTCAGGAGGGCGTTGAACGCGCCCACCGACAGCATGTGTACCTCATCGATAATGTAGACACGGTACTTCCCTTCCGTGGGCGGGTACTGCACCTGCTCACGGATGTCCCGGATATTGTCGACGCCGTTGTTGGAGGCAGCGTCGATCTCCAGGACGTTCATGGAGTTCTCCTCCGCCACCGCCCGGCACATGGCGCAGGTCCCGCAGGGATTCCCGTTTACCGGGTTCGCGCAGTTCACTGCCTTTGCCATGATCTTCGCGACACTTGTCTTTCCTGTTCCCCGGGTGCCGCAGAAGAGGTAGGCGTGGCCGATCCTGCCGGAGATGATCTGATTTTTCAGTGTGGTGCAGACAGCGTCCTGTCCTTTGACTTCCTCAAAGGTCGAAGGGCGCCATTTGCGGTACAAAGCTACGTAGGACATTCGTCTCTCACCATATCTTGTAGATTTCAGCCTTAAAAAGACTATATGCATACTACCCTAAAGTATACGATACATCTCGTCAAATGACAAACGAAATGCGTCTTTCCGGCCCCACAGATAATATGAAAAGAGACGATCCGACGATCGTCTCCGTTCATTCTTTCAATCCGCACGTCTCGCTTTGAATGGGAGCCATGAACGTTACCACGGCAGCCTGCTCGGTGACGGTGATCCTGCATCACCCGTACACATCTCCTTAATGCTGCTGCATTCCTGCCCTGACATGGTTCAGAGAGGTCCGCCGCGCAGGGGCCCTCACGTCAACACCGCTTACCGCGGGCAGCTTCACAACTCACGCACCCGGGGCGAGACATCACCCCTGCTGTAGCGGATTGCAGGTACAGGGAACCGCTATCTCCCCGGCTGTGCGGACTTTTAGTATAAATTGCCCCCTGCTTCTTGTCAAGTGCAGAAAAACCCGGCCCTTCCGGAATCGCTCCGCAAGGGCCGGGCTTTTGTTTCAGAATACTCTCAGGTGGTCAGCGATCACTCTTCGCCTTTCTTACGCCGCTTCAGGATGAAGAGAAGCAGAAGCGCAATGATCGGGATCGGGGCTGCCGCTGCGATCGGGAATCCGCTGCCGCTGCCGGAACCGCCGTTTCCACCGCGGGTTCCGCCGTTTCCGTCTGAGCCGTTTCCAGCCGGACCGTTTCCGTCTGAGCCGTTTCCGACCGGGCTGCTCTCCGCAGCAGCTTCCTGCGTCGTGCTGTCTGCAGCGCCGCCGTTTCCGGCCGCTTCAGGCCCGTTCTCGATTGCAGGGCTGCTCTCCGCATACGGATCTGTCAGGTCTCCGGAACGGCCCTGGACTCTTCCGCCCGGCTGCGGGATCTGGTCTGAACCCTGTGCAAGAGTTCCGCCCTGTCTTCTTCCGCCCTGTACGGTCGTGGGCTGATACGGATATGCAGGCGTGGGCTGAATCGCAGCTGTCGTGGTAGGCCGCGTCTCATCGCCGTCATCGCTGTAATAACTTCTGCCGCCGGAGCTGCTTCCGCCTCCGGAGCCGCTGCCGCCGGAATCGCCGCCGGAACCGCTGCCGGAATCATCGCTTGTAGGACCGGGAGCAGGATCCGTCTCAGGTGCTTCCGTAGGCGGTGCTTCCGTAGGCGCTTCCGTAGGCGCTTCTGTAGGTGCCGCTTCCGTCTCAGGTTCCTTTACGCCCTTGTTTCCGAGGCTCGCGACACCCAGTGCCACCATGCTGGAGCACCGCTCAGATCCTCCGACATCGTTGTAGTATCTTTGATTGACAACCATGGCCCGGATATTTTTGACCTTCAGTCCGCCGGTCCGTTCCACGGTCACACCGTTGTCCTCAGTGAGGACCCAGTATTTCATACTTCCGTCGCTGTCTTCCCCGTAAACTTCGAAGGTCAGCTCATCCAGATTATCGGTAATGCCGCAGGTCTTCCGGAACTCATTCAGAGCCGGCCATGAAAGCGCTCCGTCGTACGGATAGTCTCCCGCGCGGTATATCTTCAGCGCTTTGTGACCGGTATGGAACGCCCGGGACAGCAGCGGATCCGCATAATAGGTTCCCTTATCCCAGTAGAAGAAATTGACCGCTCCTCCATTGTCCACACATCTGTCCACGTAGACGCCGCTGCTGTGGCTGTCAATCCTCTCATCAGTCAAACCGTTCCCACTGCAGATCACGGTCCCGCCGTTCAGCGTCAGCGTGGCCTGCAGGCTGTCGTCATCACAGTGAAGGACCATATCCAGGATATCCGCACTCGCCTGGAAGGTCTGCATGAAAGCGATGTTCATCTGCTTCGGAGTGTCGACCGTGATCTCACGATTCTGACCGTCTTTGTGCGTGCCGGGATAAATACCGGTGAACATCTGCACAAATCCAGTCAGGCAGGAGATGTCGACCTGGTCACAGTTCTCTGTGAGCTGGATAGAACCTGAGTTGACTTCTATCCGGGCGCCCTCCATATCCATATCTCCGTCTCCGGTGAACTGGATCACGATCTGGTCTCCCCGGATACACTGGGCTCCGCCGTTCTCGATCTCAATACGTCCGGTGACCGCGTCGGTACCTTCGCTGGATTCGACACCGGTCAGGGCGAACTTATTCCTCTCTTCCGGGCCGCAGACCACAAGACCGTCTTCGCTGATATTCAGAATACCGTTCAGCACTGCCGTGCTCAGGACGACCATCGTTCCCTGTACATTCAGGCGTGCCCTGGCCACATTCCCGTCGGACAGCTTTCGTCCGCCTACAGTGATACCGCCTCCGCGGTCCGGAGAAAAATCTGTCAGCAGTGCAGAACCTTCCGGAACCGTCAGGCAGGTGTCCCCGGATTTCGAAGTGTCAGGCGTTTTTCCTGCCTGAAGTGTCAGCATCAGTCCGCCCGGGATCAGGAAGATCTTATTCTCCGGAAGTACATAATCATAGTTCCTCAGGAACGAATTACCCACCAGCTCATAATACTCTCCGGTAAGGCTGCTCCTGACGGGGGTATAGTCAAATCTGATATAACCGGTTCCGGGATCATATCCGATGATGGGCGCGCGGCGGCTGTCGTCACCCACCGGCAGCTGATCCATCACCTGTGCATAATCTTCAATATTCCGCAGTGTTCCGCCGTCCGCTGCTTTCAGGAACAGAGTCGTAGTGCCGGTGCTGAGGGTTCCGCCCATGGAGACTGCATCGGCGATCGCAATTCCGTCGCCGACAAAACCGAGATCCCCGTCAGTCGTGACTGATCCGAGCTCATTCACCCCGGCAACGCCGATGACCAGATCTCCTGTTGCTTCGACAGTGTCGACAGAGGTTCCGGAAATCACCAGCATACCGGAAACCACATCAAAGAACCAGCCGGTCTTTGTATCATAATCCCAGCCGCTGTAATCTGCCTTGGTGAGATCCTGAACCTGAATCCCGTTCACCTTGAGGGAGGTGATCTTGGCCGGTACGCTGCTCTTCTTCACCTTCAGCTTGAAAGAAACAGAAACTCCGTCCATCGAGGCCGTGATCTTCGTTTCGCCTGCGCTCTTCGCAGTCAGCTGTGCTTCCCCGGGAAAACCGCTCTCCTGTACGATCGCCACCTCCTCGTTTTCGGATTCCCACGTGTACGGGAAAGTCTTCGCCGATCCGGGAACCACCTCCGCCCAGATCTCAAGCGTCGGCGACGTCATCTGGGCCGGCTCGATCTCCATTTCAAGCGTTTCGGTGATATCTACCCGATTGCCCTCGTCGTCCAGCCAATACAGCTTCAGCGACTCCGGCGGATCATAAACACCGAAATTCACATAATTTTCATCGCCGGCAGAACGGACAACGATGCCGCCGGATCTGGCGTAATCCACCGGTTCCGCCGGTGCCTTCGCAGTGATGACTGCGGAGGCGGAATCCTCCGCGACCTCCATAGTGGCACAGTCCGCGCCGCCCCATTCAGCGAACTCCCAGGTCAGCATCCCCGCGGTGATCGGCTTTCCGTCATTCCGGGACGCCGTAACTTTGACGCCAGGCGCTCCGGTGAAAAGATCAAAATAGTAATTGTCCAAAGTAAAGGACAGCGATTCTCCAAGCTCAATACATTTCTCAGGACTCTGTTTCCGCTCGAAGCTTACGCTGTTCCCGCTGCCTGAGATCCTGCAGACGTCATAATAGAGGCTGCTTCTGAACAAACGGGTTCCGCAGATACTGCCGCGAGCCTTCTCATGGTCCTCCAGTCCGTAGACCAGAACCGGATCGCTGTCCTCGGTTCCGGGGGTGGGGTTCACTTTCCAGATCCCGTCCATGGCGGAAACATACAGTTTTCCATCGTATACAGCCAGCTGCGCGTAGCTCACACTGTGGAAACTGCTGGTATTGATCATCCAGCGCCCGGGGATCATGGTCGAAGAAAGGATGCCCTTTTCTCCTCCGGCTTCCTCGTAATACCGCACACGCGTGAAGCCGTTGCCGGAGCCGGCGACAACATTCGGATCCTTGCTGTCCACATAGTACCATCTGCCGTCGATCGCAGGGATCTTGCCGACAGCATTCTCCCAGAACCGGTCCATGATATCTTCGGAGCCGGCTGTGATCCCGCTGTCTTTTACAAGCTCCATGGTCTCCATGGTCCAGCTGTCATAAGCTCCGTAAGTGCCGGAGGGCAGACTGGTTTCAGATCTCAGGAAAAACTCATGGTCAAAATAGTGTTCATACATGGACGTAGGGTCATCCTGCGTGCAGTCCACATAGAGCCAGCCGCTGCCTGTATCCACAAGGTTCCAGGAATGCTTCTTCTCCTTTGACCACACAAGGTAGGACTTAATATTCGCCGCGTCCAGAAGACACTTGTATGCCAGCGCGTATCCCTGGCATGCCCCTGTACCGTAGCACAGCGGTGCGTAGGCAGAATACAGGTATTTGTCTTCATTGTAGGAGCTGTCCGCGCTGGATTTATATTCGTTGTGCTCGCAGATCCAGTCATGGAGGTAAAGTGCCCGAAGCGCCGGGGATGCGCCGGCCGGGTAATCAGGGTCATTTAAGATACTGTGGATCTTGTTCTTAAATTCAGACACATATTCTTCGCTGAACTCGTCTGTCAGCACCGGAAGTTCGATCCAGTTAAGATAGGAGGTCTCTTCTTCCAGGCCATAGGAGCCTGCCCCCGGAGCATTGTGATCCAGGAAGAAATATTCCGGACAGGTATTGAAAAATGCTTCATAGATCTTTCCGAGATCCTCGGCCGTCTCTGCCTTGATGCCGTACTGCGCCAGATCACTGACATAAACGGCATATTCACCGTTCCAGTTCTCGCAGGCTGCAGCCATTGCCTCGAACAGCCCCTGAAGGTCGGCAGGGACCGGATCCGCCGGAGGTGCCATCAGCATCGGCATCGCCAGCATCACTTCGGACGGTGTGGAAACATCGTCGATCAGGGCGATACCGTCGATCAGAATGCCTTCCTCGTCAAACTGGGATGCGTCGGAATCTGTTGCGTTGGAGTCCGAAGCGTTCGAACTGCTTGCCCGGTCCTTTGCCTCTTTCACGCCGGCATCGCGCAGAGACGGCCCGGAGGCGTCCGAGGCGCTTGCCGTTCCGGGCCCGCGCATAAAGACATCTCCCACTGTATCCGCCACGGTTCCGACGGCCGTTCCTACGGCTTCCGCTGCCGCCGCCACAGTCCCGGCGATGGTCTCGGAAAGGCCGATTCCCGGGCCGATCTCACCGAACGAGGACAAAGACAGGGTTCCGGTCAGAAGCGTGAGTGTGCAGATCCATGCTGCTGCCTTTTTCCAGTTATACTTCTTCATCTGTTGTTCCTCCCTGCGCTGTCTCGGACAGCTGTCCGAGAAGTTCCCAGGCGTAGTCGTCCTTCGCCTGTTCGACTGGGGACAGGTCTTGATATGCCACCAGCAGATGATGCCGCCGCAGCCGGTTGTCCCGGACCGGGGCGTATTTCCAGTTCCTCAGATAATGAAAACGTTCCCAGCGTTCATGTTCGATGGCACGGTACAGCTCCGCACCTTCTTCCCGTGTTTCTTTCCATCTGCGGAAAGCTTTTCCGCAGAGCTCCGGGGTGACCTCCCCGCAGGGGAAGGCCTCATGCCCCAGCAGGATGCGGATCTTCACGGCGAGATGATCCGCCGCCGCCATGTTCGACTGGCGGAGAAAAGCGCCCAGTTCATTCCACTCCGGCGCATTCCCGCCGGCGGAAGTCCGGTAGATCTCATGCATGGCATGACCCAGACGGCTGAGCTGTCTCCTCATGACAAGCTCTGTGGTGAAGATCTCCTCCGCCGCCCCGAAGCGTTCGGCTCCGTCGGCGTTTCTGCTGCTCCGGATATGGATCTTTGCGCTGACCGGGAACCAGGTCCGCATCTCCTGACAGATCCGGAGATTCTCTTCTTCCCGGTCTTCGCAGATCACGATGCGGGCGGCCGTCAGGAAGAGGTCCGGACAGCTGTTCCAGGCGTCTTCGTGGAAGATCACACTGTCCCGGTCATCTTCCGCCGCTCCCAGGGAGACTGCCGACGGAAGCTCCGGATGATTCCGGAGAAATTCTGCCGCGTCCCCGAACACGTGGTACTCTGTCCGCTTCAGCGGGCCGAAGACATTGACCTCCAGTGCCCTGAGAAGGAGCCGCGCTCCGTACTCCCCGCAGCCTATAAGGACGACCTGGTTTTCTTTCCGCCGGAGCGGGAACTGCTTCCAGTACATCCGGGCCGTACAGTCAAATTCGTTGAAAGGTGTCATCTGCTCCGTTAAGAGCTCCGGATCACAGACTGTCCGCACATAGAGCGGAATTCCTGCATCCTTCTTTTTACCGGAGGCTTCCTCGGACGTGTTCTCCGCCGCCATGATCTCCGCGGCGATCCTGTCGTTTTCGGAGAGATCCTCTCCCGTGATCAGAACTGCGCATCGGTTCTGCCTCACCGCAGCCCTGCGGAGATTTGTTTCCAGACTGTTCCCGGGGAACAGGATTCCCCGGTTTGTCTCCCCGATGCTCTCCGGGATCTCCGTGAGCCCGCACTCTCCGGAAAAGAGAAACCAGGCTTCCGGCTCCTCCTTCGCGATGTGCTTCGTAAGCGCTGCCGTCTCCGGATTCCAGGCCGTCAGGATGTAGAGCCTGCAGTCCCGGAGTGCGGAAAGACGCAGCTTCGGGAGAAGCTCCCCCCGCATCAGTGAAAGGACCGAGCCGACCGCGAAGGCCAGCGCACCGACACTCATCAGGACAAAGACGCAGGCGATCAGCTTGCCGGCGGCTGTGACCGGATACATGTCTCCGTAGCCCACCGTGGAAAGCGTGATCAGGAAATACCAGAAGGCATCCCCGACAGAATGGATCGAGGAGTCATCGGCCCCCTGCTCCGCCACCGCCAGAAGTATCAGCAGGATAAGGAGCAAAGCGGCGATCCCGATGGCAGCGGTCAGACGTCTTCGGAATCTGTTCATCCTTTCTCCTCCGGAATGTCTGCCGGTGCAATAAGCTTCGGCACTGCCAGAACATTGACAAGGTCCATATTTTTGTAATCCACATGTCCGCCGGTCACCGCATTCTCCTTTGTGGAGAGGGCGTCCAGTGCCTCCCACGGGATCAGGCAGGCGTGGCGGCGGTTTTCAGCGTCCTTTGCGATCCGGACGCTGCTTTTTCCTGTCTTTTCTTTCTCTGCCCGGTATTCTTCCGCCCGGTAATCAAATTCCTCCTCCGTCATGGCGGCATAGCCCATGGCATAGTGGAACGCGCACCAGCGGAGGTGCTCCGTCCGGCTGAGGTTTTCTTTCTGGGCTTCAGTGAGATCCCAGTCCCCGTCGAGGACCTGCTGCGGTGTTTTTCCCGCCGCGTAGATCATGGACGGTACAAAGTCCGAGGAAGCACGGGAGCTCATGCGGTTAAAGTAGCTGCATTCTTTCCAGTTCTGCTCCGGGGTCTTTCCGTTGTCCCCGCAGTAGAAATGGTTCAGGCGGATCGCCGCGGCATCCGGGCCGGCGCCGTCCATCACTTCCGGACGGAAGATGGTCAGCATTTTGTCCGGTTCACCGCTGAAGCCGATCTTCCGGACGCCCCGGCGGGACAGTTCAAAGATCAGCGGCCGATGCTGACGACGTTCATAGAAGCGCCGGAGTTCTTCGGAAAGCTCCAGGTTTGCCTTGTCGTCTCCCGCCGCGATCACGATATATTTCAGCTTCCGGCCGCTTTCCCGGATAAAATCGTAAGCTTCCCGGCTTCTGCCGTCCGCCTTGTGGAAATCGATCCGGTACTGGGTGAAGATTTCCCCGAAATCATTGTACAGGCGCCCGGTCAGAGACTCATATTTCGGGTCGAACGCCGTGGCCCGGAAGGTGCTTCCGTAAAACTGGCCGTTCATCACCAGAGAGCGGAGCGCCGCCTGCCCGCCGTGACCGAAGCCTATGATCATGGCCTCGAAATCCTCTTCCGCCTTTCCGTCCGCATCGAACTTGAGTGTCTTCGAAGGCGGGAAATATCCGGTCATCAGCCGGGCCGAAAGGCCTGCCTCGTCGATCACGGCCACATTTCCGAACCCGTGACCGTCCCCGCCTGCCTGCAGGCTGTCGCCGATGATCTGCTCTCCTCCGAGAAGGAGCAGGTCAGTGTGGTCCGGGCTCACGCTCTGTGCGCTGAGAGCCGAAAGGAATCCCCGCGCAAAACGGAGATTCGCAGCCTCGCTCTGCTGGAGCGCGAAGAGGGAGATCCTTCGTCCCGTCCCGCTGTACACTCCCACGCTGTTCAGAAAGGCCCGTCCCGGCGTCGTCGCCGCACGGTCAGCCCGCAGCACGCAGCCGCTGTCACGGATGGTCTGGATGCAGGAGGGATCCGGATGCTCGTCGACAAATACCACAGAGCATTTTCTTCTCGCCAGCATCTGCTGCCCGAAGGACACGGTGTCCGCGCGGGCGCCGTAGATCACGACCAGCCTTCCGCGGCGAAGCAGAAACAGGCGGAGCCGGCGCATAGCCCGCTCACCCACGGTCTTGATGGCCGCGCTGGCAGTGGCATACAGTGCGCAGACATGGAAGAACCAGAACAGAAGGCGCGTCCACAGCGGTTTTAAAACCGCGCAGTTTCCGACGGTCGGAGACTCGTTCTTTCCCATGAACATGCCGCAGACTGCATAGAGCGTCCGCACGATGGCCAGCGGGACATCCTGGTCCAGCTCGGTATAAGCCAGAGAATACAGGATCAGTCCCCCCGCCATTGCCAGGAACGCCGCTCCTCCCGTCAGGAAATCTCCGAGCTCGGATTTTACTGCCAGGTTCAGAATCAGGGCCACAAAGACTGCGGCCGAAAGAATAATTACTGTTGTAGACATCTGTATACTGCTTCCCGCGGAGTTCCCCATCGGAAGACCCGCATGTTTTTTAAGTAGGCAAAACAGGGAGATACGGCAGACTGATCCGCAAACTCTCCCATTGTCTGTAAAATATTATAAATTCTGCCGGGAAAGCCGTCAAACTTCTTTCCTGCCAAAATTGTGTTTTTCCTACGTTTTTTCCTTTTTCAGGGCAATAATCAGTTCTTCTCATCATTTTTTTCGCATATGACGATTAAAATTCTCGATTTTTCTTCTGCTTTGGTTAAGATAGAAGTGAGGGAACGCTGCACACCGCAGCCGTCCCGACAGGAGGAAAACCATGTGGAAATATGACATCTGCATCAGCTGCTGCCCGGAAGACCGGGCCCAGGCGGAGACTCTGGCGGAAAGCCTTCGGGCCTACCGCCTGCCTTCCAATGTCATCATCCGCGACCCACAGCTGGACTACCGGAAGATCGCGCTGGAAAGCGACGGACTGCCCCTGGACGACACAGTGCGCGCGCTGTATCAGGACAGCCGCCTTTTACTCATGCTCTGCTCACCTGCCACCGGCAGTTCCGCCGCCATGGCAGAGCGGCTCGAATACTTCGCGGAGCTTCGCAGCCGTGAGTCGATCATCCCCGTGATCGGATCCGGCGATCCCATCGATGCCTTCCCGTCCTTCTTCATCCAGCAGAAGGTCGCGAAGCACATCATGCCCGACATGTCCGTGGTGGAGAAGGTGGAGACCGTGGAGCCCATCGCGGCGGATCTCCGTGCCGACAATCCGAAGCGGGCAAAACAGCTGCTCCGCTATGAGACGGTCCGTATCGCGGCCACTGCCCTGGACCTGGCCCCGGACGCTCTGGAGCAGCGCCACATGCGGCGCAGGAAAAACCGCCTCACCATGCTGGCCGCCATCATCTCCGGCGTGTTCCTTGCGGTCTCCGCGACCTTCACCTGGTACGGCCTGCAGGCAAAGAAGGCGGGCGACACAGCTGCCCTTCAGACTGCGGAGACGGTTTCCGTCGTCAACCGGCTGGTAAACGACCTTCCGGCTATGTTCGCGGACAATCCTGCCGCGCTGCAGAAGATCCGCGAGGTCCTGAACCGGAACAGTGATGTCTTCCGCCGGGCGGAGGAAGCCGGGATAGAGATCCGGCCCGCCGACGCTGCAGGGTCCGCCCCCGCAGCTGAAGATGCAGGCGCTTCCGGCGGGGAAGGAGGGAAATCATGAATCAGGAACTCTATGATGTTTTCCTCAGCTACCGCCATAAACCTCTGGACGGCGTGATCACCCAGCAGACCTTCAACATCCTGGAAAGCTTCCGGCTCCCGAAGGCACTCCGGGATCAGGGATATCACGGCGTGCGTCGCGTCTTCCGCGACACGGAAGAGCTTCCTGTCAGCCGGATCCTGACCCAGACCATCGACGCGGCGCTCCGCACCACGAAATGCCTGGTGGTCGTCTGCTCCACGGACACCCCCTCTTCCGAGTGGGTGGACCGCGAGGTCGCCGTGTTCATTGAGCTCGGAAAAGCCGAGCAGATCTACCCGCTGCTCATCACCGGAACGCCGGAGACCTCGTTCCCGGCTTCCATGAAACTGATCCCCGACATCATGGACCGGGTCATCGACGTCCGCGCGCCGGGGAACGACGCAAAGGCTATCGTCGCGAATATCCGCCGCTCCATGTATCCCGTCATCGCGGCGGTCAGCAGCTGCGAAGAGGACGACCTGCGGAGAGAGCACAACCTCGAAGTACGCCGGCGCACTGCCATGCTGGCAGGCGGTACGGCCCTGCTCTTCGCTTTCGTGGCAGCCGTCTCCGCCTTCCTCTGGAACCGGGCGGAGCAGTACCGTGCAAAGACTGTTGCGGGGCGGAGTGCAGCTCTTTCCCTGCTTTCAGAGCTGACTTACGCTCTGCCGGACAGTCTGGTCAACCTTCCCGGCACTTACGATGCCGTTGCAGGCATTCTGGAAGATAACTCCGCCCAGATCCGGCGGATCCTTGAGATCTCCGGCTATGCTCCGGAAACGGAGATGGAGATCGCCGCGAACGAGGAAAAGCTCGCGACCGCTCTCGTGACTCTCGGCAGATATGAGAACGCCGAGAATCATGAGCGTGAAGCGATCTCGATCTACGGCTCCATCCCCGGCGGCACAGATGTCGGACAGGGAAAGGCGGGCGCCCTTGCCGGCGCGAATCTGGGACGGATCCAGCAGGCTTCCGGGAACTACACTGAGGCCGAACAAAGCTTTGCCGCGGCAGAGCAGGCTTTGCGGGCAGAAGACGCTCGTCCGTCGGATCTCGCCGCTCTCCTCGGGAATTACGGAGCGCTGAAGCTGATGGAGGGTGACCTTGCCGGTGCGGACGAGACGCTCTCCGAGGCAGCCCGGCTGTTCCGCGGGCTTCCCGATACCGGAGACACGGCAATTCTTTCTGCCGGCGCCGCCTGCCTCTATCATCTGGGCCTTGTGAAACAGGCTTCCGGCGCATATGCGGAAGCAGAGGAGAAATACAGGGAAGGCGCTGCCATCTATCAGCGCCTGAACCAGGATCCTGAGACCCTGGTCTTCCGGATCCCGGCGATCCGCCTGCAGGGGGCTCTGGCAAACTGCCTCGCGGAGCAGGGAAAGTACAAGGAAGCCTCCGACATGTACCTGGCCCTCATGAACGCCGCGAAAGCCATCGCGGACGATGAAGACAATGCTGAAGCTCAGAATCTTCTGGGCGAGCTCACCAACAACTACGGTCTGTGCCTGAACGCGCAGGGAAATTATTCCAGGGCAGCCTCGGTCTACGCAGGCCTTGCCGCGCTGGAGGAGGAACGCTATCAGAAAGAACGCACGCCGCTCTCCCAGGCCTCTTACGCGCGGGCGCTGTACAATGTGGCGGAAAATGCCTTCAAAGCCGGAAAATACTCCGAGATGCGGGAAAACTTCGCAAAATGCATTTCTCTTTACGGCGATGTTGCCGACTCCCTGGGTTCCTACCACCGCAGCGAATACCTGGCCCGGCTGGCCTACTTTGACATCATCGTAAAGCGGGACTATGCCGCGGCGGAAAAAGCTGCCCGGGAAGCCTTTGACGAGCAGCCGGAGTCTCTCTTCGTCTGCTACAACCTGGGCTATGCCCTGCTCATGAACAAGTCCTACGAGGACTGTGACAAGGTGTTCGAAGCCCTTGCCGCCACCGGGGCCGCCGCCGCCGAGAACGTCCGCCTCGACTTTGAAGCCATGAAAAAAGCGGGCATCTCCGACCCGCATATGGATGAAGTGCTCGCGCTGATGACCCGTTAACCGCCGGCTCCGGGCCGCATCGCGGGCAGGAAAACTATTTGTGCGCGGCCCGGAGCCGGCGGAAAAACGCGCTCATCATCTCCGCGCACTCTTCCCCGAGTACGCCCTCCGTGCACTCCACCTGATGGTTGAAGCCGCCGACATGGAGCAGGTCCAGGACCGAGCCCGCGCACCCCGCCTTGGGGTTCCGGGCAGCGAAGACCACCCGCGGGATCCGCGCCTGCACAATAGCGCCGGCGCACATGGGACAGGGCTCCAGCGTCACATAGAGGGTGCAGTCCTCCAGCCGCCAGTCCCCTGCCTTTCTGCAGGCCTTCCGGATCGCCGTGATCTCCGCATGGGCCAGCGTATTCTTGTCCGTCATCCGCCGGTTGTAGCCCCGGGCGATGACCTTCCCTTCCCGCACGATCACACAGCCGATCGGCACCTCGCCGATCGACTCTGCTTTCTGCGCCTGCTTTACCGCTGCCTTCATGTATTTTCTGTCCAGCAGTTCCTGCTCTACCGACATCTTCCGACCTCACAAAAAACCTTTTATGGTATATTATATTGTAAGTTATTCCACACGCATATCTTAATGATGTGCCTTTATTATTGTAACCGTCAGAAACTTGTTTGTACAATGCCCGATACAGCTTCGCTGCGGGACCGGATCCCGGCTGCGGAGAGCCTTCCGGGCTTACGCAGCATCCTGAACACTCCCGCCGCTTCAGAAGCGGGGGTATTCTCGCCAGATAATGATAAACCCCGATACCAATAATTATGTGAGGTGAAAAATGCAGAAAATCCTTGTATGTGACGACGACCACGAGATTGTGGAAGCCATCAGTATCTATCTCTCCGGCGAGGGCTTTGAAGTCCTGAAGGCCTATGACGGTCTGGAGGCGCTGAAGGTCATGGAGCAGACACCGGTGGATCTCCTGATCGTCGATGTCATGATGCCCGGTCTCGACGGCATCCGCACCACTCTGAAGGTCCGCGAGACCAGCACCATCCCGATCATCATCCTCTCCGCGAAATCCGAGGACAACGACAAGATTCTCGGCCTGAACATCGGCGCGGATGATTATCTCACGAAGCCCTTCAATCCGCTGGAGCTTGTGGCCCGGGTGAAGAGCCAGCTGCGCCGCTATACCGAGCTCGGAAACCTGACCGCGGAGGACAATTCCCATATCTTCTCCGTCGGCGACCTGGTGATCGACGATGAGACAAAGGAGGTCAAGGTCTCCGGAAATCCCGTGAAGCTCACGCCCATCGAGTACAACATACTCCTTCTCCTGGTGCGGAACGCGGGCAAGGTCTTCTCCATCGATGATATCTATGAGAAGATCTGGAACGAAGAAGCTATAGGCGCGGACAATACAGTCGCGGTCCACATCCGCCACATCCGTGAAAAGATCGAGATCAACCCCAGGGAGCCGCGGTATCTGAAGGTCGTCTGGGGCGTCGGATATAAGGTCGAAAAACAGCCATGAGCGGATACTCGATTCGAAAGGGCCTGGTCCTCGTCCTGCATCTGATCGTCTTCAGCATTTTTGTCGCAGGCGTCTCGATCATCTACTGCAACGACAACTTCAAAAAAGGCCTCGGCTGGATCAACGCGGAGGCCTACGAGGACAGTCCCGCTTTCACTGCACAGCTCACGGAGAGCGCGGAGGAGATCCTGCGCTATGTGCGCTACAGGGACGTATTTGACATCGGCGGCGAGGTGGATCCCGACAATGAGGTCTTTGCCTTCAACACCGGCGACGGCGGCGAGGAGATCTGGATCCTGAACGATGTCCTGGAATATGCCGCGGCCCACGGTTACTCCTTTGACAACGATTATCATCTGGTACATGACGAGAACGCTCCGCCGGATGACGGACAGACTTTTCCCGTGACATGGCGTGCTTACCGTCAGGAAACCGCCAGGAAAGGCCCGGGCGATGCTTTTGTCACGCTGGAAGATCTTGTCGTCGAGGTCATGACCTGCCTCGGAGATTACTACCGGGCTGACGCAAAATATAATTCCGGCAATTCGAATCTATTCTATGATATTGAGATCGAGGGGCGCCGGAACTACACCAACACCACAAATCTGACGCCGGAGAAAGCCCGCACCTACGGAAAGTACGTGATCCTCAGCTCCGATACCCTGGTGCCGGACAACAATCTTCCGGAGACCCCGGAAAAGCTCCGTGAGATGCTCCTGACCGAGATCGGCGGGGGCGAGGTGGACTACGGCACGACCCAGTATCAGGCTGTGTTCGCCGTCGATACAGATTTTCCGTTCCGGGACGCATTCTATGACGGTCTCGGAAAATACGCCGGGCAGCGCGACATTTACTTTATCGGTGTCGTCCTGATGCTGAGCGGCGCGCTCCTCATGCTTCTGACCTTCCTCGTCCTTGCAGCCATGTCCGGCCGCACTGCGCCGAAATCCGTCTCGGGAGAGATCCATCTGACCAGCTTCGACCGGAAGATGCCGGAGATGAACGCCCTTTTTCTTGCGGCAGCATGCATCATCCTCGTCTTTCTTGCCGATCTGACGGTGAAGCGGCTCATGCATATGCTGGTTCCGGAGGAATACTGGGTCTTCGCGGAAAAAATGATCGTATACGTGATCATTTATCTCTGCGCCCTGCCCATGGTCTTCTCCCTGATCCGCTGCTGGAAGGCGCATAAGCTCTGGGAAGTCAGCTTCCTGCGCCGGCTTGCGGAGACCCTTGCGGAGTTTGCCCGCAACATTACCTATGCCCGGCGCCTGTTCATTTACTTTGCAGCCTTCCTGATCATGAATCTGGCCGGGGCGGGATGGATCGCCTGGACCTTCGCAAAAGGCGGAACGCTGCAGTCCTACTTTATCGCCTTCGGCGGCGCCGTTGTCCTGCTCTTCGCGGACGGGTGGTTTTTCCGGAAGTTCTACCTGAAACGCGTGGAAGCCGACCGTCTGGCGGATGCCATCCGGCAGCTGGATTCCGGTGAGGAAACACATCTGGATCTGGCAGACTTCGAGGGCAGAGAAGCCTCCCTTGCAGCCACGATCAACAACGTGAGCAACGGACTTCAGAAAGCGCTGAATGACCAGGTCCGCAGCGAACGCATGAAGGCTGAGCTGATCACGAACGTCTCCCACGACATCAAGACCCCGCTCACCTCCATCATCAACTACGTGGACCTGCTGCGCCGCGCCGATCCGGGGGATCCGAAGATCCAGGATTATATCAATGTTCTGGACCAGAAATCCCAGCACCTGAAAACGCTGATCTCCGACCTGGTAGAGGCCAGCAAAGCTTCCACCGGAAACGTGCAGATCAACGCTATCGACCTCGACTACGTGGAACTGGTCGAGCAGACGAACGGAGAATTTGAGGAGCGCTTCGAAGAGCGGCAGATGCAGCTCATCGCGAACCTTCCGAAGGAATCCATCATGATCCACGCGGACGGCCAGCACCTGTGGCGCGTTCTCGAAAACCTTTATAACAACGCCGTCAAGTACGCGGCACCGAACTCCCGCGTCTATGTGGACATGAAAAAGGATGCCGCGGAGGAAAAGGTCTTCTTTACCATCAAGAACATCTCCGCAAACCCGCTGAACATCAGTCCCGAAGAGCTGACAGAACGGTTCGTCCGGGGCGATGTCTCCCGCACCACCGAGGGCAGCGGTCTGGGCCTCTCCATCGCCCAGTCTCTGACCGAACTGCAGCAGGGAATCTTCAAAATCGAGATCGACGGAGACTATTTCAAGGCGTCCGTCGGATTCGATATCCTGAAGCCTGAGGCGCAGGTCATGGCCGAAGACGCGGCTGCAGACAGCACGGCGCCGGACAGTACAGGCTCCTGAGACACCCGGAAACAGCGGAAACCTCCGGTTCATCCACAGTATGAGTTCCATCGACAAAAAGCGGTACAGCCGCCGGCAGTCAATCACTTGCCGGGAGCTGTACCGCTCGTTTTTATCTCAGTTCCTGTCAGAGCCGCAGGCCCTTGTTACACTGCCGGACTCCACAGCGGGACTCCGTCCTCATTTTCTTTGCTGACGACCAGGCCGCGCCGCTCCAGGAACGCGAGGCACGCATAGGTCTTCATCCATATCAGAATGAACTGCTGCCGCATGGCAGGGCTGATCTCCTTCCCGAACTGCCCGTAGGCCCGGCGGGACACGCCCCACACGCAGAGCGGCTTTTCGGCATTCTTCAGGCAGTCCTGGATGATCCGGAGCTTTTCCGTATAATTCCCGACGACCTTGTCGATGTCCGCTCCCGGATTCCGGAAGGGAACGCCGTGGCCCGGGATGAACAGACAGTCCGAGTACTCATGCTTTACCGCCCGCATGGAAGTGAAATAGTCCTCCAGCGCGTCCGGATAGTTTCCGCTGTCCCGGACGATGGACGCGACGCCGTTAAGCAGCTGGTCCCCGCTGAAGATCAGCTTTTTCTCCCGATCCAGGAGTCCCATCTGTCCGCGGGTATGTCCCGGCAGCGGCACCAGTTCGAAGGTGTAATCCCCGTAGGAGACCGTCTCTCCCGGGGACAGGGGTTCCCAGGAAAACTCCCAGCAGTGCTCAAATCCGCGGATAAAGAAGTCGCCCGCCTTCCAGAATTCCTCGTAGATCTCCGGCGCGGACATCTTCAGCCCCAGCCTCCGGTAGAACGCTTCCCGGCGCTCCTGATCCATGAAATCAAATTCCATGATCTCCCGGGTCTGCATGTCCACCGGGTTTACGAAGACCCGGGCGCCCTTCTCATTCAGGATGTGGGCCAGTCCCACGTGGTCCCGGTGCGCGTGCGTGATGATGCAGTCCAGGTCCTGCCAGCGGATCCCCAGTTCCTCCAGATCCCTGCTCATCAGGCTCAGCCCGTCGGGGGAGACCCCCTCCGGCATGCCTGCGTCCACCATCAGGCTGCGGCCGCTGCCCGGAATATAGCTGTAGTTCAGCTGCGGCACCGCATACCATCCGGTCCGGAAATCCCGTATAAAGACTCCGGGGCAGACCTCTTTCAACATCGCTTCGCCCATGACAGCACCTTCTTCACAGCATTCTTTTTTATATCATTCTATTTACAGCACCATCTTCACGGCGCCGTAGATCCCCGCATCGTTCCCGAGAGAAGCCAGCACAACACGTCCCCGGTTCTTCGAGATCGGGGTGAAGGAATCGTAATACTTCCGGATCTTGTCCAGGAGATAATCGCCGGCCCGGGAGACGCCGCCGCCGATGATGAACACGTCCGGGTCCACCGTCAGCGCGATCGTGGAAACCGCAAGGCCAAGGTACCGCGCCACCGTCTCTATCGTCTCGTCCGCCAGGGCATCGCCCGATTTCCCGAGATCACAGATGGTCCGGCAGGAGATCTGGTCTCCGTACTCCCGCATTCCGGAAGGCTCCGTGCTCTTCTGCATCATCCGCTTTGCCTCGCGGACGATGCCGGTGGCGCTCGCCACCTGCTCAAGACAGCCGTAGCCGCCGCAGTTGCACTGCTCCGGCTCTCCGTCCCGCACATGGATGTGTCCGATCTCGCCGCCGAGGCCGTGCCGTCCGGCGACGATCTTTCCGTGATGGATGACGCCGCCGCCGACACCGGTGCCCAGCGTCACCATGACCGCATCCTCCGCGCCTTCTCCGCCGCCCTTCCAGGCTTCGCCGAGGGCAGCGACGTTGGCGTCATTTCCAAGCTCCACCGGCACGCCGCCCATAAGGTCTGACAGCTGTCTCGCCGGATAAAGGTCATGCCAGTGAAGATTGACGCAGACCTCCACATATCCGTCCGGCTGGACCGGCCCCGGCACGCCCATACCGATCCCGATCAGGTCGTCTTCCCTGATCTCTTCCTTCTCCATCTCGCCGCGCAGACTCCGGGCAATGTCCGGGATCACGTTCACACAGTCGTCCGTCCGGTCTGTGGGGATCTCCCACTTCCGGATCAGTTCTCCTTCCGAGGTAAAAAATCCCAGCTTTACGGAAGTTCCTCCCAGATCTACTCCGAATGCATATTTCCCTTTTTTCATGGTTTCCCCCTGTACCGTTCTTTCCGCAGCCTTTTCAATGCGCCGCCGTCTCCCGCAGGCACTCCGCCTGACGCCAAGAGTTTCCGCAGGCACTCCGTCTGCCGCCGACAGTTACCGCAGACGCACTCCCTTCACGTTGGAAGTGCCTGCCATGATAAACTCTCCCGGCACAGAACCGGTCCGCATCTGCGCCACCGGGAAATCCAGATCGCCGTGGAATTTTTCTGTCCCCGCCATGTTGACGATCATCGCCTCGTTGGAAGAGAACAGGAAAACATAATCCCCGCTGACCGATGCGGCGGAATAGTTCATGCTGAACTCTTTTGAAAGCACCTGCGACCCGTCCGGTTTATACACCTCCAGGCGGTAACGCTCGGCGGAGGCGGAATTGTTCAGGACCACGCAGACATACTCATTATTGTAGAACAGCGTCCGGATCTCATCTGCCTCGTCCACCTGCTTCACAAGTTCCGGGGAAGTACGGTTCCGGCGGGAGAAAAAGCTGAGTCCCGCGGTGGATGCCGCAAAGCACCAGGTGCCGTCCATACAGCAGACGTCCGCGATCAGGCTGCCGGTAAAGGGCTCGTCGAACCCTCCCACCAGACGGTTCGGAATGTTCTTTCCCACCTCGGAGAAATCATAGAAAACCACACGCCCGGATAATTCCCCGCCGCTCAGGTACTGATACCCGACCATCAGGCCTGTACCGTCCGGCGAAAGCGAAAGGTCCGTCGGATAGCCGTCGCCGGCAAGGATCGATTTGATGGTGATGTCAAGCTCCGTGCCGTTCTTGTCGTAAAAACAGATATAGCTTGCGGTGGAATCCTCCTCGATCACCGCCACAGTCCCGTTCCCGGAGACTGCCGCGCGGGTCAGGGGCCGGAGCGTTTCCGCGGAGCCGGTCCGTCCGGCAACGCTGTAGATCCGCACGCTGATTCCCTGCCGGTCCGCGATCACCGCGCATTCCCCGCTGATGTCGATCATGGGGTTCTTCATTTCATAGGTATCGACCCAGAGCTCATCTCCCTTGCCGGAGATGAAAGTGACGCCGTCCTTGGAGTACTTCAGCAGTCCGCCGCTGAAGGGCTCGTACCCCACCAGGCTTCCCTGGCTCACATCCTTCTGCCACTCTACGGAATAAGTGGTGTAGGAAGCGTATCTCCGGAGAAGCAGGATCACTGCCGCGCCGAGGAGAACGAAAAGAAGCACGGCAAGGATCGCTCTCCGCCGTGTTCTTCTGACCCGTTTCTGTTCCGCCCGGATCTCACCCTCGTCCGCGGCGTCTTCCTCCGCGAAGCGGCGTCCGGCCGGAACAGACCGGATATTTGACTGCTGCCATCTTCTGTCTGCCATGAATTCTCTGTCAGCCCTTCTGCTGTCTCTTTCTGTACTCATCCACCGCTTCGCTGATGTTCCGGACCTGTCCCTCCGCCATGATGTCGGAAAGCGCCTGGAGGCGTTCCCGCGTCATGTTTTCCTTACCGAGGTAGACCTCGTAATCGTCAGCCATGGCAAGCGTCCTGGTCTGACGTTCGGAACTCACCTCCTGCAGCCGGCGGGCCGCCACCGCGTGGTCGCTGCTCAGCTGCTCGATCCTCGGACGAGCGTTCTGCGTCAGTTCATCTGTGATGATGTTGCGGTTCACGGTCTCAAAGTTCGTGAGGGCTTCCTGTTTCTTTCTGCTCGCCTCGTTCAGACGCTGGGTGATCTGGGCGATCTCGTCGTCATAGACCGCCAGATCATAGGCCCCGTCATCCGTCTCGTTCGCGATGTTCTGTTCGATCCGCTTCGCGGTCTTCCGGGCTGCCCGGATCTCGTCCCAGGTATCCCTGCCCATGCGGAGCATCTCCATATGGCCGGGCGGTGTCTTAGTGGCGTTGCTGATGCCGATGTAGATCCCGCCGAACAGAAGGATCGCCGCCACATAGATTCCCGCCATGACCACCGGGATCTGCCACTTTTCCGGCACCGCCAGGAAATAGACCGCGCAGGGAACCGCGATAAAGCAGATCACGATCAGAAATACGAGCAGCAGGAAATCCTTGAACCGGTGGGGCATGAACAGGGAATAGTAAAGCCGCGTGGTGGTAAAGGCGGGCATGTGCTGCTTGCGGAAGGCTTCCTTCATGTTCCTGAGCTTTTCCGCCGCCTCGTCCAGAGGTCCCTTCGTCTCCTCGGCGATCCGGGCCTTCACGCTCTGGTTCCGCGCCTTCTCGCGCTTTGCCTGCGCCCTTTTCAGTTCATCCTTCGCCTTCGAGATCTCCCCGTCATAGGTCCGGTTGATCTCATTCAGGCGCTCTTTGATGCTGCGGTCAATATCCGCCTTAAGTTTTTTCTCTTCCGCCTCCAGCTCGGTGCGCGTCCGCGCCTCCTCGCTCCGAAGCTGGTCCTCCTCCTGCTTCAGGTTCGCGGTGTCTTCGATCGCCTGCAGGGCTCCGCTGAAAAAACTCTGATAATCAGTGATCGGCTGTGACATGCTTCTGTTTCTCCTTTCTCAAAGAAAGACAGGAAAAAGAAAGTCTGTGATATAATGAACGCACACCCGGCGGCCCTGCCCCGGGCAGGATCCCAGCCAGAATTCCGGGAGGTGCTTATGTTCCGACTTTGGGGAAAATGTATCCGAAACAATCATCCGGTCCGCGACATTGTGGTGTGCGACGGCGATTATTCCAAAAACCGCACCCGCATGGTCCTGGACGGACTGACCGCAGTCTGCCGCGCCTTCGATCTCGCCGAGCCCATCTGGCTCGAATCGAACATCGAGGAGTTCCGGCGTCTTTCCCGCACCCGTTTCCATCAGGACAGCTTTATCGAAACGCTGGATTTTGATTATCTGGAAATACGGGTAATTGAGGAATAATTACAATATACCATACTCAAAGCCGTTTCACCATTGCAAGCGTAAGGCGCAGGAAGTGTTTTATCGCCTCATCCTGAAACTTGTCATAAGTCTCCGCCGCCGTGCCGTCGGCGCGGTCGGAAATCGCGCGGATGATCAGCCACGGAATGCGGTTGATGTGGGCGACCTGGGCGATCGACGCGCCCTCCATCTCACAGCACCATCCGTCAAAGATCTTCAGGATCTCCGCCTTTTTCTCCGCACTGGAAACGAACACGTCGCCGCTGGCGACTCTGCCGCGGAACACGCCTGTCTCCGGATTCACCGCACGGCAGCACTCCTCCGCCAGATCAAGAAGTTCCGGATCCGCCCTGAAAACACTGGTGTCCATCCGCGGGATCACACCCAGGGGATAACCGAAGCCCACGCAGTCAAAATCATGCTGGACCGCATCGACTGAGAGGACGATGTCGCCGATCCCCACCTCTTCCCGGAGGCTCCCTGCGATTCCCGTGTTCATGATCGCGTCCACCTGCCAGCGGTCCGCGAGGATCTGGGCGCAGGCTGCGGCATTGACTTTACCGATGCCGGAGCAGACCACCACTGCGTCCTTACCGGCCAGCTTTCCTTCGTAAAAGGTCATCCCGGCGCGGATCTCGGTGCGGACCTCCGCCATGCTTTCCTTAAGCCCTGAGACCTCTTCTTCCATGGCTCCGATGATTCCGATCCTGCTTAAGACTCTGTCGCTCATTGCTTTTTTTCCCTCATGCTTTTATGATGATGTCAAGGTAAGATTTTTTTATGTGGGAGCGACAGCTCCCACTGACATAATATAACACAGAACAGCTGCAGTGGAGGTTATTCCATGCCGAAAATCATCCTTACCGGCGGCGGTACTGCCGGCCACGTCACACCGAACATCGCCCTCCTTCCCGGTCTTAAGGAAGCAGGGTTTGAGATCCTCTATATCGGCTCCTACGAAGGTATCGAAAAGCGTCTGATCGAGCGCGAGGGGATCGAATACCGCGGCATTTCCACCGGAAAGCTGCGCAGATACTTTGACGTGAAGAACTTCACCGACCCCTTCCGGGTCCTGATGGGCTTCCGCGAGGCGTCGAAGATCATCAAAGAATTCCAGCCGGACGTCGTCTTCTCCAAGGGCGGCTATGTTTCCGTGCCCGTGGTCCGGGCCGCCGGCATGAGGCACATCCCGGTGGTGATCCACGAGTCCGACATGACGCCGGGCCTGGCCAACAAGCTCTCCTACGGGGCTGCGAAGACCATCTGCTGCAATTTCCCGGAGACCGTCCAGTATCTCCCGGCGGACAAGGCGCTGGTGACCGGCTCCCCGATCCGCGCGGAACTGCTGTCCGGCTCAAAAGAGCGGGGCTATGAGCTGACCGGGGTCGCCAAAGACCGTCCGGTGCTCATGGTCATCGGGGGAAGCCTCGGCTCCCGCGCCGTGAACGAAGCCGTGCGCGCCGCCCTGCCGGAGCTCCTGAAGGAATTCTCCGTGGTGCATCTCTGCGGCAAGGGGAACATCGATGAGAGCCTGAATGACATCGAAAACTATCACCAGTATGAGTACGTCTCCGACGACCTGAAGGATCTTTTCGCCCTGGCGGACATCATGATCAGCCGCGCCGGCGCGAACTCCATCTGCGAGATCCTGGAACTGAAAAAACCCAACGTCCTGATCCCCCTCTCCGCCGCCGCAAGCCGCGGAGACCAGATCCTGAATGCCATGTCCTTTGAAAAGCAGGGCTACTCCTGCCTCCTCGAGGAGGAAGATATGACCCCGGAGACGCTGATCGAGGCGGTGAACGAGACCTGGGCAAAGAGGGATGAATATATTGCCGCCATGGAGCAGAGCCCTGCGGGCAACGCGGTCTCCACGATCCTGGATCTCCTGATCCGCACCGCCGCCGGAGAAACGGAGGAAGATGCGGAAACTGCCGGAGATCCGGATGACACCGCGGAAGAGGCTTTGGAAGGTACAGATGTCGCCGCGGAAGAGGAAGCAGAAGCGCCGGCTGACAACGAGGAGGACGCCGAATCCTGATCCATGGAAGAGAAATTATACATCACCGTCATCCGCAGCCGGCGGAAGACCATGGCCCTCGAGATCACCCGGGACCGGAAGGTTCTGGTCCGGATCCCGATGGGCGCTCCGCACCGGGAGGTCGAAGCCTTTGTCCGGTCCAGAGAAGACTGGATCCGGAAGACGCTGCTGAGACTGGAAATGCAGGAAGCCGCGGAGCCTGCCGGAGAACAGCTCAGCATGGAAGAGATCCGGGATCTGGCTTCCCGGGCCCTGGAATGGTTTCCCGGACGGGTCGCTTTCTATGCGCCCCTGGTGGGCGTCTCCTACGGACGGATCACGGTCCGGAACCAGAAGACCCGCTGGGGCAGCTGTTCCGGCGCCGGGAATCTGAATTTCAACTGTCTTCTCATGCTCGCCCCGGAGGAAGTACGGGATTACGTCATTGTCCACGAGCTCTGCCACCGGCTGGAAATGAACCACTCCGCCCGCTTCTGGCGGGAGGTCGGCCGGGTCCTCCCGGACTGGAAGGAGTGGAAAAAGTGGCTGACTGAGCACGGCACGGCGCTGATGCGGCGGATGACAGGCTAAAACAGGAAAGAAGGACTGAACATGTCGGGAAGCAGCCGTACAGATAAAAACAGCGGAAACGCGGGAATCAGGGAATTCAAAGTCGCCGGATTCCCGCTTCCTTTATACCTCGGGATCCTGGCTGTGACCATCGGCTGTATGTATACCGGCTGTATCCCGAAGGGGCTGGTGGGCGGCATGCTGCTCCTCATGGTCTTCGGCGAAGGGCTGAACACCATCGGAAACACGGTACCGGTGGTGAAGACCTACCTCGGCGGCTCCGTCCTCTGCATTCTGGGCGCGGCAGTGCTCCGGGCTGTGGGTTTCTTCCCCGCGGATGCGCTGGAGATCATGGACGACTTCGTGAACCGCAATGATTTCCTGGTGTTCTACATCGCGGCCCTGATCTGCGGCAGCCTCTTCAACATCGACCGCGACCTTCTCATCCGGGCAACAGTGCGCATCCTGCCGACGGCAGTGCTTGCGATTGCTGCAGGCGCCGTGGTGACCGGCCTTCTCGGCATGCTTCTCGGAAACACCTTTCTGGAAAGCCTGCTCTACATGTATATCCCCATGACCAGCGGCGGCATGACCGCAGGCGCGGTCCCCCTTTCCGCCATGTATTCCTCCGTTCTGGGCACGGACCCGGGGGAAGTGCTGACCCGGATCGCGCCGGCCACCGTGCTGGGGAATGTGATCGCCATCATCCTCGGCGGCCTTGCCAACAATCTGGGGGAGCGCCGGCCTGAGCTCACCGGAAACGGCCGTCTGGTGAACGACGGGAAACCCGTTCCCGCCCGGCCGCCCATGAAACCTACCTTCCAGAGCCTTTTCACCGGTCTCATCATCTCCCTCGCCTTCTATCAGCTGGGCGCCCTCTTCCACCACTTCATCCGCATCGTTCCGACCTACGCCTGGATGATCATCCTGGTGGTCCTGGTCAAGGGAACCGGGATCCTCTCTGAAGCGCTGGAGGACGCGGCCCGGGAATGGGGCCAGTTTGCGATCAAAGCCTGGACCGCCGCAGCACTGGCCGGCATCGGCGCGACTCTCATTGACCTTGCGACCATCATGAAGACCATGACGCCCCTCTATTTCCTGATCGTCGTCATCGGCGTCCTGACCATCACCCTGACTGCCGCTTTCATCGGCAGTAAGTTCATGGGCTTTTATCCCCTGGAAGCGTCCATCGCCGCGGGGATGTGCACCACCAACATGGGCGGTTCCGGCAATGTCGCCGTTCTCTCCAGCGCCCACCGCATGGAGCTTCTGCCCTTCGCGCAGATCGTGACCCGCTCCTGCGGCGCCCTGATGCTGACCCTCGGCGGGATCCTGATCCAGCTGCTGGCATAGAAACGAACTGCCCGGCACCTGCACCCGCGCTGTCCGAAACGGTGCTCACCGCCCGTATACCCCTCCCGGAGGACTCCATGGCAAAGCTCTATATCTCCGACATGCACTTCTTCCACGACAATCTGAACCACCGCATGGACTGCCGCGGTTTCAAAAATGCCGAGGAACTGAACGCCCACATGATCCGGCAGTGGAACAGCCGGGTCACGGACAAGGACGAGGTCTTTCTCCTCGGCGATTTCTCCGCAGGCTACTGCATCGGCACCACCCACGTGCTGGAAAAGCTGAACGGAAAGCTGCACCTGATCCTGGGAAACCACGACGGCTTTCTCGAGGATAAGCGCTTTGACCGCTCCCGCTTTGTCTGGATCAAAGAGTACGCGGAGATCCGGGACAACAAGCGGAAGGTCATCCTCTGCCACTACCCTGTTTTCTGCTACAACGGCCAGTACCGCCGCAACGCGGAGGAGGTCTTCTACACCTACATGCTCTACGGCCATGTCCACAATTCCATGGACGAAATGCTGGTGGACCGCTTCATCAAAGAAACGCGGCAGGCACGCCGCGTCATACGCGAGGGCCATGCGCCGGAGCCGGTCCCCTGTCAGATGATCAACTGTTTCTGTATGTTTTCCGACTACATCCCCCTTACGCTGGATGAGTGGATCGCGGTCGATGCTGACCGCCGCGCAAAGCTGCCGCAGTACGAAGTACAGTCGTAAAAAACCCCTGAGCACAGGCTGATATGCCGGGCTCCGGGGTTTTTCCTTTACTTTTCTTCCGTTTCTCTCTTGTTCTGATCTTCCGGCTCGGTTTTCCGGGCCGGTTCCGGCAGGACTCACTCCGGATCCTTCTCAAAGCCTTCCGGGTCATCGCCGAAGCACTCCACATAGCGGGCGCGGCGGGACACCTCCTGCCCTCCCAGAAGAAGATGGGCGGTGGATCCGAATTCGTTGATCCGGAAATTCGCGATCCCCTGCTGCCGTTCCTCCGTGAACATGCTGGTGACGCCGGTGGGCGCGCAGCAGAAGCCGTGCCAGAGAAGCATGGGAGAGATGCCGGTCAGGTGCCCCAGCAGGATGCACTCGATCCCGAAATGACACACAAAGGCGACGGTGTCGTGATTCGGCCGTTCCGCCCGGTAGATGTGTCCGTCCCGGACGTACCCGTGGGTCGCGATCAGCGCGTCCAGAGAAGCGCAGACCTTGTCGGCCAGTTCTTTGATATGGTTTTCCCGGAAGCAGGGAATATCCGTCCAGGTATCGATAGAGTATGCCTCGGGATACTTCGTCCAGTCCGCGGGAAACCAGTCCCAGACAATGGAAGGATTTTTTCTCCCCGGCCGCAGGATCCGCGGCGGGAATTCCTGAAGCCAGTCGCAGGTCACCGCCGTCTTTCCGGTCTTTTCCAGCAGAAAAGACGCGGTTCTCTGCGCTCTTCCCAGGGGAGACACGTAAAAATGCGTTATGTCAAAGCGCCCTGTACTCTCTGCAAGCAGAGACGCCTCGCGGTCACCGCGGGGCGTCAGAGAGTCATTTGCGTAATCGGGATCGCCGTGACGGATCATCAGGATCCGCATTGACTCAGAACCCGAACCAGGCAGCCGCCGCGTTCAGAGCGCTGGTGATGTCGTCCTGGGTGATCCCGGTCTGATCCATCGCCTGCTGTGCTGCGCCTGCCGCGTCGGCGATACTCTGATTGATCTGCTCTTCGGTGATTCCTGCATCAGCCGCAGCCTGCTGCGCCTGCGTGACGCCTTCATTGACCATCTGGTTTACATCGTTTTCAGTAAGGCTTGAGGCTGCTTCCTGCGCCGCCTGCATGATCTGGTTCACGTCATTTTCCGTCAGGCCGGAGGCCGCTTCCTGCGCCTGGCTCAGGATCTCCTGCCCCTGGGCTGCCGCCGCGTCGATGTCTGCCTGGGTGATGCCGGCCTGGTCCATGGCCTGCTGTGCCAGTGCTGCCGCGTCAGAAGCCGCCTGGCTGATCTGCTCTTCCGTGATGCCGGCCTGGTCCATGGCCTGCTGTGCCTGCCGGGCAATATTCTCGACCCATGCGCCGTCAGCACCTACCGTGTATCCGTCCGGGGTGATTCCGTTCTCAAGCATGATGCCGTTCTCATTGAAGTAATACCATGCGCCGTTGATCTGCTCCCAGGTATTGGCTGCAAAGGAGCCGTCTGTCAGCTGGTACACCCATCCTGCAGGACTGTTCTCCCATCCTGCCGCAAAACTGCTCATGCACATTCCGGCTGCCAGAACTGCCGCAATACCGACTGCTGCGATCTTCTTCAATAATCTCATCCTTCTGCCTGCCTTTCTGAATCAGTTGCTGTTTGCGCAAAAAGCTGCCGGCCCGCCGGCGGATTCAGCTTCCGGCGAATGCTTTCCGTATTATCAGTATATCTTTTTTACTTTCCCTGTACAATGTACATTCCGGTCATTTCGCCACGAACTGGCGGCTGCTTTCGCTGTAGGTAAAACCGATATCCGACAGCACTTCCCGGAGTTCTTCTTCCGAAGCGTCCAGGTCCGCGGCGACGTCTGCGACCGTCAGACTGGTGTCCCGGAGTTTCATGTTGACCATGCTTAAAAGAATAAACGGATTTCCGATATTCATTCCGATTCCTCCTTTCTTACCCCCGGGCGGCTTCCGAGCTGCCAGAATGCCACTGCGGAAGCCGCAGCCACATTCAGAGAGTCCACGCCGTGGCTCATGGGGATCATGATGGTATAGTCGCAGGACGCGATGGTCCGGGCGGCAAGGCCGTCCCCCTCCGTCCCGAGGAAGACCGCGAGCCGCGGCTCCTGAAGGACTGCCGGATCGTCGATCCGGACAGAGCGTTCCTCCAGCGCCATGGCTGCAGTCCGGAAGCCCAGCGCCTGCAGCTGTTCCACGCTGTTCCCGGCTGCGGGATTCCGCTGTACGCTGTTTCCGGTTCCGGCTGAAGAGTCTTCCCCCACGCCGGCTCCCGGGCGCTCCCTGATATAGGTCCAGGGGATCTGGAACACCGTTCCCATACTCACACGGGCCGCGCGGCGGTAATAAGGATCGCTGCAGCCTTCCGTGAGCAGCACCGCGTCCAGGTTCAGCGCGGCGGCAGAGCGGAAGATCGCTCCGACGTTCGTGGGATTCACCACGTTCTCCAGCACCGCCACCGTCCGCGCGTTTTCGCAGATCTTTTCTGCAGAAGGCAGTTCCCTCCGCCGCATGGCGCAGAGCATTCCCCGGGTCAGCTGAAAACCGGTCAGCCGGGTCAGGATCTCCGGCGCTGCGGTGTAGACCGGTGTGTCCGGGAAACGGGCAAGAAGCGCCGCGGCCTCTGTTTTGCAGAGCATCTCCGGTGCCGCGAGAAAAGACTCCGGCATATGGCCGGCATCCGCCGCGCGGGTGATGACCTTGGGGCTTTCCGCAATAAAAAGTCCGGGCGCCGGTTCGTAATAATGCAGAAGCTGCGCCTCGTTCAGCCGGGCGTAAACGTCCAGTTCAGGCGCGGCAAAATCAGTGATGGTGATCCGGTTCATCCGGTGCTTCCTCCGTCTGCCAGTCTGCGTTCCTTTTCCGGCGAAAAGCGGCCTGGCGCCTTTGTCTGCCGGAAACCGGCACAGTTTCTTCCGGCCCGGAACGGTATCATCATAGCAGAATTCTCCCGGGCGCGAAAGGTTGACAAATAGAGTAAAATGGTTAGGTAAGTTTGGAACAACCGGCATTGATAACTCAAAGTTTTCAGGAGTAAACAGAAATCATGATCACATACAAAAAAACGATGAAGCATCACTTTGCAGTTCCGGGAAAAGTGCTTGCGGCCATTTTGACGGCGGCTTCTCTCTCCCTGACTGCCTGCGGCGGCAGTACTCCCGCGCAGTCCACGGCGGCAGAGTCCACGGCGGCAGAGACTGCGTCGGCTGCTCCGGCAGCGCAGGAGACCACCGCAGCCCCGGAAACCACCGCAATCCGGGAGACCGCTGCGGCTCCGGCGGAATCCGCCGCGGAAACCGCCTCTGAAACCGCTGCTGTTCCGGAAGAAACCGTCGCCCTCGACACTCTCACGCCGGATCCGGCGTACGACTTCTGGAACGGCGACTGGTTCGGCTGGTGGGAAGCGACAGATCCCCAGGGCGACTGGGTACAGCTGAAGGATCTGAAGATCGCCCTTCTTTGCCAGATCCGGGTCGCGAAGAACGGCCGGGGCGTCCTCATGCTGTGGGACAACAATCTGCCGCGGACCGACGCCATCTGTGAGATCAACCTTACCGTAGATAAAGACAAAGGCGCCCACGGCGTCGCGACCTCCGGCGAAGGCTATTTTATCTCCTCCGACGTCCTGGAAGGGGACTGGGTCATCGACCCCGAACAGTCGGGGCATGACGGAATGATCCGCATCGACGGCACCTGCATCGAAGACGGCGTAAAGCAGTTTGACTACCACGTTTACCTGATGAAATGGGGCGCCGACTGGAGCGCCGTCGACGAGATCGATCAGCCTCCGCTGATGGAATGGTACAATGTTTACCGGGACAATGGTTTTGAAATGCCCCACGAACTCCCGTAAACCTCTCCCGGAATGAACCGCCGGATACACGCTGAAATACATTTTCACGCAAAAAACTGCCGCAGCTGCAAAGGGTATGTATCATACCCGCCAGCAGCTGCGGCAGTTTTTTTCTTCACTTCAGCGCTTCCGGCTTTTCGACGGCATAGTCGCTGAAGCTCGTGGCGGCCGACGCGCCGGAAAGATCCGCGCTGTCGGAATAGTTCTTTACGGTAATCGTGTATCCGGAGGTCCCTTCGACAAGGACCGTTCCGTCCGCGGTCTGCACCGTCACGGTCCGGCCTGCATCGTCCGCGATGGTTCCTGCGTTGTAAAGGTTCGTGAGGACGCTGTCGCCGGTCACGGTCCAGGTGCTGTCCTTGCTGATATACAGGTTTGCCTGGCCGTCGCCGCCCTCGCCCGCTGCGCTCTCGTCATCGATGAATGCGCCCTTCAGGGTGCTGCCTTCGGTCATGTAAAAATCGAGCCGGGAGATGCTGTCCCAGATCACATTGCCTTCCATATCCTGGCTGATGGCCGTGAATAGGGTGTCCGCGCCGTTCGCGCCTTCGGAGCCCCAGCCGCGCTGGTTCGCGTTTCCGGTGACCTTCAGGAAGAATTCGCTGTCCTCCGCGTAAGTGATGTCCACATCCTTCAGAATAAAGGTGGACTCGGTGTTGGTGGAGTAGAACATTCCGCCGTTCTTCGCTGTCAGGGTGCCGCCGTTCATTTCAAAGGTACTGTTTCCGACCTTGGAATCCCCGGACATGCTCTGATAGAGGATCACGTTCCAGGTGCAGTCATTCTGAGACTGGTCCGGCATGTTTCCGGTCAGGTCCGAATCAAAGAGCCGGATGGAATTCAGGCCTTCGATGCAGATCGCTTCGGAGTTGCCGGCAGTCAGCTTCGCGTTGTTCACGGCAATGTCCGCCGTGGAGTAAATGGCCGGGGAGCCGTCTCCGTTGGAAGTGTAGGTCCCGCCGTCCACCACCATGGTTCCGCCGCCGCGGTCGCTGCGGATCGCAGCGGAGGATCCGCCGTCGGTCTCTGCCGTCACGTCCCAGGCATACAGTGTTCCGCCGCCTGCCGCGTGAATGCCGCCGGAGGTGCCCTGTTTCGTCGCGATCTCCGTATCCGCGACATAGACGACACCGTCGTCGTAGGCAAACACGCCCGCGCCGCCCTTGGCGTCGGTATCGATGGTCAGATTCTTAAGGTACGTGGTGCCGCCCTTGCCAAGGACCGCCGCGCCGACGCCGTAGAAGCTGGAGGCGTCCCCGCCGGTACTGTCCGCGGAGCTGCGGATGACTTTGGTGTCTTTCACTGTGACCGTGATATCGCCGTCCACCAGGATAGCTTCCTCGTCGGTGCCGGTGGATGTGTACTCTCCGTTCGTGGTCGTCACATTGTCTGCGGGGGCATAGACCGCCGTGTATTCAATGTCCTTCGCGCTCTGGCCCGGTGCGCCTCCCGGCATGCCGCCGGGACCGCCTTTGCCGCCTTCCGGCCTGCCTTCACTGTTTTTCCCTTTGCCGCCTTCCGGCCTGCTTTCATCGTTTTTCCCTTTGCCGCCTTCCGGCCTGCCTTCACCGTTTTTCCCTTTGCCGCCTTCCGGCTTTTCTCCGTTCTCCGGCTTTTCTTCGTTCTGCGGCTTCTCCGCCGGTGTTCCGGCTTCCGCCGGGGACGGTGCGGCCGGCGCCGGCTGTGTTCCTGTGGTGCTGCCTCCGCAGCCGCTCATCATCATGGATGCCGCCAGACCTGCGGCAAGAAGTTTCGCAAAGTTTTTTCTCATCCTGTACTCCTCTGTAAAATGTTTCTTATGCCGCGAAGTATACGGACCGAATCTGAAATTACTTTGAAAGCATTGAAGATTTTTCCCGCCGGGGAAAACATGATATGATAAAAATACAGGAGATCAAACGACCATGAACCTCAGAAAACTATTATCCTCCGGACGCCCGGTCCTGATGGAAGGAGCCCTCGGAGAACGGCTGAAAACTGAATACCGGCTCACCCCCGACGCAAATGTGGCCCTGGCCCGCTTTGTCTACCAGGTCCGCGGCATGGACGCGCTCTCAAAGCTCTGGAACGAATATTATCAGATCGCTGCAGACCACGGCCTGCCCTTCCTCGCGACGACCCCGACCCGGCGGGCAGGACGGGATTTCGTCCTTGCCTCTGCCTGGAGCTCCGATATCATCGCGGACAATGTAAAACTGCTCCGGCACTGTCTACAGGAAAGACCCGGCGCGCCGCGCTTTCTGGGCGGGCTCATGGGCTGCCGGGGCGACGCCTACACCGGCGAGGGGGCTCTGACTGAGTCGGAAGCCCGGAAATACCACAGCTGGCAGGCAGAGCTCTTCCGCAAGTCGGACGTCGATTTTCTCTTTGCGGGGATCATGCCGACTCTGCCGGAAGCAAAGGGAATGGCCCAGGCCATGGCTGCCACCGGCCTTCCCTATATCATCAGCTTCACGATCCGGAAGGACGGACGGCTGATCGACGGGACCACCATTCATGACGCCATCGTCAGCATCGACCGCGGATTCTATCAGAAACCGCTGTGCTATATGACGAACTGTGTGCACCCGGCCATCGTCTTCGAAGCCCTGTCCCAGCCCTTCAACCGGACAGATGTGGTGCGGGAGCGCTTTCTCGGCGTACAGGGAAACACCTCGCCCCTCTCCTACGAGGAACTGGACCATGCCCTCCCCGGCGCAAACCTGAAGAGCTCCGCACCGGAGCGGTTCGCGGAGGACATGCTGCGGCTCCGGAAGGAGTTCGGGCTTCAGATCTTCGGCGGCTGCTGCGGCACGGACGGGAGATATCTGGAAGAGACCGCAAAGCGGATCGCGGAGACAGACCCGGAAAAGACAAAGAAATGACCTGGGGATAAACACCGGAAAAAGCAAAAAACACCTGCAGTTGAACACCGGAAACGACAAGAACAGAAAAGGAGGAACAGCATGCGTACCTGGACCACGGAAGAGCGCTACCGCGTTCTGCACAGTGCGGACGAGATCATCGGCCTGCACGAAAAGATCGTCTCTTCGGAATACCGGCAGAAATTCCATGTTCAGCCCATCACCGGGCTGTCCAGTGATCCGAACGGCTTCGTGTACCACAAGGGCACCTGGCATCTGTATTATCAGTACTGCCCCTGGGGCGCCGTCCACGGACTCAAATTCTGGTACCATGTGACTTCCACAGATCTGGTCCACTGGACCAACGCCGGGATCGGCATGTGGCCGGACACCTTCTTTGACAACAAGGGCTGCCATTCCGGCTCCGCCTTCTCCGCGGGCGATGATCTCTACCTCTTCTACACCGGCAATCACCGGGACGAGAACTGGGTCCGGACGCCCTATACCTGCGCGGCGAAGCTCGGGCCGGACGGAAAACCGGTGAAGCTGCCGGAGCCGCTGTTCGGGCCCCGTCCGGATTACAGTGAGCACCAGCGCGACCCGAAGATCGTCTACGTGCCGGAGCAGAAAAAGTACTTCATCTTCATCGGCGCCCAGTCCATGGACAAGAAGGGGCGGGCACTGATCTACACCTCCGAAAGCCTGCTGGAGGGCTGGAAGTTCGCCGGCGAGCTGAAGGTGCCGGGCTTCGAGGACTTCGGCGGCATGTGGGAATGCCCGTGCATTGTCCGCATCAGCGGAAAGGACATCCTGATCTTCTCCCCGCAGTACACGAAGCTTCCGGGCCGCGCGGAGAGCACGAACCACAACATTTACATGATCGGATCCATGGACTATGAGACCCTGACCTTTACCCCGGACGATACTTACCACTACCTGGATTTCGGCTTCGATTTCTACGCGGCGCAGTTCGCGGCCAATGTGAACGATCCGGAGATGGCGGTGCTGATCGGATGGATCGGCCTCCCGGACAACCACTATCCCACTGAGGAAGAGGACTGGGAGGGCAGCATGTCCGTGCCGCGGGAGCTCCGGCTGGTCAACGGACGGCTGGTACAGTCTCCGCCTGCCGCTTTCGGAAGGATCCTGAAGGATGCCGTCCCCGGCGACGGAAAGCTTCTGAAGACCTGCCAGGTGGAGATCCGCCTGCCGGAGGGTGAGAATCCCTCCGAAGACTTCACGCTTAAGCTTTTCACAAAAGCGGACGGCAGCGGCGGCATGTCCTTCGCCTACGACGCCGCGTCAAAGATCATCACTGCCGACAAGACGGGCATGGATCTCCGGTACAACCAGCAGGTGGGCGAGGTCCTTCCGGTGCCGCTGGACGATGCGCTGAAAAAGATCAGGATCCTGATCGACAGCTGCTCCGCCGAGCTCTTCCTGAACGACGGCGCCGCCACCTTCACGACCCACGTTTATCCCACTGCCGGGGAGCACTTCTACACCCTGACAGGGCCCGGCGCTGCCGGCGCCATCGTGACGGTCCGGGAGATCCTTCCGTCCGTGAAGGACGACTTTGTCGTGTGACCGACTGACCTGTTGACCTCTGTCGAAAAAGACGCAGCATCTTCCTGCGAAACTGCTGCGGAAATATAAGGCGGGCCGCCGCATTAAGAAAAATGTTCCTTAATGCGGCAGCCCGCTTTGTTTTGTCTTTATCCATAATACCGCAGAATACCCCTGCCTCTTAGCATACGCGAAGGCGGTGGGTTAATTCACTTCTGTCCCGTTATTTCAGGAGCATCCCGATGCCGCTGAGCAGCATCACGATATAGATGGATTTCAGTATGACCTTGTCCGGGAGATGGGGGGCCAGGATCCCGCCCAGAAGATTCCCGAGAAGCATACCCGGCGCCGCCCCGAGGATTCCCAGCAGTACCATGGGCGAATACTGCCCGTTCAGGATCCGGATCGCGCTGGCATAAATGTTGTTGAATGCAAAATAGGTCTGGATCGTCGCGAAATACGCGGCGTGGGTCGCTGTAGCCCCCAGAAAGAAGACCACCACCGGCGGCCCGCCCGTGGCGAACAGGCCGTTCATTATACCGCCGAGTCCGCCCGCAATGACTCCATTCCGCACCTTCGGCTGAATGGTGATCTTCTTGCTGAGGAACAGGAACCACAGCGACATGAGGATCAGCATCACGGCAAGAAGGATCCGCAGAGTATCCAGGGACGCCCCTCTGGAAAACCGCACCGACAGGAAGGTCATGACAAAGCTTCCGCAGAGCACCGGGGGCACCAGGCGCACCACCGCGTCCTTCCGGTATTTGACGGCCAGGTAAGAAGCGCTGAAGGCGGAGCACGCGTTGGTGACGGCGGCCGGCAGCGAATAGGACGGGATCATCAGCGGCAGCAGAAGGATTGCCACGATCCCCATGCCGAACCCGCAGACCCGCTGTACAAAGGTCGAAAGGGTATATACCGCGAAACAGCACAGAAGAACGTAGATGATCTCAGACTGCGTCATATCCATGGATCAGTTTCCTCACATATTTCAGGGAACGGGACTACCGGCTTCACCTCAGTCTCCTGCGGAACCAGGAATTTTTCCATCCAGCACATGTCGTACCAGCGGCCGAACTTGTACCCGCAGCGCCGGAATGTGCCGCAGAGCCGGTAGCCCATCCGCTCGTGGAAGCGGACACTGTCGTGGTTCAGGTATTCATCGTCCGCTTCAGGGACCCCGATGCAGGCATACAGATTCCGCATGCCCATGGCTGCCAGGCACAGCTCCAGGGCCTCGTAAAGCCTGCGGCCGATGCCGTCCCGCTTCCTGTCTTCCCTGACGTAAATACTGACCTCGCAGGCCCAGTCGTAAGCCGCCCGCGTCTTGAAATACCCGGCGTAGGCGTAGCCCAGGATTTCGTACTCTTCCATGGAAGACTCCGGACTTCTGTCCGCCGCATTCTGTCTGTCTGCGCCTGAGGCGGGCTGCTCCTCTGCACATGCGGCAGGCTGCTCCTCTGCGCCTGCGGCAGACTGTTTTTCTGCGCCTGCGGCAGCCTTCCGGTAAGCCACGAGATAGGGGAAGCGTTTCAGTGTCCGTCCGATCCGCCCGCGGAACTCGTCTTCTGTCGGCACTTCGTATTCAAAGGTGATGGCAGTCTTCCGGACATAGGGTGCGTAGATGGCAAGCAGAGCGGGCGCATCGTCCGCTGCGGCCTGCCGGATCAGGATCTCCTCCGGCCGGACCGGGTATTTTCCCTGCCGGGTCAGGACCTCTTTCTTCCGGATCGGGACTTCATGACTCAAGGTATGTCTCCTCCGTCTGACAGATCTGCACTCATGTTTCTTTGTCTTCCCGCAAGTATACCACCGGAATGCCCGCTCCGTACAGGGTTTCACCGGGTTCTGCCGGCGCTTTCCCGCCGGACGCAGTTCCGGCCTCTCAGGCAGAAAAGGTCCCCATCCTGATCTTCCGACCAGCGATGGGGACCTGTTTCATTGTCCACTGCTTATTTTGCGAAGCTGTCATAATACTCTTCCAGGAACATCTCGATGCTTTCAAGCAGCTTTTTCATGGTCTCCTCCTTCCGGGCCCTTCCGGTCCTGATGAAATAATCTTTCGTTCCTTCTTGTTCTGTCCAGTATATAGTTTTCTGGTTATTTTTATTTATTTCTTTATTTGTCTGTTTCCTTCTGACAACTATATGCTACACCCGCTTTTACTCTATGTAAAATACCGGTATTGCAGGGTGAGCCATACCTTTCAGGTATGCCGGATGGCTGCAGGCGCACTCTCAGGTATGGCGTCCGGGGGTGTTCTGTTATTGACTTTTGTCTTTCTTTCCCGAAATGCTCTGTACATTTTACGAGGTTATAATGTACAATCTCTAGTTAGAAGTTTCTAACCATAAGGTCAGACAGAGATTACGGCAGACAGGGAGCGAATGACCTATGACCAGAGAATCATGCCATACCATCACAGCCTGCGGCAGCGGCGGCTGCCGTCCCGGTCCGTGCCGCCCGAAAGACGTCAAGGCAGAGCTGGTGCGGTCCGCGGAGGTCCTGATCCGGGAACACTACATGGACAAATTCTCTCTGAAGCTTCTCTCCGATGCCCTGCATGTGGACAAATCCTACCTGCTGCGGACCTTCCATGAGCGCACGGGACTAACCCTTCTGGAGTACCATAACCAGATACGCATCGAGGCCGCGCAGGAACTTCTGATGCGGCCGGAGATCCCGGTGGCCTCCATAGCGCACCGGACCGGCTTCGTGTCAGCGTCCCATTTTCCCCAGGTATTCCGGCGGCACACCGGACAGACGCCGTCCGAATACCGGAATCAGCATCTCACATATCCGGAAAACTGAAATCTTCAGAAAAAATGGCGGAGAGCAGTGTACTGCTCTCCTTATTTTTATACAGATTCGTCGGATTCCCTGTCCCGGCCTTCTGTGCTAAAATATGATAATGTATACATTACAGTGAACAGTGATCGTATTTTCAGGGCAGGCAGCAGTTTTATTATGATGAGACAGAAACAGATAGATTTTGAACACGGGAACCCCTTCAGCGTGATCATCCAGGCAGGGGTTCCGATGCTGGTGGGGCAGGTGCTGAACCTTCTTTACAGTATCGTCGACCGGATGTACATCGGCCGTATTCCGGAGGTCGGGACCCTGGCCCTCGGAGGCATCGGTCTCTGTTTCCCCGTGATCCTGATGATCATGGCCTTCGCGAACCTTTACGGCTTCGGCGGCGCGCCTCTCTGCGCTATGGCCCGCGGCTGCGGGGACCGGGAGCGGGCGGAGTACATCATGAATTCCGCGGCTACCATCCTGCTGGCGCTGGGCATCGGCCTCTGTCTTCTCGGCTATCTGACCGCCGAGCCGGTGCTGCGGGCTCTGGGCGCTTCGGAAAACACGCTGCCCTTCGCCATGGCCTATCTGCAGATCTACCTGATCGGCACCATCCCCTTCATGTTCTCCACCGGCCTGAACCCCTACATCAATGCCCAGGGCTTCGCCCAGACAGGAATGATGACCGTGTTCATCGGCGCGGCCGCCAACATCATCCTCGACCCGGTCTTCATCTTTCTTTTCGGGATGGGGATCCGCGGAGCGGCGGTGGCCACCGTGATCTCCCAGTTTCTGTCCGCGGCCTTCGCCATCGGCTTTCTCCGGAGTCCCGGTTCTGAGCTTCACCTTAGGTTTCTCCCCCTGAACCGGCTGGATCTGCCTCTGGTCGGGGAGATGACGGGCCTCGGCCTCGTGAACTTCATCATGACCTTCACCAACAGCCTCGTGGCGATCGTCTGCAATACCACCCTCGCCGCCTTCGGCGGAGATCTGGCAGTCTCGGTCTACACCATCATCTCCTCCGTCCGCTCCATCGTGGATGTCCCGCTCCTGGCCTTCGCCAACGGAGCCGGTCCCGCGCTGAGCTATTCCTACGGCGGAAAGCAGTTTGACCGGCTGAAAAGCCTGATCTGGATCGTCCTGACCCTCTGCTGCTCTTTCTCCCTGATCCTGTGGGTCCTGATCTTCTTCTTTCCTCAGGCCTTTATCCGGGTCTTTACCTCGGATTCCGCGCTGATGACCGCCGCGATTCCGGGACTGCACATCTATTTCTTTGCCTTTGTGTTCCAGTCCTTCCAGACCGTCGCGCAGAACGTCTTCAAGGCCCTGGGGAAAAAGCGGCGGGCCATTTTCTTCTCCCTCTTCCGGAAGGTGATCATGGTCGTCCCGCTGACTCTGATCCTGCCCCATATCGCAGGACTCGGCGTCAAAGGCGTCTACATGGCGGAGCCCATTTCCAACGTCATCGGCGGCATGGCAAGCTTCACCACCATGATGCTGACCATCTATTTCCGGCTTGGAAAAGACGAAAATGTATGATCCTCATCTGCGCCGGCAGCAGAACATGCCGGCGTTTTACTGTCAGAAACAATCAGTTTTTCAATATCAAAAACAATCAGTAATACAGGAGGCCTCTTATGTTTGCAGGCATGACTATCTATAACCTTCTCTGGTTCTTTTTTCTCTACTCTGTCCTCGGCTGGATCGTCGAAGTCATATACCACGTGGTGGCCTGCGGCAAGATCGTGAACCGCGGTTTCCTGAACGGCCCGGTCTGCCCTATCTACGGCTTCGGCATGATCGGTGTCCTCTGGATGGTTTTTCTGATCACACCGGAAGGGCAGGATCACCCCGGTCTCGTTTCTCTGTTCCTGGGCGGTATGCTGCTCACCACCGCCATTGAGCTCTTCGGCGGGTGGGCTCTGGACAAACTGTTCCACATGCAGTGGTGGGATTACAGTGACCTCCCCTTCAACTTCCACGGCTATATCTGCCTGAAGTTCAGCATCCTGTGGGGCATCGGTGTGGTCCTGGTGGTAACGGTCCTCCACCCGATCGTGTCGCTCTGGCCCTTCATCCTCTTTGAGAGTCCTGTGAGCTGGATCATCCTGGCCTGTGTCTATGTGATCTTTGCGGCAGACCTGGTCATCACCGTCCTGACCGTCCGCGGCCTGGCGAAGGATCTCGCGGAGATCGAGCGGCTCGGCAAGGCGCTCCATTCTGTCAGCGACAACATGACAGTGCAGATCGGGGAAGGTACCCTCAAAGCGCAGGAAAGGATCGAGAGCCAGCAGGTGCAGGCAGCCCTCGCGAAAGCCGAGATGCGCGACCGGATGGAAACTGCCCGTACAAACGCGGAGAAGCGCCGCGCAGAAATGAAGGCGCAGCTTGCGATCGTCCAAAGCCGTGCAGCTTCCGGAAAACTCTTCGGCAAGGGCCGTCTCCTGACTGCCTTCCCGGAACTGAAATCCCGGAATCATGAAAAGCTGATGGAAGATCTGAAGGAGTTCCTCTGGACCCAGGAATGGCCGGAAAGAGACTAAGGTTTTATCTCAGTCCAATGGAAATTTCCGGGCAGACAAAACTGCCCTGCTAAGGCGATTGCCTTAACAGGGCAGTTTTTTGTTCTTCAGTATCTCAGGAGGTCACTCCTGCTTTCCGTCAACAGCTTCCGGGACAGGAATAAGGCCCAGGAACTCGTTCACGTAGGTGCAGACCTCTTCCGGGTTCATCCCGTGGACCATGCTTGCATCCTCCAGGGACTCTCCCTGGGAAGCCGGGCAGCTGATGCAGCCCATGCCGCACTGCATCAGTGCGAAAGCAGCATCCGGGTATTCCTTGATGATATCGCCCACCAGCATGTCTGTGGTGACCAGTCTCTTCTCTTCCATCTTCTTCTCTTCCGCCATGATTGTTTCTCCTTTCAAGCAGCGGCCTTTCACCGCAAAAACTTCTGTTGAGGCCGGGTTCTTCTCCGGCCGTAATTATTTTCTGAACAGCGTCACCGATGATTATACACTCTCTGTCAACTTTGGACAAGCAGACATCGTCCGCAAGGGCAGCCTTCGGAATGCAGGCATCTGCAGGGATGTCCATATGTGCAGGAATTACGTGTGCAGGATTATAGAGCCGGGGTAATGTCAGGGACCGGAGAATAAGGTAAAATAGAGGTAACTGCCCAGAACCCCAGACCCGGGGCGCTTTGCATCCCGCGTTGTCAGTGTCCGAAAGGAGCCGGCATGAAGAAAGAGATTCAGAAAAAAGCTGAGGCCCTGAAAAAAGCAGGCACCCTGAAAAAACAGGAGCTGCTGAAGAAATCCGAACAGGAGCGGATCTATCCGGAAGAATATCAGATGGTCCCCATGGACCGGATCGGGAAATTCCGCGTCAGGCCCGGCATCTATGAGCTGGAAGGCGCCACCGCCCTGCCCTCAGGGGTCAATTTCACGATCCAGACCAGGGAAGGAACTTCCGTCGAGCTTCTTCTCTTCCGCAACGCGGAGATGGAGCCCTATGCCGTGCTGCCCTTCCCCGAGACCTACCGCATCGGCAGTGTCTGGTCGATGATCGTCTTCGGCCTGGATATCTCGACCTTCGAGTATGCGTACCGGGTGGACGGCCCCAACGACCCGGAGAAGGGCCTTCTCTTTGACAAAAACCGGATCCTTCTGGATCCCTGGGCCCGCGCCGTCACCGGCCAGAGCGTCTGGGGCAGCATGAACGGCACCGGGACCTTCTACAAGGCCCGCGTCGTAAGGAACAACTTTGACTGGGGCAAGGAGCCCATCCCGCTGACCTCCATGGAGGACCTGGTGATCTACGAGCTCCACGTCCGCGGCTTCACGAAGGATCCCTCCTCCGGCGTGACTTTTCCCGGGACCTTTGCCGGCCTGAAGGAAAAGATCCCTTATTTAAAGGAACTGGGCGTCAACGCCGTGGAGCTGATGCCCGTGTTTGAGTTTGACGAGATGCAGGGCGCCCGGGAGGTGGACGGGAAACAGGTCGTCGATTACTGGGGCTACAACACAGTGAACTTCTTCTCCCCGAACACCAGCTATGCCGGCGTCGTGGAATACAACCGCGAAGGCTGGGAGCTCAAGGAGCTGATCCGCGCCCTGAACGACAACGGCATCTGCTGCTTCCTCGACGTGGTCTTCAACCACACCGCCGAGGGCGATGAACGCGGCCCCTTCATCTCCTACAAGGGTTTCGACAACCGGATCTGGTACATGCTGACGCCCGACGGCCATTACTACAATTTCAGCGGCTGCGGGAACACCATGAACTGCAACCATCCCGTCGTCCAGCAGATGATCGTCGACTGCCTCCGCTACTGGGCCACCACCTACCATGTGGACGGTTTCCGCTTTGACCTCGCCAGCATCCTGGGGCGCAGCCAGACCGGAGAGCCGCTGAGCTCCCCGCCGCTTCTGGAGCGGCTGGCCGGCGACCCCATCCTCTCCAACGTAAAGCTCATTGCCGAAGCCTGGGACGCCGGCGGCCTGTACCAGGTCGGCTCCTTCCCGGCCTGGAAACGCTGGGCGGAATGGAATGGCCGCTACCGGGACGATCTCCGGGATTATCTGAAGGGAAATCTCGACATGGCTGAAGGCGCCGCGCTCCGCATGACCGGCTCCCCGGACCTCTATGATCCGGCAGTCCGCGGGTACAATGCTTCCGTGAATTTCCTGAACTGCCACGACGGCTTCACTCTCTGGGACATGTATTCCTACAACGAGAAGCACAACCTGGCAAACGGCTGGGACAACACGGACGGCGCCAATGACAACCGCAGCTGGAACTTCGGCGTCGAGGGACCTACGGAGGATCCTGAGATCCTGGCCCTCCGGAAGCGGCTCTGCATGAACGCCGCAGCAGTGCTGATGATGAGCCGGGGAACACCCATGTTCTTCGCGGGCGATGAGTTTCTGAATTCCCAGCAAGGAAACAACAATGCCTACTGCCAGGACAACGAAATCTCCTGGCTGAACTGGGAAGACCTTAAGCGGAACCGGGAGCACTTTGAATTTGTGAAATTCATGATTGCTTTCCGGAAAGCCCACGACCCGGTGCGCCGCTCCGGCGGGGAGGGTGCCTTCGGGCTCCCGCCGGTTCTGGTCATGAAGCCCGGCGGCGCGGACGAGGCCGGCGGTCCCCGTACCGGCTCCAATATCCTCTGCGTTATCTATTCCGGAAAAAAAGAAAGCTCCGGCACAGTATTTGTGCCGAAGCTTTGGGACGATGCCAGCGGCATCGCCGTGAATGTCTTCTGGGAGCCGCAGGAAGTCACGCTTCCGGAGCTTCCCGACGGCGTCAGCTGGTATGCCGCGGCGGACACCTCCGGCGCGCTGATCCCGGAAAAATGTGCCGCGGACGGCGCATATAAAGAAATCCGCGGCCGCAAGCTTACGCTTGGGCCGCGGTCTGTAATCGTTTTTACCGCCCGGGCATGATGCCCTGCGGTTTCTGTTTTACCGCTTCAGAGTGAGGCCTCTCTGCCGGTCGCCCTTCGGGTTGACACCGAACTCATAGTCATTGCCCGGAAGGACAGCGTTGAGGATCACGCCGACAATCGCTGCGATGGCAAGGCTGGTCAGGGTGATGCTGGTGCCGCCGATCTCAAAGGTCAGGCCGCTGGAGAAGCCCAGGCCGCAGACCAGGATGCATGCCGCGACGATCAGGTTGCGGCTGTTGGCAAAATCCACCTTGTTCTCCACCACGTTCCGGATACCGATGGCGGAGATCATTCCGTAAAGGATGAAGCTGACGCCGCCGATGATGGCAGCCGGCAGGGAAGAAATGACCTGCGCGAACTTCGGGATGAAGGAAAGGACCATTGCGTAGACTGCCGCCAGACGGATGACTCTCGGATCATAAACTCTGGAGAGCTCCAGAACACCGGTGTTCTCGCCGTAGGTGGTGTTCGCGGGGCCGCCGAACATCGCGGAGATGGCGGTGGCGAGGCCGTCGCCGACGAGGGTGCGGTGAAGGCCCGGGTTCTCGATGAAGTTCTCGCCCACCGTAGCGGAGATCGCGGACATGTCGCCGATATGCTCCATCATGGTCGCGATGGCGATCGGAGCCATGACCAGGATCGCGGTAAGGTCGAACTTGCAGATCTGGAAATCCGGAACGCCGATCCAGGAAGCAGAGGCGACGCTGGCAAAATTAAGCACTGCGGAGCCGTCCGGATTCGGAACGCCCGTGATCATCATGATCAGTGCCACAACGTAAGAGATCACGACACCCATCAGGATCGGGATGATCTTGAAGAGGCCCTTGCCCCAGATGTTGAAGATGATGATGACCGACAGTGCGATCAGCGCCAGGAACCAGTTGGCGTTCGCGTTGCTGATTGCGGAGCCTGCCAGGGAAAGTCCGATGCAGATGATGATCGGTCCGGTGACCACCGGCGGCAGGAACTTCATGACGCGCTTCACGCCCACAAGCTTGATGACCAGCGCGAGAAGCAGGTACGTGAGCCCTGCCACGACGATGCCGCCGCAGGCGTAGGGAAGCTTCTCCCCGTAGGTCATATTTGCGTAGATCCCGGAATTCAGCTCAGCCACCGTCGCGAATCCGCCAAGGAACGCGAATGACGAGCCGAGGAATGCCGGGACCTTTCTTTTGGAAACAAAATGGAAAAATAAAGTACCAAACCCTGCGAAGAACAGCGTCACCTGAACGGAAAGTCCTTCCCCGTGGAAGTAGCTGTTGACCAGGATCGGTACAAGGATCGTCGCGCCAAACATCGCGAACATGTGCTGAAGTCCGAGCAGAAGCATCTTCGCCGTTCCGAGTGTTCTGGCGTCGTAGATACCGTCAGCCTTCTTTTCATACTGCTGCACTGGTTTTACCCCCTTTTCGAATCAAAGGCCATCCTCCGTGGGATACGATGGTCTGTTTTCCCCGGTCAGATGGTCTGCCTGAAATTTATCTTGAAAATAATATCTCATATCAGGCAAAAAGTCCAGTGCTTTCATTTTGGATTTCAGTATGTGAAAACGCACTGCCGGACCGCAAGCGCTCCGGCAGTGCTGCCATGCTCGTTTCATTTATGGATTTATTTCACGGACTGAATTGCCTCTTCCGCGTGCTGTACATAGATCTTCCGGATCTCCCCGATCTCTCCGAGGCCCCGGAGCACGCATGCCACTTCATATCCCGCCTTTTCAAACTCTGATTTCCAGCTTCCTTCCTCGTCGCCGGCCATGTCGTTGTTGGCGTGATCGCCCGCCACGACCATCAGCGGCTCCAGGACCACCTTCTTATAGCTTCCGCCGGCGACTCCTGCGAGGACATCCTCCAGGTCCGGTTTTGCTTCGACGGTGCCGATAAAATAATTCTTCATTCCCTTATCCGTCAGGATATCCTGCATCTTCGCATAGACTCCGTTGGACTCCGCTTCCGTTCCGTGTCCCATGAAGCAGATAGCGGTCTCCCCGTCGTCATAGTCCTCCGTCGCCTTCACGATGGCGTCAGCCACCGCGCTGAAATCCTCGTCCGTGGTGAGCAGCGGCTTTCCGATCACGATCTGTTCAAAGCCGTCGGCGTACTGTGCGATCTCGTTCTCCAGATCCGTGTACTCCAGTCCGTTCATCAGGTGGGTCGGCTGGACCACCAGGGTCTTCACGCCGTTCTTCACTGCGCGGTCCAGAGCCTGGCCCACGTTGTCAATAACTTCCCCGTCCCGCTTTTCCACGTGGTCGATGATGATCTGGCTGGTGAATGCGCGGCGGACGCTCCAGTCCGGGAATGCTTCCTGCAGGGCTTCCTCGATGGCGCCGATGGTCTCCCGGCGGCTGTCGTTGAAGCTGGTTCCGAAGCTCACCACCAGCAGTTCCTTTTCCCCGATGTCATCCCCGTTCCGCGGATCGTCCAGGGAAGCATCGCCGGTATCGTAGTTTTCTTCTTCCTCTTCTTCCGCCGTGGCCGCCTCGCCAGTGGTCTCTTCAACTGTGGTCTCCGCCGCTGTGGTCTCCGCTGCTGTAGTCTCAGAAGCCGGAGTTTGTGTCGTCTCCGCCGGAGCTGCCGTAGCTGCCGGCGCCGCACTGCCGCCGCATGCTGTCAGAAGTCCCAGGGCTGTCAGAAACACAATAGCTGTCAGATTCTTTTTCATAGTATCTCTCCTCCTTGATTCTAAAAAAATCAGCCCTTTTCCGATATTCCCGGAAAAGGGCTGCCGCGCAGGCTTCCGCCTGCTGCATATCCACTGTAGCCGAAGCATCCGCAGGGAGATCTCCTCTCTGCAGACAGCTTCCCGGTACGGCCAGATCCGCGTGGCCCTCATCCGTTCTCTTCCGGCAGGTTTCCTGGCTTATGGATCAATGCGGAGCACAGCCTTCCCGGACAGAACACCCTGCGCTGCCGCGCGGATATTCCGGTCCAGTGACTGTGCGGTGCACGTTGTGCTCCGCTCCCCAAATACAGTGACGGGTTCGTACAGGATTCGCACCTGTTTCTCTTTTACCCTCTGCCGCAGCAGAGGCACCGGAAGAACAAAGTATTCAATTAATAATCAATTCTATCGCAGAATCAGTTCCTCTGCAAGTGATACAGGGGAAGCGTGATCCCGCGTACTTCACATTTGCCGCATCCGTTGATCAGTTTCCTTCGCAGGCATTGACCCATGCGATGAAGTTTTCCGTAGACCCGCCGGTACGCTCCGCCATGGTGTGTCCCTGTCCCCAGACCGTCTCGAAATCAACTGCATGATCTGAGCCCAGGCTCATGAGGGCCAGCGCGAGATCCGTCTCCGTGCAGAGAGCCGTATCTCCCTGGCAGATGCCGGTGCGGATGCGCCAGTACTTCGCCGGGGTGCTGCTTCCTGCACCACCATAGTAGTCACAGAGATAATACATGGGATTATACATATCCACACGGGTACTGACCGGCATCCCGAGGGCATCTTTCTTCTGAAGGTCCTCCGCGAAAGCCTCTTCATACTCCGTTCCCTTCACCAGCTCCGCCAGCACCGGGTCAAAGTGAGCTCCTTCACCGTCCCCGTATCCGAACAGTGTATTTTCGCCCTGCCCCGCATCCAGCTGGTCAAAGGCCCCCAGGGACTTGGATGCGGATTTCATGGCTTTGCTGAAGTCCGCAAGGCTCGTGATCTTCACTTTGCCGTTCGCCGAATTATAACTGACCCACTCGAAAGACGCATTCAGGGCAGCAATGTAGTCTTCCTTCGAATCATAAGTTCCGGAGAGAGAGACCGCGGACGACGCACCCGCTTTCCGCTGAATGTTGTCTCTTGAAGCGTAATCTTCCGGCGCCTCGATGGAAGCAGTACCGTTCACCGGCTCGCTGCCCGGGCCTCCCTCCAGACCTTCCGGAAGACCGCTGTGCAGCACATCGCTGTCCTTTCCTTCCGGTCCGGCGATGCTGGCCGCCGTACCGCCCGTACCGCCGGGACCGCCAAATCCGCCGGGAGCGGCCATGCCGCCATGGCCTCCCATGCCTCCGGGGCCTCCCATGCCGCGGGAAGACGCAGCATCCGCGTCATAGGGGAATACTGTGTCCTTCAGGAAATGCTCCAGCGAGGTCTCGACGACACCGGTCAGATAGTCATAATAGCTGCCCGCCTGCCAGATTCCTTCTTCGGTTTCTTTCAGCGTCAGGATCTTCCCGTGCCCGTCCTCCAGTCCAAGTTCATTGATATAGGCTGCAAAGGCTTCCGCCATGCCGTCGGAAAGCTTCTGTTCTTCCTCCGTAAGACCTGTGCGGGAAGGGCCGAGATTCCACTCATAGGCCCAGTCCGCGACGTCCAGATTCGTGATCGGGCACCAGCACATGGACCCCTGGACCGCATCGCTCACGCCGCTGACCGCGCCGATCTCCTCCAGATACGGATCATAGAGGGGGCTGTCGCCGGAAGCGCCGAGGATCGCGCTCTGTGCTCCGCCGCCGCTCATGCCGACGCTGTAGATATTCGCCGCCGCGCCCGGAAGGATCTCCCGGTTATAGCGGATATAGCGGACTGCCGCCTTCAGATCCGTTACGCCGAGGGGAGCGCCGTGATTCCGTCCTCTGCACCCTGCAAAAGCAATGACCATGCCTTCCTTCGTGTAGTCTGTGACTGTGCCGTAGCCGAAGGAACTGTCATAATCCGTGGGCGCCGCCATAGCGGAATAGCCCGGCGTGTTGACAGGAAGAATGACCGGAGCCTTGTCGGCAGTGTAGTTTCCGACTCTTCCCGCCGGATCGATCTCACAGGTGAAGGTTCCGTCGCCGTTGTCCTCGGCGATGAAATAACCGCCCGGCACAAAGAACCCCATGGTCTCATAGACCTCGTCCGCCGGTTTCTCACAGTAAGAGATCCCGGTCTGGTAGTAGACGTCATCGTCCGCGTTGTACTGCCACTTCGCCATATCGACCAGAGGCAGCTTCGCCGCCGACGCATCTTGCTCCGCTTTCTCAGAAGCCGCTTCTGTCTGGGCAGAACTGTCCGTCCGGGAAGCATTTTCCGTCTGGGCGCTGCTCTCCTTTTCTGCAGAATTATCCGGCTGAACGGCATTTTCCGCCCCGGCGCTGTCCGCATTTCCGGTGTCTTCCGTCCTGCTTTCTTCCTGTGCTGCCGGAGTCCCTGTCTGTGGGGCTGCAGTACTCTGCCCCGCACTGCCGCAGGCCGAGAGCGCAAAGACTGCACTGATTGCAAGAATCAGGGCTTTTCCGCTGAAGTTCCGTAACATCATAGGCATCTCCTCCGATCATGATCATTTATTATTCAGTTTAACACTTTTTTCCAGGGTTTTTACGAAAGCAGTTCAAAACTATCACAGTCGGAAGAAAAAACCCGTCTCCTTCAGGGAAACGGGTTTTTTCTTACTAGGACTCAGCGGGGGAAGCCCCCTCTTTTTCAGGCTGCGTGAGCAGCAGTTATTTCATGGATTCGACGGCTGCGCGCTCCACCGGCAGCGCCGCGCGGTACAGCTCCATGAACTTCTCAAAGCCTTCGCTCTGCTCTGCCTTCGGCTCCGCGGTGTGGCCCTGCATTCCGGGGAAGATCTTCGCGTTCAGGAACTCCGGAAGGGTCTCCTTCTCTTCTCTGACTGCCATGAATGCCGCCAGGACCGCGATGCCCCAGGCACCGCCCTCACCGGCAGTATCCAGGACCGTGACCGGTGCGTGGATCGCGTCAGCAAGATACTGCTCAGCGACACCCTCGGTCTTGAAGAGTCCGCCGTGGCCCACCATACGGTCCACAGCCACGCCTTCCTCTGCGAGGATGTCCATGCCGACCTTCAGGGCGCCCATGGAGGAATAGACCACGGAGCGCATGAAGTTCGCCAGATTGAATTCACAGTCCGTGGTGCGTGCGAACAGCGGACGGCCCTCGCTGAATCCGGTCAGGAATTCGCCGGAATAATAGCCGTAGGGGATCAGGCCTGCGCCGTCTGCCCGGCCTTCCAGAGACTTCTTAAACAGCTTCGTGTAAAGATCTCCGGTGCCGACCTTGGCGCCGAAGGTCTCCAGAACTTCCTTGAACAGGGAGACCCAGGCATTGATGTCGGAGGTGCAGTTGTTTGCGTGTGCCATGGCGCAGGGCAGACCGTCCGGCGTGGTGACCATGTCGATCTCGCGGTACAGCTTTGCCAGCGGCTTCTCGAGGACGACCATCGCGAAAGCGCTGGTGCCTGCGGAGACGTTGCCGGTGCGGACGCCGACAGAGTTCGTCGCGGTCATGCCGGTTCCTGCGTCACCCTCCGGCGGGCAGAAGGGAACGCCTGCCTCCAGAGTCCCGGTGGGATCCAGGAATGCGGCGCCGGCAGCCGTCAGAACGCCGGCAGCATCGCCCGCGCAGAGGACCTTCGGCAGGACCTCCTTCGCGGTCCAGGAGAACTTCCGGTCCGCGATCTTCTGCTCAAACTTCTCCATCATCCCCGCGTCATACTGCTTCGTCACGGAGTCGATGGGGAACACGCCCGACGCGTCGCCGACGCCCAGCACCTTTTCGCCGGTCAGCTTCCAGTGCACGAAGCCCGCCAGGGTGGTGACAAAGCGGATGCTGTCAACGTGAGGTTCCCCGTTCAGGATCGCCTGGTAGAGGTGGGCGATGGTCCAGCGCTCCGGGATATTGAAGTCGAAGAGCTCCGTCAGCTCCGCTGCGGCCGGGCCCGTGATATTGTTTCTCCAGGTGCGGAAGGGAACCAGCAGCTCATCCTTCTCATTGAAGGCGAGATAGCCGTGCATCATGGCGCTGATGCCGATGGCGCCGAGCTTCTTCAGCGGGACGCCGTATTCCTTCTGCACTGCCGCGGCAAGGCTTCTGTAGGTGTCCTGCAGGCCTTCCGTGATGTCCTCCATGCTGTAGGTCCAGACACCGTTCTCAAGACGATTCTCCCAGTCATGGGTGCCGATGGCAAGGACTTCGCCGTCCTTGTCGATCAGGACCCCTTTGATCCTTGTGGAGCCGAATTCGATTCCGAGATATGCCTTGCCTTCCTGAATGCAGGTCTTGCGATCCATAATTTCCCTCCTAAGTCGGTCAAAAATCGGTCAGATCATCTGTCAAATATACCGATCATCTTCAAGTCTGAAAAAAACTGCCGCATTCCTTATATGGAATGCGGCAAGGTTAGATCATATTTATCTGTAGCTTGCAGCGTTCCAGCGAAGCTCGTTCTTCAGGCCGCGGATCGTGGTATCCGAGTCGATGACGACTGCCTCGATGCCCATCGCGTCTGCCCAGTCGACCATCTGCTCGGTGGTCAGGTCATAGGTGAATGCGGTGTGGTGTGCGCCGCCGCAGATGATCCAGCTCTCGGCACCGGTCTGCAGGTTGGGCCGCGGCGTCCAGAATGCGGTCGCCACCGGAAGCTTCGGCATGGGCTTCTCGTTCTTCTTGCAGTCCACTTCGTTGATGATCAGACGGAATCTGTGACCCAGGTCGATCAGCGAGCAGGCGATTCCGGTGCCGGTCTTGGAGGTGAACACCAGACGTGCCGGATCCTCGCGGTTGCCCATGGACAGCGGGACGACCTTGATGCTGATGTCGCCGTCCGCGACGGTGGGGCAGACCTCCAGCATGTGGGCTTCCAGGATGCCTTCCTTGCCCGGGACCAGATTGTAGGTGTAATCCTCATAGAAGCTGGTGCCCTTGGCGCCCTTCATGCCCTCGGTCATGATCTTCATCAGGCGGACCATACCTGCGGTCTTCCAGTCGCCCTCGGCGCCGAAGCCGTAGCCCTTCTGCATCAGGCGCTGGATCGCAAGACCCGGCAGCTGCTGCAGGGATCCCAGATCGCCGAAGTGGGTGACGATGGCCTGATAATCCTTCTCCTTCAGGAAGCGCTCGAAGCCGATCTCGATCTTCGCCTGCGCCTCGACGTGACGGCGGAACTCATCCGCATCCCGGCCCTCCAGGAGGATCTTGTAGGTGTCGTAGTACTCGTCGGTCAGAGCCTTGACTTCCGCGTCAGTGACAGCATCGACTGCCTTGCAGATCTGGTTGACCGGGTAAGCATCGACCTCCCAGCCGAACTTGATCTGTGCTTCGACCTTATCGCCCTCGGTGACGGCGACGTTTCTCATGTTGTCAGCGATACGCATGATGCGGATGTGGCTGGACTCCATGACGCCGACTGCGGTGCGCATCCAGGAAGCGAGACGGCCAAGGACCTTCTCGTCCTTCCAGTAACCCATGATGACCTTCCGCTCGATGCCCATGCGGGTCACGATGTGGCCGTACTCACGGTCGCCGTGTGCGGACTGGTGCTCATTCATGTAGTCCATGTCGATGGTGTCGTAGGGAATCTCCTGCAGATACTGCGTATGCAGGTGGCACAGGGGCTTCTTATACTCCTGCAGGCCGAGGATCCAGGACTTTGCCGGGGAGAAGGTGTGCATCCAGGTGATCACGCCTGCGCAGTTCTCATCGGCGTTCGCGTCGTTGAAGGTCTTGCGGATCAGAGCGTTGTCGATCAGGGTGGGCTTCCACACGACTTCATAGGGCAGGATGCCGGAAGCGTTCATGTAAGCGACCATCTCTCTGGAATGTTCCGCAACGTGGCTCAGGCACTCATCGCCGTACAGATCCTGGGAACCTGTGCAAAACCAGAAGCAATAATTTTTCATAACTATTACGATCCTTTCCGGGGACTGCGGTTTCCTCCGCAGTTCATCCCTTATCAGCGTCCGGAGCATTTTCCTCCGGAGCATTTGCTTCGGACGCGGCGGAGCCTTCCGCCTCATCCGTGATTTCCTCATCTGTCAGATCCTCTGAACCCGGCAGCAGGAATTCCCGCCGCTGGTACTTGATCAGAGAGAATACCGCCAGCGCGCCGCCGACTGCGATGAACAGGATCATGGCAGCAAGCATGGGAAGAGAACCTTCTTTTCCGCTCAGTGCGGTCTTTCTGAGGCCCCAGCCCAGCCAGACCAGGTAACACCCGATCAGGCCGCGAAAAAAAAGCAGTGTGACCGGGATCCGGCCCGCGCCCTTTTTCTTTTTCTCTTCCGCCATGTTTCTCTCTCCTCCGCAGCTCCTTTTTGAAAGGAAACTGCCCGGGAGACCGGGCAGTTTCCTCCGGATGCGCATTTTTTAACTCTTTTAAGCTGTATCGATCTTCGGAAGGATCAGCGGCTTCACGGAATCACGCTCGCAGACCTCCGTCTCAAACAGATAGTTTCCGTCCGCCGTCGGATCATCGATCATTTTCAGAAGGTTTTCCGCGGCTTTCTTCCCAAGATCGAACTTGGGATGCGGGAATGTGGTGATCGGCACCTCCGCCATGGCGGCGATGTCAGCATCATCCATTCCGATCAGGGAAATGTCTTCCGGAACCCGGATCCCGTGTTTTTTCAGTACCGCCGTCAGAGCATAGGCTACCTGGTCGTTATAGCAGACCACTGCGGTGCATCCATGGATCCTCTCCAGAAGGTACGGAGCGAACTTTTCTATTTCCTGCATCGCCACTGTGTCGATCCAGAACACGGAACGCTCGTCGACGCCCCGGCCAATGGTCCGCATACACTCTGCGTAGCCCTGATAGCGGAGCCGTCCCTGTCCGTCGTCCGCCTTGAAGATCCCCGCGATCTTCCTGTGTCCGCGGTCCACCAGATACTGTGTCGCCTTGAAGGCCATGCGCGGATCATTCAGCGAGACCAGCGGATACGGGAGTCCCGGATAAGCTGCATTGATGAACAGGATCGGGACTCCAAGGCCGGAAAGCCTTGAAAAATATCTGAAATTCGGATTCGGAAGCGCGCTCTTCACAGCCTCGACGATCAGTCCGTCGATCCGGTCCGAGCTCACCATCTTTTCAAGCAGTTCCCGCTCCCTGTGGATCTTGTTGCCGGTAAAACAAAGCTGCATGACATAACCGCTGCGGACCAGCACCTGTTCAATGCCCCGCACCGTGTTCGGAAAGATGTATCCGTCCACATAGGTGCTCATGACGGCAATGGTTCCGTGATGCCGGTTCCTTCCGGGATGAAGCCCGGTGCCCGCGGTCCTTCCGCCGACCGGCCCGATATAGGTGCCGCTGCCGCGGACCCTGGAAACCAGCCGGTCCGCCGCCAGGACGTCAATGGCATGACGCGCTGTCTGACGGCTGACGCGGAATTTCTCTGCAAGTTCATTCTCGGACGGGAGGCGGTCGCCTGCCTTCAGCTTTCCCTCGGCAAGCTCTGCCTTGATCCAGTCGACAATATCGAGGTATTTCAACTGTTGTTTCAAAATGATACCCGCCTTTCCGGAAAACTCCGGCCGGTCTGAGCGTGATTACTTCTTGCGCTTGGAAACAAGGTCCGCAGTAACTGCGCCCAGAAGAACTGCGCCTTTGACGATCTTCTGGATATCAGTTGACCAGCCGTACAGAGACATACCGTTGTTCAGGATACCCATGATGAATGCACCGACGACTGCACCGATGATGGTTCCGATACCGCCGCTGGTTGCCGCGCCGCCGATGTAGCAGGATGCGATTGCGTCCATCTCGAATCCGTCACCGGCCTTCGGGGTGGAGGAAGCGTTTCTTGCGGAAAGGACGATGCCGGCGATCGCAGACAGGACACCCATGTTCGTGTAGACCCAGAAGAAGACCTTCTCGGTGTTGATACCGGAAAGCTTTGCAGCCTTCGCGTTGCCGCCGAGGGCGTAGATCTGGCGTCCGGCGACCGTCTTGCTGGTCAGGAAGTGATAGAATCCGACCAGGATGGCCATGATCAGAAGAACGAAGGGCAGGCCGTTGTAGCGTGCCAGCTTGTAGAAGAAGAACCAGACGACAAAGAGGATAACTGCGTTCTTCGCAATGATCTGCCATGTCGGGTTCTGGGCGAAGCCGTACTTCTTCTTGGTGGCGATGTCTCTCAGCTCAGCCATGACGATGAGAACGGAAATAACCGCCGCAACAATGATGCAGATCAGGTCCAGCGTACCGCCGCCGAAGGGGATCTTGATGGTGGGCAGGAATCCGGAACCGATGAAAGTATATTCCTTGGGCAGCGGGCCCTTGGTCTGTGCTTTCAGCAGGGTGTAGGTCAGGCCGCGGAACATCAGCATGGTGGCCAGGGTGACGATGAAGGGCGGGATCGCAAGCTTGGAAACGAAGAATCCGACGAATGCGCCTGCCGCAAGGCCGATGGCCAGAGCTGCGATGATAGCGACGAACATGTTCATCTTGTAGTCGACCATCATGATGCCTGCGACTGCACCGGTGCAGGCAACGACGGAACCGACGCCCAGGTCGATGTTACCGGTCAGGACGCAGAGGAGCATACCGACTGCAAGGATGACGACGTATCCGTTCTGCATGATCAGGTTGTTGATGTTTGCCGGGGAGGTATTCTTTCCGCCGGTCAGGATCGCGAAGATGACGAACACCGCGACCAGGGCAATGACCATGCCGTACTGCTTCATATCAAGATTGACTGTCTTTTTGTTTTCCATGATTTCTTCCTTTCCCTGGCTCAGGCATTCTGGCCGCTCGCCGCATTATCTGCCATGATGAACTTCATGATGCCTTCCTGCGAAACATTCTCACTGTCGACCTCGCCCGCGATGTGTCCGTTGTTGATAACGTAGACACGGTCGCAGGTACCGATGATCTCGGGAAGTTCGGAGGAAATGACGATCACTGCCTTGCCTGCCTTGGCAAGCTCATTGATGACACAGTAGATCTCATACTTCGCGCCGACGTCGATGCCTCGGGTCGGCTCATCCAGAATCAGGACATCCGGCTGTGTAAGCATCCACTTTGCCAGGAAAACCTTCTGCTGGTTTCCACCGGAAAGGGATCCGACAGCCAGGTTGATCGATGCCGTCTTGACGTTGATGCGCTTTCTGTACTCTTCCGCCGCAATAACTTCGTCGTTTGCGTTCACGACACCGTTCTTGGAGAAGAAATCCGACAGAGCTGCCAGCGTCATGTTCCTCTTCACGGAATCGATGAGGATCAGTCCGTACTCCTTACGGCTCTCGGACACGTACGCCAGCTTCGCCTCGATGGCCTGGCGCACATTGTTCATGTGCACTTCCTTGCCGTTGATGAAGGTCTGGCCGGAGATCTTCTGTCCCCAGCTGTGGCCGAAGAGGCTCATGGCGAGCTCGGTGCGGCCGGCGCCCATCAGTCCCGCGAGGCCGACGACCTCGCCCTTGCGGACCTGCAGGTTGACGTTCTGGATGAAGTGACGCTCCGGATCCTCGGGGTGATAGACGTTCCAGTCCTTGACCTCGAAGATGACATCGCCGATGGGGCAGTCCTCGCGCTTCGGATAACGGTTGGTGAGCTCACGTCCGACCATGCCCTTGATGATGCGGTCTTCGTTGATCTCGCCGCGCTCCTTGTCCAGCGTCTCGATGGACTGGCCGTCGCGGATGACCGTGATGCGGTCCGCAACGTAGCTGATCTCGTTCAGCTTATGGGAGATAATGATGCAGGTAACGCCCTGCTTCTTGAGCTCAAGCATGATGTCAAGCAGATGCTTTGACTCTTCATCGTTCAGTGCCGCGGTGGGCTCGTCCAGGATCAGAAGCTCGACCTTCTTTGCCAGAGCCTTCGCGATCTCGATGAGCTGCTGCTTGCCGACACCCAGGGTGTTGACGGGAGCGTCGATGTGCTCGTGGGGAAGTCCGACCTCCGCCAGCATTTCCTGGGCTCTCTGACGGGTCTTCGTCCAGTCGATCACGCCCTTGGCGCTGCACTGTTCATTTCCGAGGAAAACATTCTCCGCGATGGAGAGGTAGGGGCTCAGCGCCAGCTCCTGGTGGATGATAACGATACCCTTCGCCTCACTGTCCTTCAGGTTGTGGAACTGACAGACTTCGCCTTTGTAGACGACATCACCCGTGTAGGTTCCGTAGGGCCAGACACCGGACAGAACATTCATCAGTGTGGATTTTCCGGCGCCGTTTTCTCCGCAGAGGGCGTGGATCTCTCCCTTTCTCACCTTGATGTTGACATCGTTCAGTGCCTTGACGCCGGAGAATTCCTTGGTGATGTGATTCATTTCCAGAATATACTCTTCGGCCATGCTTTTACTCCTTTACTGTGCTTTATCATGAAAAACCGGGGCGGCGGCCTTCTGCCGCCGCCCCGCTGATTCATAGCGTTTCAGATGCTGCTTTCGGATAATTACTGAGCGAGCTGATCTGCGGTGTAGTATCCGCCGTCAACGATGATCTCCTGCAGGTTGTCCTTGTCGACTGCGACCGGAGTGCAGAGGTAGGACGGAACAACGATCTTGCCGTTGTTGTATTGTTCGGTGTCGTTGATCTCCGGCTCGGAACCGGTCATGACTGCGTCAACCATGGTAACGCACTTGGAAGCCAGCAGTCTGGTGTCCTTATAGATGGAAGCTGCCTGAGTTCCGGCAAGGATGTTCTTGCAGGCCATCAGCTCTGCGTCCTGTCCGGTGACCAGCGGCCAGTTCTCTGCGGTGTAGCCTGCGCCCTCAAGAGCAGCCTTGCAGCCGTATGCGAAGCCGTCGAATGCGGATGCGCAGATGTCGAGATCTTCGTCAGCATAGAAGCCGGTGAGGTAGTTCTCGCAGTTCTGCTGAGCGGTCTCCTGGGACCATCTCAGGATGCAGGTGTCCTCGAAGGAGGTTCTGCCGGACTTGCAGACCAGGGTTCCGTCATCCAGGTAGGGCTGAAGGACTTCCATCAGGCCGTTGTACAGGAACAGAGCGTTGTTGTCATCCGGGGAGCCCATGAAGAACTCGATGGTGTAGCTCTCGCCCTTGGACTTTGCGTTCGGAAGATCCTTTGCCTTCTCGATGTACTGGCCGATCGCGGTGCCGACACCCTTGTTGTCGAAGGTTGCATAGTAGGAAACAGCGTCGGTATCCATCAGCAGACGGTCATAAGCGATGATCGGGATGCCTGCCTGCTTAGCCTGCTCCTCGACATTGACCAGCGTGGAAGAGTCGATAGCTGCGATAACGAGGCAGTTGACGCCGGAAGCGATCATGTTCTCGATCTGGGAGACCTGCATCTGGACATCGTCCTCAGCGTACTGAAGGTCGACCTCATAGCCCTTCTCCTCAAGCTGCTTCTTCATGTTTGCGCCGTCGTTGATCCAACGCTCGGAAGACTGGGTCGGCATTGCGACACCGATCTTCTTGCCTTCGCCGGTAGCTGCTGCCGCTGCCTCGGTAGCTGCCGCGTCAGCCTTGGTCTCCTCAGCCTTGGTCTCCTCAGCCTTGGTCTCAGCCGCAGCTGCTGCAGTGGTCTCTGCCGGAGCTGCCGGAGCTGCCGTGGTAGCCGGAGCGGAAGATCCGCCGCAAGCTGCAAGCGAGAATGCCATGGTGGCTGCCAGAAGTACGCTTAATGCTTTTTTCATAACTTGTTTTCCTCCTTGATTTGTACATACATTTCTGATGCCTGTTGTGTAAAACACCTTCGGAACGGGAGCCGTTTCCGGAATTTCCGGACCGTTTTATGGAAACTTGCCCTGAAAATCTGAATCTGGTCTCCGCTTTCCGTTATTTATGATACAACCGGCTGTACAACCTGTCAAAATGTAATTATGTACAAATTTTGAAGCTGTTTTTTAGTTGTACATACATGTGTGAAAAAGCAGTCATCTCCGGGCCGGCGATGACTGCAGTTCTCTTTCCGCTCTTCCTTCAGATCTCCCGGGGACCTCCGCCCACAGAGACCACATAGAAGCTGGCCGTGAGACCTGTACGGTCTGTATAGTGCTTTCCGACGGTCTCGATGAAGTTGTCTACCGCGCTGTCCTTCACGATGTTCACGGTGCAGCCGCCGAAGCCGCCCCCTGTGATCCGCGCTCCGAGAACGCCCGGAATGGCCCAGGCCTCCTCCGCCAGCACGTCTGTCTCAAAACAGGAGGTCTCGAAATCATCCCGGAGAGAGACATGGGAACCGTTCATCAGCTTCCCGAAGCCCTCCAGGTCGCCGTTGTCCAGAAGCTGTACGGCCTTCACGGTCCGGGCCTCCTCCGTCACCGCATGACGCGCGCGGCGCAGACAGACATCGTTCCGGATGACATCCTTCACCTTCTCAAATTCCTCCGGCGTCAGCTCGCAGAGAGCTTTGATGTCCCGGACCTTCTGAAGATCCTCAAGGGCTTCCTCGCACTCCCTGCGGCGGTCATTGTAAGCGGAGGTGGTCAGTTCATGCGGCTTGTTGGAGTTTACGATGACCAGCTTCGCGTCTCCCAGCTCCACCGGCGCGTACTGGTAATCCAGCGTCGCCGTGTTCAGGAAGATGGCGCTGTCCTTCTTCCCCATGGCCGAAGCGAACTGGTCCATGATCCCGCAGTTCATTCCGACGAACCTGTTCTCCGCGTACTGCCCGTACAGGGCGTTCTTCACCTGGTCCGTGCCGAAGCTGTACAGGGAGATCAGGATCTGCCCGGTCAGCACCTCCAGGGACGCGCTGGAGGAAAGGCCGGACTTGTTCGGGATGGTCCCGACGCAGACAAAATCAAAGCCGCAGTCCGCCTTGAACCCGTGTTCCTCAAAGGCCCAGATCACGCCCTTCACATAGTTCGCCCAGTTGTCTTCCTCCTTATAAATAAGATCGTCCAGGGAAGATTCGATCACGCCCGCTTCCGGGAAGCTGACCGAGAAGAAGCGGAGCTTCCGGTCATCTCTCTTCCGGACCGCTGCGTAGGTTCCCAGGGTCAGCGCGCAGGGGAAGACATGTCCCCCGTTGTAGTCAATATGCTCTCCGATCAGATTCACCCTTCCGGGCGCGAAAAAGATCCGGCAGTCGCCCCCGCCGTACACGCGGTCAAAGGCCTCCTTCAGTTCCAGGATCACCTGTGCTTCCGACATCTGTCTCCTCCTTTCATTTCACCGACTCCGCGAATTTCCGGAACTGCTTCCGTCCGGCTTCCGTGTCTTTGAATACGCCCGCATGCTCCAGCACCTCGGAGAAGGCAATGCCGATCTCCTTTTTCAGGATCTCTCTGATGCTTCCGGCATCCACCGCGCCGTACTTCTTCATGATCTTCTCCGCCCAGTCCGCGTGGGCAGCAGTTTTCGGATCCGCCCTGAGGTCCGCGCCTTCGATGATCCCCCCGGCCAGCGCGTCCATCTCGTCCAGCAGCCGCGGCGGCAGGATGGCAAGGCCCATCACCTCGATCAGACCGATGTTTTCCTTCTTAATATGATGGAGCTCCTGGTGCGGGTGGAAGATGCCCAGCGGATACTCCTCTGTGGTCCGGTTGTTCCGGAGCGCCAGATCCAGCTCAAACATGCCGTCCCGCATACGTGCGATCGGCGAGATGGTGTTGTGGGGGGTTCCGTCCGTCTCCGCCAGCACCTCCGCCTCCGGATCGCTGTAGCCGCGCCACGCGGTCAGGATCCGGTCCGCCAGCTCCTCAAGCCGTGCCGGGTCCGGTCCGTCCAGACGGATCACCGACATGGGCCAGTTCACGATCCCTGCCTTGATGTCTTCAAATCCCGGGAAGGTCAGGCTCTCCCGGATCCCCGCCCGCTCCATGGCGAAGGTGTAGTGCCCGCCCTGGAAGTGCTCGTGGGTCAGGATGGAGCCGCCGACGATCGGCAGGTCCGCGTTGGAGCCGATGGTGTAGTGCGGGAACATCTGCACGAACTCCAGCAGCCGCCGGAAGGTCAGCCGTTCGATCTTCATGGGCTTGTGCTCACCGGACAGGACTATACAGTGCTCGTTGTAGTAGACATAGGGCGAATACTGCATGTACCACTGCTCACCGCCCAGCATCATCGGGATCTGGCGCAGATTCTGACGCGCCGGGTGGTCGAGGCGTCCCGCGTAGCCCTCGTTCTCGTGGCACAGAAGGCATTTCGGGTAGGAGCTCTGCTTCTTCAGGAGCGCCGCGGCGATGGCCTTCGGATCCTTCTCCGGCTTCGACAGGTTGATGGTGATGTCAAAGGCGCCGTATTTCGTCGGGGCGGTCCACTTCCGGTCCCGGCGGATGCGGTAGCGGCGGATGTAGTCGGAGTCACAGCTCATCTTATAGAACCAGTCCGTCGCCTTCTGCGGTGAATCTTTGTACAGTTCATTGAAAGTCCGGATAGTCTCCGCCGGCCGGGGCGTGAGACAGCTCATGAGCTTCGTGTCGAAGAGATCCCGCTCCGCGATGCCGCTGCCGATCACGCCGCGGGCCTCCGCGTCGTCCAGCAGGACCTTCAGAAGGCCCTCGAGGACGTCAGCCTCGTCATTTCCGTCCGGACCGTCTGCGCAGCAGCTTCCTTCCGCGGCCGATGCAGGCAGCTCTCCGGGGAATTCCCCTTCCGGCTCCAGCTTCATCATCTCAAGGAGCCGGTTCATCGTATAGACGGCATCGTCCGCGCCGATGAGTCCCGTCCGAAGTCCGTAAACGGCAAGTCCCTTCACTGCTTCCTGTGCGTTCATTTATTCCCTCCTTCGCCGGCTCTGCTCCCGGCCTGTCTTTTCCATTATGTCATATTTTTGCGTCCCGGAACACACTGTGCAGAAAAAAAGAATGTATACTGGAAATATAGAATCCATAAGTGCAGATAGGAGGTATTCATGAGCATCACCAGTTTTTCTTTCGGGCAGCTTAAGGACGGCACAGACGTGACTGCATACCGCATTGAAAACAGTATCGGGGCTTCCGTGACCCTGATCGACTACGGCGCGACGATTCAATCCCTCAAAGTTCCGGACTGCACCGGGAAACTGACCGACGTGGTACTCGGCTACGACACCGCGGCGGAGTATGAAGACGGCGACGGCTTCCTTGGCGCGACGATAGGCCGCGTCGGGAACCGCATCGGCGGCGCGCAGTTCTCCCTGAACGGAAAGACCTACCGCCTCGCGGACAACGACAACGGCAACTGCCTCCACGGCGGCGTCCGGGGCTTTGACAAATGCCTCTGGAAGGGCGAAGCTGTTCCGGCGAAGGCCGGAGTCCTCGGAGATTCCGTTGTCTTCACCCGTCTCTCTCCGGACGGAGAAGAAAACTTCCCCGGAAACCTGACGGTCCGCGTCACCTTCACCCTGACCACGGACAATGCCCTCCGCATCCGCTACGATGCGGACACCGACAAGGACACCCTGGTCTGCCTGACGAACCATGCCTACTTCAATCTGGAAGGCAAAGGCTCCGTCCTGGATCATCTTCTGACTGTCCATGCGGACCGTTTCTGCGAGAACGATCCTCACTGCCTGCCCACCGGAAAGCTGCTTCCGGTGGAAGGAACGCCCTTCGATTTCCGGACGGAAAAAGCCATCGGCCGGGATATTAAGGCGGACGATGTCCAGCTCCGCAATGGCGGCGGCTACGACCACTGCTACGTCCTGTCCGGACTGAAGGCCGCTGTCCTCACTGCGCCGGGCACCGGCATCCGCATGCAGGTCTTCACCGATCTGCCCGGCATGCAGCTCTACTCGGGCAACTTCCTGACCACCCGGAAGGGCCACGGCGGCCAGGTCTTCGGCTACCGCGACGCCGTCGCCCTGGAGACCCAGCTCTTCCCCAACGGCATGAACTGCTACGGCTTCCCGTCCCCGGTGCTCCGCGCCGGCCGGCATCTGGAAAGCGAGACCATCTACGCCTTTGACTGTGTGTAACAACTGCAGATTTGACGAAGAATGCCGCCGGATTTCCGGCGGCATTCTTCTGTCAAAAGTATCTTTTCCTCAGCAATTCTCCCGGATGCCTGTACCTCAGCAATTCCCCGTATACACGTACTCCAGAGTCTCCCGGGCCACGTCCGCCAGCCTGTAGACCGTGCGGACCGGCGTCGGGCGGCCGCCCGACATACGGAACCGCGGGAAGAAACGCGTCACATGCAGCGGGATCTCCCGTCCTGCGCCGCCTGCCAGAGACGCGATCCACCTGCAGGCTTCCCGCATCTCTTCCTCCGCATCGTTCATGCCCGGCACGATCAGGGTGGTCAGCTCCACATGGCAGTGCTCAGCCTCTGCCGCCAGACGGATAAATTCCTTCACCGTCGGCAGATCTCCTGACAGCACTTCCCGGTAAGCCTTCTCCGAAAAACACTTGAGATCAACATTCATGGCATCGATATACGGGAGAAACGTCTTCAGCACCTCCGCCCGCACATTTCCGTTGGTCACCAGCACATTTTTCATGCTCTGCGCCCGGACCAGCTTCGCGGTATCGCGGATGTATTCGTATGCGGTAGTCATTTCATTATAAGTGTACGCGACACCGATGTTCCCCTGCCGCTTCAGCCGCACCGCGGCCTTTGCCAGCTCCTCCGGGATGACGTACTGAGTCGGGGGGACATCCGCCGGCCGCGCGATCTCATGATTCTGGCAGAATGGACAGGCCATGGAGCAACCGTAACTCCCCACAGACAGGATCATGCTGCCCGGGAAGAACCGCGCCAGCGGCTTCTTCTCAATGGGATCCAGAGCGATGGCCGTCAGCTGTCCGTAAGACTTCGGAATGATCATGCCGCCCCGGTTTTCCCGGGCGCCGCAGAACCCCGTCTGCCCCTCTTCCAGCCGGCACTGCCGGAAACACACCTCACACTGCGCAGTCATCTTTCTCCGCCTTTCTCAGTAATGCCGCACCACCTCAAAGCGCTGCAGCCGCACGCGCCGCTCGTGTTCCGGGATCCCCGCCTTCTGCTTCGCGATCCGGATCTGGTCCGCCACCGTATCCACCCCGTCAAGATTCGGCAGCAGCAGGCCCCGCCGGCCGCCCTTCTCCACGATGACGCCGTAACGCTTCACATCCAGCTCCTCCGGTCCGGAAATCTCCTCCGCATCTCCGAGGACATCCACCGTGATCTCCAGCAGCGGCAGCTCCTCCGGCCGGATCGGGGTGAACCGCGGATCCCGGGCGGCGGCGCTGACGCCGTTCCCGATGATCTCCTGCAGAATATTCTTCTTCGTCGCTGCGATGGTGCCGATGCACCCGCGCAGCTGTCCTTCCTTGTGGATCGACACAAACGTTCCCGCCTGCTGTCCCAGCATCGCGGACGATGCTGCCGGGTCCGCATTGATCTCCGGCACCGCCTGCAGTGCCTCCGCCTGCGTCAGCACATGGTGATCCCGCACATAGCGCTCCACCGTTGCCCGGGCCAGACGGACCCAGGGATCCTCCGCGGCGCGGGCCTTCGCAAGCTCCGCATTCTTCTTCTCAAACCAGCGGTCAAGGAATTTCCTCGCCAAATCACATCCGCCAGAGATTCCCTGTTTTCCCGCGGAGACGCCGGCGTTGCCGCTTCCGGTCGCGGCAGATCCGATGCTGCCGGCATCGTCCGCGCTGTCTTCCATATGATAGAGGACGATACCGTAGCCCACGCCGAAGGTTCCTTCGTGGGAAAGCATCTCCGGCCGGACCCGGAGCCCGTCCAGAGCACCCGCCATAATGCAGAAGCTCCGGTGGCCGCACTCCGCCGCGCGGTCCAGAAACTCCGGCGGATAGTCCAAAAGCGCGCCGAAGTCCGCGGCGCCCATGTCCCGCATGATCCGCTCATCGTAGACCGGCCCGTTCTCATCCAGACCGTAGGGTCCCTCTGCCAGCAGCTTGTGGGAAAGGTCGCCGCTGCCCACGAAGAACACCCGCCTGCCGGTCTCGTCGATGCTCTTCTGGATGAGCTGCCCCAGGCGATAGTGCTCCGACAGGGAAAAGCCGGAGAGGCCTATGCGGATCAATTTGTAATCTGTATATTTCTTATTGATGAACCACAGCGGGATGAACGTGGCGTGGTCCAGCTGTGCCTCCCGCTCGCCGAGGGTCCCCGCCGGGAAGTCCATGGCGTGGGCATTCCGGCAGATCACATCCCTGAGCTCCGTGTCATAGGTCACCTGCAGCTTCGTGCCCGGGGCGCCGAAACGGCGCATATCGCCGGACGCGCGTTTCCCCGGGGAAATATGGAACCAGTCGCTGTACAGGATCACATGGGGCGACGTAACGATGATGGTCTCCGGCTTCGTCTCCGCGACGAACTCCGCCGCCCGCTCATAGGCGCGGTACGTCGCGGCGATCTTCTTCTCTTCCCCTCGCCCGACCTCCGGAAGAATGATCGGGGGATGCGGCACCATACATGCACCGACAATACTCATGGAGTCCTCCTTTTCTGACGTCTGCCAGTCCGTGACAGCTGAAATACACTGTTTTTCTATGTTTCTATTATATCGCACCCGGGCGGTTTGCAAGCGGCAGCGCAGTCGCGGAATCCGGAACTTTCCACCTTACCGGCGTGCAGCTATAATGGTTAATGAAATTCCGTTCTCAGGAGGAAACACTATGAAGCCTCAACACTTTACGATTCACAGTCCTAACGAATATGAGATCTCCTGTATGGAATGGCTGCCTTCAGCCGCCGCGGCCGGAGCAGATATGCACGGAGCAGCCGCCAAAGAATCCTCCGGGCCGCTTCCCACCCTGCTCTGCCTCCATGGCTTTGCCGGCGACAAGTACAGCACCGTGATCGAGGCGGTGGCAAAGGACCGCTGCCGCGCCGGCTTCCGCTGCGTGACCTTCGACTGGCCCGGTCACGGCGACAGCACTGCGGACAGCTCCATGCTGACCATCGAAAACTGCCTCGCTGACCTGGACGCGGTGGTAAAGCACCTTCGGCCGGCCGCGGCTGCAGTCCCTTCCGGCAGCACTCCGGCTCCGCTCTTCTGCTTTGCCACGAGCTTCGGCGGCTATCTTGCCATGCTCGACTACCGGCGTCATCCGGAGCACTTTGACCGGATCCTGCTCCGCTCCCCGGCGCTCCGCATGGGAAAAGTCCTCCGCAGTTTTCTGGAGGAAGATCATATGCGGCGCTTTCAGGGAGGCGAAGCCCTGAACTTCGGGTTTGACCGGCCCCTGTTCCTGCACTATGACTTCCTGACGGATCTTGAACTGCCGGATCATGATGCATTCCGGCCGCTCGACGGCATCGGCTGCGGTCCTGCATCCGCCCCCGTCGCCATCATCCACGGAGACGCGGACGATGTGGTCCCCGTGACGGATTCCCTCCGCTTCGCAGAAGACAACCATCTCCCGATCCGGATCGTGAAAGGCGCGGATCACCGCTACAAAAAGCCAGGCGAGCTGGAGCAGATCATCGATTTCTCCGCGGAGATCTTCCCGGCCGGCGCACGCTGAGTTCCCGGCAGCAGACTCTGACTTCGCAGCCGGAAGACATCGGCTTCGCAGCCGAAAGGCACCGAAAAAGCCGCCCGGGCGCTGCATTACACAGCCTCCGGGCGGCAAACTTTCGCTTCTTTTCTTTTTCAGCTTCTTATTCCGCCGCGATGTCATTCCGTCGCGCGAATGAATTCCTCATACACGTACTTCCGCAGCTTTTCACGGTTCTCCGGGTCTTTTCCGCCCACCGGACGGCCATCGACCTCGTTGGCCCAAAAGCAGAAATTGGAAGAACTGGAGACCAGGACTTCATCGGCCGCGTAAAGCTCGTCCTGGGTGAAGGGCGTCTCGCTGACCGGGATGCCCAGGGCATGGCAGGCCCGGATCAGATGGGCGCGGGCAATGCCGGGCAGGATCAGGTGATCTGTCGGTGCAGTGCGGAACACGCCATCCTTCAGGATGTGAACGTTGGAGTGGGCGCACTCGGTCACCCGGCCGCCGGGACGGACAAAGATGCACTCCTTGGCGCCGGCGCGCTTCGCCTTCTCTGACGCCATGACCGACGGGATCAGGTTCAGGGTCTTGATGTCGCAGTGGAAGAACCTCGTGTCCTCGGTGGTCACGAGACGGACCGGTTCTGCCCCGTCCTTGATCACAGCAGGCTTCATCATCACCCAGAGGTTGCCCGGTCCTTCCGTGAAAACATGGTCCCGGATCCCGGTGCCGCGGGTCACCTGGTAATACACGAACAGTTCCCCGGTATCCACCTTCCGGATCAGGTCATTCAGAAGATCCTTCATCTCCTGCTTCGTGACCGGCATCCGGATCTCCAGCTTCGCCGCGTTCCCGAAGAAGCGGTCGATGTGTTCATCCAGCGCGAAGATATGGTAATTCCGGCTGGGGCCTGCGTCATAGACTCCGTCCCCGAACCAGCTGACCCGGTCATTCATGGGAACCATCATCTCCTCCAGCTCCCCGAATTTCCCGTTGTAATAACCCAGATTCTTCATATCCCGTCCTCCCTTTGCAGAGACCGGTCCTTTGCGTGGAAACGCAGACAAAGACCGCGCCCTGAGAATATTGGAAACCCATCTGCTTATTTATGATAGGACCATTTGTCCCGGAAGTAAAGCTGACGGAATGCCGGAGCCGCAGAAATGCAGAAGGGCAGCCGGTGATGCGAGGCACCGGCCGCCCATTCAGAGGAGGCTGTTATTTCAGAATCAGGAATCCGCCCGGGAAAAGGGAGCGGTTCCCGGGATGCAGTTGTTCACGCCGCTTCCCTTGCCGCGTCGCGCTTCGCCTTCCAGTTCTTGTAGGCGGAGGTCTGCGTCGCGAACATCACGACGATCATGAGGAACAGGATCAGCGCTACCGGCTCCTTGAAGATGCTGAGGAACAGGCCGCCCACAGTCTTCTGCAGCGTCACTCCGCGGCGGTAGTTGTTCTCAAGAAGGCCGCAGAGGATGACACCCAGGACGCAGGGTGCTACCGGATAGTCGTACTGCTTCATGATATAGCCCAGGATACCGAATGCCAGCATCCAGAAGATGTCGAACAGGGACTTTCTCAGCGCGAAGGAACCGACGACCGACAGGATGATGATCAGCGGCATCAGGATGCTCTTTGGGACCTCGACGATCTTCGCGAACAGCTTGATTCCGGTCAGACCGAAAACAACGAGGAAGATGCTTGCGAACACCAGCAGGGCAACGATGAGGTAGAACAGGTCCGGCGTGTTTTTCATGAGGTTCGGGCCCGGCTGCAGACCATGGATCTGCAGAGCGCCCAGCAGAACTGCCGTGACAGCATCGCCCGGGATCCCGAGGGTCAGCATCGGAATGAAGGCGCCGCCGATGGCCGCATTGTTCGCGGATTCCGGCGCGACGATTCCTTCGATCGCTCCCTCGCCGAACGGGACCTTAGGATTCTTGACCGTGCGTTTCGCCTGGTCATAGCAGAGCAGAGCCGCGATATCGCCGCCGGCGCCCGGCAGCGCTCCGACGATAACACCGACGATGGAAGAACGGATCGTCAGAGGGATGTACTCCCTGATGTCATCCCAGGAGGGGATGATCTTGTCGACCTTCTGCTTCACCGGCTTTACCTCCAGGGAGGTCAGCTGGACCAGCGCCTCAGAGACACCGAAGAGACCGATCATGGCGACGACGAAGTTGACGCCGGAGTTCAGGTAGCTGATGCCGAAGGTGAAGCGGCGGACTGCCGTCATGGAATCCATGCCGATGGTGCCCATGAAAAGACCGACGCATGCGGTCAGAAGTCCGCGGAAGATCGATTTCGAGTTCAGGCTTCCGACCATCATCATACCCATGACTGCCAGGAGCAGGTAATCGACGGAGGAGAAATTGACCGCGAACCTTGCCACGATGGGGGCTGCGATCGCGAGCACGAAGATGCCGAGCAGGGTACCGATGACCGACTGGGTCGTCGCGACACCCATGGCTCTTCCTGCCTCGCCCTTCAGTGCCATCGGATATCCGTCAAGGGATGTGGCGACCGCAGAAGGTGCGCCGGGGATGTTCAGAAGGATCGCGGAACGGGATCCGCCGTAGACAGTACCGACAAAGATACCGATCATCAGGGCAAAGCTGGCCTGCGTCTCCCAGCCGTAGGTAAAGCTGACCAGCAGCGAGACTGCCATGGTCGCGGACAGGCCCGGGATCGCGCCGACATAGATTCCCGCAAAGGTTCCCACTGCCACCAGCAGGATCAGCATGGGATTCTGTACCGGGACAAGTAAATAACTTAATACGTCCATTGTTCCCTCCTTTGCTTACGGAAGCACGACCTTGAACAGGGTGCTGAAAACGACGAAGATGAATGCCAGACAGACTGCGGTCCAGAAAAGATTTTGGAAAATGACTTTTCCGAGGATCTTTGTATCGATACTTCCGTTCACGCGGAACTTGGAACGGTTGTAGAAGATCATGCTGATCCAGAGGAAAACCAGGGTCGCCGGGTAGAAACCGAGCCGCATGTTGAGGGCGACGCAGTAGAGAAAGATCATGATGACCATGAAAAGGACGTCCGGCGCAAACAGGAATCTGAATACGTTGGCTGCCTTTTCGCCTCCCCCGGCTCCGTCGTTTTCACTCGGCGCCTTCCGGTCGGAAAGGAGGATGAGGACTGAGCAGAGAATGATCGCGCCGGTGCAGAACAGCGGGACCGCGCCTGCCGAGCTTACGCCCGGATGCTTCTGGTAGATCTGCATGGAGAAGTAAAAGAATACTGCGCCGATGATCAGCCAGAACACCGCAAATCCTTTTTCTCCGGGTTTATACGGTGCGATCGGCTTCAGTTCAGGTTCACGGACCTGGTCTTTTTTCGTGTTTTCTGACATGATAGCCCCCTTTTTGGGTACAGAAAGGGCGGGAGCGGATTGCTCCCGCCGCCTTCATGAAGTTGTTCTGTTTTGCTGACTGTCTTACTGAGCGATGGCGCCGGCCTTGGTCAGAGCGTCGATCGTGTTGGTCTTCCAGCTTTCAAGATACTTCCTGGCATCCTCGCCGGTGTAGCCCATCGGGTTGATGTTGTAGTTCTTCAGGACTTCCTGGTAGCTAGCATCGTCAAAGCCGGCCTTGAATGCCTCGGAAAGCTTTGCGGTGATGGCCGGGTCGGTTCCTTCCTTCACGAAGACACCGTAGAACGGGCCCCAGGGCAGATACTGCGCGAAATCCGGATACTCTTCAGTGACCAGCGGGACATCGGGCATCTGCTCGACCTTGTCGGTTGCCAGCATGCAGAGGAGCTTCAGGTCGCCGGACTTGTACTCTTCGAGGCAGCTCTGGACCTTGCAGATAGTGAAATCGCACTCGCCGCCGAGCACCGCGACTCTTGCGGAAGCATCGGAATCATACTGGACCTGGTTGAAGGTTGCTCCGGTGATGCTGGTGATCAGAGCGCCGACCTCCCACGGAAGTCCGCCGGTACCGGTGGTTGCCAGGGTGATCTCCTTGCCGCTGTTCGCCGCGTCGCAGATCTCCTTCAGAGAGTGATAGGGGCTGTCCTTGCCGACTGCAACGCCGGTGGTCTCGTCGCCGATCAGGATGACGCAGTCAAAGTTTTCATAGGTCAGATCCAGGATGTCCAGCGCCTTGTAAAGAGAGGGATTCTCCGCGCCCATCAGCAGGTTGTAGCCGTCTGCGTCCTGATCATACACGTACTGGGTCGCGATGGATCCTGTGCCGCCGGTCATGTTCTGGACGACGATGCTCTGGCCGAGCTTGTCCTGGGCCAGCGTTGCCAGCGGACGCATCAGGGAATCGGTTCCGCCGCCTTCACCCCACTGGACAATACCGTTGACGTTCTGGGTCGGAAAATCGGTGGAGGCCGCTCCGCCTGCCGGTGCTGCCGCCGCTGCCGCCGCAGTGGTGGATGCTGCCGCTGCAGCAGTGGTGGATGCCGGTGCGCTGCTGCCGCCGCATCCCGTGATGCTGACTGCCGCCATGATTCCCGCTGTCATCAGTGCAAGAACTTTCTTCGTCATTTGTTATTTCCTCCCTTAATGTAATTGGCAGTTCTGAAGCTTCCCGGCCTTTCCGCCCGTCCGGCTACCGGTGTCTTTGTTTCTTTCCGATATCATAGTATCAGTTGCGCCAATTCACAAAAACCGATAATCTTGACCAAAAAGGTGGATATTTTTGATATGATATACTTGCTCAGCACCTCAGGGATTCTGCAGAAAATATGGACGGGGAGCTCGCTCACCGGACATGTTTCCTGCAGAATCACGAGGCGGCCAAGGCGTGAAACGCCTCTGGCCGCCGGCAACGAGGATTGCGAAGCGATCCGAGTCTGAGGTGCTGAGGGCTGAGACCCGCCGAACATGAGGAAGCAGCGGTTTTGCGCAGCAAAACCAGCGGATTCCGAATGTTCACAGGATTGCGGGAGCTGCACAGCAGCGAAGCAATCCGTGGCATTATCAAGGCGTGAAACGCCTCTGGCCGCCGGCAACGAGGATTGCGAAGCGATCCGAGTCTGAGGGGCTGAGATGCTGTAAAAATCACTGTTTAAGGAGATTCTCCTATGCGCGCGCTTCTTGTGGACGACGAGCCGCTGGTCCTTTCAGCGGCAAGAATGCTGGTAGAATGGGAAAAATACGAGATCACGGAAGTATTTGAAGCAGGCAACGCCGAAGACGCCCTGAACATCCTGAAAAAGGAAAAGCCGGAGATCGTCCTCTCGGATATCCGCATGCCTGGGATGAGCGGCCTGGAGTTCATCCGTAAGACCAACGACATCGCCCCGGCGACCCAGACCATCCTGATCACTGCATACGGCGACTTTGCCTATGCCCGGGAAGCGGTAAAGCTGGGATGTGTCGATTATCTTCTGAAACCGCTGGACGAAGAGGACATCAACAAGGCCGTGGCGAAAGCCGTGAGTCAGTACCGCTCGCGGAAGATGCTGGAGACGGAAAATTCCTCCGGCCGGACCCAGGATCTGCTGGCGCTTTTCCTGGAAAACGGGCAGACGGAGGAACTGTTCGCGCCGATCCGGAAGACCGCGCCCTTTTTCTCCGATCTCTCTGTCTGCCGTGCCGGCATCATCTGCACCCGGCAGCTCGCCTATGCGGATACGGGCCTCTATGCGCTGGCAAACGAAGCCCACGATTTCCTTTACCGCCGGGGGATCGGAGCCGCCGTCATCGGGAGCAGCGGGGACATCACCCTGCTTATCCGCGACCCGGACGGGACGAATGTTTCCGCATGTACAGAACTCATGCAAAAGCTTTCCGCGAACGGAGCCCCGGAAGTGCACATGGGCCTCAGCGGCTGCGAAGCCTTCCCGGACCGGCTGCAGAATGCCCTGCAGGAAGCACGAAAAAACGCACTCTCCTACGACCTTCTGGAGCATTCCGTCCGGGTCCACCGGACAGCGCTCCCTGCCGCGCCGACCCTTTCCTATGAAGAGACGGAAAAAGACTTTTACCGGGCGGTCCTCTCCGGAAAGGAGACCCGGATCCGGGACGCAGTGCTGCGCCTTGCTGCCCTTCTTCCTTATGAAGGGCAGATCACACTCCGCAGACTGGAAAATTTCCGTTCGATCTACACAGGGCTCCACGGGAAATGGGTCCTGGGCTTTGAGAAGGAACGCGCCTCCAGCGGTGTCTCTTCCGCTTCCCCGGCGATGCACACCAGGATCTCTTTTTTCCCGGAAAACGGCAGCTTTTCCATGGAATACTTCGTTCACTGCCTCACGGAGGATCTTTTCTCCTTGAGCCGCCAGTATGTCCGCCCCCGGGAGGATTCCTCCGGCGATCTGGCTGCCCAGGTGAAGCGGTGGATCGACAGCCGTTATGAAGAACCCCTGACCCTGGAATCCCTGGCTTCCCGCTTTGCCGTGAGCGACGCCCACCTCTCCCGCACCTTCAAAAAAGAATACGGAACCGGCCCCATCGACTACATCGCCCGCGTCCGGATCCGGGCAGCGAAAAAGCTGATCGCGGAGCAGAAGCTGAAGCTCACGGAGATCGCCGCAGCCGTCGGCTACCCGGACGCAAAATATTTCAGCCGTGTATTCCGCCGGATCACAGGCGTTTCCCCGGCGGATTACCGGGCGGATGTCCGGAGCTCCGGATCTGACAGCGGCAGGAGCAGGGAAGATCTCCCCGGGAACGGGATCCTGTCTCCCGGAAAGGAGGATGCATGACTCCGGTCTACCGGTCCGGCTTTGTACGCCGGCTTCTGCGGGTCATCGCCCTGATCCTGACCGCAGTATTTATCACCGTCACCTGGGTCACCCAGCGCGACACCCGGAACATCCTGCGGCAGAACGCCATCGACACCGGGCTGCAGCGTATTCAGACAGAGGCCGATTTTCTGGAGCTTTATATGGACCAGCTGTCCCAGCTGTTCAACACGATTTATGCCAGGGCGGACATTTATTCCAAGCTGCATGAAGCGGAGCTGAACAGTGCCGACAGCTATTCTCTGTTTCTGTTTGTCCGTTCTCTCTATTTTGTCCCCCGGGAGCCGCAGCTTTACCAGATCTACCTGGATCTCTCCACCTCCGGGCAGAGCTATATCTACCGCGAACAGGGCAGCTCCTTCGGTCCCAGCCGCTATCATGTGACTCTGCCGGAGGGACTTTCCGCGGGGAAGGCTTTCGGGGACGGCCCCCATCTGTCCAGCAACTACGGCTATTCCCTGAACACCCCGGCCGCGGAAGTCTACTCTCTGCGCTGGAATATCTATAACTCCGTGCACCGGGAGATCCTCGGCACCATGAGCTTCGACGTCGAAGTCGCAGAGCTTGCGAAGACGGTATTCCGGGACGCGGCCGAGGACGGGAGCGTAAACTACCTGATCTCCGGCGACGGAACGATCATCTACGCCGGCGGGACGCCTCTGTCACAGCAGGAGATCGCATCTGTTGTTGCGGAATGCAAAGGCCGGGGCTGGGCAGAATACCAGAGTGACGCGATCCGCGGCATCGTGTTCACATCGTCCGCGGAGATCAACGGGATCCAGGTCCGCCTGATCCGGGTCATCCCGGAAAAAACACTTTTTGCGGAACCGGACCGGATCCTCCGGAGGAATATCCTGATCTTCACTGCCGCCCTGCTGATTCTCTGTCTGCTGATCATCCTGAGTGTGCAGAGCATGTTCCGTCCGGTCCGGGATCTGAGCCGGTATATTTCCGCAGTCGGCCAGCACGGCATCAAGACGCAGATCTCCGACTATGTGCAGTACGACAAGGACGATGAGATCGGGCAGCTGGTGAATTACACCGGCGAAATGATGCGGGACATCAACGATCTGTTCGAGAAGCAGGAGCAGCTGAGCCGTGCCCAGCGGACCGCGGAAGCCAAGCTTCTTCAGGCCCAGATCAACCCGCATTTCCTGTACAACGCCCTGCAGAGCATTGCGGGGCTTTCCCTGCAGCATGGTGACCGGGAGACCTACCGGTATATCAGTATGCTGGGGTCCCGGATGCAGTACAGCATGAACCTGGACCAGACTGTGGTGGAACTGAAACGGGAATTCCGGTACGTGGAGAGCTATCTGGCTCTCCAGAATGTACGTTTCGGAAACGTCCTTACCACCGATATCCGCCTGGACCCGGAAGCGGAGGACATCCCTGTACCGAAGATGATCCTGCAGCCTCTGGCGGAAAATGCCTTCAAGCACGGGAAACTCTGCCGCGCGCCCGGCGCGTTCTTCCGAATGACCGCGGAACTGGAAGACTCCGGTCCTGAAAACGCCTGCGCGGGAGACAGCCTGCATCCCGTTCTCAGGATCCTCATGGAAAACAACGGCGGCAGTTGTCCGCCGGAACGCATGGCGGAACTGAATGCCGCCTTCGCGTCTGTCCGGACGGAACCTGGCAGCTCAGTTTCTGCCTCCGGATCCCCGGACTCCGAAACTCCGGGCTCCGGCGCCGCGGTCTCCGGCATCGGGATGCAGAATGTCCTCTACCGTCTCCGCCTGTACTATGGTCCGGATGTTTCCATGCACATGGATGCCCCGGAGAACGGCGGCGTCCGGATCACTGTCCGCATCCCGCTTCATGAAAGACACTGACCCGCTTTCCCGGCCGTTTTACGAGAAGGTCGCCAACTTATCCTGAGGAGTGAACACCAATGAATACTGTCATGGTCCGGAACCTGGAGATCGGCGCAGGGGCACCGAAGATCATCGTCCCCATCGTGGCCAAGACCCGGGAAGGAATTCTTGAAAAAGCAGCGGAACTCAAAAACTATACAATGGACCTCGTAGAGTGGCGCGTCGACTTCTTTGAGGACGCTCTCGACATCGAAAAGACGGTGGAAACTGCAGAGCTCCTGAACAAAGCCCTCGGCGATACCCCGCTTCTCTTCACCTTCCGCACCGCCCTTGAGGGTGGAAACAAGGAAATCCCGCCTGCGCATTACACAGCGCTGAACAAAGCCGTGGCGGAAAGCGGCCAGGTCGACATCATTGACGTCGAGTCGAACACCAACCGCACGGAAGCAGATGAGAATATCCGGAACATCCACGCGGCCCACCTGCCGGTCATCGGCTCCTACCACAACTTCTCCGAGACCCCTGACACCAGCGAACTCCTGTACATCATGCGGAACATCCAGCGGCGCGACGCTGACATCGTAAAGGTCGCAGTCATGCCAAGAACCCGGGCCGATGTCGTCTCCCTTCTGGACGCGACCCAGATCATGTTCACCAAATATGCCATCCGTCCCATCCTCACCATGAGTATGGGACAGCTGGGCGTCATCTCCCGCGTCACGGGCGATGCCTTCGGTTCCTGTGCCACCTTCGGCGCGGTAGGCCAGACCTCGGCGCCGGGCCAGATTCCGGTAAATGACCTGCATACTGTCCTGCGTATTCTGCACGAGGCGAGGTGACCTGCTAAGTTTGTTTGGCGGAATGACCGCCGGAAAGGAGTATCCATATGATGATCGCGGTTCTCGGGGCAGGAAGAATGGCTCCGGCCTCTCATCTATACCGTCGCCGCCGGGACCATGCGGGCCTACATCGACGGAAACATGGGAGAATTCGCGAGAAAGATCGCCGAGAAATTCGAAGCCGAAGAATCATAGACATCGGAACAGCCATGACAGAACAAACGAAGAGCGTCCGCGGTGCGAGCCGCGGACGCTCTCCTCATCAGAGAAGGATTTTTATTCCAACGCCGTTTCCGGCGGTCAGAAACACAGAATATGAAAACGTCTTTGTCCGGTGCCGGTCTTATGAGAAGAACTTCGCCTTGATCTCCTCGGTGGGCATCTTCTTTCCGGTCCAGAGTTCAAAGGAAGCTGCACCCTGGTACAGAAGCATGTACATGCCATTGAAGGTCTTGAGACCTGCTTCACGCGCCATCTTCAGAAGCTCCGTCTCCTTCGGCTCGTAGATGACGTCCGCCACCACCAGCCCCTCGTGGAAATAGGAGGGATCCGGGATCAGGCAGCCCGGGATCCGGGACATGCCGACAGGGGTGGTGTTGAGGAGAATGTCTGCGCCCTGCAGGCAGGGCTTCAGCTCATCCATGTTCTTCAGGTCGTGGAGACGGACCGTGCACTTTGTCTCCGCGTTCAGCTGCGCGACGATATTCTCGACCCGCGGCCAGAAGCCGTCATGGGCATTGAAGACATCGATCTCCTTCACGCCGTCGATGGCTGCCTGCACCAGGATCGCGGTGCCCGCGCCGCCGGCGCCGAGCTGGACCATCTTCTTTCCGACCGGGTCTACACCCGCATCCAGGGCGCTGCGCATCCAGCCGATACCGTCCGTCGTGTGGCCGGTCAGACGGCCGTTGTCGTTCACCACCGTGTTCACTGCGCCGGAGATCTTCGCTGCCGGGGAAAGCTCGTCCGCCAGAAGCGCCATATCGTTCTTGTCCGGCATGGTCAGGTTGAAACCCCGGACCCCCAGGGTCACAAGACCCCGGACCGCCGTCTCCAGATGGAGCGGCTTCACGTCAAACGCAAGATACTCATAATCAAGATCAAGGATCCGGCACGCCTCATTGTGCATCTCCGGAGAGATGCTGTGTGCCACCGGGCTGCCCAGCAGACAGAGAAGGCCGGTGTGACCCGTAACATTTCTGCTCATAATTAATCTCCTTTAAGCAAGCTTCCTGTTCAGGGGGACTGCTTTCTTTAACAGTTTATCACACCTGACCCGGAATGCTTCAACGACTGTTCATCACCCCTGACTCGGGATGCTTCGCATCCCTCGTTATCGGCGCCCAGAGGCGCTTCGCGCCTTGGCCGCCTCGGAATCACAGCAAACTCCTGTCCGGGAAGCAAGCTTCCCGTTCCGGGAGTTTGCTGTGATTCCAGGGTGATGGGTTTTATTACATGGCTTCGTGCAGGATCGCCATCTCCGTCTGCAGCTTCTCCACCGGGATCTGGCCCGGGGCGGAGACCTGTCCGACCGCGCCGAAGGTCATCGCGGAACCGAACGCTTCTCCGGCAATGCGGGTGATGACGCCCATCGGTCCCATGCTCATGGTGATGATCGGCCGGTCCGCATACTTCTCAGCCATCTCGGAAGTTGCCGCAAGGACCGTCGCCACATCCTGTCTGCAGGTGGGCATCAGAGCGATCTTCGGAAGATCCGCGCCAAGGTCCTGCATCTTCCGCAGGCGGTAAAGGATGTCCGCCTTGTCCGGGGTCTTGAAGAAATCATGGTTGGAGCCCACGACGACTTTGCCTGCCGCATGGATGTTGGCAATATTCTGAAGGACGACGTCATCGCCGGAGAAAATCTCGACATCGACCGCGTCCACATATCCGCTCTCCGCCACCGCCTTGTTCAGCGCAGTGTAAGTCTCCATGTCGATCTCCTTCTCGCCGCCTTCCTTCTTCGTGCGGAAGGTGAAAAGGATCGGGGTCTCGCCCAGGGCTGCGCGAAGTGCCTTCGCAGTCTCGATGACCTTCGGGATCTCAAAAACGTCGTCATAGAAATCGACACGCCATTCGACGACGTCCATCGTGTAATTCTTAAGCTCTGCGCCCTTGGCAGCGATCCCTGCCGCATTCTTCGCGACGATCGGGACAATGACCTTCGGTGCACCGGTGCCGATCTCAAGGTTTCTCATCATAACAGTCTTCATAGTTATCTCCTCCTGATTTTCAATGGCCCGGATTCCCGGAGCGTTTTCATATTTTTATCCTATCCGCCTGCCAGACTCCATCAAACCGACAAACCTGACCAAAAAGGTGGACGATTTTGATTTCTCCGTCCGAAGGCAAACCGCAGACTGCCATGGGCATGTCGGGAGATAACGGAAGCTGAAGGCTTCTTTCCCATCGCAGGACGATTCCGCAACTGCATATAAAAAAGAGGCTGCCTCACGACAGCCTCTTTCAGACCGAAGACAAAGCAGCTTTAGGATGCGAATCCTAAAGCTGCTTCGTCGTTTTGAGATGACATTTCCCATATAAACGCCAAAAATAAGGAGACAA
>CADBEN010000008.1 GCA_902793685.1 uncultured Lachnospiraceae bacterium
GGCAGAAAAAATGCGCGTTTCCGCGCTTCCTGAGTTACAGGCGTATCCGCCGTCATTCAGTCCGCCGCCTAAAGCGGCAATGGAAGCACGCGACTTCAGTCGTGTGAGTCTTCACCCGAGAGATCTGAGACACAAGGATATCCCTGAGGTAATGAAGATCCTCATCAGCGGAGAATGACTGAGCCGGGGAGAGCATGCCGTATGATTTCAGAATTTTTTACGGATATGATATAATTATTTTGAAGCGTCAGACGGCTTTTGAAAGCGGCGCAGTTTTCGGAGGAGGAGCAGAGCATGTTTTGCAGAGTGTGCGGAAATCAGTTGGCAGACGGTGTTAAGTTCTGCCCCAAGTGCGGTACGCAGGTCATGAGCGCCCCGTCACAGCAGGGACAGCCCGGGCAGGGATATTCCCAGCCGCAGATGCAGCAGGGGCAGGGATATTCCCAGCCGCAGATGCAGCAGGGACAGGGATACTCCCAGCCGCAGATACAGCAAGGGCAGGGATATTCCCAGCCGCAGATGCAGCAGGGACAGGGATACTCCCAGCCGCAGATGCAGCAGGGGCGGGGGTATTCCCGGCCGCAGATGCAGGCAGGCCGGAATACCGTCAAAACGGCGGCCGGCCAGGCGGCGGGAGGCGCCGCGAAGACTGCCGGAAAGGCGCTGGGCGGCGGCCTTGTGAAGGTGGCGGCAGTGGCAGCGGCAGCCGTCATCGGAGTCACTGCCTATACGGCGATCTCTGACGGAGGCGGCGGGGGCGGAGGCCAGAGACCCACTGTGAGCAGTACACAGCCGTACGGCAGCTCAGGTTCGGGGAAGACAGGTGGTTCGGGCTCCGGCCAGAGCGGCAGCTCAGGTTCCGGCCAGGGCGGCAGCTCAGGCTCCGGCAAGACCGGCGGCTCAGGCTCCGCACAGAAAAAAGACGGCAATTATCAGTATTTTCTGTGGCAGACCTATGAGTACGAGACCGGCGGTGATTTCAGTGTTGACGAATTGATCGTGTACGCGGAATTTGATGAGGTGTCCGGCAAGCTGTACCTGTATCCGGTGGACTCGGACGGGCATGTGGAAGAGGATGATGCTTTGACGCTGAATTACAGTCCATCGTCGGGAACCGCGACCATGAGCATGTCGGAGGACGATGCGCATGCTCAGCTCCGGATCCAGAAGAATTCTGACGGATCCCTCTCCGGCACCATTTCCGGGGGTGATGAGGAGTCAGAAGGCACTACCTACACAAAGCTTACCGGACTTACAGGTACGCCGGAACAGTATAAGGTCTCCACGACAGGCGAGACGGCTTCCTATTCGGAACTGTGCTACGGGGAAGCCGATATGACACATAATCTGTTCATCGCGGAAGCGCAGCATTATATTCTCGAGAACGGACTTACCTATTACGAAAAGGACGGCGGAAGCTCCACGCCCACGGCGGCTTATAATCCTCAGCCGGTCAGCCGCCCGCCGGCGTCCGGAAAGGTCGATCCGCCGAAGGAAGTCCTGGACTATTACGTGGCGGTGGAGGCGCAGAACCGGATCAGGGAAGATGCGCTCAAAACGCCGCAGGGCCACGTTACGCTGCCCTCAGACTGGAATATCTCCCAGTCAGAGTTTGACAGGCTGGTGGAGGAAGAGATGAGGAAACACTATCGGAAGGATCAGTGATCCTGCTTCAGGGCAGGAGGATCCTGCCGTCGTCATCGATCTGAACATCCGGAGAGAGACTTCTCATGTAATTGAGGAGTCTCTCTTTTTCTGCGCCGGAAAGAGTGAAGACCTTCATGTTCCTGCACTGCATGGGGACAAAACGCAGGGTTTCAAGGCAGCGGTCCGCGGGCCGGAACACTGCCTGGATCACCCCGGTGTCATAGGTCCCGGAGTGGAAGAGGTAGTTGCCCAGGCTGTAGCAGACCGGCACCTTTCCAAGATGACTGATGCCCTGCAGCACATGGGGATGGCCGCCGATGATCAGGTCGGCGCCGGCATCGGCCGCGCCTTTTGCCACCGTCAGCTGCTTTTCGTTAGGGGTGGATTTCCCCTCGGAACCCCAGTGGGTGACGACAATACAGTAATCGGATTCCGCTTTTGCCCGCCGGACTGCATCGTAGAGGAGTTCCGGACGATAGCTGTCGAAGGTGCCGGGCTTGTCCCCTACGGCGGTCTGGGCCGGAGGATTGGCATTGAACAGGATGATTTCCGCATTCAGGATAGAGATCCGGAAGTCCCCGATCGTAAGGATCATCGCACGCTCGGCATCCGCCTGGGTCTTGCCGGCGCCGATATAGGGGATGCCTTCCTGATCCAGGGTGTTCAGGGTATCCAGAAGCCCTTCTTCCCCGTAGTCGTAGGTGTGGTTGTTTCCCAGGGTCACGAGATCTGCGCCCATATCTGTGAGAAAGTGGACATGCTTCGGATCCGCGCGGAAATTGTACTCCTTGGAGACAGCGGTGCCGCCGGCGGTCCAGGCAAATTCATTGTTTACCACAAAAAGATCCGCCCCGCGCATCAGGGCGAGGGCCTCTTCGTCAAAGCTGCCCTCCGCGCCCCGCTGTGTCAGCGCAGCGCCTGCAGAGTAGCCGGGATCCATCAGGATATCACCGGCGAAGGTGATGGTGTAGGTGCGGTCGGCTGCATCAGGTGTATCGGAGGTCCCGGGAGCGACGTCGGTCTCCTCAGCGAGGGGTTCTGTGATGACGTTGATCACCGGCCGCTCTTCAGCTGACGATTGCGGCGCGGACGAGGTCTCCTTTGCTGCAGAGGCTTTTGAAGCGGCGCCGCTTTCCGCGGAGGAAGCTGCTCCGGATGCGGTATTTGTATGATTTCCTCCGCAGGCAGCCGTTCCGGCGGCCAACAGCAGGGACAGTAAGAGAATGCTCAGTTTTTTCATAGGGCCTCCCGGGATCCTGCTTTCAGGGATGATTTCGCATGGCTCCAGTATAGCAGAAAAGAAGGATGCGCTGACATGAAAAGACCCCGCATTTGCGGGGCCTTTTTTCGACGGCAGTAAAGATTCAGATGAAGCGGAAGTTCCGGAGCAGGGGGCTCAGGCTTTTTTCCTGCGCTCGGAGTTGGAAACCACGATGGCGCAGGAGGCATCGCCCGTAATGTTCACGACGGTTCTTCCCATATCGAAGATCCGGTCCACGCCTGCCACCAGGGCAATACCTTCCACCGGAAGTCCTACGGACTGAAGGACCATGGCCAGCATGACCATGCCGGCGCCGGGAACCCCGGCCGTACCGATGGATGCCAGAGTCGCGGTCAGAACGATGGTCAGCATCTGCGGGAAGGTCAGGGATATTCCGAAGCAGGATGCGATGAACACGGAGCAGACACCCTGGTAGATCGCGGTTCCGTCCATGTTGATGGTGGCGCCCAGCGGAAGGACGAAGGAAGCGACTTCTCTGTCTGCGCCGAGCTTTTCGGTGCACTCAAGATTCAGCGGCAGCGTACCTACGGAGGACGCGGAGGAGAACGCCATGATGATCGCAGGCATCATGCCTTTGAAGAAGGTGAGGGGGCTCATACCGCCGAGGACGCTGACCGAGGCGGAATAGATGACCACTGCGTGGATGATGTAGCAGAGGTAGGCCACCAGGAGGACCTTCAGGAGCGAGCCCAGGACCGACGGGCCGTTCACTGCCACCACAGGGCACAGAAGGCAGAAGACACCGACGGGGGAGAGGCGGAGGATCATTTCCATGACCTTCATGCAGATCTCGTTCATGATCTCGACGGCCTGGAAATCAATGTTGTCAAACTTTTCGCTGACCATGATCAGGGCGAAGCCGATCAGCAGGGACGCCACGATGATCTGAAGCATGTTCGCGTCGACAAAGGGCTTCACGAAGTTGGAGGGGAAGATGTTGACCAGGGTGTCCATGAAATTGACGCTGGTCGCGGAAGGCTCATACTTCAGGTCCGTGGTGGAGAGGACCGGGAAGGTGCCCTTGAAGATATTGGCGAAGAACAGGCCGATGGCCACCGCGAAGGCCGTGGTGCAGAGGTAGTATACGACGGTCTTTCCGCCTATGGCGCCGACCTTTCTGATGTCCCGCATGGAGACGACGCCGGCCATGATGGAGAAGAAGACCAGCGGACAGACGATCCACTTGATGAGGTTCAGGAAAATCGTACCGAAAGGCTTGATGTAGTTGGTCGCAAAGTCAGGATTTCCCGTCAATGCGATTCCCGCACCGATGGCAAGCAAAAGAGCGATGAAGATCTGAGTTGACAGAGCCGGCTTTTTCTTTTGAGTCATGTTGGATTCCCCCTTCTTTAAAGAATTGACCTGTACGGACCATGTTCCTGCATCCGCTTTGCATTTTTATTATATCATAATGTCGCAGGTCTCACGGATCCTGCAGGCGGAGAGATAGTTCTCCTCCAGCGGAATCCATATTTGCCGGAAGTTTTCCAGTCCCGCGGGACCATTCCGCAGGAGGATCCGCTTCTCCTGTTCCCCGCGGCCGATGTCGGAGAACACCCGGAGATCCGCATAGTCCCCGAAAACCGGATGCAGACTGTAGGCGCCTTCCACGATGACCCGCTGTCCGGAACGGACGCTGCAGACTTCCGGAAAAGAACGGGTCGGGAAATCATATCTCCGGTAGGAGAAGCTCCCCGGCTTCCCCAGACGGGGCAGCACTTCTTCCGAAAAGCGCTCGTAATTCACATTTCCGCCGGGCTCTGAAAACCGCGCTTTGGTGCGCTGCTCCGGTGTCAGGTAAAAATAGTCCATGTGGACCGCGTCGGCGTTCAGACGGTCGCAGAGCACTGCGGTGAGGGTGGTCTTCCCTGAGCCGCAGCGGCCGTCGACGGCGATTACAAAACAGTCCGCCGGAATGCCCTTTTCCCGCATGGCAGCAATGATCCGGTCCGCCTTCGCGGCTGCATCCGCAGACACTGCTCCGGGCGCCGGCACCGGCGCTGCACAGGACGGATCCGGGCGTCCGGTCATCGTGGATACCTCCGGGGGATCAGCCCTGCCTGCTCAAGCGCAAAATACACGGCCGGGATCACCAGAAGATGGATCACGATCCCCGGCGCCGTGCCGGCAAAGTAGGCGGTGGTCCACATCTTCATGGAATACGCTCCCCGCATGAAGATCAGGGCATTGGCGAGGCCGCCGGCAATGCGGCCGATGATCATCGCGATCAGCAGGCTGAGCCAGAGATCCGTGCGCAGCTTTCCGGAGCGGATAAATTTCATTCCGAGGCCGGTGAAGAGACCGTAGCACCCCAGCTCCAGTATCATCTGCGGGAGTTTTCCTGCCGGAGGCATTCCCGTGACTGCGAAGGAGAACAGCGGTCCGAGGATCCCTGCCGCCAGTCCGTACCACGGGCCTGTCACCAGTCCGCACAGCAGGGCCGGGATGTGCATGGGACTGAAGAGCTGCCGCCCGTTCGGGAACAGTCCCGCAAAAATCGGGACCACAGGGCAGAGGGCGATGCACATCGCCGTGAAGAGCATGTTTCTGAGGTTGTCGTTTTTCGGAGTCATTGCTTTTTCCTTTCTTACTTAAATACAATCTGCCAGGAGGTACAAAAAAGACCGCGAAGGCCTTTCCCCTGCAGGGGAACCCGGACCTTCGTGGTCTGTGTGTGTTTCCTGTTATGTTTCCGGCAGTCCTTTGGCAGGTACAGCCGGACTTTCCCGGCCGCCGCTTTTCGCAAGGAACAGCCGGATGTCCCGGCCGCCGCCCTTCGGTGACGTCACCCGGGCCTTCAGACCCGCATGCTTCTTCCTGAAGCACAGCCACCCGCGGCTCTGCGTAAAATACCGGAACAGAGAACGCCTGCCGTCATGTTATCACAGGATGAAAGAATCATCAACATCCGGCGGCCCGCTTTCTTCCCCGAAGGAAAAGCGGAAAGCATATCTAAAGAGAAGGGGACAAATCGGTATCTACCTTGTATAATATTCCTCATGGATTGAATTCCGACAGCTTCAGGAGGGGGGAATCCGCAGGATGGAGAACAAATCATCACCGATTATAAAGATATGCTCCTTTATCGTTGACAAAAGGAACCTGTTTTTTCTGATATACCTGATTCTCGTCATCTTTTCTCTGTTTTCCTCAAAATGGGTATCGGTGGAGAATGACCTTTCCGCCTACCTGAGCGAGGATACGGAGACCAGGCAGGGGCTGGATCTGATGGACTCCGAGTACACCACCTTCGGATCGGCGAAGGTGATGGTGTCAAATATCACCCTTGACGAGGCGTTCCGGGTGTATGAGAACATCCAGGATTCTCCCGGCGTGTCGGAGGTCACCTTCCTTCCGGACTACCTGAAGCCGGGATCCGGCGAGACCCCGGATGAGGACGAGGAGCTGACGATCAGCGAGATCCGGGAGCACTATAACAACGCCTCCGCCCTGTATGATGTGACCTTCCACTACGCGGACGATGACGACCGGGCGCTGGAGTCCCTGGACGCCCTGAAGGCTTCGCTTTCTTCCTACGATCTCCATGTCTCCTCGGAGCTCGGGGATGTGCAGGCGGATGCCATCGCGGAAGAGATGAAGACCATCATCGCGGTGGTGGGGATCGTGGTCGTCACCGTGCTGATCCTGACCTCAGAGACCTTCGGAGAGGTGCCGGTGCTGCTTCTCACCTTCGGAGCGGCGGCGCTGATCAACAACGGGACGAACTTCCTGATGGGGACCATCTCCTTCGTCTCAAATTCCGTGGCCATCGTCCTGCAGCTGGCGCTGTCCATCGACTACGCCATCATATTCTGCAATAATTTCAAGGAGGAGCGGGAACATTACGACACCCGGGACGCGGTCATCGTGTCCCTGAGCCATTCGATCCCGGAGATCTCCTCCAGCTCACTGACGACCATCTCCGGTCTTCTGGCCCTTCTGTTCATGGGCTACCGTCTTGGCGTAGATCTCGGAACCACTCTTACCAAGTCCATTATCATCAGCCTGATCTCGGTGTTTACCCTGATGCCGGGCCTTCTTGTGCTGTTCTCCAACCTGATGATGAAGACAAAGCATAAGAACCTGATTCCGAAGATCCCCTTTGTGGGCAGGTTTGCCTACGCGACAAGGGTCCTGATCCCGCCGCTTTTCCTGGCGCTGGCCATCGGCGCCTATTTCGTGTCCTCCAAATGCCCTTATGTGTACGGATACTCCACTCTGAAGACGCCGATCAAAAATGAGTCGCAGATCACGGATGACATGATCCGGGACACCTTCGGAGATGAGAATATCATTGCGGTCAATCTTCCGAGCCGTGATTACTACAAGATCTCCGAGATCGCGGGGCTCCTGGAGGCGATGCCGGAGGTGAAGGAGGTGACGTCCCTCGCCAATACGGAAGCGAAGAAGGGCTACATGGTCTCGCAGCCGCTGACGCCGCGCCAGTTTTCCGAGATGGCGGATCTGGACTACGACGTGGCGGCCATGCTGTACAGCATGTATGCGTCAGACAGGGAGGAGTACGGACGCATCATCGGCGGCGTCGGAAACTACCGTATCCCCTTTATCGATATCTACATGTTCCTGCACGACAAGGTGGACGAGGGCTATGTGGACCTCGACGAAGCGGACCGGGCAGACCTGGACGATACCTATGAGACCCTGATGAACGCGAGAAAGCAGCTGCAGGGGAAGACTTATGAACGTCTGCTCCTGTCCCTGAATCTTCCGGAGGAGAGCGACGAGACCTTCGCCTTCCTTGGCGGACTGCACCGGGTGATCGACCCGGTGTTTGAGGAGGAGATGGACGAGGATCCTTCCCGCAGGGTCTATATCGTCGGAGAGTCCACCTCGGAGATGGACCTCAGGAGCCAGTTTGAGACGGACAATATCATCGTATCCGTGGTGTCGGTCCTCTTCGTCCTGCTGATCCTGCTCTTCACCTTCCAGTCCGCGGGAATGCCGCTGCTGCTCATCGCGGTCATCGAGGGCGCGATCTTCATCAATTTCTCCTTCCCGGCCCTGATGCACGCGAACCTGTTCTTCATCAGTTACCTGATCGTCTCCTCCATTCAGATGGGCGCGAACATCGATTACGCGATCGTAATCGGTTCCCGGTACCAGGAGTGCAGAAAGACCCTTGGCCGGAAGGAGTCCATCATCGAGACGGTGAACTTTGCCTTCCCGACGATCATTACTTCCGGTTCGATCCTTGCCATCGCCGGCACAGTGATCGGCTTTCTGACGTCGGACGGCGCCATCGCCGGCATCGGACAGTGCCTGGGCCGCGGAACCTTGATCTCCATGTTCCTGGTGCTGTTTGTCCTGCCGCAGATCCTGATCCTCGGAGACAAGGTCATTTCCATGACAGCATTCTCTGTCTCCCGGCCTATCAAGGCGAAGGACGAGAGCGGCATTATCCGTGTCGACGGCATGATCCGCGGCCATATTTCCGGTCAGATCATCGGAACGGTCCACGGAATCGTCCGCGGCGACGTGAGAGTATCTATTGTTTCCGGAGATATTAAGAAACTGGCAGATAACGAAGGGCAGAATATTGAGGAATATATCAATGAAGAGGATAAGTAAGCTGATCACGGCAGCGCTGCTTTCCGGCTGCCTTGCCATTCTTGGAATCTCTGCTGCTGAAGCGGCAGACACTGTATTTCAGATTAATTCCGCGGAAGATCTGCAGCGTCTTTCCGAAAACTGCAGGACCAACACCTGGTCCGACGGAGTGACGGTGGAGCTGAACACGGATCTGGACCTCCTGAACGGACCGTACGTTGGAAGCATTGCGTATTTTAACGGGACCTTCCACGGGAATTCCCATAAGATCGTGAACCTGGAGGGACAGCGCCCGCTGTTCCAGACCATTGGTCCGGAGGGCCGGGTCAGTGACCTCAGGCTTTCCGCAACCATCGATTCGACCCGGGACAATACGGCGGCCCTTGTGTCGGAAAATAACGGCACGCTGGAGAAAATCACCGTGGACGGACTGGTCACAGGCAAGTCGACGGCAGGACTCCTTTCCGCAGTCAATAACGGAATCATTTCCACCTGTGAAGTGACCGGAGTACTTACGGGAGACAACTCTGTCGGCAGTATTGCCGGCAAGAACCAGGGCTACATCGATTCCTGCGTGAACCGTGCTTATATCAATACCAACGTGGATGATTCCAATGTCGGGATCGACGAGATCCGGGACATCATGGAAAACATCCTGCTGACAAAAACCATCAACAATGTGGAAAACCTGAGGACCAGGATCGACGTCGGCGGGATCGCGGGATTCAACATGAACGGCGGCACCGTCATCAACTGCACCAATGAAGGGATCGTCGGTTACCCGCACAACGGCTTCAACACCGGCGGCATCTGCGGAAGATCCGGCGGTGTGGTGGAAAACTGCGTGAACAGCGGAAATGTTTACGGCAGGAGAGGAACCGGCGGAATAGTGGGAAAACAGCAGCCGGAGATCAACCTGGACTTCTCTCAGGACGTGCTTTCTTCCATGTCGGATGAGATGGAAGGGATCAACAGTCTGATCACCGACACACTGAACACTACGGAAAACATCAGCGAGAGTACCTACAACAGGCTGTCCGGACTTTCCAGGTCCATGACGGACGTGAAGAATTCCACCAATGTGATCTACAATGCCTCCCTGGACCGCTTTGATGAGGTCGCGGATGAAGTCAATTCCACAACAGACACCCTCGTCGGCGCGGCGGAAGACATTGCGGCGGATACGGAGGGTCTGGATGAAAGCTTTGACGATCTGAGCAGAATGACCCGCCAGATCGACGATGCAGCGGATGATATGACCGAGGCCTTCGGGCTGACCGCGGAAGAGCGGGGCAGACTCATTTCCCTGAATGAACAGCTGAAGAGCGACATGAATACGACCCTTCCCTTTACTCAGGAGGTCGAGAATAACCTGCTGCCCCAGGTCCCGGAGGAACGGCGCGCCCGAATCTCCCAGGGACTTGCCGGGATCAACAGGATGGCCGGGGACATCCGGGCCATGCGTACCATGCTTTTCGGTCTCCGGAATACCCGGGACCGGATCGCGGACGGCTCTGTCGGAGTCGAAGCGAACCAGAGGGAAAAAGCCCTGAGCGCCGGCGTCAGCGGAGTTCTGGACTCTCTGGGCGATCTGGACGATGCGCTTTCCGAGTTTTCTTCCTTCGCGTCAAGCCTCGGAGGCACCATTTCCGGAGCGGCAGGCAGCATCGATATCAATCTTAAGGCGAATGAGACTGTCCGGAACGCCGGCAATGATATCTATGCGGGACTGGACAGCATCTCCGGACAGCTGGACAGCATGAATGCCGGCGCCAGAGAGGACAGCCTGGAGGTCATCAGGAACCTGAATGAGATCAACAGCCGGTTCTCGCGGCTGACAGATCTCATGAAGAATGAACGGGACCGCCTGAATGACATCGCGGACAACGGCGGCATCTTTGTGGATACCTCCACCGATGTGAACTCGGCTTCCCGGATCGTTTCCTGCCGGAACATGGCGGACATTTCCGGCGATTCCCTGACCGGCGGCATCGCCGGGACCATCGGAGTGGAATACGACCTTGACCCGGATGAAGACATTCTGCGCACCAACAGCAGATCTCTGGATTATTCCTTCGGCGTGTCTGCAGCCATCTTTGATTCCGTCAACGCCGGCGGCGTGTCTGCCAGGGCCAACCATGCAGGCGGCATCACCGGAAAGGCGGATCTGGGATATCTCAAAATGAACACCAATGAGGGCGATGTTACCTCTGAAGACGGCTACTTTATCGGCGGCATCGCGGGATATTCCGAGGCGAGTCTGGAAGGTAATACCGCACGATGCCGGGTCACCGGAAAGAAGAACACCGGTGGCATCTGCGGCTACGGCAAGGAGCTGTGGGACAACCGGGCAGTGGTGACAGTTCTGGGAACGGAAGAGTACGCCGGCACCATCGCAGGAAACGTGGATTCCCTGGATCCGGAGAACCTCAGAAACAATCTGTATTATTCCGGTAATTACGGAGCGGTCGATGACATCGACTACGCCGGAATGGCAGAGAAGGCGGAGACGCCGCTGGATACGGTCCTTGTAAAGTTCCTGGTGAACGGTCACCTCGCCGGACTGGAGGAAGTGAAGGCCGGTACCGTCCTGAAGGATATTCCGCATCCGGAAGCGGAGGAGCGGGAAGGCTTTTATCTCCGGTGGGATACGGATCCGGAGACTGTCATAAGCGAGGACACGGTCGTTGATTCCGTCTACAGTCTGCCTGTGGCTTCCCTGTCTTCACAGGAGACGGAGGCCGGCACGAACAAGCCGCTGGTGATCGTGGACGGACAGTTCCGGGAGGAGGATGTTCTCACCTGCCGGAGAGAGGGCGAAGGTCATTATTTCGTGACCATCCCGGATGATGGTCTCGCGGAACGCCAGGTCCGTGTGCTGAAGCCCGTAATGCTGAACAGGGTGACCCGTAAGCCGCTCTCCGCGAAGACCAGGATCGCTGTCAACGGCGCGGAAGCCGGGACAGAGACCTTCGGAGATTATCTCATCTTCAGAACCGGAGCCAGGGAGCTTGAAATCGTCGTGACCCAGGAGGAGCCCCTGATCCGGAGGATCGCGGCTCCGGCGGCCGCGGTGCTTACGATACTGGTGCTTCTGATCATCACAGCTGTCGTGAAAAAGCGGAAGAGGCTGTCAAGGCCCGAAAAGGCAGAGCAGACAGGACCTTCCGCAGGTGCAGGGAAGGAGGATTCCTGAAATGGTAAAACACATCAATTTATGGAAGTACAGAGAAGAGCTCACGGAGGAGCAGAAGGCAGCAGTCCGTCAGGGCATGAAGGAGGCCTTTGAGGCGCTTCCGGGGAAGATTCCCGGCATGGTGTCCTGCGTGATCCGCACGGAGCTGGGACCGAAGTCCAACGCGGACTGCATGATGGAGTGCACCTTCGAAAGTATGGAAGCACTGGAAGCCTACCGCGGGAATCCGCTCCACATGGAGATCGCGGTCAGCAAAGTAAGACCCTATACCATTGACCGCCTGGGTGTGGATTACGAAGAGCAGTAAGAAGGATGCAGTTATGGACGAAACATTTCGCAGCATGTACCAGCAATATCTGAAAGACGAATCCAGGACCACCGGATACGCGGAATCCATCTCTTTTCCCGGGACGGAGGACGAGGTCCGGGCGGACCTGAAAGAATACTGCGGCCGGGGGATCCCGGTCACCGTCCAGGGCGCCAGGACCGGACTTACCGGCGGATGCGTGCCCTTTGGCGGACATATCCTGAACACCTCCGGCCTCGACCGCATTCTCGGTCTTACGAGAGCGGCGGACGGAAGCTTCCTGATCCGTCTGGAGCCCGGCATTTACTGCCGAGAAGGAAAGGCTGGGCGCGGAACTGTCCCTTGCCAGCAACATTCAGGAGAAGGCTCTGCCGAATAAATTCCCGGCCTTCCCTGACCGGACGGAGTTTGATATTTACGCATCCATGACGCCGGCCAAAGAGGTCGGAGGCGATTTCTACAATTTTTTCCTAATCGATCATGATCATCTGCTCATGCTGATCGGCGACGTCTCCGGCAAGGGAATCCCGGCTGCCCTGTTCATGATGCAGAACAATATCATTCTGAGCGACCGGGCCCGGATGGGAGGAACGCCTGCGGAGATCCTGGAGTTCGCGAATAAACGGATCTGTGAACAGGACCAGTCGGACATGTTCGTCACGCTCTGGGCGGGGATCCTGGACCTTTCCACCGGCAGGCTCATATTCGCTAACGCCGGGCATGAGGATCCCGCAGTTTACCGTAGGAACGGATCCTTTGAACTATACAGGACAAAGCACGGCCTGGTCTGCGGTGCGATGCCGGATATCAGGTACAGAGATTTCGAACTGCAGATGGAGCCGGGCAGCAAGCTGTTTATCTATACGGACGGCGTGCCGGAGGCATCCGACAAGGATTTCAACATGTTTATGTACAAGCGGATGCTGGAATCGCTGAACAGGGATAAAGAAGGAACTCCGGAAGAAATTCTGGAGGGCGTCCGCAGGAGTGTGAAAGAATTTGTGGGAGATTCCCCACAGTTTGATGATCTGACCATGCTCTGCGTGGAATACCGCGGCGCAGAGATAAAAAACTGATCCCGGGCCGGATACATCGGCTCAGCGTCACGGGGGACAGGATATGACTATGATAAAAAGAATCAAGTCCAGCATGGCGGCCAGCCTCATTGCCACCATCGTACTGGCGCTGCTTCTGCTGGGAATCATCATCAGCAGCTTTGGCTTCTGGGGCCATTTCCGCAGTTTCCGCAATGAGTACACGAATACGGCCTACCATATTGCAAATACGGCGGCAGTCATGGTGAACGGCGATCATATCGATGCATATCTGGCGGGGGAGGAGACCGAAGAGTATCAGGACTCCAAAAAGTATCTGGACATTTTCTGCCAGCGTATGGGAGTATCGCTGATCTATGTTATCAAAGTGGACACGCAGGACTACCAGAGCTTCGAATCCGTTTTCAACAGCGTCAACAACAGCGTGGACGATTCCGGCTATACGGAGTGGCCTCTCGGACATCGGAGAAAGACCACAAATGAAGAATACCGGAAGATCTATCAGGACCTTTACGAGAACAAAGAAGCATTCGGGACAGTCTACCGTCCGAACCCGGACGACGGAGCACATCCGCACATGACTACCCTGGTGCCGGTCCGGAATTCTGCCGGAGAAGTGACCGCGCTGCTCTGCGTTCAGAGGCCCATCCGTGAGATCCGCCGGCTCATCCGTCCCTATCTGGTAACGATTGTTTTCATTACGCTGGTCTTATCCCTGTTTAGTTCCTGGTTTGTCGTACGGTTTCTCAGAAAGCAGATCATCACACCGGTCAGGAAGATCTCTGACGAGGCTGCCCGCTTTGCGGAAGAGAGCAGGATCGGGACCCCGCTCGGCACCATCAGCCCTTACCGGGAGATCACGGGGCTGGCGGAATCCATCGATAAGATGGAGGCGGACATGGTAGCCTATATCGACAACCTGACTGCCGCCACAGCAGAACGGGAAAGAATCGAAACGGAGCTCGCCTTCGCAAGTTCGATCCAGGAAAACGCGCTGCCGAATGAGTTTCCCGCTTTCCCCGGGCGGAAGGATTTTGATATCTACGCCTCCATGACACCGGCGAAAGCAGTCGGCGGCGACTTTTACAATTTCTTCCTGACCGATGAAGACCACCTGGTGCTGATGATCGGCGACGTCTCCGGGAAGGGGGTTCCTGCTGCGCTTTTCATGATGGAGAACAGCATTCTGCTGAGAGAGAGGGCGAAATCGGGAGGAACGCCCGCCGAGATCCTGGAATCCGTGAATGAATATGTCTGCGGTCATAACAAGACGGATATGTTCTTTACTCTGTGGATGGGGATCCTGGATCTTTCCACAGGAGTGGTCACCTTCGCGAACGCGGGACATGAAGATGCTGCGGTCTGCAGGAAAGGCAGCGGGTTTGAACTGTTCCGGACAAAGCATGGCTTTGTCTGCGGCGGCATGTCGGGAGTCAGGTACCGGAATTCAGAGCTGAAGCTGGAAAAGGGAGACAAGCTGTTCCTCTTTACAGACGGCGTCCCGGAAGCGACGGACGGGAACAACCGGATGTTTGCCGAAAAGAGAATGCTTGACGCCCTGAATGAGCATCAGGATGGGACGCCCCAGGAGATCCTGGAAGGAGTTTACCGAAACGTTCAGCATTTCGTGGGGGATGCCCCGCAGTTTGACGACCTGACCATGCTGGGGCTGGAATATCGGGGGAAGGAAGAATGAGGCGGATCATCAGAGGGGTTCTTGCGGCAGTTGTCCTGATCTTCTGCTTCTGTGCCGTTGGCATGACGGGCAGAGACAGCGGGACAACGGAATCCCGGGAAGAGGAGGCAGTTCCGGAGAGCCGGGAAACAGAAGCAGAAACAGCCCCGGAGAGCCGGAGGGCGGAAGAGGAAACAATGGATACGGAAAACGCGTTTTACAGTACGGAGATCACGGATGAATTGATGGAGCGGATGCGCGGGAAATCCTGGAAGGACAGCTGCACGCTTCCGCGGGAGGACCTGAGATATCTGCACCTGCTGCACCGGGATCTGGAAGGAGAGATCCGGGAAGGTGAGATGGTCTGCAATGTCCATATCGCGGACACGCTCCTCTCGATCTTCCGGGAGCTGTACGAAGCAGGCTATCCCATCGAAAAGATCTGCCTGGTGGATGAATATGATGCTGAGGATGAGCGGTCCATGGCGGACAACAATTCCTCCTGCTTTAATTTCCGCTTCGTCTCCTATACGAAAAAGGTCTCAAAGCACGGCCTGGGGATGGCGGTGGACATCAACCCGCTTTACAATCCCTACGTGAAGACCGTCAGCGGACGCCTGAACATTGAGCCTGCCAATGGCAGTCCTTACGTCGACCGGACCGGAGAGTTCCCCTGTAAGATCGACGAAAACGATCTTTGTTACAAAGCTTTTACATCCCGCGGGTTTTCGTGGGGCGGAAGCTGGAGGAACTCTAAGGACTATCAGCACTTCGAGGTCCCGACAGAAGTAATCCGTACCTGGTATCCGGACTACGGGACCTGAGATATCACCGGTGCTTCAGCCGGCAGATCAGCTGGGTCATGGTGCCCATGGGACAGAAGCTGCACCAGGTGCGGGGACGGTACAGCGCCATGACGATGAGTCCGATCAGGGTGGAGGTCAGCATGATGCTGTAGAACCCGAAACTGTACTGCGCGATCCAGTCCGGCACCAGGCCGGGAGTATAGGCGAAGCTCCACGGCACCCGGAAGGTCCAGAAGAGTTTGACGGCCTGCCGGAGGGAAGCGGCGCCGGAAAAGACCAGCCAGGTCTGGAAGAGCATGTTCCCGAACATGGTCAGGAAGAAGATCAGGAAGCCATAGCGGAAGGCTTTGGAGGAGATCCACCCGGGGGCGGGTCTGTTCCGGGACAGCTTTTTCTTTTCGCCGAGGACGGTGAGCAGCTGGCCCCGGCCGCAAAGATTATTGCAGAACCATTTGTCCCCGCCGAAGAGGGCGATGAGGATGGGGACCATAAAATCGATCATACCGAGCCAGGCGAAGACGATGTTGAAAAAGCCCAGGGCAAAGTAGATGATGGTCCAGATCCAGAGATAATCATACCACCGGCGCGGGCGTTTTGTTCCGGCCTTCACGGAGGGAACGGGCTCCGGACGGTCCAGGATCCGGATGCAGTCTGCGGGACAGATCTTTGCGCATTTCCCGCAGCCCACACAGAGCTCCGGGTCTGCGAAAGCGTGGATCCCGTTTTTTACCGAAAGCGCGCCCTTCGGACATTCCTTTACGCAGGCGCCGCAGGACACACAGCGCCGTTCATCCACCATTGCAATTCGTTTGATCATTTTCTTATTCCTTCCCGCGCCTGGCAATACAGAGACCGTCTGATATGTTAAGTATACACGGATTCTTCTGAAAAGTCCTTGACGCTGGCAGTCTGGCGTGATAAATTAATCTTCCAAAATTGAATCTGGTCTGATCAGACCGATGCATAACAGATGACTACGGATGATGCTCCTGGGAGGAGTGTATCCAAAAATATCTGTCACGCATCGGTTTTTTTGTGCTGCAAAAGCCCTGCAGGTACATTGACAATTTCATCCGCAGATCCCTCCGGCAGCCGGCCCGGGGAAGCAGCGCCACGACCCGCGAAAGCGGCGAGCGTGCCAAGGGAAATACCGGGGGGAGACATGCGGGCGCGGACACAGCTTCGGAAATCTACAGGAGGCGGAGAAGGGAGGAGACATACAGAAGCATCAGAAACAGTAAGGCCTGAGAAACAGAAGGAGACTCAGAAACAGAAGAAGGGGAAGAACCCGCAGAACGAGAGTGCGGATCAAAGAAAGGGAGGAATGGCATATGGCAGACATCAGATTTACGACGGACATGGCGCTGGAGCTTGCAGGCTGCGACGGTGTGTTTCCCGTGGAATTTCCGGAGGGGACCGGGAAGGATCTGGATGATAGGATGGCGTCCATGCCTGAGGCCGGTGAGCGGTTCCTGGGGGCGGGGGCGCTGCTTCCTGAGGACGCCTTCCTCGGATGGCAGGTCGGCGCGCGGGGCGAAGAGGCCGGGCAGATGGTCGTGTTTTCCAGCCCCGGAAGGCAGGCGGCGCAGGAAGATCTCCGCTGGGTCTTCGAGGATGCCGCGGAGATCGGCAGTTTCCGGGATGGAAAGCCGGAGGATCTCCGGGGAGAAGGGCGCCGGCTGTATCTGATCTGCATGGATGCGAAGGAATCCATGGAAGCGCAGGGATCCATGGATGCGAAGGGATCCATGGAAGCGCCGGGGAAGGCTCCCTCCGATCTTCCGGTTCCGGGAAAAGACAATGGCAGCAGAATGGGCCGGAAGAAATTTCTCTGGGATTTCATCAAGGCGGTGAAAGATTCCGGCGGCATCGCCCGCGGGATCCTGCAGGGCGGACGGAGCAATCGCGGGATGCTCCTGATCAGTCTCAGGGAAGAAATCAGCCTGCGGATGCGGACCATGCTTTCCATGGCCATTCCGGGGGCCGATGCCGTTGAGATCCGGGCGGACGGCACTGGACTTTGCCGGACGGAAGGCCTTTCGGGCAGTGTGATGTCCTTCTGCACTGCGGAGACCCTGAGAGAGCACTGCATGGAGGCGGTGGTGGAAGCGGAAAATACTTCCATATCCGAGGATACGCCCATCAAGGAACTGGAGCTCAGTGTCCGCAGCATGAACTGTCTGCTGCGCGCCGGGATCCGTACGCTGGGAGAACTGTGTGCGCTTCGTCCGGAAGAAATTGCCGGGATCCGGAATCTCGGAAAGAAGGGAGTGGATGAGATCCTGGCGATGCAGCACCGGCTGGCGGGTGCATGTTCCGAAGAAACCGGGACGCAGGACGGCAAGGACTTCCGGAAAGAACCGGATCCTTTGGATGTGCCGAAAAAGCAGAACCGACCCGCCAGGCTGGAGGAGCTGGTCGGGCTGGAGAATGTGAAGACGCAGGTCCGGAAGATCACTGCTTTTGCGCGGATGAATCAGGATCTGGCGGCGTGGGGAAAGGCGTCGGTTCCGGTGGTCCTGAACATGGAATTCTCCGGAAATCCCGGTACTGCGAAGACTACGGTGGCCAGGATCCTGGCAGGCCTGTTTGCCCGTGCGGGCGTGATCCGCAGCGGGGAAGTGGTCGAAGCAGGCCGCCCGGACCTGGTGGGGGAGTATTTAGGACAGACTGCCGTGAAGGTCAGAGACGTGTTCCGGCGGGCCAGGGGAAAGCTTCTTTTCATCGACGAGGCTTACTCCCTGGTGGAAGGACACAGAGGCAGCTATGGAGATGAAGCCATCAATACCATTGTGCAGGAGATGGAAAACCACCGGGACGATACTGTCGTGATCTTTGCGGGGTATCCGGAGCAGATGGCGGAATTCTTCTCGCGGAATCCCGGACTCCGGTCAAGGGTGCCTTTTACGGTGCGGTTCGCTGACTACGATGCCGCGGAACTGGCGCAGATCGCCGGGCTTGAGGCAAAGAAGCGCGGTTTTTCCATCAGCCCGGAAGCGGAGGAGAAGGTGCTTTCCATCTGTACGGAAGCTGCAGGGCGCAGTGAGCTGGGGAACGGGCGCTTCTGCAGGAACCTCGTGGAGAGCGCTGTCCTGGAGTACGCGTACAGAGTTTACGGGGACGGAGTGAAGTCTGTGCCGCCGGAAAGGGATTTCATCCTCAGGGCGGAGGATTTCGCGGCGGCGGAATCTCTGACGGCGCAGAAGGAAAAGGCGCCGGCCGGGTTCCATCCGGTGCGGAAACAGTCGCTGGCTGATGCCGGTTAAGTCTTTCCGGCTTCTTCAGAGAAGCCTGCTTTTACGGCGGGACAGATGAAGAAGCCGGAAAAATCAGGTATACTATAATTGTTCAGCTCTCCGGATCCGGGGGGCCGGGCAGAAGTCATTTGCTGCACCTGTCAATGGGCGAAAGCCCGAGGAAAGGGAGGACCCATGAATAAACTGATCATCGCAGCTGCCGTCGGCGTGATCGGCGTGCTGTTTTTTACCGCCTGCCATAAAGATGTAAATACGCCTGCCGGGAGCCCGGCGGCGGGAACCTCGTCCGCGCCTGAATCCGTGGCAGCCCCGAAAGGGGACAGCCCTGTCGGGATCTGGTACGAGCAGAACGACAGCGGAGACAGGCTTGAGATCACCAAGGACAAGATCAAATATATTTCCGGCAGGAACAATTTCGAAGATGAAATGAAGTACAAGTCCGCAAAGCAGGGAGACAAGATCCTGATCGAGCCGGAGGACTTCTTTATTTATGAGGACATCTCCTACGACCGGAAGCAGGATATGGTGATCGGGTACACCATGTCCCACACGGACGGAGACGGCGGCCATCACTATCTGGAATTCCTGCGGGTGCCTTACATCGCACCGCCGCCCCCTGTCTATCCGGATGCGGTGGACAAGTCGGATCCGAATGCGAAAAAGGACTTTGAGGATCTGACGGTCCGTTCCATGAAGCTCTCCTTCTACGACAAAGGCATGCCTTACGACATAAACTCCAGCATGGCGCCGGAGCCGCCATATGCGGATCATTATTCCTATGACCTGAAGGTCCTGGAGGACGGCACAGGACTCGTCTCTTCCTCCTTCTGCCGGGAGATCGAGCTCACAAAGGAGCAGGTGGACGAACTGCAGAAGCTGGTCCGGGAGGCGGATCTGGGACAGATCAACGGCATCGACATCCATACGGCTGACGTACCGTACGATGCGCCGGAGTACGAAGCTGAGATCGAGCTGGCATCCGGGGACATCATCCGTTCCTCTGCGAACTGGGACAATGTGCCGGAAAACTGGAAGCAGTTCCAGGAACCCGTGCACCATCTGCTCTTCTTTGCCTTTGTGGACGCAGGATACCATTATAACGGCGGAGACTTCCACTCTACAAAGCCGATGAAGCGTGTCAGGGCTTCCGGGCGGCTGTACCGGGCGGAGACCGGCCTCAAGGAGGACGAGGTCTATATTAAACCGGACTGGAAGAAGGGCTACGAGTACAGTCTGGACACGCACTATTTCAAGTTCTCTGATCCGGAGAACAGGTATCCGGTACTGATGAAGACGCTGGACGCGCTCAGCGACAAATACCGGAAGACCGCGGAGGAGCAGCTGAAGAAAGACTATGAGATGATGGAGAAGGTCCCGAAGAACGTTTGGAAGAAGGCGGACCGGAAGTACTGCTACTCTCTTTTCGCGGTAGACCAGTGGGAGATGAACGGACGTCTGTTCCGCTTCACAGTCTCTGTCGGATTCAGCAATTCCCTGGGAGCGGGAGATAACGGCTACGGCAGATATTACTACGACCACTACCTGATCGACGCAGAGACGGGAGAGATCCTGTCCCTTTCCGACCTGTTCGTGAGTCCGGAAGCCATCAGCAGCTTCCTGTCTGAGCAGATGATCGGACGATACGGGACCCACAACGAAGCAGGGAAACGGGTACACAGGGAGGACTTCCCCCAGGCTTTGGCGGAAGCCGTGAAACAGCCGGGGCCGGAAGGCATCGGCTGCACCATCGGATATGACGAGCTGACGCTGTGGATGCCCGGACAGCTGTTCCCATCCGAGGACTCCTCGCTCATGGAGATCATTTACTACGATGAGCTGCAGGACATTCTGAGCGACAGGTATACGGAAGTCTGGTAACCTTGAAGAAAACAGGAGGAAACGATGAGATTCAGAATGGTTCATGAGAATTACAATGTGGTCGATCTTGAGAAATCTCTGGCCTTCTACGAGAAGGCGCTGGGGCTGAAGGAGGTCCGCAGGAAGACCCCGGAGGATGGTTCCTTCATCATCGTCTACGTCGCCAACGAATATGCCGACTTCGAGCTGGAGCTCACCTGGCTGCGGGACCATCCGCAGAAGTATGATATCGGCGAGGAAGAGTTCCACCTGGCATTCAAGGTGGATGATTTTGAAGCCGCCCACAAGCTGCATGAGGAGATGGGATGCATCTGCTTCGAGAACCACAGCATGGGGATCTATTTCATCCAGGACCCCGACGGATACTGGCTGGAGGTCATTCCGGAGAGAAGATAAACGCTTTCCAAGGTGACGAACGGATATAATAAATGAAAAACGGCTGCCGCGTTCAGGAAAAAGATTTCAAAAACCTTAATGCGGCGGCCGTGTTGTTTTGATCTGAGTTCAGTCCGGGACAATTTCCTGAGAAGGCGGATTAAGACTTTACAGATGAAACTTGTTTCATGTATGATGAAATCAGAAGCAAATGAAACCTGGACTGAAGGGTAGGGGAAATGGAAAACAGAAAGACGATCATCGAGGGGCAGAGCGAACTTAGGTCAAGGATCGGGCTGTACCGTCCTAAATTCAATGCCACGCAGAACCGGATCGCGGAATTCCTGCTGGCGGATGAGCAGGCTGCTCTGGATATGAGCATCTATGAGATGGCGGAAAAGATCGGCACCAGCGTGGCGACGGTGACCCGTTTCTGCCAGATGATCGGCTACAGCGGCCTTGCGGAGATGAAGTTTCATATGCAGCAGCAGGCCGTCAGCCTGGAAAAGGACATCGGCATCACCCGCAGCGACAGCGTCAACGTGATCAAGCAGAAGATGATGCGCTTCAGCGAAAACGCGCTGCACAGCTGTCTAATGGACCTGAACAATGATGCGCTGGAAGGGGCTATCGACATCGTCGGAAAAGCAAAGCGGATCATGCTGACGGCCAGCGGAAGTGCCGGCGGCGTCACCCATACTGCCGTGGGCCTTTTTATGAATATGGGATTTGACGCCTTTATGGTCAGTGACCAGCTGCTGCAGCTGCGGACGGCGGCAAATCTCGGAAAAGACGATGTGCTGATCGCTGTGAGTTATGACGGCCGCGCGAAAAGCACGGGTGACGCCATGATGGTGGCGCAGAAAGCCGGCGCCAGGGTGATCCTTGTCACATCCCTCAGCGATTCGCTGCTGAGCCGGCATGCGGATATCGTCCTTCTGACACCGGCCAGAGCTGCAGGAAACGCCATGAACATCACCGCGACAGCCCTCTGCCAGCTGAGCATCCTTCAGCTCCTGATGATCGGGGCTGTGACCCGCTACTATGACCGGTTCCATGAGAAGAGCAGGCTTCAGCTGAAGATCAGTGACCTGGACCGTTACGATATGAAGCAAAAGGAGATCACGGTGAATGCCGTGAGAAGCGATACAGAGAACTGAATACAGGTTTCAGGTCCCGCTTGCGGGACCTGAAACCGCACAGGCTGCCGTCAGGCAGCAGCTTTTACTGCCATGTGATTCAGCGGGGGCAGCATTCAGGGAAAGAGCAGACATTGTTTCCCGGAATGCTGTCTCCGCTGTTTTTTTGTTTCCGAAGCCATATACCGGCACTTCTGTAGAAACTGCACAAAATCAGCAGCTGTGTATTGTACATAGTTACAAATTTAAAAATAATACTTGAAACAAGTTACATTCGGGTGTATGCTGATTCCAGAAACAAGATACATATATAAAAAGCGAACGAGAAATAAGAAACAAGAAACAAGAAACAAGAAACAAGAACCACCTTTCAGAGCAGCTGTAACAGATCCATCCGGTACACATTAAAAACCTAACTCAGGAGGAAAAGAATCATGGCAGTTGGAAAGAGAATCTATCTCAAGAGAAATATGCCCGATCATGACGTTATGATGCAGTTCAAGAACATCCCGGCATCCAACACCGCGGACTGCATGGGAAGAAGCTGCGCGATGAACCCCAGGATCCACCTGGTGTCCAGCCCCAAGGACCAGATGATGGTGGGACCGGCCTTCACCGTGAAGTGCCGTGCCGGCGATAACCTGGCCCTCCACGCTGCACTGAACCTCTGCAACGAAGGCGACGTCCTGGTCGTTTCCAACGAAGAGGACAACACCCGTGCACTGATGGGCGAGGTCATGATGGCTTATCTGTACCTTCAGAAGAAGGTTGCCGGCATCGTCCTCGACGGCCCGATCAGAGACATCGATGAGATCGGCAAGTGGGATTTCCCGGTCTATGCCACCGGCACCACCCCGGGCGGCCCCTACAAGGAGGGCCCGGGCGAAGTGAACGTCCCGATCGCCTGCGGCGGCATCAGCGTTGAGCCGGGCGACATCATCCTGGCGGATCCGGACGGCGTCATCGTCATCCCGAGAAACGACGCAGCCACCATCCTTGAGGATGCGAAGAAGTTCCAGGCGGCCGATGAGGGTAAGCTTGAGAAGACCCGTCAGGGCACCATCAACCGCAGCTGGGTCGACAAGGCGCTGGAAGACAAGGGCTTCGAGTTCATCGACGACGTGTACCGCGTCTGAGCAGGAAACTGAAAGATAGTTCCGGGCCGGTCCCAGACAGCCGGCCCGGAACATGAAACGAAACATAAAACACGGAACACAGACAGACACCAGAAAACAGAGAAAGAGTATCAGAGATACATGAGCAGGCCGGCGATGGACCGGCAGAAGGGAGCGCAACATGGGTTGGAAGATTTTACTGCCGCAGGAGATCATGTCCGAGGGAAGAAAGCTGCTTGAGGATGCAGGCCACGAGCTGATCATGGGCCGCGGCTTCGAGACCGAGGATGTCCTCGAGGATATGAAGAAGTATCAGCCGGACGCTATGATCGTTCGCATCACCCCCATCACCAGAGAGGTCATTGAGGCCAATCCGAACCTGAAGGTCATCGTCCGCCACGGCGCCGGTTTCGACACTGTGGACCTCAAGGCCTGCGAAGACAACAATGTCAAGACCCTGTATGCTCCGGTCGCAAACAGCACCTCCGTCGCTGAGACCGCTCTGCTCCTGATGTTCGAGACCTCCAGAAACGTCACTGTCCTTCACAAGACCTGGGTTAACGAGTTCTACAAGGCAAAGCTGAAGGTCAGAAAGAACACCCTGAACGGAAAGACCCTGGGCCTGATCGGCTGCGGAAACATCGGAAGCCGCGTCGCTGTCAGAGCTCTGGCTCTTGAGATGAACGTTCTGGCTTACGATCCCTACAAGCCGGCGAAGGATTTCCCGGACGGTGTCGAAGTTGTCCGTGACCTGAACCGTATCTTCAAGGAGTGCGACTATGTTTCCCTGCACGCACCGGCGACCCCGGTCACGAGAAACATGGTCAACAAGGAGACGCTGGCCATGATGAAGCCCACCGCCATCCTGATCAATACCGCCCGCGGCGCTCTGGTGGTGGAGGAAGATCTCTACGAGGCATGCAAGAACGGTGTCATCACCGCTGCAGGTCTTGACGCGATCCGTCAGGAGCCGGTGGATCCGAAGAACCCGCTGCTTACTCTGGACAACGTCATCATCTATCCGCACATCGGCGGCAACACCGTCGAGGCTGCCCACAGAGCGTCCTATTTCTCCGCCATGGGCATCCAGGAGGTCTATGAGGGCAAGGAGCCCACATGGCCCATCCACAACATCGACTACACCACCGCGAAGACCTATGACGACGTGAAATTCCCGACCAAGAAGCCGGCAGGAATGTTCGATTTCTGATCACAGAATTGATCAAAAGTTACTGAGCTTTGCTCAGCTCCTCCAAAAAAGAAGGCGAGCCTGCCGCGTATCTGCGCGGCAGGCTTGTCTTTTTTACAGTAAAGACCCCGCAGGCGGCCGCCTGCCTGACAGCAAAACGGGGCAACAACATAATAGTTGTCGGAAAATGAAATATATACTGTTAGACATTGTGAAATGCGGGAATTACACTGTACTTGGAAACAAAATCAACGAATATGAATGTATTGGATTTCATAAAGGGCTTTATAGAAAGAGAGGACAAAGCAATGAGCGTTACGTTGATGGACTGCACCCTGAGAGACGGAGCAAATGTGGTCGGCAAGGGATTTGACGCGGAGATCACCGACATGGTGCTGGACGGCCTGACGGCGGCAGGCGTGCCGATCATCGAATTCGGAAACGCCGGCGGCATCGGTGCGTATGAGGTGGCTGGTTTTACCCAGGCAGAGACCGACGATACCTACCTTGAGATCGTGCAGAAGTACCTGAACCGCGGTTCCGAGATCGGCATGTTCCTGAACGCGAAGCGCTACCGCAGCCACAACGTCCTGAAGGCAAAAGACAACGGCCTCGCCTTCCTCCGTGTCGGCGCGGACGCGGGCGATGCCGACATCTCCATCCAGCCGGTGAAGGAGATCAAGGAAGCAGGCCTGAAGGCGTTCTATTCTCTTATGAAGGCGTACCTTCTGACCCCGGACGAGCTGGCGGAAGAGGCGAAGAAGCTGGAGGCTGCCGGTCTTGACGAGATCACCATCATGGATTCCGCAGGAACCATGACGCCGGACCAGGTGGTGCAGTATACGAAAAAGCTGAAGGCTGCGGTGAAGATCCCGGTGGCATTCCACTGCCACAACAATCTGGGCCTCTCCGCGGCGAACGCCATCGCGGCCTATGAGAACGGCGCGGACATCCTGGACTGCGGCCTCATGGGCATGGCGAGAAGTGCGGGAAACCTGGCGACGGAGATCTGTGTGGCCATCATGCAGCGCTACGGCGAGATGAAGGACATCGACCTCTTCGGCATGCTGGACTTCATCGACACCCGCCTGCAGCCTGCCATGGCGAAACATGACTATCACAACCCGGTGACGCCGCTGGATCTGACCCTGGGCATCTCCGGCTGCCATTCCAGCTTCCTGAAGACCTTCAAGGCGGTGGCGAAGGAAGAGCAGGTCAATCTTTTCAAGCTGATCTGCGAGGTCTCCGCCATCAACCAGAAGAACCCGAACGAAGTGCTGATCCGGGAAATCGCGGGAAAGCTGAAATAAAGGAGGGGCAGATCATGATGAAAGTCGTTCTCGCGGGAACCTATCCCGCACACACCTATGAGAAGCTCAGGAAGCTGCTGCCGGCGGATCAGTTCGACTTCGTCGCGGTGGACAGCCAGGAAGCGTATGACGCCATGACGGATGCGGAGATCATGATCCTCCGGATCTTCAAGGCGCCGAAAGAGGTGATCGAGCGCAATCCGAATCTGAAAATGATCCTGCGCTGGGGCGCAGGCTTTGACTCCGTGGATATCGAGGCTGCAGGCGCCAGGGGGATCCTGGTGACCAATACCCCCGGCGCCAACGCGAACGCAGTGTCGGAGCTTGCTGTGACGCTGATGCTGACTGTATACCGGAAGATCCTGGAGCACACGGACAGCCTGAGAAGCGGCGCGTGGAGCAAGAACACCTACCTGAATTCCAGCTTCAGCCTGTTCGACAAGACGGTGGGGATCGTCGGCGGCGGGAACATCGGCCGCCAGGTCGCCCTGAAGGTGCAGGCATTCGGCGCGGAAGTACAGTATTATGACGCGTTCCGTCTGCCTGCGGAGACGGAAGAGAAATTCAATATGAAATATGTTTCACTGGAGGAGCTCCTGAAGACCTCCGACATCGTCACCCTGCATGTGCCGCTGCTGGATTCCACCCGCCACATGATCGGGGAGGACCAGATCAAGTCCATGAAGGACGACGCGGTGATCATCAACACGGCCCGGGGCGGCCTGGTGGACGACAAGGCGCTGTGCGCCGCGGTGAAGGCAGGAAAGCTTCTGGGCGCGGGCCTGGACGGCGTGGAAGAGGAGCCGCTTCCGGCGGGACATGAACTGCTCACGACGCCGGGCATCGTGGTGACGCCCCATGTGGGCGGCGGTACGGCTGACATCGGCGATGTCATCATGCCGATGCTGGCGAAGGACATCTGCGATTTCGCCGGGACCGGGGACTGCGCACATGTGGTGAACCGGAAGTATCTGCAGCCGGAGAAGAACTGATCCGGACAGGGGAGACCCGCATCGTGGAAATACGCGTTCCCATGACCGAAGGCGGTAAAACTGTAAAACTGCACAAAAACAGAACAGTGATTTGTGCAGAGTTACAAATTTGTAAAAATCACTTGAAACAAGTTACATTATCGTGTAGTATGTAACCAGAAACAAGAAACAAACAAAAATCATGAAACAAGTTAACAAATCTGCTCTGTAAGAACTGAACCGAAACCAAACCGAAATGAACCATATTGAAAGGAGTTCTACTATGAAGAAGATGTTTGCTGCTGCTCTCGCTCTTACCATGGCTGCCCTGACCGCCTGCGGCGGATCCTCCGCTCCGGCCACCACCGCTGCTCCGGCTGCCACCGCTGCTGCTCCGGCTGCTGCCGCTGACACCACCGCTGCCGCTGCTGCAGCAGAGACCGACTGGCCCACCGGCACCGTCAACGTCACTGTTCCCTACAACGCAGGCGGCGACACCGATACCTACTGCCGCGCCCTGTTCGACCGTATCGCGAAGAAGACCGGCCAGAACTTCGTCGTCACCAACCTGACCGGCGGATCCGGAATGGTCGCAGCGATGGATGTCATGCAGAAGAAGCCGGACGGCTACACCATCCTCTTCAACCACACCGGCGCATCCCTTGTCCAGGAAGCCACCGGAACCGCTGAGTTCTCCTACACCAACGACTTCGAGAACTGCGCCACCGTCGCTCTGGATCAGACCTACGCTCTGTGCGCAGTCTCCCCGGACGGCCAGTACAAGCAGTACAGCAAGGGCTTCAAGGATCTGCCGGGCATGATCGAGTACGCGAAGGCAAACCCGGGCGCAGTCCGTTACTCCACCGTCTTCGGTTCCACCACCGAGTATGTCGGAAACCGTCTCCAGAAGCTGGCTGACATCCAGTTCGACAACATTGACGTCGGAACCTCCACCGGTGACCGTCTCGCAGCACTTCTTGGCGGCCAGGTCGAGCTTGGCGCTTACAACTACATGAACGTTGCCGATTACATCGAAGCCGGCGATCTGGTCTGCCTCGGCATCATGGCAAACGAGAGAGTCGACGGCATCGACTTCCCGACCTTCAAGGAGCAGGGCTACGATGTTGTCAACGCGAAGAAGTACGAGGTCAAGTTCCCGAAGGGCACCGATCCGGCCATCGTCAACAAGCTTTCCGCACTGTGCAAGGAAGTCGCTGAGGATCCGGAGTTCGCAGAAGTCCTGAAGACCTACTACGCAGAGCCCTACTACCGCGATGCTGCGACCATGAACGTCGAGGATCCGGCTGAGGTCGAAGAACTGAAGGCCAACCTCCAGTAATCTGAACATAACAAGAGGCTGATAATTAAGAGCTGATCACAGAGCCGCCCGACCCAGAACAACGGGCCGGGCGGCCTTTGTATCCGGAAGCTCTGTAAGAAATAAAGGAGAATATGAGTATGACGAACAAACAGCGTAATCTCCTGACCTCCGTCCTATTCCTGGTCTTCGGTGTCTTCATGTTCATCCAATCCCAGGGCGTGAAGCACAAGATCGCAAGCGACGTCGGTTCAGGCTATGTCCCCGCATTCATCGCAGGCTGCCTCATCGTGGTCTCTGTTTCCAAGCTGATCATCACCCTCACGAGAAAAGATCCGGCGGACAATGTGAAGAAGCAGAGCGATTCCAGCACCAAGGGCGGCATCGTGACCATCCTCATCATGCTGATCTACATGCTGGCCTTCGAACCGGTGGGCTTCATCGTTTCCAGCATCCTGTTCCTGTTCGCGCTGATGAACTGGTTCGCGAATAATGAGAACCGCAACATTCCGCTTTTCGCCATCATCTCGGTCCTTCTTCCGGTGGCGGTGGACGCACTCTTTGTTTTTGTCATCAAGATGCCGCTTCCCAAGGGCATCATCGGATTCTGAGAAAGGAGGAGCAACTGAATGGTACCTGCAAATATGGTAGCGGAAGCGTTTGCCAATACATTTACCCCCATGTGTCTGTTCCTCATCTGGTTCGGCACCATCATCGGAATCATCTTCGGATCCATCCCGGGCCTGTCCGCAACGATGGCAGTCGTCCTGTTCCTGCCCCTGACCTTCGGCATGGAGACCACCCAGGGCCTCGCGCTTCTCTGCGGCCTGTACATGGGCGGCATCTCCGGCGGTCTGATCTCCGCCATCCTCTTAAAGATCCCCGGCACCCCGTCCTCCATCTCCACCGTGTTCGACGGCGGTCCGATGGCAGAGAAGGGTGAAGCGGGGCGCGCCCTGGGCGTCGGCATCCTGTTCTCCTTCCTGGGCTCGGTCCTCGGAATCTTTGCTCTGATGTTCGTCTCCCCGCTGCTGGCTAAGGTCTGCCTTCTCTTCAGCGCGGCGGACTACTTCGCAGTCGCGGTCTTCGCCCTTTCCATCATCGCATCCCTGTCCGGCAAGGACATGCTGAACGGTCTGATCGCAGGTCTGATCGGTATCGCCCTTTCCATGGTCGGTATGGCACCCATCGACGCGGTGGTCCGCTTCACCTTCGGAAACTACCAGCTGATGTCCGGCTTTGACATCACGGTCCTTCTGATCGGTGTCTTCGCGATCACCGACATCATCCTCGCCGGTTTCGACAGAGATCATCTGGCGGACAAGATGGAGAAGAAAAAGTATAAGCTGAAGGGCTACGGCCTTTCTGTGCAGGAATTCATCGAGCAGATCCCGAACACCATCATCTCTTCGATCATCGGTATCGGCATCGGCATCCTGCCCGGCATCGGCGGCTCCACCTCCGGCCTTCTGGCCTACACCACGGCCCGCAACCGTTCCAAGTATCCGGAGAAGTTCGGTACCGGCATCATCGACGGCGTCATCGCTTCCGAGACCGCGAACAACGCCACCATCGGCGGCTCCATGATCCCGCTGCTCTGCATGGGTATCCCGGGCAACACGGTCTCCGCCATCTTCCTGGGCGGCCTTCAGGTCCACGCCATCAGCCCGGGTCCGCTGATCTTCAACAAGTCCGGACAGTACGTCTACGGTATTTACCTGGCCCTCATCATCTCCTCGATCTTCATGCTGATCTTCGAGAGAGCTGGCCTTCCGATCTTCGTAAAGCTGCTTGATATCCCGAAGCACATCCTGCTTCCCTGCATCGTGGTCATGTGCTGCGTCGGCGGATACTCCTCCAACAGCCGTGTCTTCGACGTCCAGTGCATCCTGTTCTTCGGTCTCCTGGGCCTTCTGTTCAAGGTCCTGAAGATCCCGAGCACCCCGCTGATCATCGGCTTCATCGTGGGCAGCATGTTCGAAGAGAACCTGCGCCAGGCGCTGCAGGCCGGACACGGCAGCTGGAGCATTTTCCTGACCCGTCCCATCGCCATGGGCTTCCTGATCATCACCGTGATCTCCTGCGTGATGACCGTGCGGAAGAACATGCAGGAGAAGAAGGCCGCGGAAGCTGCAGGCAAGGAATTCGATACTGCCGAGGAAGAGGGCTGATTTCCCCCGGACGGGAAACAGAACAGTCGGTTTGGTTCCGAAAGGAGCTTTTCCATATGGTTCGGGAAGCCGGGCGCCTCGTGCGCCCGGTTTCTCTTTTATCCGGGAACTGCAGACTGGAAAGCCCGCAGGCTTTGCCCGGCGCAATGATATAATGAATACACAGAATGCGGTCATACCTGCGCCGCCGGCGCGGAAAGGAAGGACAGAATGCTTCTTATAAAAAACGGACATGTGATCGATCCGCTGAACGGAACCGACCGGGTCTGCGATGTTGCTGCGGACGGTGCCCGGATCCTGAAGACCGGCGAGAATCTCCCGGCAGATCCGAAGGACAATGTGATCGATGCTTCCGGATGCTATGTGGTTCCGGGACTTATCGACCACCACGCCCATGTGCAGCCCCTGGCGAAGATCGGTCTTCCCACGGAGGCCAGCTGCTTTGCTTCCGGCGTCACCGCCGTGGTGGACGCGGGAAGTACGGGATGCGCGAACTACATTTATCATCAGGGGATCCTGGAGCGTCTCAGGGTGAACGTGCTGGCTTATCTGAATGTCTGCACCACAGGCCTTGACAGTCTTCCGGGATGCCTTGAGGACGTGAATCCGGCCCACTGGGACCGGGGCGCCATCCGGGAATGCTTTGACCGTTTCGGGCAGAAGGCCGGCGGCCGTCTGGCGGGGCTGAAGCTCCGCACCAGCGAACCGATCGTGAAGGATCTGGGCTACAAGGTGCTGGAGGAGACAGTGAAGCTCGGTGAGGAGCTGGGCGTCTCCGTGATGGTGCACTGCACCAATCCGCCGGGACCGCTGGCGGATCTTCTGAACCTGCTTCGTCCCGGGGATACCATCACCCATATGTACATGAACATCGGCCCCAATCTGCTCAACGAGAAGGGAGAGGTCATTCCGGAAGCCTGGGAAGCCAGGGAGCGGGGCGTTTATTTTGAGGCGGCCGATGCCAGAGCCCATTTCGGAATGCCGGTGGCCCAGGCAGCCATCGCCCAGGGCTTCCTTCCGGACTTCATCGCCACGGACACTACGAAGCTCAGCATGAACCTGCGGCCCACGGCCTTCAGCATGGCCATGCAGATCGCGAAGTATACGGCCCTGGGCATTCCCTTTGAGAAGGTGATCGAGTGCGCCACCGTCAATCCGGCCCGGCAGCTCGGGCTTCTGGACCGTGCCGGTTCCCTGACTGCGGGACATCCGGCGGACATTGCAGTGTTCCGTCCGGTGGATATGGAGACGGTCCACGGCGACCGGCCCTACGGCGTTCCCGAGCAGCACACCATCGTCGGACACCGGGTGTACCAGCCGGTGCTGACCGTGAAGAATGGTGAGATGGTATACCGCGACGTGACATTCTGAGCGGTTCCGTATCCGGAACAGGCTGAAAACAAAACAGATACCGAAAGAAATACAGAGCGTTCCATATGGAGCGCTCTGTTTATGGTATAATCAAACCACAGGAATCCGCCCGCCGCGGGAAACGCAGTGTGCGGACCGGGTATTCGCCGCTTTGGCGGCGGGAAATGACGGGGGGAGACAGATTATGACAGATATGGAACACGAGATCATGGAAAACCAGATCGAGAGCATTAAGAGTGATTATAAAAAGGAAGAGTGGATCGCGGAGCTCTCCTCTATGCTGCGCGATGCTTACCGGATGGGATACTACGCAGGCAGACGTTCCGCGGAAGAGGGCGAATCCGCCTACTGATCCCGGAAACAGAAACAGCCGGGCTGCCGCAATGCGGCAGCTTTTTTTGGTGAAACAGGGTATACGTCAGTCTTCCCGGTCACCGGTCCGCCGGAAAATACTGAAAAATCTTTAAAAAAAATAAAATTGGCATTACAATGAGGAAGAGGCATTCTGGACAGACGGTCCAGTAAAAATTGCACTAATTATACAATTTGCACAATTTACATTCAGGAGGAAGGGAAGGTATGGCAAAACTTGTTGAATGCATTCCGAATTTCAGCTGCAGCAAGGAGAAGGACGAGGCGACCTACAATGCCCTGGTCGAGGCTGCAAACAGCGTACCGGGCTGCACGCTTTTCGATGCCCAGACTGACGGAAACCACAACCGCTGTGTGTTCACGTTGATCGGTTCTCCGGAGGCTATCGAGGAGGTCGCTTTCCGGCTGACCAAGGTCGCGACGGAGAGGATCGACATGAATCACCACAAGGGTGAGCACAAGCGCATGGGCGCCACAGACGTGATCCCTTTTGTCCCGCAGATGGATGTGACGGTGGAAGAGGCGGTCGAGATGTCAAAGCGCGTCGCGAAGCGGATCTGGGAGGAGCTGAAGGTCCCGTCCTTCCTCTATGAGGACAGCGCGACCCGTCCGGAGCGCAGAAATCTGGCGACCTGCCGGAAGGGTGAGTTCGAAGGTATGCCGGAAAAGCTTCTTCAGGAAGAGTGGGCGCCGGACTATGGCGAGAGAAAGATCCATCCCACCGCAGGCATCACGGCCATCGGCGCGCGTATGCCGCTGATCGCCTTCAACTGCAACCTGGCAACCTCGGACGTCTCCATCGCGAAGAAGATCGCCAAGGTGATCCGCGGTTCTTCCGGCGGTTTCCGCAGCTGCAAGGCCATGGGGTTCATGCTCGAGGACAGAGGTATCGCCCAGGTCTCCATGAACATGGTGAACTATGAGGACACGCCGCTCTATGTGGTCTACGAGATGATCAAGTCTCTGGCGGAGCGCTACGGGACCACCGTCATCGAGAGCGAGATGGTCGGCCTGACCCCGGGCAAGGCTCTGATCGACTGCGCGGAATATTATCTGAAGCTGAAGGATTTTGACTGCAAGAACCAGGTCATGGAATATCATCTGATCGACATGAATCAGTGACCCGCATTTTCAGGCGGGCGGATGTCCCGGGACCGACAAATACATACAGGAGGTGGTTCCCATGAAACTTGCAGAAATGGAAGTCAAAGATTTTGCGGCGGTGCTGGCGTCCGATGCTCCCGCGCCGGGCGGCGGATCCGTCGCCGGGCTGGAGGGCGCCCTGGGTGCGGCGCTTACATCCATGGTCACCGCGCTGACCGTGGGAAAGAAAAAGTATGCTGACGTGCAGGAGCAGGCGGAGAAGACCGGGGAAAAGGCACGGGCCCTGAAGGACCGGTTTGTCGAGATCATGGACCGCGACACGGAAACCTTCAATATTCTGAGCGCGGCATTTGCGATGCCGAAGGCCACCGATGAAGAGAAGGCAGCCCGTTCCGCAAAGATCCAGGAAGGCCTGAAGCTCTGCACCAAAGTGCCGTATGAGACGATGGAGCTCTGCGCGGAGGGGATCGATCTCGTCGCAGCCTCTGTCGGAAAGTTCAATGCTTCCGCGGCCAGCGATCTCGGCGTCGCGGCCCTGTCCCTGAAGGCAGGGATGCTGAGCGCATGGCTGAACGTTCTTATCAATATAGGAAGCATCAAGGACAAGGTCTTCGCGGAGGAGTACCGCGCGAAGGGCGAAAAACTGCTTCAGCATGCGCTGAAGACTGCCGATGACTGTTATCAGGCAGTTCTCACGTCGCTGGAATAATAAAATGTAACGGATCAATCATGGAATCAAAGGGGGTAATATTATGACGTTTGAAATTGCGGAAGGCGTTCTGAACATCAATTGTACCGCCATCATGACCACGGCCATGGCAGCGGTCCTGCTGCTGATCGGCTATTTTGTCAAGAGCAAGGCAGAGTTCCTGAACAAGTACTGCATCCCGGCTCCGGTGGTGGGCGGATTCATCTTCATGTTCATCACCTTCATCGGCCACACCACAGGTACTTTCGGATTTAAGTTCGACACCTATTTCCAGAGCCCGTTCATGCTGGCCTTCTTCACCTGCGTGGGCTTCGGCGCAAGCTTCGCGCTTCTGGCGAAGGGCGGTGCGCTGCTGGTCATCTACTGGCTGTGCGCGGGCGTGATCTCGATCTTCCAGAACGTGATCGGCATCGGCGTCGGCAAGGCTGTGGGCCTGGAAGCGCCCTACGCCCTGCTGGCCAGCGCCATCTCCATGATCGGCGGACACGGAGCCGCGGGCGCCTACGGCCAGACCTTCGCGGACATGGGTTATACGGCCGGCGTTGAGGTCGGTGCCGCGGCGGCGACCTTCGGCCTGATCTCCGGCGTCCTGCTGGGCGGTCCGCTGGCAAGAAAGCTCATCGTAAAATATGATCTGAAGCCGGATGCCAGTGAAGATTACATTACGGACCTTGACAAGATCAACGCATCCACCGGAGAGAAGCTTTCCTCCCTGGATGTCATCAAAAATGTCACGGCCCTTCTGGTGGCAATGGCGGTCGGAACCATGGTCTCCGGCTTTATCGGCAAGCTGATCGGCATGTCCTTCCCGAGCTACGTCGGCGCGATGTTCGTCGCAGTCATTTTCAGAAACCTGAACGAGTCGCTGCATCTGTACCGCTTTGATTTCGCCCTGATGGACGGCATCGGCGACGTCATGCTGGCCCTGTACCTGTCCATTGCCCTCATGAGCCTGAAGCTCTGGGATCTCCTGGGACTGCTGGGCGGCGTCCTGATGGTCGTTCTCTGCCAGGTCATCTTCATGGCGCTGATCAGCTACTTTGTGGTCTTCCGGATCCTGGGCAGCAATTATGACGCGGCTGTCATGTGCGCAGGACTCTGCGGCCACGGCCTCGGCGCTACCCCGACGGCGATCGTCAACATGACGGCAGTCAAGGACCGCTACGGCATGTCCAGAAAGGCATTCATGATCGTCCCGATCGTCGGCGCGTTCCTGGTCGACATCATCTACCAGCCGCAGACCATCGCATTCATCAAGTTCTTCGTGGCAGGCTTCAACGGCTGATTTGTGTGAAAAACAGATCATTTTGTATAATATTGCGCGTTTAGCTCTTGAATCAGAGAAGTGAACGGCCATATATTAGATATGTAATGTCATGTATAATTTTTTCAGAAAGGGGTTTGATTATGAGACTGAAATCTTTGATCCTTGCAGCAGCTCTGACCCTCGGAATGGCTTCAACGGCATTTGCCGGGACCTGGAAGATGGGTGTCACCCGTCCGGGAGAGTATTGGTATGATTTCGGAGACGGATCCTATCCGGCAAACCAGTGGGTCTGGATCGACGGCAATTATGACGGCGTCGCGGAGTGCTACTATTTTGACGGCAGCGGCTGGATGATCCACAGCCAGCAGGCTCCGGACGGCTTTGTCACCAACGAGACCGGCGCATGGACTCTTCTGGGTGTTGTTCAGCAGAAGGCAGTGACTCCGGGTTCTGTGACCGTCTGCAAGTAAACTGATCTTCAGTAATCAGAAAATATCAATAAAGATATGACTCGAAAAGCCGCTGTCGCGGTTCCGGGAATCAGAGATCCGGATCTGCGGCAGCGGCTCTTTATCCCGGGAGAAAGGAGCGCTGCCTGGAATTCATGAACCTTTATTCAAGTAAAGCGGCAGATATATGAGGTGCATTTCTGAAATTTTCTTTATTTTCTTTCTGAAACTTTTTGTAATTTTATGAAGCCTGAATATTATTCTTCGTACATACACTGTTGTTTCATCAATTAGAGGAGGATATTATTATGCAGACAATTGAACTGAACATGTATCAGGCGATTGCTGTAGCAGTGCTGATGCTGCTGCTCGGAAGAATGATGGTTTCCAAAATCGCATTTCTCAGACGTTACTGTATCCCGGCTCCTGTTGTCGGCGGACTGGTCTTCGCTATCATCCACATGATCCTCAGAAGCGCAGGTGTGCTGGAGTTCCAGCTTGATACCACCCTGCAGAGCGTGTTCATGACTGCTTTCTTCTGCTCCGTCGGATATATGGCTGCATTTAAGGAGCTGAAGAAGGGCGGTGTCGGCGTCATTAAGTTCCTGATCGTCTCTATCGTGATGTGCTGCATCCAGGACCTGGTCGGCGGCTTCGGCGCAAAGATCTTCGGTCTTGACCCCCGTCTGGGCCTGACCATGGGTTCCATCCCGCTGGTCGGCGGACACGGAACTGCAGGCTCCTTCGGTCCCTTCCTTGAGGATCTGGGTGTGGCGAACGCTACGACTGTCGCTGTCGCTGCTGCAACCTACGGTCTGATCTCAGGCTGCATGATCGGCGGACCGATCGCAGTCAGCAAGATCAAAAAGTACAACCTGAAGTCCAGCGGTGAGGTCGTCCCGGCGGCTGAAGGCAAGGGAACCGCAGAGGTCGATGTCGACAAGAACACCGGCGCAATGGATGAGGCTGATCTTATGAACGCTGCCCTGTACATCGTCGTCGCAGTCGGTGCCGGAACCATTGTTTCCGCTCTGATAGGAAAAGTCCTGACCATGCCGGCATACATCGGCGCAATGCTTGTGGGCGCTGTCATCCGTAACGTGCAGGAGTCCCGCGGCGTCAAGATGCCCATGGGTGAGATGGGTGCCCTCGGCAACATCTGCCTGTCCCTGTTCCTGGGCCTTGCAATGATCAACCTGAAGCTGTGGCAGCTGATCGACCTGGCTCTGCCGATGATCGTCATCCTGCTGATCCAGACCGTCATCATGTTCCTGTATGCTTCCTTCGTGGTCTTCAACGTCATGGGACGTGACTACGATGCGGCGACCATCTCCAGTGGTTTCTGCGGATTCGGTATGGGCGCTACCCCGAACGCTATGGCAAACATGCAGGCTGTCACCAACAAGTACGGTCCCGCTCCGGTCGCTTTCATGATCGTCCCGCTGGTCGGTTCTCTGTTCATCGACTTCTTCAACGCTGCGATCATCACCGGTTTCGCGAACTTCTTCGCAAACTTCTGATCAAAGATATACTCCTGAAAAACAAGGGCTGTGCACCGGAAGGTGCACAGCCCTTGTTTTGTTCCGCAAGCGGGACTTGAATTTACAGCGGAGATTCCTGCCGGAGGATTCTCAGCCCAGGTATTTCTCCGCGATCCGCACAAACAGCGCGGCACCCTCCCAGAGGACGTCCTCGTCCACGTCGAAATAAGGACTGTGGTGCGGGAAATCTGTATGTTTTTCCGGATCCGCGGAGCTTAAGAAAAGGAAGGCGCCCGGGCATTCCAGAAGATACAGGGCAAAATCTTCGCCGATCATGGTGGGAGCGGTGAGATTCCGGATCACTTTCTCCGGCCCCAGAAGCTCCTCCGCGCAGTCTGCGGCCAGCGCTGCCATGGCAGGATCATTGACCACCGGCGGCGCGCCCCATGCGATTTCCGTCTCCGCAGTCCCGCGGAAGGCGGACGCGATGGAGGAGGCGATCTCTCCGATGCGGGATGCGATCATCTTCCGCACCTCTTCATCGAGGGTCCGGAACGTTCCCTCGATCAGGGCATCAGACGGGAAGACGTTGAAGGTTTTTCCTGCCTCAATGTGGCATACGGTCAGGACGGCGGGTTTCACAGCCGCCAGCTCCCGGGCCAGGATCTCCTGAAGACCGGTGACGATATGGGCCGCGATGTTGATGGGGTCGACGCCTTTCTCCGGGGTCGATCCGTGGCAGCCTTCGTCATGCACCCGGACCGTGAACTTGTCCATGGAAGCCATGACCGGGCCCGGCGCCGCGATCACGGTGCCGGAGGGGATGGCGGAGGAAATGATGCAGCCGATGTGAGTCCCGAAGACCGCGTCCACGTCCTTCAGACCGCCTTCGGCGATGGTCCGTACCGCTCCGGCAGCATTTTCCTCTTCGGTCTGGAAGAGGAGACGCACGGTGCCTTTCAGCTCCGGAGAGTGCTCCTTCAGTACTTTCGCCGCGCCGAGAAGCATGGCCATGTGGGCGTCGTGGCCGCAGGCATGCATCCGGCCGGGATTTTCAGAGGAGAAGGGGAGGCAGGTGGCCTCCTCCACCGGCAGGGCGTCCATGTCGGCGCGGAGGGCAAGGATCTTTCCCGGGCACGCGCCGCGGATCTCGGCAGTGAGTCCGTCGTCCGACCGGTTCTCTGTGAAGGGAATTCCGAATTCCCGGAGCTTTTCTTCCACATAGGCCCGGGTAGCCGGCAGGCGTCCTCCGGTCTCCGGGATGCGGTGCAGATCCCTTCGGTATTCTGTGATGGTGTTCTGGAGTTCACGGCAGTCTTTCCACATGGATTTCCTCCGTTAAGGTCATTTTCTTTTGAAGACTTTCTTCAGGGCAAAGATGATCAGGTGGTTGATCTTTTCATCAAGAGCCCGGAGGATCTCCTCATCCTCCTGTTGTTTTACGGATTGCTGCAGCTGCCCGGCCCCCCGGATCCGGGAGACTTGAACCATTGCAATAGTTCTATTCTAGCAGAAACGTCATGTATGAAAAAGACAATATGGCGTCCACCGTCATTTCAGAGACCGAAAAAGCGTCGGCATTCATCGACAGCCCCGGGAAAATGGTCTAAGATGGAATTGCAGCTGCAGGGAAAGGAAAGGAGTTCTGATTGGTCCGGTTTCTTGAGAAAAGCGAGTTCGGGAGAACCGTCCCGCTGTTTGAGCAGTGCTTCGGAAAAGATCCGGAGTTCGAGGCGGAATACTACGGGGACGATGTTCATGCGGGCGAGGTCTTTAAGGGCAGGATCGCCGTGCTGGAAGAGGACGGGCGGATCCTTTCCATGGTCCACCTGAAGCCGGTCCTGGCGGAGTACGGTCCGGCAGAGTCTGTCCCGGAGGACTGCGCGGTGAAACGTCCCGGCGGGACGACTGCGGCAGAGGAAACGGAGCTTCCCGTCACCTATCTTCTCTGCATTGCGACGGATCCGGCCTGCCGTCACCGGGGATATATGGACCGGGTCATGGATCTGGCGGAGGAGACGCTGCGGTCGGAGGGCTCGCCCTGGTGTTTCCTGGTGGCGGTGGACAAGGAGATCTACCGGCACCGCGGCTATGTTTACGACTGGCCCTTCCGGGATGAAGAGCGGGAGCTTCTGGCGGCGGAGGATGACCTTTCCGACTGCTCCGCGAAGCTTCTCAATGCGGAGGGCTTCCGCCCGCCGGCGGCACTGAAGAATTCGAAAGGAGAGAGCGGCGAATGAAAAAACTGAACTGGAAGCACATCCTGGGAGCGCTGATGCTTTCCATCGCCCTGACCTTTGTCACGGTGCAGGCAGTGCGGATCATACCGCGCTATTTCAAGGCACAGAACGCGAAGACGGATTTCGGGGATTTCTCCGGCGGCAGCGATTACGGCGGCAGCTGGGACAGCGGCAGCTCCTGGGACAGCGGCAGCTCCTGGGACAGCGGCAGTTCCTGGGGCGGCGGCTCCTACTACGATTACGACGGATATGATGATTTCGGCGGCATTCCGGGCTTCTATCTGTTCTCCTTCGGATTCGAGATCATCTGGTTCATCATCTGTATCTGGTTCATCATCCGGATCATCAACCGGATGCAGCACAACACTGTGCCGGTGCAGCCGCCGCAGACCGGTCAGTCCGGAAGCGAGGTTGCTGACGCCCTGGCGGATCTGAAGGCCCGGGATCCGGGCTTCAGTGAGACCCGGTTCCTGGAGGACGCAGCAAATCTCTACATCCGCCTTCAGAATGCCTGGACTGACCGGAACCTGGAGCCGGTGCGGGCAAGGCTTTCCGAGGAGCAGTACGCCGCGGCGAAGCGGGGGGTGGACCAGTATCTCAGGGCGAAGCAGACGAACCATGTGGACCGCATCGCAGTCCTGGGGACAGAGATCATCGGCTGCTTCAAAGACAGCCGGAATGACAACATCGTCATCCGCATGAGCACAAGGATCACAGACTATGTCACGGACGATGCCACCGGAAAGGTAGTGCGGGGCGACATGAACCGGGAAAAGTTCATGACTTACCACTGGACGATGATCCGGAGCCTCGGGAAGAAGACGGCGGTGTCAGGGAAGATCAGCGCAAAGTACTGTCCGCACTGCGGCGCGCCTCTGGATTTCAATCAGAGCGGAGAGTGCCCCTTCTGCCGTTCCATCGTGACCAGTGACGACCATGACTGGGTCCTGGCGAAGATCGAGGGCATCAGCCAGCGGACCGTATGACGGCAGCTGATCAGATGAGAAAAGACCCGGAAAACCCCGGAAAGAATGAAAACTCCACAGGAGAAAACGAAGGCAGCCGCGCCAGTCTGAATGAACTGGTGCGGCTGCCTTTTATCCTGTCGGGATGGGGGAATCCCGGCATCAGCCCTTGTAATCCACCTTCGGCAGGCTTGCGAAGCCGGGGGCCAGGTCTTCATCTGTCGGGATGTAGTCGGTCATCTCGCCGTTGTTGAATTTCTCGTAGGCGACCATGTCGAAGTAGCCGGTGCCGGTCAGGCCGAAGACGATGGTCTTTTCTTCCCCGGTCTCCTTGCACTTCAGGGCCTCGTCGATGGCGGCGCGGATCGCGTGGCTGCTCTCCGGCGCCGGGAGGATGCCCTCGACCCGGGCAAACTGCTCCGCAGCTTCGAAGACTGCGGTCTGCTCGACGGCGACGGCGCGCATCAGGCCTTCGTGGTAGAGCTCGGAGAGCACCGGGCTCATGCCGTGGAAGCGGAGACCGCCGGCGTGGTTCGGGGACGGGATGAAGCCGCTGCCCAGGGTGTACATCTTTGCCAGCGGGCAGATCATTCCGGTATCGCAGAAGTCGTAGGCGTACTTGCCGCGGGTGAAGCTCGGGCAGCTGGCCGGCTCTACCGCGATGATGTCATAGTCCGCCTCGCCGCGGAGCTTCTCGCCCATGAACGGTGCGATGAGGCCGCCCAGGTTGGAGCCGCCGCCGGCACAGCCGATGATCATATCCGGCTTGATGCCGTACTTGTCCAGCGCCGCCTTGGTCTCGAGGCCGATGACAGACTGGTGCAGGAGGACCTGGTTCAGGACGGAGCCCAGCACATAGCGGTAGCCCGGGTTCTTCACAGCGACCTCGACCGCCTCGGAGATGGCGCAGCCAAGGCTTCCGGTGGTGCCGGGATGAGCTTCCAGGATCTTTTTGCCGACGTCGGTGGTCATGGACGGGGACGGGGTCACGGAAGCGCCGTAGGTGCGCATGACTTCGCGGCGGAAGGGCTTCTGCTCATAGGAGACCTTGACCATGAAGACCTTGCAGTCGAGACCGAGGAAGGCACAGGCCATGGAGAGGGCGGTGCCCCACTGTCCGGCGCCGGTCTCGGTGGTGACGCCCTTCAGGCCCTGCTTCTTCGCGTAGTAAGCCTGGGCGATGGCGGAGTTCAGCTTGTGGGAGCCGGAGGTATTGTTGCCCTCGAACTTGTAGTAGATCTTTGCCGGGGTGCCCAGCTCCTTCTCAAGGAAGTAGGCGCGGACCAGCGGGGACGGGCGGTACATTTTGTAGAAGTCCAGGATCTCCTGGGGGATCGGGAAATAGGGCGTGTCGTTGTCCAGCTCCTGGGCTACGAGGTCGGCGCAGAAGACCCCGCCCAGTTCTTCGGCGGTCATGGGCCGGCCGGTGCCGGGGTTCAGAAGCGGTGCGGGCTTTGTCTTCATGTCGGCCCGGACATTGTACCAGGAAATGGGAAGCTCATTTTCTTCCAGATAAATCTTGTACGGGATCTTTCTTTCTTCTGCCATTGTTTTTCTCCTTTTTGTTTTGATGAACGGTTGCGGGACAAGGGGTTTCCGCATACAAAAAGACTCCTGTCCCAACAGTTGCTGTCGGGACAGGAGCCGTAAATTGTACGTTCCTGCGGTGCCACCCAACTTGACGGAGAGATCCGCCCGCTCATGCATACAGTCATATGCAGGAATTTGTTAACGGAGTTCCGCCTCCGTCTCGCCTACACCGTCTGTCTTCAACGGTTCGGCTCGCCCTCAGAAGACCATTCGCCGCTGCCTGTCATACTGCGATTCCACCATCCGCAGCTCTCTGTGATGCAAGAGCAGAGGTTACTTCCTCTTCGTCATCGGTTTTATTCAAATTAGCACGGAACATCTCATCCGTCAAGTGGAAAATTATGCATTGTTGTCGGAATTGAGAGATAATTATGCGATAATACCGGATGCAAATGAATAATTATCTTTGTGACTGCCCGGAAGAACAAGGAAAAACCGGGGAAAGCTGAGGAAAAACCGGGGGAAGCCAGGACTGTAAAAAACTGCACAGCGGAACTGCGGACGATGTGGTATACTTGAAAAAAGTATCTGCCGGCAGCGGAACTGCGGACTGCCCCGCGCTGCCGGTACGGATCCTGAAACGGAATGAGCAAGGAGGAACGATCCATGAATGTTATCTTTATATCGCCCCAGTTCCCGTCCAACTACTGGAATTTCTGCGACCGCCTGAGAAGAAACGGCGTGAACGTCCTGGGTATCGGAGACGCTCCCTATGACGGACTTTCGCAGCAGCTGAAGAACGCGCTGACGGAGTATTACCGCGTCGGCAGCATGGAGGACTATGACCAGATGCTCCGCGCGGTCGCTTTCTTCACCTTCAAGTACGGAAAGATCGACTGGATCGAGTCCAACAATGAGTACTGGCTCGGACAGGACGCGAGACTGCGCACGGACTTCCACGTCACCACCGGCGTGAACGCGGACGAGATCGCCCGGTTCCGCAGAAAATCCGAGATGAAGGCCTGCTACGCCGCGGGGAACATTCCCAGCGCGCGCTGCCATCTGATTCCCCTTCCGGCGGAAGGAGAGGTGCTGGCAAAGGAGAAGGAGGAAGCGGCGGCTTTCCTGAAGAAGGTCGGCTATCCGGTCATCGTGAAGCCGGACATCGGCGTCGGCGCCTGCGACACCTGGAAGCTGAAGAATGAAGAGGAGTTCGATGCTTTCTTTGCCGCGTACCATCCGGTGGACTATGTCATGGAGGAGTTCGTGACGGGCGACATCCGCTCCTACGACGCCATCTGCGACAGTCACGGCGAGCCGCTGTTTGAATCCATGACCATGTGGCCGCCGTCCATCATGGATATCGTGAACGAGAAGCTGGACCTGGCATATTATGTGGCGGCGGAGATGCCGGAGGAGCTTCGGAAGCTGGGCCGCGCGGCCCTGAAATCCTTTGGCGTGAAGAGCCGTTTTGTCCATCTGGAGTTCTTCCAGCTGACCAAGGCGAAGAAGGGCCTGGGCAAGGTCGGAGATTTCGTCGGCCTGGAGGTCAATATGCGTCCAGCCGGCGCCAACACGCCCGACATGATGAACTATGCTCATTCCCTGGACGTCTACCAGATCTGGGCGGATATGGTCACCGCGGACAGGCGCCTGTTCCCGGAGCCGGGACAGGATCATTTCTGCGTCTACGCGGGCCGCAGGGACATCTACAGCTACGTTCACACTCACGAGGAGATCTTCGCGAAGTACGGTAACGAGATCGTCATGTGCGAGCGTCTGCCGGAGATGAGCGTCCCGCAGATGGGCAACCAGATGTACATGGCCCATGCCGCGGACGAGGCTGCCGCAAAGGAATTCATAGAGTTCGTGCAGGCAAGAAGCTGAGTTCCCGGGATCAGTGCCTGCTTTCGGGGACCGGGAAAGGATAACCTGCGTCGAAGCAGCCGGTACAGATGGGAAGCCCTTTTACCATTTCCGGCAGCGCACTGAGAGGAAGATAGCCCAGGGAATCTGCGTCAAGCTTCTGCCGCAGCTTTTCACAAAGATCTGTTTCTGAATACTGATTTGCGATCAGCTCCTCGCCCGAGGGGACGTCCGTGCCGAAATAGCAGGGATGCCGGAAGGGCGGGGAGCTGATGCGTATATGGACCTCTTTTGCCCCGGCGTCTTTCAGCATCCGGATAAGATTTGCCATGGTCGTACCGCGGACGATCGAATCGTCCACAAGGACGATACGCTTCCCTTTGACGGCGGAGTCAAGGACGCCGAGCTTCATCCGGACCCCGGAGCTTCGGGCTTCCCGGGTCGGCCTGATGAAGGTGCGCCCTACATAAGAGTTTTTGTAAAAGGCATAGCCGAAGGGGATCCCGGAGTGCTCCGCGTATCCCATGGCGGCGGTGAGACCGGATTCCGGCACGCCGGAGACCATGTCGGCTTCCACCGGATGTGCTTCCGCGAGCGCTTTTCCGGCGCAGATGCGGGCATCGTAGACACTGATGCCATCGATCCGGCTGTCCAGGCGCGCAAAATAGATATACTCAAAAATACAGTGGGCCGGCCGGCTGATCTGGAGAGAACGGTCGGAATGGATCCCTCCTGCGGATATGGAGATCAGTTCGCCAGGTTCAATGTCGCGGACATATTCCGCACCGACTGCGGAGAGCGCACAGCTTTCAGAAGCCAGGATCCAGGCAGGACCGCGCTTTCCCAGGCAGAGGGGTCTGAGTCCCCAGGGGTCACGCATGCCGATCAGCTTTCGAGGACTCATGATCACGAGGGAGTAGGCGCCGGCAAGTTTCCGGGCAGCTGCCAGGACCGCTTCTTCCACTGTGGCAGTCCGGACCCGTTCCCGGGCAATGTGGAATGCGATCACTTCGGAGTCCGTCGTAGTGTGGAATATGGCGCCGGTGCGGACCAGTTCCCTTTTCAGGGTCTCTGTGTTGATGAGGTTTCCGTTGTGGGCAAGCCCCAGAGTCCCTTTGATGTAGGAGAGGACCAGAGGCTGCGCATTTTCCGCCACAGAGGCGCCGGTGGTGGAATAGCGGACGTGGCCGATGCCGAGGTTCCCCTTCAGCTTTCCGAGAAACTCCGGATCGTGGAATACTTCAGAGACCAGCCCCAGATCCTTCCGGAAGCTGCAGTTTCCGACAGTTCCCTCTGTTTCGGAGACAGCGATGCCGCAGGCCTCCTGGCCCCGGTGCTGAAGGGCAGTCAGCCCGAGAAAAATGTCCGGAGCGATATCTGTTCCGGCCTGCTCCAGAATACCGAAAACACCACATTCTTCTTTGATTTTTCTTCCCATGGCAATTTACTCCCGATAAATGAAAAGCTGCCGCAGCTGTCCGGGACACGGACAGGCTGCGGCAAAGCTGTCAGATGGGGTTCAGGTCCCGCTGGCGCCGTAGTTGGACAGCACGCGGGCGGAAGGATCGTTCACGTCGCAGCCTTCCCAGCTCCGGTTCGGCATCCAGAAATCCGCGACCATTTCCGACTGGCCGGGATAGTACTTCTCAAAGATCTCCCGGTAAAGCAGGGATTCTTTGGTGAAGGGCATGGCGTGAGTATATTTCCGGCGAAGCGTTTCATACGCTTCATCGGTGTAGCAGGCTTCCGCGTACTCCTGGAGATCGTCCTTCAGGGAGTGGCCCACCGCGTCGGAGAAGGCGGCTTTTTCCCGCATCAGGATGCTGCGGGGGATCAGCTGATCCTTCTCAAAGGCATGGCGCAGAAGATACTTTCCGATACCGTAGCGGTTCAGCTTCTTTTCGGGGTCGATGTGCATGACGTAGTCCACAAATGCCAGATCGCCGAAGGGGACCCGCGCTTCCAGGGAGTGGACGGAGATGCAGCGGTCTGCCCGCAGCACATCGTACATATGGAGCTCCCGCACCCGTTTTTCCGCTTCCTTCTGGAAGGCTTCCGCGTCCGGCGCGAAATCCGTGTATTTGTAGCCGAAGATCTCGTCCGAGATCTCCCCGGTGAGGAGGACCCGGATGTCGGTATTTTCATGGATCCACCTGCACACCAGGTACATGCCGATGGAAGCGCGGATGGTGGTGATGTCGTAGGTTCCCAGAGCCGCGATGACAGGCTCCAGGGCACCGATCACATCGTCCCGGGTGATGATGACCTCATGATGATTGCTGTGGATATACTCTGCCACTTCCCTGGCGTACTTGAGGTCGATGGCGTCCACATCCATGCCGATGGAGAAGGTCTCCAGTGGGCGGTCCAGAAGCTTCGCTGCGGCACCGCACACCAGAGAGGAATCAAGGCCGCCGGAGAGCAGGAAGCCTAACGGCGCGTCGGCGTCCAGGCGTTTTTCGATTCCTTTCAGCAGAAGGTCGTGGATGTTCTTCGCGATTTCATCCATGCCGTCGCTGCTGTATTTGTCAACGCGGGAAGGATCGTGGTAGCAGACGAACTCGCCGTTCTTATAGTAGTGACCAGGCGGGAAGGGCATGATGGTCTCACAGGTGCCGGTAAGCATCTTCGGCTCGGAGGCGAAGACCAGGGTGCCGGCGGCATCGTATCCGTAATAGAGGGGGCGGATGCCGATGGGATCCCGGGCTGCGATGAAGGTATCCTCGGCGGCATCGTAGATGATGCAGGCGAATTCCGCGTCCAGGAACGCGAACATGGAGACGCCAAGACGATCGTACAGCGGGAGAAGGATCTCGCAGTCGCTTTCGCTTTCAAAGCGGTACCCGATGGAGGAGAGGTATTCCTTCAGCGGGCGGAAGCCGTAGATCTCTCCGTTGCAGACGCAGGCATTGTTATTTAAAAGGAACGGCTGCATGCCGTGCTCCGTCAGTCCCATGATCGCAAGGCGGTCAAAACCGAGGGTCCCGTTTCCGATCTGCAGAAGTCCTGTCTGATCCGGACCTCTGGAACCGGCGATCTCAAGCATGCCCCGGCATGTCTCAGGGCTTCCGCTCTTTCCGCAGTATCCAAGAACTGTACACATGACGCACCTCCAGTATTCAGGAATCGCACGCACCTCCGCGGAGGAAGTACGCGCCCGCCGGAATCAGCTCCGGCAGGAAAAAATGCGCAGGGACTGCCTTCCGGCAGCCCCTTTGCTGATGCGGACATTATCACATTTCCTTATTATCGGGTCAAGAAATCCGGGGGGTTCCCGGCCATACTTTGTTGGTATGACCGGCCGTCCGCTTTGGGTATTAGACAGGAATAACGATCTATGGCAGAATTTTCGCAAAAGAGCAAGGGCGCTCTGAGGGCTTCGGCCGTCAGAGCGCCTTTCTGCAAGAAAAGGAGGCAGCATTATGGAAAAAGCGATTCCGATCCCCGAAATCTACGGAAGTCTGGTTTTTAACGACAAGGTCATGAAGGACCGCCTCCCGAAGGATATCTACCGTGCAGTTCGCAAGACCATCCAGAACGGAACGCACCTGGAGCTCGATGTGGCGAATGCGGTCGCGGCGGCCATGAAGGAATGGGCTGTCGAGAACGGTGCCACCCACTTCACGCACTGGTTCCAGCCGATGACCGGTCTGACCGCGGAGAAGCATGACAGCTTCATCTCCCCGGAGGAGAACGGCGGGATCCTGATGGAGTTTTCCGGAAAGGAGCTGGTGAAGGGCGAGCCGGACGCGTCCAGCTTCCCCTCCGGCGGTCTGCGCGCCACCTTTGAGGCCCGCGGGTACACCGCGTGGGATCCGTCCTCGCCCGCGTTCATCAAGGACGGTTCGCTGTACATTCCCACAGCTTTCCTGTCTTACGGCGGAGAGGCACTGGATAAGAAGACGCCGCTGCTCCGCTCCATGCAGGCGCTGAGCACAGAGGCGGTGAAGCTTCTGCAGCTGATAGGCGAGAAGGATGTGACCAGGGTCACCGCGACCATCGGCTCCGAGCAGGAGTACTTCCTGATCGACAAGGAGCTTTTCCTTCAGAGAAAGGATCTTCTGCTCTGCGGCAGAACACTCCTCGGGGCAAACGCGCCGAAGGGCCAGGAGATGGAGGACCATTATTTCGGAGTCCTGAAGCCGAAGGTCGCCGCCTTCATGCACGACCTGGATATGGAGCTCTGGAAGCTGGGAATTCCGGCGAAGACCAAGCACAACGAGGTCGCGCCGGCACAGCACGAACTGGCGCCGGTCTATGAGACTGCGAACGTGGCAGCGGACCACAACCAGCTGACCATGGAGATGATGAAGAAGGTGGCGGACCGTCACGGTTTTGCCTGCCTGCTTCATGAAAAGCCCTTCGAGGGAATCAACGGTTCCGGAAAGCACAACAACTGGTCGATCCAGACCAACACCGGCATCAACCTGATGGATCCCGGCAGGCATCCGGGCGAGAACCTGCGTTTCCTGACCTTCCTGATCGCGGTGATCGCAGCGGTGGACAAGTACGCGGATCTCCTGCGCGTTTCCGTCGCGACGGCAGGAAACGACCACCGCCTCGGCGCCAACGAGGCGCCGCCGGCCATCGTCTCCATCTTCCTGGGCGAGGATCTTACAAGGGTCCTGGACGCGATGGAAAAAGGGGAATTCTTCGACGGGGCAGGCAAGAAGCAGATGGAGACCGGCGCCCTGGTGCTGCCGCACTTCATGCGGGACACCACGGACCGGAACCGCACCTCGCCCTTTGCCTTCACCGGAAACAAGTTCGAGTTCCGCATGCCGGGTTCCGCCCTCTCTGTGGCGAACCCCAACATCGTCCTCAACACCGCAGTGGCGGATATCCTTTCCGACATGTACGACGAACTGAAGGGAGTCCCGCAGGAGGAGCTCTCCGACGCACTGAAGGAGCTGCTGCGGAAGATGCTGACTGAGCACAAGAAGGTCCTCTTCAACGGGAACGGTTACACGGATGAGTGGGTGAAGGAAGCGGAGAGCCGCGGCCTCGACAACCTGAAGTCCCTGCCGGACGCGATGCCGCGCTGGATCTCCGAAAAGAGCGTGCGTCTCTTCACGAAGCATCACATCCTCACGAAGGAAGAGCTTCTGTCCCGCTACGAGATCGTCCTCGAGAACTATTCCAAGGCGATCCACATTGAGTCCCTGACCCTGCAGGAGATGGTCCGGAAGGATTTCGCGGACGGCATGATCGCCTACGTGAAGGATCTCGCGGAGGTGCTCGGCGCCCGCCGCACCATACTTCCGTCCCTGGCCTGCGCGGCAGAAGAGAAGCTGCTTACAGAGCTGGATGCGGACGCGGCGAAGATAAGCGAAGGCCTGGAGAAGCTGGCTGCGGACACAAAGAAGGCCGAGGCGGCGGAAGACGAACTGGAGCGCGCGACGATCTACGAGGCGCAGGTCCTCTCCGACATGGTCGGGCTTCGCGAGTATATCGACCACGCGGAGACTCTGATCCCGGACCGTTACCTGCCGTATCCGACCTACGGGAAGATCCTGTTCTCGACACTGTAACGAGACTTGACTCACAGGAGAGTCCTGAACACGCAGATCCGGGGCGCTGCCAGAGGCAGAGCCCCGGTTTCCGCAAACAGAAAAAGAATACGGGGGAATACAGATGGGGCAGAAGATACCGGATATGGAGGCGATCCTTCGGGAGAGGGACGCCTGCGGGATCGGCACGATCGTAAATATCGACGGGACGCAGGAATACGGCGTCCTGGATGACGCGCTGAAAATCGTGGAAAAGCTGGAACACCGTGCAGGAAAGGACGCGTCCGGCACCGTCGGCGACGGCGTCGGCATTCTGCTGCAGGTCTCCCACAGCTTTTTCAGTAAGGCGGCGGAGCAGGAGGGGATCCGCCTCGGCGGTGCCGGGGACTACGGCGTCGGCATGTTTTATCTGCCGCAGGACACCATGAAGAGAACCTTTGCCATGCGGATGATGCAGGTGATCGCAGAGAAGGAGGGACTCCCCTTCCTGGGCTGGAGAAAGGTCCCGGTGCATCCGGAGATCCTGGGAAAGCGGGCAGTGGACTGTATGCCGTACATCTGCCAGTGCTTTATCGGCCGGCCGAAGACTCTGGAAAAGGGGCTGGCCTTTGACCGGCGGCTTTTCGTGATCCGGCGGGAGTTTGAGCAGAGCTCGGAGGACACCTACATCTGTTCTCTTTCCTCCCGGACCATCGTCTACAAGGGCATGTTCCTGGTGGGACAGCTCCGGCAGTTCTATCCGGATCTGCAGGATCACGATTACCGCACGGCCATCGCGGTGGTCCATTCCCGCTTCTCCACCAACACGACGCCCTCCTGGGAGCGGGCGCATCCCTACCGGATGCTGGCACACAACGGAGAGATCAACACGATCCGCGGCAACATCGACCGCATGCTTGCCCGTGAGGAGACGATGCACTCTTCGGTGCTGGAGGCGGACATGGACCGGATCTGCCCGGTCATCGCGGGGGAAGGGTCGGATTCCGCCATGCTGGACAACACCCTGGAATTCCTGACCATGAACGGGATGGACCTTCCGCTGGCCATGATGGTGCTGATCCCGGAGCCCTGGAAGCACAACGGCTTCATGTCTCAGAAAAAGAAGGATTTCTATCACTACTATGCCACCATGATGGAACCCTGGGACGGCCCGGCGGCCATTCTTTTCACCGACGGCGAGCTGGTGGGAGCTACCCTGGACCGGAACGGACTCCGGCCCTCCCGCTACTATGTGACGGACACGGGGCGCCTGATCCTCGCGTCCGAGGTCGGCGTCCTGGACATTGACCCGAAGCACATCGTCAAGAAGTCCAGGCTGGAGCCCGGCAGGCTCCTTCTGGTGGATACGAAGCAGAAGCGCATCATCTCCGACGAGGAGTGCAAGGAGCGCTACGCGGGGCGCCACCCCTACGGGGAATGGCTGGACCGCTATCTGGTGCAGATGAAGGATCTGCCGGTGCCGAACCGGAAGATCCCGGTCCACACCCAGGCCATGCGCGACCGCCTCTACAAGGTCTTCGGCTACAGCTACGAGGACGTCCTGAACATGATCCTTCCCATGGCGGAGAACGGGGTCGAGCCCACCGGGTCCATGGGCCATGACGTCCCCATCGCCATGCTGTCTGAGCACCATCAGCCGCTGTTCAACTATTTCAAGCAGATGTTCGCACAGGTCACGAACCCGCCCATCGATTCCCTCCGGGAGAAGGTGGTGACGGACACCACGGTCTACCTTGGCTCCGACGGAAATCTTCTTGAGGAAAAGGGCGGGAACTGCGGTGTTCTGGAGCTGGATTCGCCGATCCTGACCGGGGTAGAGCTTCTGGCCATCAAGGCTCTGGACCGGAAGGATCTCCGGGCGCGGGTCATCCCGCTTCTGTTCTACAAGAACACTTCCCTGGAGAAGGCCCTGACCCAGCTCAACATTTCCGTGGACCGGGCCGCGGCCGAGGGCGCCAACATCATTATTCTCTCGGACCGTGGCGTGGACGAGAACCATGTGCCGATCCCGTCGCTGCTGGCGGTATCTTCCGTGGAGCAGCACCTGGTGCAGACCCGGAAGCGGACGGCGGTGTCCCTGATCCTGGAGAGCGGCGAACCCAGGGACGTGCATCAGATCGCGGCTCTTCTGGGCTTCGGCGTGCGGGCCGTGAACCCATACCTGGCCCACGAATGCATTTCCGAGCTCATCGACCTCGGTCTCATGGACAAGGATTACCATACTGCCATCGCGGATTACAACAAGGCGCTGCTGGGCGGCGTCGTAAAGACCGCGGCGAAGATGGGGATCTCCACGATCCAGTCCTATCAGTCGGCCAGGATCTTCGAAGCCATCGGTCTCGGGAAAGAACTCATCGACAAGTATTTCACCGGGACCATCAGCCGCGTCGGCGGCATCGGCCTCGCGGAGATCAGCGAAAATATCGCGTCCCGGCATGACCACGCCTTCGATCCCCTGGGCCTGACGGTGGATACGACCCTTGACTCCAGCGGCTTCCATGCGCTGCGGAGCGGGGACGAGAAGGAAGACCACCTGTACCGGCCGGAGACCATCATTCTTCTCCAGCAGGCGGTGCGGGAAAACAGCTATGAGAAATTCAGGCAGTACACTGCCCTGGTGGACGATGCGGGCCGGCCCCACACGCTGCGGGCGCTTCTGCAGTTCGTGCCTGCCGGGGAGCCGGTGCCCATCGGCGAGGTGGAGAGTGTGGACAGCCTGGTGAAGCGTTTCCAGACCGGTGCCATGTCCTACGGTTCCATCTCCGAGGAAGCCCACCGGACCATGGCAGAGGCCATGAACACCCTGGGAGGAAAATCCAACACCGGCGAGGGCGGAGAAGCGGAGGACCGCTTCGGCACCATCTGGAACAGCGCGGTGAAGCAGGTGGCTTCCGGCCGCTTCGGCGTGACGAGCGCCTACCTGAACAGCGCACTGGAGATCCAGATCAAGATGGCCCAGGGCGCGAAGCCCGGAGAAGGCGGCCATCTGCCCGGGAAGAAGATCTATCCCTGGGTCGCGGCAACCCGGTTTTCGACCCCGGGCGTGTCGCTGATCTCCCCGCCGCCGCACCACGACATCTATTCCATCGAGGATCTGGCTCAGCTGATCTACGATTTAAAGAACGCGAACCGGGATGCCCGGATCTCCGTGAAGCTTGCCTCCGAAGCCGGTGTCGGGACCATTGCATCCGGCGTGGCCAAGGCAGGGGCCCAAGTGATCCTGATCTGCGGATATGACGGAGGCACCGGCGCGGCGCCGTATTCCTCAATCCATCACGCGGGACTTCCCTGGGAACTGGGAATCAGTGAGACGCACCAGACACTTATTGAGAACGGCCTCCGGGAGAGGGTCATCCTGGAGACGGACGGCAAGCTGATGAGCGGCAGGGACGTGGCTATTGCCGCCATGCTGGGGGCCGAAGAATTCGGCTTTGCCACCGCGCCGCTGGTCTGCATGGGCTGCATGATGATGCGTGTCTGCTCGAAGGACACCTGCCCGGCGGGCATCGCGACCCAGAACGAGACCCTGAGAAAGCGGTTCAAGGGAAAGCCGGAGCACATCATGAACTTCATGCGCTTTATCGCGCAGGAGCTCCGGGAGATCATGGCTTCCCTTGGTTTCCGCACACTGGAGGAGATGGTGGGCCGCACGGACTGCCTGAAGCGGAAGGACGTCCTCCCGGTGCCGCAGAGCAGTCTGGCGGATCTTTCGAAGATCCTGGACCGGAAATATGTCTCCGCCGGCGGGACACACTTCCGTCCGGAGAAGGTCTATGACTTCCATCTGGAGCGCACCAAGGACGAAACGCTGCTGCTGCCGGCCCTGGACAGCCTGGAAGGGGAGAGTGCCGGAACAGGCACTCTGGAGGGGGAGACCGCCGGCGCCGGAAAGTCTTCCGGCGGATCCCGGAAGATCCGGATCAAGGCCGAGGTCTCCAGTATCGACCGCACCTTCGGCACCATCCTGGGCAGCGAGATCACAAGGCGGTACGGAGACCGGCTGCCGGAGGATACGGTCACGGTGGAATGCACCGGCGGCGGAGGACAGTCCTTCGGAGCCTTCATCCCGAAGGGACTGACGATCCGCCTGAAGGGCGACGCGAACGACGGCTTCGGAAAGGGGCTTTCCGGCGGAAAGCTGGTGATCACCCCGCCGGAGGACGCGGGATACACTGCCCATGACAATATCATCCTCGGGAACGTGGCACTGTACGGTGCCACCTCCGGCAAAGCCTATGTCTGCGGCATCGCCGGCGAGCGCTTCTGCGTCCGGAATTCCGGCGCGCTGGCGGTGGCGGAAGGCTGCGGAGACCACGGCCTGGAGTACATGACCGGCGGCCGCGCGGTGATCCTGGGCATGACCGGCAAGAACTTCGCCGCGGGCATGAGCGGCGGTATAGCCTACGTCCTGGACCGGGAGCACACGCTGTACCTCAGGATGAACAAGGACATGGCGTCTCTTGAGGAAGTGACGGAGAAGTACGATATCGCCGAGCTGAAGGGGATCCTGGAGGATTATGTGCGGGAGACCGGTTCTCCCTTCGCGTCGGAGATCCTTGCGGATCTGGACCGATGGATCCCGGATTTCAAGAAGATCGTCCCGAATGATTACCAGAAAATGATCACGGCCATCGGCCGGTTTGAGGAGCGGGGCCTGCCCCACGACGAGGCGGTCCTGGAGGCCTTCAAAGAAAGTGCGCGCACCGCGGGCGCAGGCGCCTCGCGCACCGCGCACGACAATGAACGCGCGCGCACCGCGGGCGCAAGCGCCTCGCGCACCGCGCACGAGATGGGGGGGAGCGGAAATGGGTAAAGCGACAGGATTTCTGGAGTTTTCGCGGAAAGACGACACGGTGATCCCGCCGGAGGAGCGGGTCCGGAGCTTTGCGGAATTCCGGGACCCCATGAAGGAAGAAGAGCGGATCCGGCAGGCCGGACGGTGCATGAACTGCGGCGTCCCCTTCTGCCAGTCCGCGATGAAGCTTTCCGGCATGGTGGTGGGCTGTCCGCTCCATAACCTGATCCCGGAATGGAACGACCAGATCTGGCTCAGGCATCCGGGCCACGGCTTCGACCGGCTGCAGAAGACCTCCAGCTTTCCGGAGTTCACCGGAAGAGTCTGCCCGGCACTCTGCGAGAAGGCCTGCACCTGCGGAGAACATACGGATCCGGTCAGCGTCCACGAGAATGAAAAATATCTGGTCGAATGGGCTTTTGAACACGGCTATATCCGGCCGCGGATCCCGAAGATCCGCAGCGGAAAGCGCATCGCCGTGGTGGGAAGCGGGCCTTCGGGCCTCGCCGCCGCGGACTGGCTGAACCGGAGAGGCCATATGGTCTGCGTGTACGAGCGGGAGGACAGGATCGGCGGACTTCTGATGTACGGGATCCCGAACATGAAGCTGGACAAGGAAGTGGTGTTCCGGCGTCAGCGGCTCATGGAGCAGGAGGGCGTGGAATTCCGCACCGGCACGGATATCCGCGGCAGGGAAGCGGCGGACCGGCTCTTAAGGGAGTACGACGCGGTGGTGCTCTGCTGCGGCGCGAAACAGGCGCGGCCGCTTCCGGGAGCAGATCCGGAGAAGATCAGCGGGGTGCATTACGCCGTGGACTTCCTGAAGGATACCACGAGGGGACTTCTGAAGAGCGGGGATGTGAGCGCGGAAGCGCTCCTCCGCACCGGCGGCTTTGTCAGCGCGAAGAATAAGCATGTGGTGGTGGTAGGCGGCGGCGACACCGGAAACGACTGCATCGGCACGGTGATCCGCCACGGATGCAAGTCCGTCACGGCGCTGGAGATGATGCCGGAGCCGCCGGAAGAGCGGCTGCCCTCAAATCCCTGGCCGGAGTGGCCGAAAACGAAGCGCACGGATTACGGCCACGAGGAAGCTATTGCCCTCTGGGGACACGATCCGCGGGTCTATGAGACCACGGTGAAGGAGCTGGTCACCGGAAAGAACGGAAAACTGAAGTCCATCGTCACGGTCAAAGTAAAGATGGAGAACGGAAGACCGGTGCCGCAGGAAGGGACGGAACAGATCCTGAAGTGCGACTTTCTTCTGATTGCTGCCGGCTTTACCGGATGTGAGAGCTACACGCCCGAGGCCTTCGGAACGGCCCTGAGCGGCCGGAACACGGTGCAGACGCCGGAAGGCCGGTACTGCACCAGCGTGCCGGGAGTCTTCTCCGCGGGGGATATGCGCCGGGGCCAGTCCCTGGTGGTGTGGGCCATCGCGGAAGGCCGGGCCTGCGCGAAAGAGGTCGATGAGTATCTGATGGGGTATACAGTATGAAGGCTTATCTGATCCTGGAGGACGGCACGGTCTATGAAGGCCGCCCGGCCGGAACGCCGGGGGAGGTCATCTCCGAAATCGTTTTCAACACCTCCATGACAGGGTATCAGGAGATCCTGACAGATCCCTCCTACGCCGGACAGGCAGTGGCGCTGACCTACCCGCTGATCGGGAATTACGGGGTGTGCGCCGGGGACATGGAATCCGGAAGGCCTTTTGCGGACGGACTTATCGTCCGGGAGATCTCCGGGACGCCCGGCAGCTGGCGGGCGGAGAACACGCTTCGGAATTTTCTGCAGAAATACGGGATCACCGGGATCGCGGGAGTCGACACCAGGCATCTGACAAAGCAGATCCGGGACAAGGGGACCATGAACGGCTGCATCACGACGCGGGAGTACGGCGAAGAAGAAATGCCGGCGCTGCTGGAGCGGATCCGGGCTTACAAAGTCGAAGGCGTGGTGCGGAAGACCTCGTCCGCGGAGATCCGGGAATACCCGGCGATGCCGCAGGGGACCGGCAGCCCGGCATCCGTCAGACCCGGATCCGGCGGAGCCATGACCGGCGTAAGACAAGCCGGGGCGGAAGTCTCCGGTTCCGGGAAGCGGGTCGCCCTGCTGGACACAGGAACCAAGCGGAACATCATCCGCTCCCTGCAGTCTCTGGGCTGCAGCGTGACGGTCTACCCATGGAACACGCCGGCGGAGACGATCCTTGCAGGAAAGCCGGACGGCATCATGCTCTCCAACGGGCCGGGGGATCCGAAGGAGGAACCCGCTCTCATCGCTGAAGTGCGGAAGCTGGCTCTGTCGGGGATCCCGCTGTTCGCCATCTGCCTCGGTCATCAGCTGACAGCTCTCGCCATGGGCGGGGACACGGCGCGGCTGAAATTCGGGCACCGGGGCGCGAACCAGCCGGTGAAGGACCTGCGTACCGGGAAAGTGTATATTACTTCCCAGAATCATGGCTACGCAGTGGTCAACGGTTCGCTGCCGGAGACGGTGGCGGTGCCGGCCTTCGTGAACCTGAACGACGGCACCAACGAGGGCCTGCGCTACGTGAAGCAGAACATCCTGACGGTCCAGTTTCACCCGGAGGCCAGCCCCGGACCCGGCGACGCAGGAGAGCTGTTCCGGGAATTCCTCAGGATGATGGAGGAGAAATAAATCATGCGGGATCCGGATATTCGGAAGGTACTGGTGATCGGCTCGGGGCCGATCGTGATCGGGCAGGCAGCGGAGTTTGACTACGCAGGCACCCAGGCCTGCCGGGCACTGCGGGAAGAGGGGATCGAGGTGGTCCTTTTGAACTCCAACCCGGCGACCATCATGACAGACGGGGACATCGCGGACCACGTCTATATAGAACCGCTGACGGTTCCGGTGCTGAAGGCCCTGATCAAAAAAGAGCGGCCCGACGCGCTGCTGCCCACCATGGGCGGACAGGCGGGGCTGAATCTGGCCATGACTCTGGACGACGAAGGGTTTCTGGATTCACAGGGCGTGCGGCTGATCGGCGCCAGGGCAGAGACCATCCGGAAGGCGGAGGACCGTCTTCTGTTCAAGGAGACCATGCAGAAGATCGGGGAGCCGGTGGCGGAGTCGGAGATCGTCCGTGCGGTCGATGCAGGCCTCGCCGCGGCAGCGCGGATCGGCTATCCGGTGGTCCTGCGCCCCGCTTACACTCTGGGCGGTTCCGGCGGCGGGATCGCGGAAAACGAAGAGGAATGCCGAAGTCTTCTGGAAGGAGGACTCCGGCTTTCCCGCGTGCATGAGGTCCTGGTGGAGCGCTGCATCGCGGGATGGAAAGAGATCGAATATGAGGTGATGCGGGACTGTGCAGGAAACGTCATCACCATCTGCAACATGGAAAACATGGACCCGGTGGGAATCCATACAGGGGATTCCATCGTGGCGGCGCCTTCCCAGACGCTGACTGACAAGGAATACCAGATGCTGCGCACAGCGTCGCGGAACATCATTTCGGAGCTGGAGATCGTCGGGGGCTGCAACGTTCAGTTCGCCCTGCATCCCGAAAGCTTCGAATATATCGTGATCGAAGTGAACCCGCGGGTTTCCCGGTCCTCGGCGCTGGCATCCAAAGCCACGGGCTATCCCATCGCCAGAGTGGCGGCGAAGGCGGCGCTGGGATACCGTCTGGACGAAATCCGGAACGCGGTCACCGGGAAGACCACGGCCTGCTTTGAGCCGGCTTTGGATTACTGCGTGGTCAAGATGCCGCGGCTGCCCTTCGACAAGTTCCGCACCGCGGATCATGTGCTGGGGACCCAGATGAAGGCCACCGGCGAGGTGATGGCGGTCAGCGGAAGCTTCGAAGGCGGTCTGATGAAGGCCGTCCGCTCTCTGGAGCAGCATGTGGACAGTCTGGATTCCTGCGATTTCTCAGGCCTGGACAATTACGATCTGGAAAAACGGCTCCGGGTCCCCGATGACCGGCGGGTCTGGCTTCTGGCAGAAGCCTTCCGGCGGGGTGTCAGCATCGACCGCCTTCATGAACTGACCATGATCAATCCCTGGTTCCTGGAGAAGGTCCGGAATCTGGTGGAGACGGAGCGGCGGCTCCGGGACGAGAACCTGAGCATCGCCCTTCTGGAGCGGGCAAAGCGTCAGGAATTCCCGGATGCCGTGATCGCGCGGCTCTCGGGAAAGACTGAAGCGGAGGTGCGCCGGATCCGGAAGGAGAAGGGAATCATGCCCGCCTTCCAGATGGTCGACACCTGCGCCGCGGAGTTCGAGGCGGAGACCCCGTATTTCTACTCGGTCTACGGGGCGGAGGACGAGGCAGCGGAGTTCATCCGGAAGCACAGCGGCGCTGACAGACCTGCAGACGCCGGAGAACACAGCGGCGCGAAAAAGAAAAAGGTCCTCATCCTGGGCAGCGGGCCGATCCGCATCGGACAGGGGATCGAGTTCGATTTCTGCAGTGTCCACGCGGCATGGGCTTTCCGGAAGGAAGGATATGAGACCATCATCATCAACAATAATCCGGAAACGGTGTCCACGGACTTTGACATCGCGGACCGGCTGTACTTTGAGCCTCTGACCCCGGAAAATGTCCGGAACGTGATCGAACTGGAGCGGCCGGACGGGGCCGTGGTGCAGTTCGGCGGCCAGACCGCCATCGGCCTGAGCCAGCATCTCACGGAGATGGGCGTGCCGATCCTGGGCACCGCGCCGGAGTGGGTGGACGCGGCGGAGGACCGGGAGCGTTTTGACGAGATCCTGGCGCAGGAGGAGATCCGCCGGCCCGCCGGGGACACCGTCTTCACGGCGGAGGAGGCGGCCGATGCCGCCGCACGTCTGGGATATCCCGTCCTGGTGCGGCCTTCCTATGTGCTGGGCGGCCAGGGCATGCGGATCGCGGTGAGCGATGCGGACGTCCGCGCTTTTATCTCGGACATCAACACGGTCCGGCAGGAGCATCCCATCCTGGTGGACAAATATATCCGGGGGACGGAGCTGGAGGTGGACGCGGTCTGCGACGGAGAGGACATCCTGATCCCCGGGATCATGGAACACATTGAGCGCACCGGCATCCATTCCGGAGATTCGATCTCCGTCTACCCGGCCCGTTCCGTGTCAGACCAGGTCCGGAAGACCATCGTCTCTTATACGGAAAAACTGGCCCGGGCGCTGCACGTGTCCGGCATGATCAACATCCAGTTCATTGCAGCGGGGGATGAGGTATGGATCATCGAGGTGAACCCGCGCTCCTCCCGCACCGTGCCTTACATTTCCAAGGTCACCGGGATCCCCCTGATCCCGCTGGCTGTGCAGGTGGTCTGCGGAAAGAAGCTTAAGGAACTGGGATACGCGCCGGGGCTGCAGCCCGACCGGCCGCTGTACGCCGTCAAGATGCCGGTTTTCTCCTTTGAGAAGATCCGGGGCGCGGACATTTCCCTGGGGCCGGAGATGAAGTCCACCGGCGAATGCCTGGGCGTCTCTGGAGATTTTGAGGAAGCTCTGGGCAAGGCCTTCCAGGGCGCCGGGATGGACCTGCCCCACCATCAGAACATGGTCATCACGGTCCGGGACGCGGACAAGGCAGAGCTTGCGGAGACGGCGAAGCGGTACGAGAAGCTGGGCTACCGGATCTTCGCGACCCGGGGCACGGCGAAGGCCCTGACCGCGGCGGGCATCCGCTGTCTGCAGGTCCGCAAGGCGGAGCAGGAGTCCCCGAATATCATGGACCTGGTGCTGGGACATCAGCTGGACCTGATCATCGATATTCCGGGCGACGGTCTGCAGGGCGCGAAGGACGGCTTCGAGATCCGCCGCTGCGCGGTGGAGACCGGCGTCCGCGTCATCACGGCGGCAGACACTGCCAGGGCTCTGGCGGAGGCGCTGGAGCATGCAGGCGGCGAAGTTGGGCTCACGGACCTGGCGGAAGTGCCGGAATCTGCGGAATGTCCGGCACGCTGCGCAGATGACAGAGAAGAACGATCACCGGAAGACAGCGCGAAACCGGCAGGACGGGGAGGAATTGAGAAATGAGAAAAAGACGGATGGTCATTGCCCTGGGGCACAAGGATTTGGGGACGACGCTGCCGGAACAGCGGGAGGCAGTGCGCCGCACGGCGCAGCTCATCACGTTTTTCGTGCGGAAGGGCTTTCAGATCGCCCTGACCTTTTCCAATGCCCCTCAGGCAGGCATGATCTACACGGCCATGAAGGATCTCTCGGAGAGGTATCCGGATCAGTACACCCGGATCCCGCTGGCGCTGTGCTCGGCCATGAGCCAGGGACTCATCGGATATGATCTGCAGAACGCAGTCCACACGGAACTTCTGAAGCACGGGATCTACAGGACAGTCTCCACGGTGCTGACCCAGGTGCAGGTGGATCCTTACGATGAAAGCTTTTACCACCCGGCAAAGCTCATCGGCCGGGAGATGGACGCTGCAGAGGCGGAAGCGGAGGAGGAGGCCGGAAACCACGTTTCAGAGGTTGCTCCCGGGCGGTTCCGCAGGATCGTACCTTCGCCGGTCCCGGAGGCCGTCATCGAAATCGAGGCGGTCCGGGGCCTTCTGGACCTGGACCAGATCGTGATCTGCTGCGGAGGAGGCGGAATTCCCGTCATGCGGCAGGGAACGGAGCTTCGGGGCGCCGCGGCGGTGATCGAGAAGGACCTGACTGCCGGCCTTCTCGCGGAGGAGATCGAAGCGGATCTTCTCCTGATCACGACGGCGGTGGAGCACGTCTCCCTGGATTTCGGAAAGCCGGGAGAGCGGGCAGTGGGACAGATGTCTGTCCTTGAAGCGAAGGAATATCTGGCGCGGGGGGAGTTCGAATTCCGGTCGATGCAGCCGAAGGTCGAGGCGGCAGTCCGCTTCATTGAGGACGGAAAGGACCGGGAGACCATCATCACGACCATGGAAGCAGCGGAGAAAGCGTTCCTCGGCCTGACCGGGACGCACATCAGATAAAGGTTCCGGGCATGTCCGGGAGCACATCAGACAAGGGTTTCCGGCACGTCCGGGAGCGCAAAGGCAGCAGGAGGTAAAAGATGTTCCGAATCAACGACAATTATCTGAAACTGCAGGGAAGCTATCTGTTTTCCAGGGTCGGAGAAAAGGTCCGGGCCTATTCCGAGGCCCATCCGGACCGGGAGATCATCCGTCTCGGGATCGGGGACGTGACGCTCCCGCTGGCGGCACCGGTGATCTCCGCGCTCCACGGCGCGGTGGATGAGATGGCGTGCCGGGACACGTTCCGGGGATATGCGCCGGACCGGGGCTATGAGTTCCTGAGAAGTGCCATCCGGAAACATGATTTCCTGGCCCGGGGCGCGGAGATCTGTATTGATGAGATCTTTGTCAGCGACGGTGCGAAGAGCGATTCCGGCAACATCGGGGATATCTTCTCAGAACAGAACCGGATCGCGGTCTGTGACCCGGTCTATCCGGTCTATCTGGACACCAACGTCATGGCAGGGCGCACAGGGGTTTACGACCCGTCCACCGGGCGCTATGGCGGCGTGGTCTATCTGCCCTGCACGGAAGAGAACGGCTTTGTCCCGCAGTTCCCGGAGGAGGAGCCGGACATCATCTATCTCTGTTTCCCGAACAATCCTACAGGAATGACGATCCCGAAGTCCGAGCTGCAGAAGTGGGTGGACTACGCGCTGCGCATCGGTGCGGTCATCATCTACGATGCGGCCTACGAGGCATATATCCGGGAGGACGGCATCGCCCGCACCATTTATGAGTGCGACGGGGCGGAACGCTGCGCCATCGAGCTTCGCAGCTTTTCCAAGAACGCCGGATTCACCGGCACCCGCCTCGGCTACACGGTGATCCCGAAGCGGCTGAAGTGCGGCGGCGTCTCCCTGAATGCCCTCTGGGCGAGACGGCAGGGGACCAAGTTCAACGGCGCGCCTTACATCGTCCAGCGGGCCGGTGAGGCGGTCTATTCGGAACAGGGCAGGGCAAAGACCGCGGAACAGGTCGAGTATTACATGCAGAACGCGCGGATGATCCGGGAAGGGCTTAAGGACGCGGGATACACGGTGTACGGCGGGGTCAATGCTCCCTACCTCTGGTGGAAGACACCGGACAGCATGACCTCCTGGGAATTCTTTGATCATCTCCTGGAGAAGGCGAATGTGGTGGGCACGCCCGGATCCGGCTTCGGTCCCTGCGGCGAGCACTTCCTGCGCCTTACAGCCTTCGGATCCCACGAGAACACCCGGAAGGCGCTGGAGCGGATCAAGGCGCTGTAAGAGACGCTTTGCATCCTGCCGGGGGATACCTTTCAGGTCTTCCTCTCCGTTTATTCTATGTATTTTACAGAACAGCTCCGGACCGATAAAATCGGAATCAAAGTTCGGGCAAGGGCGCTGACAGAATACAGTCGGCGCTCTTTCTGTTTTCCGGACAGAAGGAGGGAAATATGACATCTGATATTTTTGAGGCATTACATGGAGAGATCTACGGAATATGGTTCCTTGCGGGAGCCGCGCTGGTCTTCTGGATGCAGGCGGGCTTCGCAATGGTGGAGACCGGCTTCGCCAGGGCAAAGAACGCGGGAAACATCCTGATGAAGAACCTGATGGACTTCTGCATCGGCACCGTGATGTTTATTCTTCTCGGGTACGGGCTCATGTTCGGGGAGAATGCCCTGGGAGGCTTTCTGGGGATCCCGACGATGGAGATCTTTTCCGGATACGGAGCGTTTGACTGGTCGACCTTCGTGTTCAACCTGGTGTTCTGCGCCACCACGGCGACCATCGTCTCCGGCGCCATGGCGGAGCGGACGAGGTTCATTTCCTACTGTGTCTATTCAGGGATCATCTCTGCAGTGATCTATCCCATCGAGGCCCACTGGACCTGGGGCGGAGGCTGGCTTTCACAGATCGGCTTCCATGATTTCGCGGGATCCAACTGCATCCACATGGTCGGCGGCATCTGCGCCCTGGTCGGCGCCGCCATGCTGGGACCGCGGATCGGAAAGTTCACGAAGGACAAGGATGGAAAGATCATCAAGGTCAACGCGTTTCCGGGCCACAACATCCCGCTGGGCGCTCTGGGCGTCTTTATTCTCTGGCTCGGCTGGTACGGCTTCAACGGCGCGGCAGCCACAAGCCTGCCGCAGCTCGGGACGATCTTTCTGGTCACGACCGTGGCGCCTTCGGTGGCTACGGTGGTGTGCATGGTTTTCACCTGGGTCCGTTACGGAAAGCCTGATGTTTCCATGTGCCTGAACGCTTCCCTGGCCGGTCTGGTGGCAATTACGGCACCCTGCGATACCGTGGACTGCTTTGGTTCCATCATCATCGGCGCTGTGGCCGGCGTCCTGGTGGTCTTCGGGGTATGGTTCCTCGACAATGTGCTCCGCGTGGATGATCCGGTGGGTGCGGTGGCAGTCCACTGTATAAACGGCATCTGGGGCACTATTGCAGTAGGGCTGTTCTCCACGGATACGGTGCCCGGGTATTCCCTTGCGAATGCGGAAGGAGAGAAACTGCTGGGACTCTTCTACGGAGGCGGATTTGAACTGCTGGGGATCCAGCTTCTCGGAATGTTCTGTACGGCGGCATTTACCGCGGTCACGATCACCATTGCATTTTCCATCATCAAGGCGCTCTTCGGGCTGCGGGCGTCCGCGGAGGAGGAGATCACCGGTCTCGATGTGACGGAACACGGCCTTACTTCGGCCTATGCCGGCTTCAGCATCATGGACATCACCGGCACCCAGATTCAGGCCAACGAGAACACAGATCTCGGCATATCGGATTATGAGGCAGCGCCGCAGGCGATGCGGGATGCGGCAGTGAAGGTGACGGAAGTGAAGGTCACAGAGAGCGGAGAAAGCGCAGCGCGTCCCGACACGGGAATGCACAAGGTCGTGATCATCACCAGACTTTCCAAGTATGACCGCCTGACGAAGGCACTGAACGAGCTTGGCGTGACCGGCATGACCGCGACGCAGGTCATGGGCTGCGGCCTCCAGAAGGGCGCAGGAGAGCGTTACAGAGGCGTCGAGATCGACGCGACCCTGATCCCGAAGGTCAAGATCGAAGTGGTGGTCAGCAAGATCCCGGTCCAGGACGTAATCGACACCGCGAAGAAGACGCTCTACACCGGCCATATCGGCGACGGAAAGATCTTCGTTTACACCGTGGACCGCGTCGTCAAAGTCCGCACCGGCGAAGAAGACTACGCCGCGCTGCAGGATGTGGAATAAGGATCAGCACCCCGAGAAGAAAGAAATACCCGGCGCAAGCTCGCTTGCAGCCGGGTATTTTCTTTCTTCTCGGGGCGGACAAGACGCGAAGCGTCTCTGTCCGGCCCCAACGAGGGATGCAAAGCATCCCGAGTCTGGGGGTGCTGATCTTTAAAGAGGCGGACAAGACGCGAAGCGTCTCTGTCCGGCCCCAACGAGGGATGCAAAGCATCCCGAGTCTGGGGGTGCTGATCTTTAAAGGGGCGGACAAGACGCGAAGCGTCTACATGAGTCTGGCTGCGGAACGGGGCCGGGACGCGGAAATCTAGCTTCCGGCCCCGTACAGGTCCGTGCCAGCGGAGAAGAAAAACGGGGCTGAGGCAGGAATAACAGGCCCACAGCCCCGCAAAGAGCAAAAAACTTCACAATCATAGTTCACAAATCATAATTCACCCGGGCATGCGGATGCCCAGCGATCCGCAGACTTCTTTCACGAAGAGTTCCGCCGCGTGGGGGAGCGGATGCCGCTGGTCCCAGATGAGGAGATAGGAGGCCGTGACCTCCGGGTCGACGAGACGCTTGATGATGACATCGGGATCCTTGGAAAAGTGGTTGTCTGAGGCAGGATAGATGGCGATCCCGACGCCCTGACGGGCCAGCTCATAGGCGTTCAGCATGTGGGAGATCCGGCAGCGGACCCTCAGATACCGCCCCGGGCTGCCGGCTTTTCCGCCATCTGTCATTTCCTGCCCGCTGAGTTCCCCGTCTTCCACAGGAAACCAGTCCAGGATCTCCTGGAGGCGGGATTCCCGGGACGGGATGATGAGGTCCTTGTCCCGCAGGGCGGAGACGGAAACGGTGTCGCCCGGCAGTTTTGCCAGCGGGTCCGAGGCAGGGATCATGGCGGTCCAGGGCTCCCGGTACACGGGAACAGAGAACACGCCGTCGGCATTTAAAGGTTCCGTGATGACTCCGAGATCCGACAGGCCCTGGGTCACGCGGTAGATGACATCGTCGGTGCTTCCGTTCCGGATAGAATACTGGACGTTCGGCCTTCCTTCCCGAAAGGCTGCGATCCACTTGGCGATGAGCCGCGGCGCGTGGCCTTCGACGGAGGCGATATCTATCGTGCCCTGGATCCCTTTGGCCATCTCAAAGACATGTATTCTTGAACGCTCCGCAAGATCCATGATCTGACGGGCATACTGGAGAAAGGCATTGCCTTCCGGCGTGATGCGGAGCCCCTGAGGAGTACGTTCAAAGAGGTCCGCCCCGAGTTCATCCTCCAGATCCCGGATCTGCCGGCTCAGCGGCGGCTGGGCGATCAGAAGTTCCTGCGCCGCGCGGGAGATGCTCATGTTCTCCGCGACCGCGATAAAGTAACGAATGTGCCGTAATTCCATGGGTCTCCCTCCTGTATTATTATCTGTGTCATGCTTCTGAATGCGGACTGCAGTTTTTGTGCAGCTGCCTTCCGGAACGGCTTCGATCAGTCGTCCGTCGTTCTGCGCCGGATCAGAGCCGCCTCGATCAGTCCCCGGAACAGCGGATGCGCGCGGTTCGGCCGGGACTTGAACTCGGGGTGCGCCTGGGTGGCGATGTAGAACGGGTGGTCCGGAAGTTCGATCACCTCGACGATCCGGTCGTCCGGGGACGTGCCGGAGAGGACCATTCCCGCAGACTCCAGCATGGTCCGGAAGTCGTTGTTCACTTCGTAGCGGTGGCGGTGGCGCTCTGAGATCTGCTCCGTCCCGTAGAGGTCAGCTGCCAGAGTGTCCGGCTTCAGGACGCAGGGCCAGGCGCCGAGACGCATGGTGCCGCCTAGATCTGTGACGCCCTGCTGCTCCGGCATGAGGTCGATGACGGGATGGGCGGTGTCAGGATCGAACTCGGTGCTGTTCGCGTCCGCGAAGCCGAGAACCTGGCGGGCAAAGCCCACGATGGCCATCTGCAGTCCCAGGCAGATCCCCAGGAAGGGGATCTTTTTTTCGCGCGCGTACTCCGTGGCGAGGATGATGCCCTCGATCCCGCGGTCCCCGAAGCCGCCGGGGACGATGATCCCGTCCGCATTTCCGAGCAGCGCGTCCGCCGTGTCCCGCGTCAGGTCCTTCGACTCGACCCAGGAGATATTGACCTTGCAGCGGTTCGCGATGCCGCCGTGCTTCAGCGCCTCGACTACGGAAAGATAGGCGTCGTGGAGCTCTGTATACTTTCCGACGAGGGCGATGCTGACAGCCCCTTCGGGATGCCGCTGGGCCTCCACCATCTGCTCCCAGTCCGCGAGATCCGGCGCCGGGCTTGTGAGATGCAGGCACTCCAGCACGGATTCCGCCAGGTGCTCCCGCTCCATGACCAGCGGGATCTCATAAAGATATTCCACGTCCGGGTTTTCCAGGACATGGGCTGCCGGGACATTACAGAAGAGGGCGATCTTTTTCCGGATGCTCTCTGTCAGCGGGTATTCCGTGCGGCACACCAGAATGTCCGGCTGGATGCCGATCTCCTGGAGCCGCTTCACGCTCATCTGGGTGGGCTTGGTCTTCAGCTCGCCGGAGACTTTCAGGTAGGGGATCAGGGTCACATGGATCATGATCACGTTTTCGCGGCCCTGTTCCCACTGGAACTGACGGATCGCTTCCAGGAAGGGCAGACTTTCGATGTCGCCGACGGTGCCGCCCACCTCGATGATCGCGATCTTCTCGCGCCCGGCAGCATCAGACGCGCCGGAAGAATTCCCGGCTCCGGCAGCATCGGCCGCGGAGGCGCCGCCGGCCCCGTAAAAACGGGATTTGATCTCGTTGGTGATGTGAGGGATGACCTGCACAGTACCGCCGCCGTAGTCCCCGTGGCGCTCCTTGTTCAGGACAGACCAGTAAACCTTGCCGGAAGTCACGTTGGCGTTGTGGTCGAGGCTCTCGTCGATGAAGCGCTCGTAGTGTCCCAGATCCAGGTCGGTCTCCGTGCCGTCATCCGTGACGAAGACCTCGCCGTGCTGGATGGGATTCATGGTCCCGGGATCCACGTTGATGTAGGGATCGAACTTCTGCATGGTCACGCTGAAGCCCCGTGCCTTCAGAAGGCGGCCCAGAGATGCGGCCGTAATACCTTTTCCAAGACCGGATACGACACCGCCGGTCACAAAAACATATTTCACAGAGGTTCCTCCTTTCTTCCGGACACGGTCCCCGTGTCCCGTATCCGTAAAAAAAGTGTGACAGAGACACCGGCGCATGGCGCTGACGTCTCTGCCGGGATGTATAATTATGCAAAATATTATAAATCCCATCCATGGAAATGTAAAGAGCCGGCAGGGATCCTATTGTAAAAAAACCGGACCGGGAAGAAAGGCCTGCCGGGAACTGCGGAATCGGATGCGGAACCATGTTCAGGGATGATATAATCAAAAAAGACAGATGTATCTGAAGAATTCAGGAGGAGCGCACATGTTCAACATCCATGACCTCACAAGAAATGAATTTATGCTGACAGGGCCGTTTGCGCGGCAGGGCTATGACTGGTGGTGGCACTCCTTTACGGGTGTGAGCCGGGAGACCGGGAAGGAACGGACATTCTTTATCGAGTTCTTCGTGTGCAATCCCGCCCTTGCGGAAAGCGAGCCTGTTTTCGGAAGCAGAGACGGAAAGCGGAAGCCCAGCTACCTCATGGTGAAGGCGGGCGCATGGGGAGAGGACGCCGTGCAGATCCACCGCTTTTTCTCCCTGAAGGAGGCCGAGATCCGCGGAAAGGCACCCTTCCATGTCCGGGCGGGGAATTGTTTTGTCTCAGACACGGAGCTCCGCGGCAGTGTCCATGTGACGCCGGAGGAGGCGGAGGCCCATCCGGAGTACATGTGCGGCGCGGGGGATATGTCCTGGGATCTCTATCTCAAGAAGGAGATCGCGTACAATGTGGGCTACGGCGCGGGAAAGCTGTTCCGCAGCCTGCAGGCTTTTGAGATGTACTGGCATGCGGAGGGCATGAAGACGGCCTTCTCCGGCGCGGTGGTTTTCAACGGCGAGGTCTACCGGGTCTCCCCGGATACCTGCTGCGGTTATTCAGACAAGAACTGGGGCAGCAATTTCACGAGCCCCTGGCTGTGGCTGTCCTCCGGCAGCCTGTATGACGCGGAGACCGGGGCGCGGCTCGCGAACAGCGCCTTTGACATCGGCGGCGGCTGCCCGAAGGTCTTCGGCGTGTCACTTCTGCGGAAGCTCCTCAGCGCGTTTTACATCGAGGGGGAGGAGTTCGAATTCAATTTCAGCAAGTTCTGGAATCCCGCTTTCACCCGTTTTTCCTGCGAGGAGACGGAGGATGAGATCATCTGGCGGGTGATGCAGGAGACCAACACGGCGGTCGTGAAGGTACGGATCACCTGCCCGAAGAAGGAGATGCTGCTGATCAATTATGAATCTCCGGACGGCAGAAAGCGCCATAACCGTCTCTGGAACGGCGGCACCGGGAAAGGCACCATCCTTCTGTACCGCAGGACCTCGTCGGGACTGACCCCGCAGGGCGCGATCCGGGCGGACCACGTGGGCTGCGAATACGGAGAGTACTGCTGATGCCTAATATCCTGACACTGGAAAATGTTTCGAAAAGCTTTGAGAACCGGCTTCTGCTGGACAGCGTGACCGGAGGGATCGATTCCGGCGACCGCCTCGGCGTCATCGGCGTGAACGGGACCGGGAAATCCACCCTCCTCGCCATCATCGCCGGAGCGCTGGAGCCGGACGATGGACAGGTGATACGGTCCAACGGGCTTCGGATCTCCTTTCTTCCCCAGAACCCGGAGTTCGACAACAGCCTGACCATCCTGGAGAACGTCTGCGGCGCCATCAGCGGAAAGCACGAGTACTGGGACACCACGGGCGAGGCGAGGGCCATGCTGGAACGCTTCGGGATCACAGAGACGGACCGGAAGCCGGACACGCTGTCCGGCGGACAAAGAAAGCGGGCAGCCCTGGCGGCGGCTCTCCTCACTCCGGCGGATCTTCTGATCCTGGACGAGCCCACCAACCATCTGGACAGCGCCATGATCGAGTGGCTGCAGGACTTCCTTGCAAGGTACCGCGGCGCGCTCCTGATGGTGACCCACGACCGGTATTTTCTGGACCAGGTGACCGGCGGGATCCTGGAGATAGACCGCGGGAAGCTGTACCGTTACGCGGAGAATTACTCCGGATATCTGGAGCGTAAGGCGGAGCGGATGAACGCGGCCATCGCGGCGGAGCGGAAGGCCCAGGCCCTGTACCGGAAGGATCTTGCCTGGATCCTCCGGGGCGCACGGGCCCGCTCTACCAAGCAGAAGGCCCACATCCAGCGCTTTGAGGCGCTGAGAGACCGGGAAAAGCCCGTGGAAGAGGCTCAGCTCCAGATGGCATCCGTCTCATCCCGACTCGGCGGGAAGACCATCGAACTGGACCATGTGGCGGCGGGCTACGACGGGAAGCCGCTGTTTCATGACTTCAGCTATATTTTCCTGAAAAATGACCGGATAGGGATCATCGGCCCCAACGGCTGCGGGAAATCGACCCTGATAAAGACCATCACGGGGGAAATCCCGCCGCTGGCCGGAACCGTCGAGACAGGGCAGACCGTGAAGATCGGCGTCTTCTCCCAGGAGAACGACCTGCCGGACGAAGGCGGCACGCGGGTCATCGACTGCGTGCGGGACGTGGCAGAGTTCATCCGGACGCCGGACGGCTATGTCAGCGCGGCGAACATGTGCGAGCAGTTTCTTTTTGACGGTAACATGCAGTACACGCCGGTGCGTAAGCTTTCCGGCGGAGAAAAGCGGCGGCTCTACCTCCTGCGGGTGCTGATGAGCGCGCCGAACGTGCTGATACTGGACGAGCCCACCAACGATCTGGATATCCAGACTCTGCGGATCCTGGAGGACTATCTGGACCGCTTTGCGGGTATCGTCATCGCGGTGTCCCACGACCGGTATTTCCTGGACCGGGTGGTGCGGCGCATTTTCTCCTTCGAAGGAGACGGGCTGCTGCACCAGAACGAGGGCGGCTATGAGGAGTACCGCGAGCGGAAGCTTAAGGAGGGCCTTTCCGCGGACGATGCCGGCGGCTTCGGCGCGGTGGGCCAGAGAAAAAAGAATGCCGGCGGAGACAGCACCGGCCGGGCCCACGCAAAGAAGAAAACGCTGTCCTACAAGGACCAGCGGGAATACGACGGGATCGAGGCGGAAATCGACGCGCTGCAGGCGGAGTCGGACCGGCTGGCAAAGGAGGTCCTGGCAGCGGCATCGGATTACGTTGCGCTTGCGAAGGTGAGCGCGGAGAAGGACGCAGTGGACCAGAAGCTGGAGGAGCGCATGGAGCGGTACCTTGAGCTTCAGGAGATGGTGGACGCCCTGAACGAAGGAGAGTAAGGAGCGTAGAAAGAGATGGAGAGAATCGATCATTACGCGGAATACCGTGCGAAGCTCAGAACGCCGGAGGAGGCGGTCAAGGTCATCAAGAGCGGAGACTGGGTCGACTACATGACGAACGTCACCATGCCGGTGCTTCTGGACAAGGCACTGGCGAAGCGGCGGGACGAGCTCACGGACGTTAAGATCCGCGGGAATCTGATCTTCGGGCCCATCGAGGCGGTGGAATGCGACCCGAAGCGGGAGCATTTCATCTACAACAGCTGGCACTGCTCTTCCTACGAGCGGAAGCTCTGCGACAGAGGACTCTGCAATTTCATTCCCATGGTCTTCCACAACGTGGTGCCCTATTACCGCCATTTCCTGACGGTGAATGTGGCTATGATGTGCGTGACGCCCATGGACCGGCACGGCTATTTCAACCTGTCCAGCGGCACCGGCGTGGCAAAGGGGATCCTGGAGAAAGCGGATATCGTGATCCTGGAGGTGAATGAGAATCTGCCCTGGATCTACGGCGGCTTCGACGAGTGCATTCATATCTCGGACGTGGACTATGTAGTCGAGGGTCCCCACGATCCGCTGCCGGGCTTCCCCTACACGGAGCCTACTTCGGAGGACATGGCCATCGCGGAGCTCATCATCCCTTACATCAAGGACGGGGCGACGATCCAGCTGGGCATCGGCTCCATGCCGAATGCCGTCGGCTCCCTGATCGCCCGGTCGGACATCAAAGACCTCGGCATGCACACGGAGCTCCTGAGCGACGCTTATCTGGAACTTCACCGGGCGGGCAAGCTTACGAACCGGAAGAAGAAGCTCCACCGGGACAAAGGCGTTGCGGGGATCACCATCGGATCCCAGGACCTGTACGGATGGGTGGACCGGAATCCCGGCGTCGTCGCCATGCCTCTGGAGTATGTGAACGCGCCGGAGGTGATCGGGCAGCATGACGATATGATCTCGATCTCCAGCGGCATCTCCGTGGACCTGTTCGGCCAGGTCTGCGCGGAGTCTGCGGGACTCCGCCACATCAGCGGCACCGGCGGACAGCTGGACTTCCTGGTGGGCGCTTCCATGTCGAAGGGCGGGAAGGCCTTTATCTGCATGTCCTCGACCTTCAAGGACAGAGGAGGCCGGCGCCATTCCCGGATCGTGCCTTATTTTATGGGCGACATTGTCACGGATCCCCGGAGCCAGGCCTACCACGTGGTCACGGAGTACGGCTGTGTGAATCTGGTGGGCCGCACTACCTGGGAGCGGTCGGAGATGCTGATCTCCATTGCCCACCCCGATTTCCGGGAAGACCTGATCCGGGAGGCGGAGCTCATGAAGATCTGGAGACCCAGCAACAAAAAGCCGTGAGAAAAACTGTAAAAGGCCGGTGTCAGGCTGACACCGGCCTGAAATCTGTCATTTCCGGGATGATCATGTGATATAATGAAAAACAGTAAGCTGTACGGAAAATCTACATCGTACCTGACGTTTATAAACAACTGACAGGAGAGAGACAGTATGCGTTATTACATCGGACTCGACAACGGCGGAACCGCCACCAAAGCAGCAGTTTTTGACGAACAGGGCAGAGAACTGGGCACCTGCGGCATCGCCACGAAGGCGATCACCCCGAAGCCCGGTTTCGTTGAGCGCGACATGGAGGAGATGTGGGACGCGAACTGCGCAGTCCTCCGGGGCGCTCTGGAAAAGACCGGCATCGACCCCGCGGACGTGGCCGGCGTCGGCATTTCCGGACACGGGAAGGGGCTTTATCTCTGGGGGAAGGACGGGAAGCCGGCGCGGAACGGCATCATCTCCACGGATAACCGGGCGTACCGCTATCCGCTGGAGTGGAAGGCCAACGGCGTGGAGGAAATGGCGTTCCACCGCTCGCTTCAGCACATCATGGCCTGCCAGCCCACGGCACTGCTCGCATGGCTCCGGGACAACGAGCCTGAGAATTATGCGAATATCCGCTGGGTGTTCGAGTGCAAGGATTATATCCGTTTCCGTCTGACAGGAGAAGCGAAGGCGGAGATCACGGATTATTCCGGTTCCGGGCTCATGAATCTGTGGACGGTGAATTTCGACGATGCGCTGCTTGATATGTACGGCATTCCTGAAGTGAAGGACGCTCTGCCCCCGCTCTGCCAGGCGACGGAGATCTGCGGGTACGTGACGGAGGAGGCAGCGGCAAAGTGCGGCCTGAAGGCGGGAACGCCGGTCATCGGCGGCATGTTCGACATCAACGCCTGCGCCATCGCGGCAGGCGTCACGGATCCCACCAAGGTGTGCATGATCGCGGGGACCTGGTCCATCAACGAATACATCCGCAGGGAAGCGGTGGTGGACGGAAGAGTGCAGATGAATTCCTGCTTTGCTCTCCCGGGCTACTATCTCATCGAGGAGTCCTCCCCGACCTCTGCGGGCAATTTCGAGTGGTTCATCCGGGAACTGCTGCCGGAACTGAAGGAGAAAGAGAAAGCCGCGGGCGGCAGCATTTACGACCTTGTGGACCGCTGGGTGGAGGAGATCCCCCCGACGGAATTCGTGCCGCTGTTCCTGCCGTTCCTGATGGCTTCCAACGTACATCCGAACGCCAAGGCCTGCTTCCTGGGCATGAGCGTGAGCCATACCAGGGCACATCTGGCCCGCAGTATTTTTGAAGGAATCACCTTCTGCCACCGCTATCACTACGAGCGTCTTATGAACACCAGAGCCGAGGCGCCGGAGGTGATCCGTCTTGCCGGCGGCGCTGCCCGGGCAAAGGTCTGGGCGCAGATGTTCGCTGACGTCATGAATACGCCTGTGCAGACCCTGGAAGCAGACGAGACCGGCGCCCTGGGATGCGCGATCGCGGTCGCCGCGGCCACCGGCGCCTATAGATCCCTGGACGAGGCCATTGAGAAGATGACGGTCTTCTCCGAGGTTATGCAGCCGGATCCGGAGGCGGTCAAGGTCTACGAGAAGAAGTACCAGCTGTACAAGAAAGCACTGGTGTCCCTGGACGGTCTCTGGGACGACATGCAGGCACTTGTGGAAGGCGCATAACACCGGATCACGGCCGGAACAACCGCAGATCCGGAAGAACAGAAGAAACGAAAACAGAAAAACGAGACGGAGCTGCTGCACGACTGGTCAGGACGACTGACCGGCCGGCAGCAGCTCCGCTTTGTTTACAATGGTTCCGGTGGCTGCATGACTCAGCTTACAGACCGAAGCTCTCCGCCAGCTTTCTGAAGGCCGGGAGAGAGTTCCGGATCATCTCGGTGGAGACGCAGTAGGCGATACGGACAAAGCCCGGGGTGCCGAAGCTGTCGGCGGGGACCAGAAGGAGGTCGAAGTCCTTCGCCTTCTCACAGAAGGCGCCGGCATCCGCGATCGGTGACTTCATGAAAAGATAGAAGGCGCCGTCCGGATGGATGCAGGTGAAGCCGAACTCCGTGAGGTTGTCGATCAGAAGATCGCGGTTCAGCCTGTAGACGTTCAGGTCGGAGACCATGCCCGTGCAGGAGGCGATCACATGCTGCGCGAGACTCGGCGCGCAGACATAGCCCAGGGCGCGGCCTGCGCCGCAGACTGCCGCGTAGATATCCTTCGCGTCTGTCACCTCGTCCGGGACCAGGATATAGCCGATGCGCTCGCCCGGGAGGGACAGGGACTTGCTGTAGGAATAGCAGACGATGGTGTTCCTGTAGTACTTCGTGAGGTAGGGGACGTCCATGCCGTCATAGACCAGCTCACGGTAGGGCTCGTCCGCGATGAGATAGATCGCGTGGCCGAATTCCGCTTCCTTTGCGCGCAGCAGCTCCGAGAGCTTTGTGACGGTCTCCGCGGTGTAGACGACGCCGGAAGGATTGTTCGGGGAGTTCACGATGACGGCCTTTGTCTTCTCAGTGATGAGAGGCTTCAGGACCTCAAAATCGATCTGGAAGGTATCCTGGTCCGATGCGGCCGTCACAAGCTTTGCGCCGCAGGTCTCAACGAAAACGCGGTACTCCGGGAAGAAGGGCGTGAAGGCGATGACCTCGTCCCGGGGGGTGTAGAGCGCGGTGAGGGAGATCTTCAGGGAAGCGGCGGCGCCGCAGGTCATATAGAAATTGTCCTTGTGGAAGGCCGTGCCGAAGCGGCGGTTCAGGTCCGCGGCGACTGCCTCGCGGGTGTCGATGGCGCCCTGGGCGGAGGTGTAACCGTGGAGATACATGTCGGACTTTGTCTGAAGCAGTTCGATCATGGTGCGGTTGACCGCTTCCGGCGCCGGAACGTTCGGGTTTCCGAGGCTGAAATCGTAGACGTTCTCCGCGCCGATCTCCGCGCGGCGGCGGTTTCCGAATTCAAAGATCTCACGGATCACCGAGCGCTTGTTTCCCAGTTCCTTCATGGTTTCGTTGATCATGGTGTTACGGTTCCTTTCATGTTTCTTGATGTATCGTTTTTAAACTTCTGTCTGTTCATTACAGTGCGGCCGGGACGTCTGCCCCGGCCGGTCGTTTATTTCCTGCGGCTGACACGTGCTGCGGCCATCTCGATGCCGTTCTTGTTGTCGTTCAGAAGACGGTTGACGCGGCTGATGGTCGCGGTGGAAGCCCCGGTAGCTTCTGAGATCTCCTGATAAGTCTGCTTTTCCAGAAGCCGGCTTCCGACGTCGAAACGCTGGGAAAGGGAAAGCAGTTCATTCACGGTGCAGATGTCTTCGAAGAACAGATAGCATTCTTCCATATTTTTCAGACTCATGACTGCAGTAAACAGTTTTTCCACAGCCTCGGAATGAATATCCTTTTTCACAGTACCCTCCGTAAAGTGAGAATCAGACTGGCAGGTTATCGGGTGACCATTCGCATTATAGTTTAGCACTCTAAATCGCAAAAGGCAACGGCGGATTCCGGGGGTGCAGAGCTGTGTAAAAAAATTTTCAAAAAAAGTATTGCAATTCTGACAATCCGGAGCTACAATACAGCACAGCAACGCTTTAACGCTTATCCGCGTTAAAGCGCACAAGTGCTAAAGCGGAAAAAATACAGTATCACAGGAGGTAAATCATGGGAATTAAAATTATGATGCTGGCGGTGTTCTTTGCGGTTATGATAGGAATCGGCATGTACTGCAGACGGCATTCCACGGATGTCAGCGGGTTTGTCCTCGGCGGCCGGTCTGTCGGACCCTGGCTCACAGCTTTCGCATACGGAACCTCCTATTTTTCCGCAGTTGTCTTCGTCGGTTACGCAGGTCAGTTCGGATGGAAGTACGGCATCGCGGCGACCTGGGCAGGAATCGGAAACACCATCATCGGCTCCCTGATGGCATGGGTCATCCTGGGCCGCCGGACCAGGATCATGACGCAGCATCTGGACTCCGCCACCATGCCCCAGTTCTTTGAGGCCCGGTTCGGAAGCCCGGCGCTGAAGATCGCGGCATCCGTGATCACCTTCATCTTCCTCATCCCTTACACGGCATCGCTCTACAACGGTCTTTCCCGTCTGTTCGGAATGGCTTTTGACATCGACTACACAGTCTGTGTCATCGTCATGGCAGTCCTGACCGGAATCTACGTCATTGCAGGCGGCTACATGGCCACCGCGATCAACGACTTTGTCCAGGGCATTATCATGCTGTTCGGCATCTCCGCAGTCATCCTTGCGGTGCTGAACTCCAAGGGCGGCTTCCTGGCGGCCATCGACGGCCTCGCCCGCGTCTCCGATGAGACTGTCTCCACTACTCCCGGTGTGTTCGCGTCCTTCTTCGGACCGGACCCGGTGAACCTGCTGGGCGTCGTCATCCTGACCTCCCTCGGCACCTGGGGACTTCCCCAGATGGTCCAGAAGTTCTATGCGATCCGCAGTGAGAAGTCCATTGCCACCGGAACCGTGGTCTCCACCTTCTTCTCCCTGATCATCGCAGGCGGATGCTACTTCCTCGGCGGTTTCGGAAGACTGTTCTCCGACCAGATCGATATCAAGGCCAACGGCTTTGACTCCGTCATCCCGACCATGCTTTCCGGCCTTCCGGACATCCTGATCGCAGTCGTGGTCATCCTGGTCCTGTCGGCTTCCATGTCCACCCTGTCTTCTCTGGTCCTGACCTCCAGCTCCACCATGACTCTGGATCTTCTGAAGGGCCGTTTCATCCAGGAGATGGATGAGAAAAAGCAGGTCTTCGTCATGCGCTGCCTGATCGTCGTCTTCGTGGCGATCTCCGTGGTCCTGGCAATCATCCAGTACAAGTCCAGCGTCACCTTCATTGCACAGCTGATGGGTGTTTCCTGGGGCGCACTGGCAGGCGCTTTCCTGGCTCCGTTCCTGTACGGGCTGTACTGGAAAGGCGCATCCCGCGCCGGCGTGTGGTGCTGCTTCATCTTCTCGACGGTGGTCATGCTTGCGAACGTCGTGGCGCGCAGCTCCTTCCCGGTCCTTATCCAGTCCCCGATCAATGCCGGCGCGTTCTGCATGCTGGCGGGCCTGGTGATCGTCCCGGTGGTGTCTGTATTCACACCGAAGCCGGATAAAGAAGTGGTCGACGGCTCCTTCGCGTGCTATGATGCAAAGGTCCTGGTCCCGCGCAGAAGAGCGCTGGAAGAGGATGCGCAGGGCTGATCCGGAATCTCAGAGCCGGAACTCTGAGTCAGAGCCGGAGTTTCAGAACAAAAACAGCGGGGCTGCGAAAGCAGCCCCGTTTTATCTCAGCGGGATTTGAAATAGAACCGGCGCATTCTCGTGACTTCCAGTCATGAGTAAGCCGGCATTTTTTGGAACATTACTTTCCAGATCGCAGAACGTATATTCGTTTTTCCTTGCTTTCAAGGGCCTCATATGGTATCATATAAATATGGAGAATAGCATTTATAATATTGAGTTTACCGGTCTTACATATGGTAGGGGATATGTTTATTCCCTGCAGTATCACATCGTATGGTGCACGAAGTACCGGAAGCAGATCCTTCAGAATGGTGTGGATACA
>CADBEN010000009.1 GCA_902793685.1 uncultured Lachnospiraceae bacterium
TACTCAACCTCCTTAGTGTTGGTTTTCGTCGATTGACATTATATCAGGTTGGTACTCTCTCTTTATTTATTTTTCAACTGGCAACATCTTTACGCTAGCCTCGCGGCGCGAATGTACGCGGGGATGTGTACGCGCGCGGCAAAGAAGCCTCTGCTTTCCGCAGCACGCGCTCTGTGTGCAGGAGGAGCCTGAATCAGTTGCTTCCCGGATTCCGCTCCTGTATAATCGAAGACAATCTTCGTATTGAAAAGATCCGGCACCCGGCATGAGGTGCCGGACATATATCCTGAATCATCGAGAGGTCATCCCATGGAACTTTTTACCCTCGCGCTTTTCTGCGCCATCCTGCTCGCAAGCCTTCTGCTGAAATTCTCGATCCTGTGGGCACTGCTCGCAGGTCTTGTGATCTTTTTAAGCCTTGCGGCCCGGAAGGGCTTTTCCCCGGAAGAGATGTTCCGGATGACGGTAAAGGGCATCCTGACCGTAAAGAACATCCTCATCACCTTCCTCCTGATCGGCGTCATGACCGCCCTCTGGCGGGCTGCCGGGACCATCCCGGCCATCGTCTGCTACTCCGCAGTCCTGATCCGGCCCTCGATCTTTCTCCTGATGACTTTTCTGCTGAACAGCCTGGTCTCAGTCCTTATCGGCACCAGCTTCGGCACTGCGGCCACCATCGGCGTCATCTGCGCCACCATCGGAAAGACCATGGGTGTTGACCCCATGCTGACCGGCGGCGCGGTGCTGTCCGGCGCCTTTTTCGGAGACCGATGTTCCCCGGTCTCCACCAGCATGCTGCTGACATCCACTCTCACGGAGGTGGATCCCTTCCGGAACATCCGGAACATGATGCGCACCACCCCGGTGCCGCTGGCCCTCTCCTGCCTGATCTATCTGCTTCTGGGCCGCGGGACCCGGGCAGCAGCCGCTCCTGCAGATATGCAGACTCTTTTTTCAAGGGAGTTCGTGATCCATCCCCTGTGCCTGCTTCCGGCTGTGGTGATCTTTGTTTTGGCCGTCTGCCGGGTCCCGGTGAAGCGGGCCATGGGCGCCAGCATCCTGACCGCCATCCCCCTCTGCCTCTTTTTACAGCATCTTCCGGCCGCCGACATCGTCCGCTTTGCCCTGACCGGCTTCACCGCGAAGGACGCGGCCCTGCAGCCCCTGGTGAACGGCGGCGGGATCCTTTCCATGCTGCGCTCCGGCGCTATTGTCTGCATCTCCTCGTCCTACGCGGGGATCTTCGAAGCCACCGGACTTCTGAACGGTCTGAAGTCAGGCCTGAAAAAAACAGCGGACCGCAGCTCCGTGTATGCTGCGGTCCTTCTGACAGGATCGGTCACCGCCATGGTTGCCTGCAACCAGACGCTTTCCACCATATTGACTTTTCAGCTCTGCGGCGATCTGGAGCCGGACCGCGAGAAGATGGCGCTTCATCTTGAAGACAGCGTCATCGTCGTCGCCGCCCTGGTACCCTGGTCTATCGCTGCTGCAGTGCCCCTTGCAGCGGCCGATGCTCCCTCGACGGGCGTGTTTGCCGCGTGCTTCCTTTATCTTCTGCCGCTTTGGCGTCTCGTGACGTCTTTGCTTCCCGGCCGAGCATCTGCCGCACCTTCTTCACGCAGTGATAGAAGGCCGGAATGAGGAAGGAAACCGCGAACACCCAGGCCAGGGGCGAAGCGAGGCAGACTCCGTGGAAGCCGAGGGCCGGCACCGCCGTAAAGGCCACGATGGTGCGGGCGGCCATCTCCAGAACACCGGAGCAGATGGCAAACATGGAATAGCCCATGCCCTGGATCGCGAAGCGCCAGACGTTGACGATGGTCAGCAGGCAGTAGCAGAGGGAGTTCGCGATCAGGAAATGATGCGCCCAGGTGATGACCTGGGTATTGGAGCTGTCGATGAAAAGAAGCGGCAGCTTTCCGCCGAAGAAGAACAGTACGGCGAAGGCAAAGATCCAGTAGACCCAGCCGATCTTCGTCGCAGTCCAGACGCCCTTCACCAGGCGGTCGATCTTTCCGGCGCCCAGGTTCTGGCCGCTCCAGGTGGCCATGGCCGCGCCCAGCGCATCATACACGCTGGAGAAGAAGATACCGATCTTCTGCCCCGTCGTCATGGCGGCCACCGCCGTGGTGCCCAGCATGTTGACAGAGGTCTGGAGAATGACGGCGCCGATGGCCGTGATGGAATACTGAAGCCCCATGGGCACCGCCATGCTGCAGAGCACGGCGCACTGCTGCCCGCTGAAGGACATCTCTCCCTTCCGGAACCGCAGGATCGGGTAGTTCCGCCGCATGTGCAGAAGGCAGAGGATTCCCGAAACGCCCTGGGAGATCAGGGTCGCGATGGCCGGACCGTTCACGCCGAAGCCGAAACCCGCGATAAAGAGAATATCGAGAACGATGTTGACGACGGAAGCCAGTACCAGGAAATACACCGGGGTCTTCGCGTCGCCCAGGGCCCGGATCACGGACGCCGTGGTGTTGTACAGGAAGGTGACCGGGATGCCCAGGAAGATGATGAAGATGTAGGCATATGCCTGATCCAGCAGCTCCTCCGGCGTTCTGGTGAGGACCAGGACCTGCCGGGTGAACAGGGCAACCAGTACAGTCAGGACCGCCGCGAACAGCAGCCCCATCCAGATGATGTTCGCCACGAAGCGCCGCATGTTCACATGGTCGCCGGCGCCGAAGCGCTGGGACACCGGGATCGCGAAGCCCGCGCTGGCACCGATCACAAAGCCGTTCACCATGAAGTTCACCGCGCCGGTGGATCCCACCGCGGCCAAGGCCTGAACGCCCAGGAACCGGCCCACGATGACCGTATCCGCCATGCTGTAAAGCTGCTGGAACAGCGTCCCGAGCAGCATGGGCAGGGCAAAGCCGAGGATCAGCTTCAGCGGGTCGCCCTGGGTCATGTCCCGCATGCCGGAGCCGTGTGCCCTCCGCTGATGTGCGGCGCTCTGCGCCGCTTTTTTGTTTTCCGTTACGTTTTCCGTTACGTTTTCCGCATTGGTTCGGGGCGCCGCAATGGCGGCGCCCCGTCTCATTTCACTTTCATTTTCCGTCAAAACTTTCCGCCTTCTTTCATTTCGCGTAGGGCTTCCGGAAGCTCCTTAATACTTCCGATGACAGCGTCCGGCGCTTCCGCCTTCCCGTATCCGTAGGCCGCATGTATAAAGCGCAGTCCTGCCTCCCGGGTCGCGATCTCGTCCATCGGTGTGTCGCCCACATAGACCGCCGCTTCCTTCGGGATCCCGTTCCGCTCAAGCACAAGACAGATATTATCCGCCTTGAACTTCCCGGTCCGCCCGTTGGACTCAAAATCCGTGATGTCCTTCTCCAGGCCGCCGTTCTTCATCATGACCTGGATGTAGCCGTCCTGGCAGTTGGAAACGATGTAAAGCCTGTATCCCTCCTGCTTCAGCTGAAGAAAGGTCTTTTCCACTCCCGGATAGAAAGTCCCGCTGTGGGTCTCAAGGTAATCATTCTCCTCTGCCATGCAGACGTTCATGATCTCATCCTGCTTCGCATCCGGAAGACCGGGCATCATCATCTCGGCGATCGTCTTCATGGGATGACCCATGAAACGGTACATGTCGCTGACCGTCAGCCGGATCCCCTTCGTCTCTTCGTATCTTTCAAGCACCAGGTTCCAGGCTTCTGTGACCTGCTGTGCTGCGTCCCAAAGGGTTCCGTCAATATCAAAGATCACATGTCTGATGTCCATTTTTCCTCCGTCTCTGCGAGGCGCTCCCGCGCCCGCGGTATACGTATATTGTCAACGATTCTTTTCGATGCCGCATCATATCATGGAATCATCTGTTCGTAAAGACTGCCCCGGAAAAATCTGCGTTTTTACGTGAAAACCTGCCTGCGGACGATGCCGTCCTGTGCAAAAATCTGATACGGACGATGCCGTCCTGCGTACAGTTCTCCCGGGCCGATGCAGGATTACAGGAAGATCCCCGCGCGCCCGGCGTTCTTCGGGATCCGCACAGCCACCAGGTCCAGGACCAGCCGGCGCTCGTACTCATCGAAGCACTTGTTGACCATGCCGAGCTCCAGGGCTTTCCCAGCCGGAAGCCCCCGCTCCGCAAGGCCGATGGCCGCGAGGAGTCCGCGGAGATCCAGGGCTCTCGAAGAAATCTCCCCGCCCTCGCACTTTCTGCGGATCTCATGGAAAAGTTCCGCAAACTGGCCGGCCCATTCCTCCCGGATCTCCGGGAAACGGTCCCGGATGAGCTTCTTCAGGTTCTCCTCCGAGATCACCGGCATCTGGATCACCATGAAGCGGGACGCCAGTGCTTCGTTCATCTCCCGGGTCCCGGCGTAGCCGTAGTTCATGGTTCCGATGAAGCGCGCAGCGTCGTGCAGCGGGATCCGGTCGTAGCCGGGGACGTCGATCACACGCCGGAAATCCAGTGCGGCGTGAAGGACTGCCAGCGACTCGTTCTTCGCCATGTTGATCTCATCCAGCACGCCGAAGCCGCCCTCCTCCGCGCAGCGCAGTACCGGCCCCTTTCTCAGGCGGACCGCACCGTCCTCATAGGTGTCGGTGCCGATGAGGGAAGCCGCGTCCGTATTGATATAGAGGGAAATGTCCCACTCCGGCCGGCGGAACGCCGCTGAAAGCCCCTGGGCCAGGACATTCTTTCCCGTGGCCTTGGGCCCCACCAGAAGAAGGTTTTCTCCTGCCAGGATCGCCGACGCTGCTTCCTCCCAGATCTCTGCGCCGTAATAGCGGTACTGCGGCACCGGGATCCGGTCCGCCGCGCCCTCACTTACATGATAGTATTCCCGGAACGCCGTGATCTCAGTCAGGATCCGCTCCGAAACACCCTCTTCTCTAAGAAAATCAATCATGATCCTTCTCCTGTATTGTCCCTTCCGCGCGCTTTCCGGCAGAAGTATTCCTCTCCTGATGCGCCGACACAGTATGTACTAGATCGCCGAGATTCCTTCTTTCAAAAGCCGCGCCACCCGGTCCGCGAACTGCGAAAGAGTCCGGATCCGGGTGAATTCCTGCCCGTAGATCCGTTTCGCCGCAGTCAGGTCCTCATCACTTCCGGTGTAGACACAGACCACGCTGATACCGTCGAGCCGCGCCCGATGGACCTCGGCCGCGGTATCCTCCACCGCCAGGTCCTTCTCGTAATTCCGGTAGACGCCGCCGGCATCCCGCACCATCAGAGGGTCGTTGGGCTTGCAGTCCGAAAGGACCACCAGCAGACGGTGCTCCGCGTGGTTCCCCCGCATCATCTCCGCGGCAAGGCGGATCCCGAGACCGTCCCGGTTGGCACCGGCGGTGAAATAGCGGAAAATCTCCTCATTCTTTTCATTCTCCCCGTAGTCCCGGAACAGATTCACGATCGTATATCCGTTCATGGAACAGAAGGAGTACACACGGCAGGGAATTCCGCACCTGGTCAGGCTTTCCGCGATCATATATCCCTGGGCCGAGACCATCCTGTTCCGTACGGTCTGGGACCTGGATGCGTCCAGAAGAATGTCCACCGTGAGATTCCCCAGGTCTTCCTTATGGATCTTCCGGAACACCCGGTCGTCAGAAAGCAGCTCTGCCCGCCAGAGCTTTCCGGGCACCAGTTCTCCGGTCTGGGAACGCAGCGGATGCTCGTCCAGGTGCATGAGGATCGAATTCCGGATCTGCTCTGTCAGACGGAACACCGCTGTCCTGTGGGCCTGTCCTTCCGCCAGATAGGCCCTGCGGTTTTTCTTACGCTGCTCCAGGGCGTCCTCCTGAATATGAAAACGCACCCCGTGGGAGCGGAGCTCCGGCGGATATTCTCCCCGGGTCACATAGAGCTTCGCGTGTTCGTGGATCCCGGTGCAGCACTCCTGCTCCATCCGGAGCAGTTCCCGGTCGGAAAGCACCGCCCGTCCGAAATTCTGACGGATAAACTGCCGTATTCCTTCCTCCGTCCGCTTCTCCGTGACCACATCTGTGGAGCCGAGAAGGTTCGTGACGATCCGGCCCTCCGTCTCCTCATCCACATGCTCGCCGTAGGCAAAGGCCAGCCGGTGCAGGGCTGCAGGCACCGCAGCCCGCCTTTTGGTCCGCTTTGCCGCGAAGAAATGGAAGGAAGGTACAAAGGACGGAAGGAAGAAGGGTCTGCCGGCTTCATCTTCCTCCGGCGCCCGTTCCTCCGCTGCATATCCGCAGTGCTCTGTCAGAATGTTCCGGAGGCGTCCGGTCAGATCTCCGCAGCCGCCGGCAATTTCAGATTTTTCGGCACCTTCACCTGCCGGGGCGCTTCCTGCTGATCCATATTCCGCACAGGCCTCCAGCGCGTCGAGCAGCTTCACATCCTGCACAGGAAGGAAGGAGCCCTCCCCTGTATAAAAACATTCTTCATTATTATATGAGTTTTTCTCCGTACAAAAGCTCTCCGGCATATCCAGGATCCGCCGGAGGTGTCCGGCAAGGATCCGCTCCGCCCGTCCGGCAGCATCGTCCTCGGAGGATACTCCAGGGCGGAGATGCTTAAGGGCTTCCGATGCATACTCCCGGCGGAGAGCGGGGAATACGGGCCGCTCTGCCGCTTCCCCCGGGTAGACTGCGCACTCCAGGCCGATCCAGAAAAGACTCTCGTAAAGCAGCTGGTCCCGCCGGCCCCGGAAGCTTCGGTACAAGGTCTGCAGGGCTTCCCGGTCCTGGCGCCGGTATACGGCTCCGATCACGCTGTTCCAGTAAAGCTCCGCTTTTCCGTCCGCGTCAAAAACACGGAACTCCGGATGAAGGCTGTAGTTCCGGGCGCTGTTCAGGATCAGATTGTCTGCCCGTTTTTTCTCAAATTCGCTGACTTCCATCTCCGCCCGGCACCTCCTTCCTCCATACTGTTATCTATATTCAAGTCCCGCGGAGCGTTTATCTCAGTGGGGGTCTTCTCCCACTGAGATAAAAAAGCAGCCGCACTAAATTCATTTTAGTGCGGCAGCCCTTAAATTGATACCGGAGAATCAACGATATTCAGTTTTAATATCCGCTTACCGAATTATGCGTTCTTCTTCGCAGCCTGTCTGGAGAAGGTCTGGAAGCCTTCGACGACAAGGATGACCGCAAGAACGACCATTGCGGAAGCGAAGACCAGCTGGAACATGTGGCCCCACATCGGGGTTGCACCCGGGTCAGCGCCGCCCATGATGGCGAGCTTCGCCTGGATGGTCTTGATCAGCTGGGTCAGAGTAGCAAGAAGCATGAAGCACATCGGGAAGAAGAACATCTTGTTGTTCTTGCCCGCGTCGCCCAGCCATGCGCAGACTGCCATCAGAGCAATACCTGCAAGCAGCTGGTTCGCAGCGCCGAACAGACCCCAGATAGCGCTCAGGCTCAGTCCGCCGAGGACGCAGCCCACGATGACCATGAACAGGGTGCCGACCAGCGGATGTGCGAGGACCTTGCGGAAGCCCTTGGCATCCTCATAGGTAGCCTCACCCTCGAACAGGAACAGCTCGCCGAACATGAAGCGGCTCAGACGGGTTCCGGTATCCAGAGAGGTCAGAGCGAAGACGGAAACTGCCAGGGTCAGCAGTGCGTAGATGGTAGCATAGGTCGGGGTGCCTTCCGCAGCGAACATGGTTCCGATACCGCCTGCGAATGCTGCGGACGGGGAACCGAACTCGCCTGCCGTGTACTTGTCAAAGACCATACCGACAGCGATCAGGGAGATGCATCCCAGTGCGGACTCGATCAGCATGGAGCCGTAGCCGATGGGCTGTGCATGTGCCTCGTTGTCCAGCTGCTTGGAAGAAGTACCGGTGGAGATCAGGGAGTGGAAGCCGGAGCATGCGCCGCAGGCAACCGTGATGAACAGGGTCGGGAACAGAGTTCCGATCTTCGCGTTGTTGACCATCGGAAGCTGGAAGGTAGCAGTGCCGGTGAATGCGGACAGCAGGATGCCGAAGACCGCAATGATCATCATAGCGTAAAGCAGGAAGCTGGACAGATAGTCACGCGGCTGCAGCATGATCCAGACCGGGATCAGGGAAGCAACGGTGATGTAAGCGCCGATCAGGACGATCCATGCGGTTCTGCCCAGTGCAAGGCCGACGTTCATGCCGATCGCGACGATCGCGACGATACCGACGATACCTGCAGCGGTAGCCGGGCCGGTCTTGACGCCGAACTTGTTGGTAGCGATACCATAGCAGATCGCCAGAAGGATGAACAGAACGGAGATCATCGCCGTGGACTGGTTTCCGGTCGGGTTGGTGACGAAACCGGTAACGATGTTGCCTGCCTCATCCGGCTTGGTGAAGAAAGTACCGGCAACGACGTTGACGAAGGAAGCGATGACCAGGATCAGGACGAGCAGTGCGAAGATGATGAACAGCTTCTGAGCTCTCTTGCCCATGGAATCCTTGATGATCTCACCGACAGACTTTCCGCCATGCCTGACAGATGCGAACAGAGAACCGAAATCCTGAAGGCCGCCGAAGAAAATACCGCCGATGACGCACCACAGGAAAACCGGGAGCCATCCGAATACGGATGCCTGGATCGGTCCGTTGATCGGGCCTGCACCTGCGATAGATGAGAAGTGATGTCCCATAAGGACCTGCGGGGGAGCCGCGACGTAGTCGACACCATCCTCCATGGTGTGTGCCGGGGTCTCACGGTTCGGATCGATTCCCCACTCTTTTGCCAGCCAGCTGCCGTAGGTAAAGTAACCGACAAGCAGAAGCGCAATCGCAGCAACGATGATTAATAATGCTGTCATATTACAATCTCCTTTTTCAAATAATTAGTTACAGGTGATATGTCTTGCTTAAGATCTCCTTCAGGTTCTCACCCATGCGGTTGTGAATGAGTTTCCCTTCCGAGAGGTCGTAAACAATCACGCGGTAATGACTCCAGCCCCGGAGTCCGAGGAAGCCGTAGCTCTGGTAATGCTTTGCCTTCCGCACCAGAGTCTCCGTCTCCGGATCCATGGCATCCGTCAGGATGATAAGAGTGACGTCGGAATTCCTGTGGTTCTTTTTCGGCTCGACTTTCTTTGTGCCAAGCTCCCAGGCCCGCGCGTCCAGCTCCGCAAAGCTCTGCGGATCCAGGTGCTCCGGAAGCGCCACATAGACGAATTCGTTGGAATCGTACTCCGTATACTTCGCAGCCTTGATGAGGAAATACTGCTCATCGTGCATACGGAATTCCGCTTCCGCCGCAAAGGGCTCCGCCGGGTCTTCCCGGTTGATCGTATAATATCCGGAATAAGCTTTGCAGAGTTCTTCAAGAGCTCCGATGAGCCGCTCTCTCCGCGTCAGTTCCACTGCTTCCGTCTTCTGCTTTCCCGTATCTTCCATTACACCTCCGCCTTCGGCGGGCACACAGCTTTTTGCATCAACACTTTATATGGCTGAAATCGTACTACAGTATACCACTGTGCAAATTAATCGGCAATGCCAGTATTTATTGTTTTTTAAGATTTTTAAGGGTAAATTTAGTGCCTGTGCCCGGGAGTTCTGATTCCGGTCAGATTTTGAACACGCAGAGCGGCTTCCCTGCTGTACCGCAAAAAAAGAAGCCGGAACCGGCTTCTTTTCATTGATCACTGTTTACAGGGCGACGGAAATGGTGCTGGCGGCAGCCAGAAGACCGATGGCCAGGAGAATGAGTCCGAGGACCAGGACGCCGGTTCTCTCTCTCCGTTCGGAAATAACTTTTGCGTCCGGATCATAATAAAGATCCATATGGCTTCCCACCTTGAAGGAATTCTCCTGGCTGGAGTTCACTGTGCACCGGCGGAGATTTTCCTTCCCGTCCAGTTTATAGCGGACCACCGGATAATAGGTGAACTTGTCGCCTTTCACGATCTTTGTTCCGCGGGAGATCTGCCTCGCATAGACCTCTGCGATCTCCGCGTCCAGCCTGATCAGGTTCTTTTTCCGGATCGAGATCTGGTCAAAAATGATTGCCGCCCCCGCGCCCGCAAGGAGGACTGAGAGACAGATCATGGCGGGAACTTCCTTCCCCTGGTTCTGGAACAGGGCCAGAAGGATCAGGAGCGCTCCTCCGATCATCATCTGCCAGGGCGTAAAGATGAATTCCGTTTCCTGTTCCGCGATCCTGTACTGATTCCCCATCCGGTTGACGCGGATCTGCTGGCCGACAGAGTACTCCGTCGGGGTCTTCAGCGGCTGCTTTTCCATCTTCCCGGTCTTCGGGTTCATCACCTCCACCAGAAGATCATAATAATTGTAGATCTCCTGGCCGTTTTTGTTTTTCTTCACCACATGATGACAGCTCAGGACTGTCCCCTCGAAGGTCGTCCCGCCGCTGTGGAGGCCGACCCACTGACGGAACCGGCCTGAACCCACCAGAAAAATGATGATCCCGGGAATATAAAGTAAGAATCCGGAAAATGCGTCCATGTTCTTCCCCCTGTTTTTGTATCCTTAACGGAGCGGGACCAGGATGACCTTCATCCCGCTCTTCTTCAGTTTCTCGATCATCGCGGCATTCGCCTTCTCGTCCGTGATAAAGATGACCGGGCGCTCATAGATGCAGCTGCCGTAGGTGCTTTCAAATTCAGTTCTCCGGCTCAGTTTGGTATGATCCGCAAGGATATAGAGATCTCCGGAAGCTCTCCCGATCGCCGCCTCGTTGATGCCTATCTCCGTCGGAATATCGTAGCGGAACTCGCCGTCCTCATAGACCGCGGCGCAGCCGAGGAAGACCTTGTTCACAGTAATATTTAAGAGGTTCCGGACCACATATTCGCCGATCATGATGTTGTTCCGGACTTCTCCACCTGTGATATGGATCGTGACGTTCTCGGGGAAAGTCCGCCCCAGAGCCCATCCGTTGTTCGTATAGACCGTCACGTGTTTTCCGTCGACGTACTCCAGCATATCGAGGGCGGTCCTGCTTCCATTGATAAAGATCACGTCTCCGTCCTCTACGAAGCGGGCCGCGTACTCTGAAAGCTTTGCCCTGCAGAAGGCAACGTCCCCGAAATCCGGATCTGTCCCCGCATTCTTCCCAAAGGGAACGGCCCCGCCGTGAGTCCGCTTCAGCTTTCTCTGGTCTTCCAGTGTCTGCAGATCCCGCCGGACCGTCATCAGGGAAATTCCGAACCCATGGGCGATTTCCTCTACACTGATCCCGCCCCGCTCCCGGACGAGGCTCAGGATCTGACTCTGCCGTTCTTCTACTGCTTTCCGATTGTTTTTCATACTTCCCCTGCGCGGACTTTTTCCCGCCCGCAGTCATTTCCCAGTTAAGTGATCATTCCCGGATCAGCCGAAGGATCTCCGAGAGATCACGGATCATGTAAGCTCTTCCCTCCGTAACCTCCTTCGGGATAGGAGCTTCCGTTTTTCCGGCTTTTTCCCCCTCAGGGCAGTACCACGCGGCATGCATTCCCGCGTTCAGCGCCCCCAGCACGTCTTTCTTCCGGCTGTCTCCCACAAACAGGCATTCCTCCGGAAGGACTCCTGCCTTCTCCGCGCAGAGCGCGAACATTTCAGGCGCAGGCTTGTCTGCTCCCGCTTCCTCGCTGCTCACAAGGAAATCAAAGGCATCCAGGATTCCCAGCCGCTCCAGCTTCTGAAACTGGATCCGGGCCGTCATATCCGTGCCGGACCCGATCCGGATCCCGGCCTTCTTCAGCGCCCGGACCGTCTCCTCTGCATGGGGCGAGGGCTCCATGGCGCTGATCAGAATATTCCAGTACAGTTCATTCATCCTCAGCACGTGGGGCGTCAGCGGCAGTCCGCGTTTTTCCAGGATCCGCTGGATCCGGATCAGCCGGTTGTGGAGCGCCGCAGCCTCTCCCAGCATGGCCCGCACGGCAGCGAACTCCCGGGAATATTCCTCCCGGAATTCATCTTCCGGGATCCCGAGTTCCTCCTTCGCGTACAGGAGCAGCTCCGGGAACGCCCTGGCATGGGCATTGTCATAACTGTAAAGCGTATTGTCGATGTCAAATATTACGGCTTTGATCATAAACAGTTCCGTTTCTTTTCTTTGATCAGGATATAAAAAACGGGCCGGACCTGCATGCCGAAAACATGCAGGATCCGGCCCGCCGTGGAATTTCCGTTCAGTTCCGGACTCAGTCGAGCAGTCCCTTTTCCTTCAGAGCAGACTCGATCTCCGGAGCAGACATCACGTTGCGGAGCGGGATCAGAACCGTGCCGTCCTTCTCAACGCCGTCGAAGGTCTTGACAAAGGTACGTGCACAGAAAACGACGTCATAGTTGCGGGCAGCGGTCTTGCCTTCGGAAACCGGGCAGTGACGCAGCTCAGCCGGCTTGATGTTGTACTTCTTCATGACCTTGTCGATGGCCTTCTCCATCATAAGGGAGGAACCGGCACCATTTGCGCAGCATGCAAGCAGCTTCTTGTTGTCAAGCTTAGCCATAATAATGATCTCCTTTCAGATCCAGCAGTTTTATGATTCTGAAACCTTCCAAATCATTTTATCACTTTCCCGCCATACCGGAAAGTAACTTCACGGCATGGCGGGCCATTTTTATGAATCTTTTACCTTTTATGTTCGTTTATTACTTTGCGTTCTTTGCAGCGACGTGCTCAACATACGCATCGTAATCCTCGGTGATCAGGAAGTAGCCTTCCGGATCCATCTTGTACTCGATCTGCGGGATCGCCAGAAGGACAACGACGACGATCGCGACACCGATGTAGCCCATATAGTGCATCAGGACTGTGAAGAGCGGCCACACAGTATCCCAGTCGAACATTCCGAGGTATCCGCCGTACTGTGCAAGGCCGACGAAACCTGCGATGAATGCAGCGCCGAAGACCTGGATCAGGCCGGACAGGAACGGGATGATCAGGCAGGCCTTGATGCCGCCCTTTTCATTCGCAACGAGGCCGATGGTCGCATTGTCGAAGAAGACCGGAACGAATCCGCAGATGATGATGACCGGGGAACCGACGACGATGAGGATGATGATCGCGATCAGCTGTCCGACAAGACCTGCCAGGAAGCCGAAGGTAACAGCGTTGGAATCACCGAAACCAAAACAGACTGCGCAGTCGACGCCCGGGATGGAGGACGGAAGAAGCTTGTCCGCGATACCCTGGAAGGAAGCGGTCAGCTCGGTGACGAAGGTACGGACGCCCAGCTGCAGGATCGCCAGGTAAACTGCGAAGTTCAGGGACTTGTCGAAGCACCACCACACGAAGTTGGTGGACTCGGTCAGGTTGCCAGCCTCAACGAAGTAGGGCTTGCCGATGATCGCCATGATGACGCCGAAGAATGCGGTCATCAGGATCGCGGTACATACCATGTTCTCATTGAAGATGGAGAAGAAACCGGGCATTTCCATCTCGCCGACCTTCTTGATCTCCTTGCCGTCCTTGGAGCCGAAGAACTTGCCGGCTGCCCAGTAGCCGAGACGGATACCGAACATCTGCTGATGGGCGATGGCGAAGCCTGCGCCCTCAGAGAGCTCCTGCATCGGCTTGACGGTCAGGTTGGAACCGACTGCCCAGTAAGCGCCGAGGATGACTGCCATAACGACCAGCAGAGCAATGTTGTTCTCACGAAGCGCCGGCAGCGCGAACAGGATGAGCCAGTAAGCGGTCGCTGCCTGCTGCACCTGGACATGGCCGGTGGTGAACAGGGTGCGGCACTTGGTGATCTTGTTGAAGCGGACCAGCAGGATGTTGACGATGAAGGCGATGAGCAGGAGCTGCATTGCCATGGAGAAGCCCTTTCCGAAGGTCTCCTCGACGCCTGCGGTAACTGCGTTCTGACCGTAGTACGGGTCGATGACGCACGCGGTCAGGTTGAAGCGGTCCTTCAGGCCTGCCAGGATCGGACGGAAGTTGGAGGTCAGTCCGCCGGAACCTGCGTTCAGGATCAGCATACCGATGATGGCCTTAAGGGTTCCGGCCAGGGTGTCGTACCACTTCTTGCCCATCAGGCAGTAGCCCAGCAGGGTCAGGAAGCCGACCATGTACGGTGCTTTCTGAAGGATGTAGGTTGCGAAGAAATTCCATACAGCAAATAACGGATTCATAATTTATCCCCCTAATGAAAATATCTGTCCGGCCGGGTCATTCCGGCCGATACATTCCTTTATTCGTCTTCCTCGCACGGGAAGTCCTGCTCTGCCTTGAGGATGTCCTCAGGCGTGTTGGCTGCCATCAGCGCGTCAAGGAGCTCTTCGTTCTGGAAGATGTTCATGAGCTGCATGATGTTGTCCATGTGCTCCTCCGGGCTCGCAGCCGCCAGAGTGAACAGAAGCTTCGCTTCCTTCTTCTCGCCGTCCTCATCCGTGCCGAAATCGATGACGTTCTTGCAGACCATGAAGCCGATGCCGGTCCGGTTGGCGCCGACTGCATTCTCCGTGGAATGCGGCATTGCGACGTAGTGGTCAAAAACCATGTAGGGGCCGTACTTTTCGATGCAGTCAACGATCTGCTTGTAATAGTCCGGCTCGACCGTGCCGTCGGCAACCAGAGAATCGGTGCTCAGCTTCACTGCTTCCTGCCAGGTCACCTGCTCCTCAAGGAATTTGTAATGCTTTCTGTTGACGATCTTCTGAAGTACTGTCTCAGCCATGTTGTCTTTCTCCTTTTCTCTCTTCCGCCGGGATCACAGGCAGGAGCGGAACGGGATGTTCTGCGGATGCTCGAAGCAGTCCTCGAAGCCTCTTCTGTGGTGATAGTAGATCTTATCCTTATCCTGCGGATAAGTGTACTTGCCGCCGACCTGCCAGAAGAACGGATGGAACTTGTACTCGTTTCTGTCCTTCTTGAAATCGTAGAGAAGCTTGATCTCCTCGCAGTCCGCCTGGAAGTTGGTCCACACATCCCAGTGGATCGGGATGACGACCTTGCACTGCAGGTTCTCAGCCATGCGGAGGACATCGATGGAGGTCATCTTGTCCTGCATGCCGATGGGGTTCTCGCCGAAGGAACCGAAGGCGACGTCGATGTCGTAGTCCTTGCCGTGCTTCGCGAAGTAGATGGAGAAGTGGGAATCGCCGGAATGGTAGATGTTGCCGCCCTCGGTCTTGATCAGATAGTTGACTGCCTTGTCGTCCATATCGGTGGGGCACTTGCCGGTCAGCTCTTCTCTGTCCTCGCCGGTGGAATCGGTGGTGACGATGCAGGTGCGGTCAAAGCTGTCGAGGCAGACGATCTCGAGATCCTTGATCTTGATGACATCGCCCGGCTTGACGATCTTGCAGCGCTCTGCCGGAACGCCCCACTTGATCCAGGTCTCAACAGACTTCAGCGGTCCGATGAAGGGAACCGGGATCACGTTGCCCTTGTCATCGGTGGTGGTCATGCCGCTCTGGAGGACATGAGCTGCCCACTCTGCGGACATATGGTCCTGATGATAATGGGTCGCAAGGACTGCGTCGACCTTCTTGAATGCGAAAGGATCGATCACGAAGGGCACGTTGCGCAGGTTCGGCTGCATCAGGCGGCCGCCGCACATGTTGGCCATCTGATGACCCGGCTTCATCTTGCCGTCGCCGTGGGTCCGCTTGCCGTTTCCGCACCAAAGGTCGATGGTGATGTTGGTATCGGAAGGAGTCTTCATCCAGATTCCGGTGCATCCAAGCCACCACATTGCGACGTTGCCCGGCTTGACGACTTCATTCTCGATATCCTCGACCAGCCAGGTACCCCATTCCGGGAAAGTGCTCATGATCCATTTTTCTCTGGTCATTTCGGAAACCTTACTCATATTTTCCTCCTCGTCTTAATTATAGATAAGCGCGTTTACAGTTTCAAAAGTCCCCGTTCTGCTGTGTTCCGTTTTGATTATATGTGATAGTTTCTTGAATTTCAACTTAAAATTGTTCGTTAATATGTTCGTTTTTCGCGTTCTAATTACACATTTGTGCATTTCTTCCAATATATTATTATACGTTTTACACTTGATTTTGCTTGATTTTCACTTGTCTTTCCCCGCGGCCTTGTTTTAATATCCGTTTTATGTTCGTTTTTGTTGGCTATTTTTCACAAAATTTTTTTCATCCCGCTTTCCGGACTTTTGTAAAAACTGTCGTCTTTAATTTCCCGTTCACCCTTGAAAAGTAATATTATATCTATTATAATCAATGCAAAGCCCGTTTCTTATGTTTTGTTCCCGTTTTTATGTTCGTAATGAGCCCCTTTTATTTGTTCGTTTTACTGATCGTTTTCATGTTTGTTTTATGTTCGAAAAGGAGAACTCCAATATGAAAGTCGAAAAGAAAGTCATTTCAAACCTGAACAAATGCTATGCCATCGGCGATCTCAAGGTCAACGGAGAGCACTGCTTCGTCGTCGCGGCGGAGAAGAAGGATCCCTGCTACCTCTTCGCTGAGGACGGCACAATGCTGGAAACGGTCTGGACCGGCCCCGGCGGCGTCATGACCATGGCCCAGGTTCCCGGCGCAGACGCACAGTTCCTCGCGACATACAAGTTCTACTCTCCCAACGACGGCTTCGAGGCCAGGATCGTCATCGCCACCAGAAAGGGAAAGGACGACTGGGAGCTCCGGACCCTCTGCAAGACTCCCTTCGTACATCGTTTCGGCATTCTCACCCGCGGCGGGATCCATTATCTGATCGTCTGCTGCCTGAAGGGCGGCATGGAGTACAAGAACGACTGGAGATTCCCGGGTGCATGCTACGGTGCAGTCCTTCCGGACGATCTCTCTGCTTTTAATGAAGACAATCCGCTGAAGCTCGATCTGATCGCGGACGACATGCTGAAGAACCACGGCTTCTCCATCGTGAAGCACGGCGGCTACGACGCAGCCCTTGTCGGCTGCGAAGACGGCACCTTCCTCTTCAGCCCGCCCGCAGTTCTCGGCGCAGACTGGGAGGTCGAGCAGATCAGCACGATCCCGGCCAGCGATTCTGTCCTCATCGACTTTGACGGCGACGGAGAGCTGGAGCTCGGAACCATCTCCCCGTTCCACGGAAACTCCCTGACCATCTACCACCTGGACGAGCATGACAATTACGTTCCGCAGTGGAAGCTAGCGCTCCCGGAAAAGCAGACCGAGATGCTCCACGCAACCTGGGCGGATACCATTCTCGGAAAGCCCACCTGGATCGTCGGATGGCGCAAAGGCACCAAGGACACCATCGCCATCACCTGGGACGCAGAAGCCGGCGACTATCACATCGACTACATTGACAAGAACACCGGATGTGCCAACGCGATGCACTTTGTGGACAAAAACGGAAAGGACATCGTCATCGGCACGAACCGCGAGATCGACGAGGTCGCCTACTACACCATCACCGAGTGACCCCGCACACCTGCCGACCACACCGTCACTGAGTGAATACGCGTCTTAGGACCGCACAGCCCTGAGGCGGTCCTCAGACACGGCCCTTGAACCAATGGAGAAGATCATGAAAAAATATGCTCTTGGAATTTATGAGAAGGCGATCCCGGGCGATCTGAGCTGGAGAGAAAAGCTGCAGGCCGCGAAGGATGCCGGCTACGATTTCATGGAGATCAGCATCGACGAGACGGACGCGAAGCTGGCCCGCCTGGAGTGGACCCGCGAGGAGCGCATGGAGCTGGTGAACCTCATGTCCGAGATCGGACTGCCGCTCCGTTCCATGTGTCTGTCCGGCCACCGCAAGTACCCGCTGGGCAGTCCGGATCCGGCCATCGAAGCGCGCAGCATGGAGATCATGGAGAAGGCCATCCAGCTGGCGGACGATCTCGGCGTGCGCATCATCCAGCTCGCCGGCTACGACGTCTACTATGTCCCCTCCTCCGCGGAGACCGTGGAGCGTTTCGGGCGCAATCTGAAGAAGGCTGCAGACATGGCGGCCCGTCTCGGCATCGTCATGGGCTTTGAGACCATGGAGACCGAGTTCATGAACACCGTTGAAAAGTCCATGTACTGGGTCAACAAGGTAAATTCCCCCTATCTCGGCGTATATCCGGATATGGGCAACATCACGAACGCAGCAGTCCTCTACGGCACGGATGTCCTCGCCGACATCGCGACCGGAGACGGACACCTGGTGGCGACCCATCTCAAGGAGACGGTCCCCGGCGTGTTCCGCGAGGTTCAGTTCGGCACCGGCCACGTGGATTTCAAATCGTGCATTGAGGCCACCTGGAAAGCAGGTGTCCGCCGCTACGTCACGGAAATGTGGTATACTGGAAATCCGAAGTGGAAAAAGGATCTGGACGAAGCAGTCGGCATGATGCGCCCGCTGCTGGACGCCCAGCCGTAAGAAAGGAGAAAATCTAATGCTGGAAGCGCTGAAAAAGGAAGTTTATGAAGCCAATATGCTCCTCCCGAAGTATGGACTCGTCACCTTCACCTGGGGCAACGTCAGCGGCATCGACCGCGAATCCGGACTCTTCGTCATCAAGCCGAGCGGCGTGGAATATGACGCGCTGACCCCGGACGACATGGTCGTCGTGGATCTTGACGGCAAGCGGGTCGAGGGCAGATACAATCCCTCTTCCGATACCGAGACTCACCGGATCCTCTACAAGGCATTCCCGAAGGCTGCCGGTATTGTCCACACCCATTCTCCGTGGGCGACCAGTTGGGCACAGGCAGGCAGAGGCATCCCCTGCTACGGAACCACCCACGCTGACTACATGTACGGCACGATCCCCTGCGTCCGCAACCTGACCAAGGAAGAGATCGACGAAGGCTACGAGATGAACACCGGCGTCCTGATCGCGGATTACTTCAAAGAGAACAGCCTGGACTATGAAGCAGTTCCGGCAGTCCTCTGCAAGAACCACGGCCCCTTCACCTGGGGCACGGATCCGCACAATGCAGTCCACAACGCAGTGGTCCTCGAGGAGGTCGCAAAGATGGCGGCACGCTGCGAGATGATCAACCCGCGCGTCCAGCCGGCACCGCAGGTACTGCAGGACAAACACTACTACAGAAAGCACGGCGCCAACGCCTACTACGGCCAGGGCAAGTAAAATTAACGCACCTGCCTAGTAAGGCTCCGCGGAAAACGCCTGTTTCACCAGGCTTCTGCTGCCGCATACAAAATCTACGCTGCGAGTCGTCGGAAACTCCTGATGAGTTTCCTCCTCCGCGCAACGCTAAACCCCCTGCCTTGAAAGCAGGGGGTTTTCGATTTTTTTATGCGGCGCATCAGCGGGTGAAACAACGGCGTTTTCCGAGTGCGCCTTCCTGAGGCAGGTGCATTCTGTTTTCTGTTTTCTGCCGCAGCTTTGAGGCAGGTCCTTTCTTGGTTACAGCAGCTTCTCCAGGGGAGCCAGGTCCAGGCCTTCGCAGTCCTTCAGGATCTCCTTCAGGGTGCGGGCAATAACGGCGCAGCCGCCGGGGATCTCAGACTCGATGTTCAGCGGCATCAGCGGCTCATGCAGGGACATGCGGAGCAGGAACCAGCCGTTTCCGTGGTCTGCGTCGGCATTGACACGGACGCCTTCATAATTCGGAAGCTCCAGGCTCCAGCCCGGGGTCTTCTCCGCAGCGGCCTTCACAAGTTCCAGGACCTTCTCACCCACCGGGCGGAAGTCTTCGACGAAGAATTTCAGGCGGACTTCCTTGCTCTCCGCCGGCTCCTTCAGATCCGCCACCAGATCCTCCAGGACATTGCCCCGGCCAAGCTCGATCAGCAGCTTCACGCAGAGGTAAGAGCCATCGTCCAGGAAGTAGTTCTCCTTCAGAGCACCGTGGCCGCTGGTCTCCATGGCGAGCTGGGAATCGATGCCGTCGTTGTTCAGACGGATGCTCTCGTTGATGACGTTCCGGTAGCCTCTCTTAAAGCGGTGATGCTTTCCGCCCCGGGACTCGATGAACGTCTTCAGGCCGGTGCTGGTGACGGAGTCGGTGACCATCGTGCTGCCCGGATAATCGCGAAGCAGAATCGCAGAGATCATGGCGATCAGGCGGTTCCGGTTCAGTTCCTCTCCGCTCTTCAGGACTGCGCCGCCGCGGTCCACATCGGTGTCAAAGATCAGTCCCAGGTCCGCCTTGGACTCGAGGACCGCTTCCGTGATGGAAGCCATGGCAGCCTCGTCCTCCGGGTTCGGGATGTGGTTCGGGAAGCTGCCGTTCGGATCAAGGTAGCGGCTGCCGGAAATATCCGCGCCCAGCGGAACCAGGACGCGCTCCGCGAAGAATCCGCCGGCGCCGTTGCCGGCATCGACCACCACATGGTAGCCCTTCAGCGGATGATCATAATCCGCTGCGTTAACGCCTGCCTTCACCTTGTCCCTAAGGTATCCGCAGTAGTCGTCCATGAATTCCTTCGCTTCCGCCTTTGCCTCCGGAACGTCTGCGGAAAGAGTCTCCGCGTCTGCGATGATCACAGCGATATCCTGCTTCTCCAGGCCGCCCTGCGGTCCGAAGAACTTCATGCCGTTCCGGTTGAAGGGCATGTGGCTCGCCGTGATCATCACGGTGCCGTCAAGCTTCCAGCCGTCAAGGACGGTACTCATGAACATGGCCGGCGTGCTGGCCAGGCCGAAATCCAGAACCGACGCGCCCTCTGCCGCAAGGCCGTCGATGGTCCACTTCACTACATCCGGTCCGGTGAGGCGGCTGTCGCGGCCCACCGCGGTGCAGATCTGGTCTTTGCCGGTCTTCTGCTTCAGCCACCGCGCAAACCCTCTGGCGATACGGACCACTGCGTCCTTCGTCAGGTTGACGTGCTGCCCCTCGATGCCCTCCATCGCAATTCCGCGGACATCACTTCCGTTCTGCAATTCCTTTAATGCCATAGCTTTCTCCTTCCCCGGGAATTCCGCCCGGCACACATAATATTGCAAATGATTACAGCTGATGCATTTCCCACTCTTTACTTTCCGGCCGCGGGGCGCTTCTGTCCTACAGGCGGATCCCTTCCATAGTCACTTTCTGAAACAGAAATACTTTTTTTAGTCCGAACACGACCCGGGGCGCATATTCGAGCCGGTAGTTCGGCAAGAGAACTCTCTCCCCGCTCTCAGCGCTCCGTTCCCGGTAACCGTGCTTCTCCTTCAGGTAGTCCGCGAAATCATCATTCACCAGCTGCAGGAACAGTTCCGTGACGTCGAAATCCGAGTGGTCGCTGGTGGCGACTTTCACCGCGATTCCCGTCTTTTTCCTCTTTTTCATGTGCTCCGCAAGCTCCGGCGTGATGATGAATTCCATAAACTCCCCTTCCGGCAGATTTCTCACTTCCGTCTTATCATTGTACCATCCCGGACGGGGCTGTTTCCACAGGAAATGCGGATACTTCCCCGGTTTTCGAAAACAAACGAAACCCCCCGCCAAAAGGCAGGAGGCCGGAACAAAAGTTTCGCCGCCCGGATCCGGGCGGCGAACACACTGTGCCTGTTAAATTGAAATCAGCCGTACATCTTCTGACGCTGGCGCTGGCGGTACAGCACCCATCCTCCGGCAGCCAGAACTGCCAGGGCAAGCACCCAGGCCCAGACCGGCACGTCGTGGATGTTGAAGCAGCGGACGTTGATCCACATCTGGTTGATGGCGTCGTTCTTCTCGCTGTCAAAGAACACCATGATGGATGAGCGGTCGATGGCGTCCTGCGGGGGATACTGGGCAGCGAGCTGACGGTTAAGCTGCTCCTCCGGCGCCGAGATCACATAGTCCTCGTCCTCCGGATCGCCCGTAAAGAAGTATCCGAGGGGATAGTCCACCGCAGTGTCATCGTCCTCCTCCGCGCCGTAGTTCCAGTCCAGATACTCGAAGACGCGGTCATCGTCCTCTCCTCCTGCAATGACGGAGGTGTATCCGATATAGTACATGTTCCGGACGGCGTTGTCCGGGCGGGAGCAGAAATTGATGAACGCCTCCGCCGCGTGCTGCTTTGCCGGGTCCTGGCTGATGCCGCTCTTCAGCATGACCCACCCGTCGAAGTAGATGTTGGTGGACTCCTCCGGCACCGCAAAGTTCAGCGTGTACTCATCCTCGTCCGCCTGGTCCATGGTGTAGACCGCGTCGCCGGACCACTGGTAGTTGGCCACCACCTTGCCGGTGATCATGTCCGCCTTGCCGGAATCCGTCTCGAAGGAATAGACGTTGTCCTTCACGTCCTGCAGATAGTCCTGCACCAGGGCGATGGTCCCGGGGCTGACGTCGTTCATCTCCGCCTCGAGTTTCTCCTTGTAATCCGGTGCCGAGCGGAACTCCTCGCTGGTCAGCAGATCATGCTTCAGGGCGCCGAGGGCCGCGAAGTAAGAGTCGCGGACGTTGTCCTTGATGGTCACCTGCCGGCGGAAGGTGCGGTCGTTCAGAACGTTCCAGGTGGATGCCTGCTCCTCCGTCACGACCTCAGGATTGTAGACGATGCCGGTGATGCCCCACATGTAGCCCGCCGCGTAGCGGCTCCAGGGTTCGCCGCCGATCTCGTGCTCGTCGAAGATCTGACGGATATAGGGGGACACGCCCCGGGTGTAGTAATTGTTTTCGTCGGACTCATCGAAGAATCCATCGGAAAGCGGGACCAGCATGTTTTCGGACATGAGCTTCATGAACATGTACTCTGACGGGCAGACAACGTCGTAGACGTCGCCCAGCGTCAGCATGTTGTAGAGATCCTCGTTGGTGCCGAAGGTGGAGTACTCGACCTTCACCTCCGCGCCGTAGGTCTCCCGGTACCACTCCTCGAAATCCTCGATCATACTGTTTTCGCCGAAGATGTCGCCGCTTTCGAGGTCGATGACCTCGTCCTCGCCCCAGTCGCCGAGGTCGATGTACTCTTCCCAGTTGCAGACCCGGAGCGTTACTTTGTTTCCGGGTGCCGGAGCTTCCGCGGCAAAGACTGCCGCGGACGATGCCGGCAGCATCAGCGCCGCCGCGAGGACGGCGGTCCCGGCGCGCAGGACGGACCGGACAGGTCTCTTAAAAAACTTCATACGCTTCATACGCCTGCGCCTCCTTTCCGCTCCCGGTAAGATGTCCGGAGATTCGACATCGTCACCACCAGGACGACAATCAGGAAGATCACCGTGGACAGTGCCCAGAGGGCAGTCTTGATCGTGGTCTGGGAGCCCTTCGTCGCGTTGACGACGTAGGTGCTGATGGTGTCGAAGGTCGCGGGCTTTGTGTAAGTCGCGATGAAGTAGTCGTCCAGGGACAGGGTCACTGCCAGCGCAAAGCCGGAGACGATGCCGGAGGCGATCTGCGGGATGACGATGGCCTTCAGCGCCGTGGCGGGCGTCGCCCCCAGATCCAGGGCCGCCTCATAAATGCTGGGATCCATCTGCTTCAGCTTCGGCATGACGGAGAGGAACACGAAGGGCGCGCAGAGCGTCACATGTCCCACCAGCAGAGGGATGTAGGTGTCCTTGCTGACGCCCAGCACCACCACCAGCAGAATACAGATGGAGAAACCTGTGACGACGTCCGCGTTGACCACCGGAACCTCGTTCACGGTGTTGATGTAGGTGCTCATCCGCTTCCCGGAGTAAAATGCGCCGATGGCGCCGGCGGTGCCGAGGATGGTGGCGACCACCGCGGAGCAGAAGGTCAGGATCAGGGTCCCGGCGATCATGTCCCGGAGCTCCGGCGTCGTGAACAGCGTGACGTAATTGTGCAGGGAGAACCCTCGGATCGCGCCGATCTGGGTCGCGTCCGTAAAGCTGTAGAGCATCAGGATCAGGATCGGTGCGTACAGGAACGCCAGCACCAGGGTAATGACAATGGCAGGGATAGTCTTTTTCATAACAGTGCGCCTCCCACGCCGTTGGAGTTGTCCTCCTCAAAGCCGCTGGTGAGCAGGGTGAAGACGACGATGATCGCGAGCAGGATCAGGGCGATCATGGAGCCGCCGTGCCAGTTGTACGCGGAGAAGTAGCTTCCGATCAGGCTTCCCATGATGTAGGTGCTGTTGTACAGCATGTCAAGGACCACGTAGTTGGTCATCGCCGGCAGGAAGACCATGGCGACGCCGCTGACGATCCCCGGCACCGACAGCGGAAGGGTGATCTTCAGAAAAGCGCTTCTCTCGTCCGCGCCCAGGTCCTTCGCCGCCTCGATCAGGGACTCATCCAGCCGCGAGATCGTGTTGTAGATGGGAAGGATCATGAAGGGCAGAAAATCGTAGGTCATGCCCACCACCGCGTTCAGGAAGGGGTAGTAGGCCAGGTTTCCCTCGATCACCGTCAGGATCTCCTTCAGGGCCGTGATGCGGAGGGAGAAATTGATCCACATGGGCATAACGAAAAGCATGACAAGGACTGCCTTCCTCTTCAGATGGCTCTTCGCGAGAAAATAGGCTGTCGGGTAGGCGATCAGGAGGGCGACGCAGGTCGTCGTCAGCGCGATCGCGAAGCTGTAGCACAGGGTTCCCAGCGTGTTCGGATCGGTGAAAAAGCCGGTCAGGTTCTTCAGGGTGAACTGCCCCTGTCCGTTGGTGAACGCATAGTAGATCAGGACCAGCAGCGGCGCCGCGACAAAGAGCGTCAGGAACGCCGCGTACGGAATACCCAGGGTCTTCCTGGAAAATTTCAGTGTCTGCATCGTCCGCTCTCCTTACTTCTTCACCCGGAAATTCATCTTTTCCACAGGCATGATCAGGCCGACGTGGTCGTCCATGTTCCAGAGGTACTCGTCGTCCACGATGAAATCCTGTTCCAGCTCCGTACGGATGACGTAGCTGTAGTGGTCGCCCTTGTAGATCAGGTTGCTGATGTAGCCGTCCACAAGACCTTCCTCGACGTGGTCGGTCATCTTGATGTCCTGAGGCTCGATGGCGGCGACGATCCTGGTGCGGACCGGATCGATGGGCTCGCCGTTGGCGTCGACGAGGGTTCCGTCCTCATTGCGGCGGCTGCCCTTGATGATCTTCGTCACACTGGTATCCAGCGGCTTCCCGTTGAATTCCAGCCGGAAGTTCTCATTGATGTCCACCGTGAAGTAGTTCGTGTGGTCCTCGGCGATCATGATGTGGATATTGTCCGGATCCACCTTCATGCCGACATAGTCTCCCACCTTCGCGGAATGTACGGACTGGATGACCATCTCGCTCTTTCCGGACTCCACGGTGATCTCGTAGTGCATCCCCTTGAAGATCACGGAGGTGACCGTGCCGCGGATAGTCCCGTCTGCCGGTGCCGTGATAATGACGTCCTCCGGGCGGACCACTGCCGTGATGTGGGTGCCCTCGGGGATGTCGTCCACGCACTCGAACTCGCCGCCGGCGAAGCGGGCCTTCAGCTTTCCGGTCATGATGCCGTTGAAGATGTTGCTCTCGCCGATGAAGTCCGCCACGAAAGCATTCTTCGGCTCGTTGTAGATCATCTCAGGCGTGCCGATCTGCTGGATCCTGCCTTCCGACATGACCACGATGGTGTCGGACATGGTCAGCGCTTCTTCCTGGTCATGGGTGACGTAGATGAAAGTGATGCCGAGACGATCGTGCATCTCCTTCAGCTCCAGCTGCATCTCCTTCCGCATCTTCAGATCCAGGGCGCCCAGCGGCTCGTCCAGAAGCAGGATCTCCGGCTCGTTGACCAGAGCGCGGGCAATGGCGATACGCTGCTGCTGTCCGCCGGACAGAGTACTGACGGAACGGCGCTCAAAGCCCTCCAGATCCACCAGCTCAAGGACGCGCTTCACCTTCTTCTGGATCACATCCTCCGCCATCTTTTTCTGGCGGAGACCGAAGGCGATGTTTTCATAGATGTTCATGTGGGGGAACAACGCGTAGCGCTGGAAGACCGTGTTGATGGGACGCTGGTACGGCGGCAGCGAGGCAATGTCCTTCCCGTTCAGAAGGATCTCCCCGGAGGTCGGCAGTTCAAAGCCGGCGATCATCCGGAGCGTCGTGGTCTTTCCGCAGCCGGAAGGCCCCAGGAACGTGACAAATTCTCCTTTGTTCACGTAAAGGTTGAAATCCGAGACTGCCGTAAAGCCGTTGTCATAGGTCTTCGTGATGTTCTTCAGTTCAATGATCTTTTCTTTTCCAGCCATTGCTGTTCCCCTCCTGTATAGAAAGCGGCCGCGGTTTGTCAGAACGACGGCGGCGTGCTCACCCAGACGAACTTTGCGGGCGATGCTGTCGTGTTTTCGATGTAATGATCCCTGTCTGCCTTGTAATAGAAGCTCTCTCCTGCCTTGACGATGTACTGCCGTTCTCCGAGATGGAGGCGGATCCTCCCGGAGAGCACAAAGCCGAACTCTTCTCCCTCGTGGGGCGTGTCGTCCTCCAGCCTGCAGTGGGGCTGGACCACGACCAGCAGCGGCTCCATCATGTTCTTCTGGGCCGTGGGAACGATCCACTGGATATGGTTCCCCTCATCGTCAAACTTCTCAAAAAACCCGTTCTCGGAGAAAACCACCTGTTCCGGCTCGTTCTCCGCGAAGAACTCCGATGGTGTGCTGCCCAGGCACTCGATCAGGTCCAGGAGCGTGATCACGGAAGGGGCCGCCAGTCCGTGCTCCAGCTGGGAGATATACCCCTTGGTCAGCTCCGTCCGGTCTGCCAGCTCCTGCTGTGTCAGACCCTTCTGGTTCCTGAGATCCCGGATCTTCTTTCCGATCTGTCTGTTGACGCTGTCTGTCTCCATTATCCTTTCCTTCTTTTTCTCAGCGGCAGCTGTCCGCCCGGATGCGGCAGGCACTGTCAGATTTTGAATGGATCTGCGCCGGGATTTGCAATTCTAAACCTCTTATCATGAATTCCTAAACTCCGGCGCTGTTTTTGATTATAGTATTATTAAACAAAATATCAAGTATAATATTCATCCGCAAAACCCGCAGGACAAAAAAAACTGCCGCATCAGCTTACTGATGCGGCAATCCGGTTCATAATTCTCAGTCCTGATTCTCTTTTGCCCAGCCGAAGGTGGTGCGGACCGCCTGCTTCCATCCCTTCAGCTCCTTTTCCCGTTCTGCCTCAGTCATGGCCGGAACGAATTCCCGCTCCACAGCCCAGTTCCGGATCACATCTTCTTTGCCTGTCCAGAATCCCGCTGCCAGGCCGGCCAGATAAGCAGCCCCCATGGCAGTGGTCTCGACACACACCGGACGATGCACCGGCGCGCTGATGATGTCCGACTGGAACTGCATCAGGAAATCATTTCTGCACGCTCCGCCGTCCACCTTCAGGGCAGAGAGATGGATCCCGGAATCCGCCTCCATCGCCCGCAGCACGTCGCTGGTCTGGAAAGCCAGGGATTCCAGCGTCGCGCGGATGATGTGATACTTGTTGACGCCCCGGGTCAGTCCGGTGATCACACCTCTCGCGTATGGATCCCAGTAGGGCGCTCCGAGACCGGTGAAGGCCGGGACCACATAGCAGCCGTTGGTGTCCTTCACCCTCGTGGCAAAATACTCGGAATCCGGCGCGGAATCCACCATCTTCATCTCGTCCCTGAGCCACTGGATCGCAGCACCCGCCACATAGACGGAGCCCTCCAGGGCATAGTTCACCTTTCCGTCCAGCCCCCACGCGATGGTAGTGAGCAGTCCGTTTTCGGAAAAGACCGGCGTTTCCCCGGTGTTCATCAGCATGAAACAGCCGGTGCCGTAGGTATTCTTCGCCATGCCCGGTTCAAAACAGGTCTGACCGAACAGCGCCGCCTGCTGGTCTCCGGCAGCTCCGGCGATGGGGACAGGGCCTCCGAAGAACTCCGGATCCGCCTCTCCGTAAACGCAGCTGGAGGGTCTTGCCTCCGGCAGCATGCACCGCGGGATCTCCAGGATCCTTAAGAGTTCCTCGTCCCACTCCAGGGAATTGATATTGAATAAAAGCGTCCTGGAAGCGTTGGAGTAGTCCGTTACATGGACTTTCCCTTTTGTCAGTTTGAAAATGAGCCAGCTGTCCACCGTGCCGAAGCACAGCTCTCCCTTTTCCGCGCGCTCCCGCGCTCCTTCCGTGTGGTCCAGGATCCAGCGGATCTTGGTCCCGGAGAAATAGGGATCCATTACCAGACCGGTTTTTCTGCGGAAGGTTTCCCCGATCCCCGGGACATCGTTTTTCAGTTCTTCGATCATGTCAGCCGTGCGGCGGCACTGCCACACGATGGCACGGCTCACCGGCTGACCGGTTTTTCTGTCCCAGACGATGGTGGTCTCCCGCTGGTTGGTGATGCCGATGGCAGCGATATCTTCATACCCGGCGCCGATCTTCCGCATCGCCTCCCGGGCAACGGCCAGCTGGGTCTGCCAGATCTCATTCGCGTCATGCTCCACCCATCCTGGCTGCGGGAAGAACTGGGTAAACTCCTTCTGGGCGACAGAGCACATCTCTCCTCTCTCATTGAAAAGAATGCACCGGTTGCTTGTGGTTCCCGAATCCAGAGCCATCACATACTTTGCCATGGATACTCTCCTCTCACTGTCCTGCGGCAGAGTCTGAAAATGCGCCGCCCCGGGGAAACCCTCAGGACGGCGCACCGTTTCGTTCCGGCACTGCCGGAGATATTCGATTTAAACTGATTTCATTTTCCGGAACCGGAATGCTGAACCGATGCGTTCATTTCCCGGCTGCGGCGCGCTGTAAAGATTACAGCTGCGGGCCTGCAGCGACCAGAGCCTTGCCTGCCTCGTTGCCCTCGTACTTGACGAAGTTCTTGATGAAGCGGCCAGCCAGATCCTTTGCCTTCTCTTCCCACTGAGCGGCATCTGCGTAGGTGTCGCGCGGGTCAAGGATCGCCGGATCAACGCCCGGAAGTTCGGTCGGGACTTCAAGATTGAAGTACGGGATCACCTTGGTGGGAGCCTTCAGGACATCGCCGTTCAGGATCGCGTCGATGATGCCGCGGGTATCCTTGATGGAGATACGCTTGCCGGTGCCGTTCCAGCCGGTGTTGACAAGGTATGCCTTCGCGCCGCTCTTCTCCATTCTCTTGACCAGCTCCTCGCCGTACTTGGTGGGATGCAGCTCCAGGAATGCCTGGCCGAAGCATGCTGAGAAGGTCGGGGTGGGCTCGGTGATGCCGCGCTCGGTTCCTGCAAGCTTTGCAGTGAAGCCGGACAGGAAGTAGTACTTGGTCTGCTCCGGGGTCAGGATGGAGACCGGCGGAAGGACGCCGAACGCATCTGCGGAAAGGAAGATAACGTTCTTTGCTGCCGGGCCTGCGGAGATCGGGCGGACCTTCTTGACGATGTTCTCGATGTGCTCGATCGGATAGGAGACACGGGTATTCTCGGTCACGCTCTTGTCAGCGAAATCGATCTTGCCGTTCTCATCCACGGTGACGTTCTCAAGCAGAGCGTCCTTGCGGATCGCGTTGTAGATATCCGGCTCGGAATCTTTGTCCAGGTTGATGACCTTTGCGTAGCAGCCGCCCTCGTAGTTGAAGACGCCCTCATCGTCCCAGCCGTGCTCGTCGTCGCCGATCAGCAGTCTCTTGGGATCGGTGGACAGGGTGGTCTTGCCGGTGCCGGACAGACCGAAGAAGATGGCGGTGTTCTCGCCCTTCATGTCGGTGTTGGCGGAGCAGTGCATGGAAGCAATGCCCTTCAGCGGCAGATAGTAGTTCATCATGGAGAACATGCCCTTCTTCATCTCGCCGCCGTACCAGGTGTTCAGGATGACCTGCTCACGGCTGGTGATGTTGAACATCGCGACGGTGTCAGAGTGAAGGCCCAGCTCCTTCCAGTTCTCGCACTTCGCCTTGGAAGCGTTGTAGACCACGAAATCCGGCTCGAAGGAAGCAAGCTCTTCCTCGGTGGGCTGGATGAACATGTTCTTTACGAAATGTGCCTGCCATGCGACTTCCATGATGAAACGGATCGCCATGCGGGTGTCCTTGTTGGCGCCGCAGAAAGCATCCATGACGTAAAGCTTCTTGCCGGACAGCTGCTTCACAGCCTGCGCCTTGCAGGAATCCCATGCTTCCTGGGATGCCACGTGGTTGTCGTTCGGATATTCCTCGGAATTCCACCAGACGGTGTCCTTGGAGTTCTCGTCCATGACGATGAACTTATCCTTGGGGGAACGTCCGGTGAAGATACCGGTCATAACATTGACCGCGCCAAGCTCGGTCATCTGGCCCTTTTCGTAGCCTTCCAGAGCCGGGTTCATCTCCTCTTCATAGAAGAAATCAAAAGACGGGTTGTGGATGATCTCAACCGCACCGGTGATACCATACTTGGTTAAATCAATTGCAGCCATATCGATTACCTCTTTTTTATTCTTTATTTTTGGGGGTTGACAGGTTCACTCGACCAAATTGTACACGATATTCCCTGAAAAATCAACGAGACCGGGGGGCTGAAGCCCCGGTATTCAAAGATTCCATGAAAGTAATAGAAGCGTCTTATACTTACAGGTTTTTCATCACTCCACCGCGCTGACCCGGGCCAGCACATCGTCCCGGATCTCCCCGTTGACCTTCGCTGCCTCCTCCCGGCTGTCAGCTTTCGAGTAGAAATAGAACTTGATCTTCGGCTCTGTCCCGGAGGGCCGCACGGCGAACCAGCTGCCGTTCTCCAGGAAGAAACGCAGCACATTGGAGGGCGGGATATCTTCGTACCCCTCCCGGTAGTCGATCACCTTTACGACCTTAAGACCGGCGGCCTCCTTTGGCAGATCCGCCCGGAGACTTGCCATCATGCGGCCGATGCGGGCCGCCCCGTCCAGCCCCTTCAGGACCAAGTTCGGTTCATCTTCCGCGGCATAGCCGTAGGTCTCATACAGTCCGTCCAGCACCTGCCTGAGGGTCAGCCCCCGCTTCCGGTAATAGGCTGCCGCCTCCGCGACGATCATGCCGGCACTGATGCCGTCCTTGTCCCGGATCTCCGGGCAGACCGCGTAGCCGACAGATTCTTCATATCCGAGCAGATAGGTGTATCCGTTCTTCTGCAGGAACGGGATCCTTCCGCAGATGTTCTTGAAGCCGGTCAGCGCCTCGAACATCTTCACTCCGTAGTGCGCCGCGATCTCCGAAGACAGGCTGCCCGTAACGATGGACTTTACCATCGCTCCCTTCTCCGGGAGCGTACCTGCCGCGCGGCGTCCTTCCAGAAGGTAGTTCACGATGAGATACCCGGTCTGGTTCCCGTTAAGCGGCACGTAAGTCCCGTCCTCTTCCAGGATCTCGATGGCAAAGCGGTCCGCGTCCGGATCCGTTGCCATGAGAAGCTCCGCCCCGGCCTTCCGTCCGAACTCTTCGGACATCCGGAAGGCGGCGGGGGATTCCGGGTTGGGATATCCTACCGTGGTGAAGTCCGGGTCCGGATCTGTCTGCTCCGGGACCATGTGGAAGTTCGTAAAGCCGCGCTCCTCCATCATTGTCCGGAAGGGAATGGCGCCGGCTCCGTTCAGCGGGGTGTAGACAATGGGAACCGTGAGATCCAGTTCTTCCCCGGAATGGACTGCGGCGGACAGGACCTCCTCCAGGTACATCCGGTCGTACTCCGGTCCCAGGACCGTGATCCTGCCGTTCTTTACGCCTTCCTCAAAGCTGCCCCGGCGGATTCCCCGAAAGAAATCCACGGCGTTGATATGGGCCTCCATGGTGTCCGCCACCTTCGAGGAGACCTGACATCCGTCCTCCCAGTAAGCCTTGAAGCCGTTGTACTCCTTCGGATTATGGGATGCAGTGATGTTGATGCCGGAGACCGTGCCGAGCTTCCGGATCATATACGCCAGCTCCGGTGTGGGCCGCATGTCCGGGAAGGTATAGACCCGGATCCCTGCCCCCGCAAGGATCTCTGCGGCAAGCCCGGAAAACTCTTTGGAACCATGCCGCGGGTCGTGGGCGATGACCACGCCCTTCTCCATGGCCTCAGGTCCCTCCTCGCAGATGAGATTCGCGATCCCCTGAGCCGCGCGGCCCACGGTGTAGCGGTTCATGCAGCTGGTCCCGGCGCCGAGGATCCCCCGGAGCCCGGCGGTGCCGAATGCGATGTCCTTCATAAAACGCTCCCGGATCAGGGCATCGTCCCCCTGCATTTCCTCAAGTTCCCGGTGCAGCGGATCCTCCTCCGGGACAGATTTCAGCCACAAAGCATATTTTTCCAGGTAATCCACAGCGCCTCCCTCTTTTTGAATCTATTTATCTGCCTGCAAGCACGTCCAGGACTTCCCGCGTAAACTGGTGCGGACGGTCATTGACCATCATATGGGTGCAGTTCGGGAAATCCACCGCCTGATAGGGCGTGCGAACATGCTCACGGTACCAGTCCGCCAGTTCCGGGGAGAACAGGGAACCCGGGACGGCATAGAAATAAAACACCGGGACCGAGATCTTCTCAATGGTATCCCGGAAGTCTCCCGTCTTCATGGAATATGACAGGGATTTGAGGACATCCTCATTGCAGGTATCCAGGATCTTCCGGAGAGGCCTGCTCAGGAGGAACTTCGGGATCCTGGAAAGCTTCGGGACCGCGCCGATCACAAAGGCGGTGTACAGGTCGCAGAACTCCACCCATGCGTCCCGGTCCATATCTTCCTGCGTATATTTCCCCTGGAACAGCCCCAGCTGCCACTCATCGTCATTCATCTGCTTGGGCGTCATATCGCAGAGCACCACCTGCCGCAGGGCGCCGCAGCCGTAGGTGTCCATGTATTTCATAGCTGTCGCCGCTCCCATGGACCAGCCCAGAAGGGTGATGTTTTGCAGACCGAGCCCGCAGATCAGCTCATTCAGGTCACTTGCCAGGGTATCCAGCGTCACATTATCTTTGCAGGCATCCTTGCTTTTTCCGTGTCCCCGGTGGTCGTAGGTGATGACTCTCGCCTTTTTGCTGATGGCAGGCACCACCGGTGCAAAGACCTCATGGGAACTGGACCAGCCGTGAAGCATCACGATCGTCTGATCTCCCTTTTCCGTATCCTCATAATACAGCTGTTCCCCGTTGCTCAAAGTAAAATAACTCATATCATGCCTCCGTTGTTCTGATTTCCTTATCATATCACAGGGGCGCCCGGCACATCAATTTCCGCGCAGATCTGTCTGAATTCTATACAAGTTTTATCTCAGCCCAGGATAAAGACAGAGTCCGGCACCGCGCGGCCTTCCGCCGCCTGCAGTACAGGACCCTGTCTTACGTCTTTCGATGATATTGTCGTTTCTCCGTCTCAGCAGGGAGTCTGTCCCGCTGAGGTCATCTGAGATACTGGGAAATAATGCGGGCGATCTCCTCGGCCGCTTCATTGGTCTTAAAGCCCCGTTCGGCGGGGACAAAGGAAAATGCCTTGCCGTCTTTCTGGGTGATCACCACGGAAGCAAGCATTCCTGCGTACTTTCCCTTGGTCACGCTGGCAAGATCCCGGTAATAATAGACATCCGTAGGATTCTTTTTGGCCCCGCCCCAGGAAACCAGGCCTCCGACGATCGGCCCCAGCATATAGCCGCGCTGGTCTCCGTACTTTTTATGGAACTCCAGATGATCGTCAAAAATCTGCAGCTGTCCCTGGCCGGTAATAGGGCCGACTGCGCCCTTCCCGTTATACCGGGTCATTTTGCCCGCATCCTTCACCAGGGCTCCGACCGCCATGGGGCCGTTGAAGGCCTGCGGGTAAGGCTGCTGGTAACCCTGCTGCGGATAAGGCTGCTGGTAGCCCTGCTGCGGGTAGGGCTGCTGGGGATAGCCCTGCTGATATCCCTGCTGGGGATAGCCCTGCTGATACCCCTGCTGCGGGTAAGGCTGCTGATAGCTCTGCTGCTGACTGTAATTCTGCTGCGGTGCCTGCCGGGTCTGGGCCGCGCTTTCGGGAATGATCTTTGCGCCGCACTGGGAACAGAATCTGCTGTCATCCGGGAGCTGCGCGCCGCACTGTGTACAGAACATGTTTATTCTCTCCTTTCGGGTATCTTACTTCGTCCATTCGAACGGGAAGGACGCAAGCAGCTTCGTTCCGTCCGCATCGTAAATATCACAGGTCCCTGTGACTCTGGTAACCGGGAAGAAGACCTTCTTTTCCTTCATCAAAGCGTCATCGACCTTCTTCAGTTCTTCGAAATCCGTATATGCATAGATGACACCGATGGTTCCGGGCTGGAAGGTACCTTCCGCAGACGTCTCATAGGGAAGATCGTTCAGGACAAAGTCCCGCATTACGACGCGCCTGGTTTCGGGGGACTGGTTCTCCACATGGAAATTGACGCCGTAAGCGATGGAGGTCCCCATCTCCCGGAAGCCTTCGGATCCGACGACGACGCCCTGTGCCTTTCCGATCTCCTTCGCGGATCGCTTGTAGGCCGGCGGATCCCCCTTTCCGGCTTTCGAGGTCTCCAGTTTCAGGATCCCCGAACGGTCCGTCACTGTACCCGCCGCCGCGTCCACGGTTTCCAGCTCCAGCGCGATCTCTCCGAAGGTCACGATCTGCATGTCGTCACAGCTGTAATAATCCAGGATGATCTCGCCTTTTGCCGTCTCTCCGGGCGCGGCCTTGATTCTGAATTCCTTCCTCTGCTGTACGGCGCCTCCGTTGACCGCCATGGACAGGCAGCGGAGTCCGATTTCCCGGTCTGACTGATTGGTCACCGAGAGCTGCAGGGCAGACCCGAGATCCGTCTCTGCCTCATCAAGCTTCAGCGCTTCCACCTTGACTGATCCGTTGTCCCAGATGGTCTGCTTTTTGATCTTCGCTCCTCCGAACCTCTCCGTTCTTCCGCTGCCGGGCTCCGGTCTGAACAGAAGAAACACCGCTGCGGCAAGTGCCGCGATCAGCCCGAGGAAAATGAAGATCACTATCGGCGGGCCATCCTTCCGCTTTGGCCGGCTTCCGCCGGGGGGCGCATACTGGTTTCCGCCCGGGTAATAATCAGCCATATCCGATCTCCTTTCAGTCATTTTTTCCGTCCGGGATCCGCACCGGATCCGGGGTCCCTGCGCCGTGATCCGCACCGGATCCCGGTCTTAATTTTTATCATAGTAAGGCGCTGACAGGAAAAACAATGGTGACTGTCTTTTGTCCATGACACTTTCTGACACGTTTTCAGGCATATGTTCCTCCAGGCACCACCGGCATCTGCATGATTTTTGCCGTTAAAAAAACTGCAGCCTCCCGAAAGGGAAACTGCAGTTCTGTGATCGGTTATTCTGTTTCCGCGGTTTTGCTGTCCGCAGTGATGATCTCCGCGTCTCCGCGGGTCGCGCCGTATTTCTCCTTCGTCAGCCTGCCGCCCAGTTCCTCCTGGATATACGAGATCAGAACCTCGTCGATCATGATCCCGGTGTCGAATCCGTCCTTCCCGGCAAACGCGAAATAAGTGTCCCCGCCCGAAGCCTGGAAATCATTCACAGCCACCGCGTAGGTATCCTCCGGGCTGAAGGGTTTCCCGTTGATGTTTTTGATCGTGACACGCCGGATGGACTTCGGCCCGTAATAGGTGGAGCCGGGATACATCTTTCCCTTGTCATACGGCTTTGTCGTGTCCACGGAAAACTGAATGCCTGCAGTCTGCGGATAGCCGCCGATCGGTTCCGGCGTACAGAAGGTCGAAGCCTCCAGAACTTCCAGAATGTCCTCTCCTTTCACGTAGAGCACGACCAGCGTGTTGCTGAAGGGGTGCACATCCTTAATATCTTTTTTCGTCACATCTCCCGGTTCGATCCCGGCGCGGAGCCCTCCGCCGTTCAGGATCGCCAGCACATGGTCCGCCGGAACCTGCAGGGCATCCGGATCCTTCAGGATATGCCAGAGCATCGCATCGGTGCTCAGATCCCCGTTGTTGGTCTCCCCCTTGCGGTTGGCCTCCTTCTCTCCCGTAAACTCCACTTCGCTCTCCGCGATCTTCACCTCATATTCCGCGTTGACACGGTCCTCGATCTTCTGTGCGGCTGCAAAGACCGGCGAAGACTCGTCTGCCGGAAGCGGTTCCGTCTCCACCAGGTAGTGGTCTTCGATCTTTCCGTCCGGCCCGATCACCAGGACGCCTATGTACTGGAATTTTGTGCCGGTGGACTGGATCGGTTCTCCTGCCGGGCCGGCGGTCATGACGGTGTGGGAATGGCCGTCGATCAGGAAGTCGATCCCGGTACTGTTCTTCCACAGATCCAGCGAACGGTTCTTTCCTTCGGCGGATTCGACATTAACCCCCAGATGTGTGAGGGCGATGACGACGTCCGCGCCTTCCTTCCGCAGATCCTCTGCCTCTTCCGAGGCAAGGCGGTCCATGTCATCCCCTCCGTAGAAGGTGAGACCGACAGTCAGGGTCGGCTTTGCCTTGGTCTTGGACTCTTCCGTCTCAAGTCCGAGGAATCCGATCTTCAGGCCGGATTTCGCCGGATACACGTAGCCGGGTGCCAGGATCGGCGACCCGTTCTCGTATACATTCGCACAGAGCACGGGGAATTCCGCTTCCTTCAGATTCTCCCGGAGGGTTTCATAGCCGAAGTCAAACTCATGATTACCCAGGGTCGCAAGAGTATAACCCGCTGCATTCATCAGGTTAATGGCATCCAGACCTTTGGACATGTTCACTTCGACTTCACCCTGGCTGAAATCCCCGGCATCCGCAAGGATCACTTCCGCCCCGCGCTTCTCCAGTGTATCCCGAAGCGTCGCGAGCTTCGCGTAGCCTGCGATCGCCCCGTGGACGTCATTGGTATGCAGGATGACAACTTTCCCCGTGAGGTCCCCCTCCGGCACCGGCCGGATATCCTGAGGGTACTCCGCCGCAAACACCGTGCCTGAAAGCCAGAACAGGAACAGGAACAGTGTCATTACAAGCCGTGTGAGAGAAACCGACTGAGTTTTTCCGTACTTCATAGGCTCTCCTTTCTTCACTGTTTTGATGAGGTCTGTTCCCTTTTATTATACATGGCTTTCCGTGTCAGTGACAGATGGCCCGCTCCGTGGCCGGATCAAAGAAATGCATCTTCCCGGTATCTGCGGGAATCCGGAGCGTGCCCTTTTCCGGGATCTGTTCCCCGGCAGGCATTCTCATGACCAGCCCGGTGTCGCCGATCTTCAGGTAGACATTGTATTCCGCGCCCAGGAGTTCCCGGAGATCCACATCAGCTTTCAGACTGTTGTCCTCCGTCAGCCGGTCAAGGGACAGAAAGCTTTCCGGCCGGATTCCGAGGATCACCGGTTTTCCGGCATAAGGCATCAGTGCGCCGCACTTTTCCTCAGGGATCAGAAGCTTTCCGGCACTGCCGCCTTCGACCAGCGCATACAGCTTCTCTCCCTCTTTCAGGATCTCCGCCGGGATGAAGTTCATCTGCGGGCTGCCGATAAATCCGGCCACAAACAGATTGTCCGGCCTGTCATACAGAGCCTGGGGGGTGTCGACCTGCTGAATGACGCCTGCCTTCATGACTACGATCCGGTCAGCCATGGTCATGGCCTCCGTCTGGTCGTGGGTAACGTAGACAAAGGTGGTGTCCAGCTGCTTGTGAAGCCTGGAGATCTCCGACCGCATGGAGGTGCGGAGCTTCGCGTCCAGATTGGACAGAGGCTCATCCAGAAGGAACACTGCGGGGTGCCGGACCATGGCCCTTCCCAGGGCGACGCGCTGCCGCTGTCCGCCCGAGAGGGCTTTCGGTTTTCTCTGCAGCAGCTCTTCCAGTCCCAGCATTTTCGCCACTTCACGCACTCTGCGGTCTGTCTCTTCCCTGCTCACCTTCCGGAGGCTCAGGCCGAAGGCAATATTCTGGTACACCGTCATGTGCGGATACAGGGCATAGTTCTGGAATACCATGGCAATGTCCCTGTCCTTCGGCGGAATGCTGTTCACCTTCCGGTCCCCGATCAGGAGATCCCCGGAGGTAACGGACTCCAGCCCGGCGATCATCCGCAGAGTCGTGGACTTGCCGCAGCCTGAGGGACCCACAAGGATCACAAATTCCTTGTCCTTGATCTCCAGGTTCAGATCCGGCACCACCGGTGCCTTCGCGCCTTCATAGGTCTTCTGCACATGTCTGAATGTAATGGATGCCATAGTCTTTTTCCTCTCTTCCCGGTCTGTTACAGGCAGCGGAGCAGTTCTTTCCTGACGCCGTCCATGCGGGGGTCTGCCAGTCCGAAATCCATTTTTCTGTAGCTCCAGACGCTCCGCGGGATTCCGTATTTTTCAAAGGCCCGGTGGATCACCCGGAACCATTTCAGCGCCTCCTCCGGCGCCACGATGTCGATCACGCCGTATTCCCCGCAGTAAATCTCTGTGTTCTCCCGCGCAGCCTTCTCCGCCGCCGGCCCCATCAGCCGGTCGAAAAGTTCCTCCGAGCTTCCGCTCTCCTCAAAGGTAAACCGGTCCGCGGGATCCAGGCCGGTATTCCAGTGTGCGCCCTGATGTGTAAATTTCAGGGGCTCGTAGCAATGAAAGTTATATATCACATTCCGGTCGAAGGGCGCGTCCAGTTCCGTGACCTCCCGGGCGCCGTTGTGGTGATAGCTGCCCAGCAGGATCACCGTCTCCGGCGCGAAGGGGCGGATGCGTCCCACGCATTCCCGCGCGATCTTCATCCAGGGCTTCAGGAAACGCTGCTCCGTCACTTCATTCAGAAGGTCAAAGGCGATCCTGTCCGGCATGGCGCCGTAACGGGCGGCAAAGCATTCCCACAGGCTGAAAAAGAGCTCCTGGTACCTTTCGTTTTCGAAAAAGCCCTTCTCCCCCTCCTCCGCGTCAAAAGAAAAGCCCTGGGTCTTGTGGAGATCCAGCACGGCGCGTAGCTGGTATTTTCCGCACCAGTCCATGATCCGGTCGAGAAGCTCCAGGCCTTCGCCGATCAGCGTTCCGTCCGTTCTCTGGACCACGTTGTAGTCCACCGGGATCCGGACATGGTCCAGTCCCCAGTCCCGGATCACGGCAAAATCCTCTTCCGTGATGAAGCCGTTTAAACGCTCCGGACTGTAATCGCACTGGGAGAGCCATCCTCCCAGGTTTATTCCTCTGTGAAACCCGCGTTCCTTCAGCATAAGATCATCCCTTCACCGATCCGGCAGTCACGCCCTTGATGATAAACTTCGAGAGGAACAGGTACACCACCAGCACCGGCAGGATCGCCAGCAGGATAAACATGTATACCTTTCCCATATCAAACTTGGAATAGTCCGCGGAACGGAGCTGGGCGATCATGATCGGGACCGTCTTCATCTCCGCCTTGTCCAGGAGAAGCGCGGGAATAAAGTAATTATTCCAGGATTCCACGAAGGAGAAGATCATCTGCACCGCGATGGCCGGCTTCAGGACCGGCAGCACGATCTGGTTGAAGATCCGGAATTCTCCCGCACCGTCGATGCGGGCGGACTCCACGATCTCCAGCGGCAGAACGCTTTCCATGTACTGCTTCATGTAGAAAAACACCACCGGCGCCGCGATGCCCGGCAGGATCAGCGGCAGATAGTTGTTGGTGAGTTTCAGCTTGTACATCAGCTGGATGAAGCCTACCGCGGAGACCTGCGGCGGGATCATCATCACTGCCATGATGAACAGGAAAGCAGCTTTCTTCAGTTTGAAATCATACACATGGATCCCGTAAGCCGTGAGGGCTGAGAAATAGGTCTTCAGCACGGCACTGCAGGCCGCGATGAAAAAGCTGTTCATCATGCCCCGGGGAATGTTGATGGATGCGTCGTTCCAGGCGTTTTTCAGATTCTCAACGAAATGTCCCCTGGGCAGGGCTGAGAATCCTGCCTGAAGCTCCGCGTTGGATCTGGTGGAATTGATGATCAGCATATAGAAGCAGAACAGGCAGAGGAACGACAGGAAGATGAGGACCGCGTAGACGACGACCCTCGCGATGAACAGGTGCAGCCGGCCTCTCTCGCTTTCTTGCGTATTCATTGCATCCGCCCCCTTACTTCTTATACTGCTTCGACAGCGTGTTGTAGACAAACAGGCTCAGTGCGGCGGAAATGATGAAGAGCACAACGCTCACAGCTCCGGCCATACCGTAATTCTTGCTGGTCTTCAGATAATTGTTCAGGTACATGACCATCGTCATGCTGGCCCGGTCCGGTGTTCCCTTTCCGTTGGTCAGGACCTGGGGGACGTCGAACATCTGCAGGCCGCCGATCATCGCCGTGATGATGGTGTAGACCAGGATCGGGGAGAGGAGCGGCAGAGTGACGCGGAAAAACACCTGAATGGAATTCGCGCCGTCGATTTCCGCCGCCTCAAAGAGACTCTGGTCGATTCCCTGAATGCCGGCCATCAGAAGAATGGTGGTGTTGCCGAACCACATGAGAAAGTTCATCAGGGAGATCAGCACTCTGACGCTGATCTTGATATTCAGGAAGTCGATGGCCTTGTCCGCCCAGCCGGCGGCCAGCACCAGCTGGTTCACCGGGCCTACAGGGGAGAACAGGGTGAAGAACAGCATGGAAAAAGCAGAGGCCATGATCAGGTTCGGCATGTAGATCACGGTCTTGAAAAACTGCTGCCCCCGGATATTCAGGCGGTAGCTTGTGAAAAAGACAGCCAGAAGCAGAGCCACCACGATCTGCGGCACCGCCCCCATCAGCCAGAGGATCAGCGTATTTCCGAAATACCTGATCATTCCCACGGATCCGGAATTGTCCGGGCTGAACAGTTTCACGTAATTGTCAAGTCCCACGAACTTCGGCCCCACCTGGGTGAGTCCGTCGCGGTAATTCATGAACAGACTGTTGTAGAAGGTCATGAGCTGCGGGATCAGTGTAAACAGAATATAAGCGGTGAAAAACGGAAGGATGAACAGATATCCCCATTTCGCGTAGCTGATCCCCCGGTCTTCCCGGTCTTTTCCCGATTTCTTCATACGTTATACTCCAGGTCTTCTTCCACTGTGGTAATTCAGAACTGAGGCAAGGCAGGATGCCTTGCCTCAGCAGAAAGGTCACAGGATGTGCTCAGGGTGTTTCGATGGCCGGATACATCTCGTTGATGTAGTTGTAGAAATTCTTCAGGGCAGTCTCTTTGTCGACCGCGCCCTTATAGTACTCCTGCAGATGATTCTGCAGGCCCTCGTTCAGCAGCTGGTCGTAGATGGTGTGGTTCTCCCAGACAATGTTGTCGGTCATCGCGGAGAACACTGCCACGTCGTTCTGTCCGCCCAGGAATTCGTTGCCGTAGCTGGCATCTTCCGCGAACTTCTTGTTGACGGCCTGGTTGTTGGAGAACTGCGCCTCGTTCTTGACCAGTGCGGAGCAGACTTCCTCGTCGTTGATGAAGGTGTTCATGACATCAGCCAGGATGGTGGGGTTGTCCGTGCCTGCCGGAGCCATCAGCCATGTGCCGCCCCAGAAGTGTGCTGCCGGACCTTCGCAGATTGCCCAGTCACCGGAGCAGCCCTTCTCGGGATCCTGCGCGTTGCCCATGCAGAAGTTGAAATACCATGCCGGTCCGAAGAAGCACATGGTCTTTCCGTCCTTGAACATCTGCGCGTTCTTCTCTTCGTCCCAGATGCCTGCGGTCAGCGTGCAGTCATTCTTGATGAACTCATCCGTCTGGTCCATCCATGCTTCGATCTGCGGGTCAAACTGAAGCTTGTTGTCCGCATCCACCCACGGAATGCTGCAGTTGTTGGAGAAGGCACGGTAGGGCTCAGCAAAGGAAGCGGTCATGTAATATCCTTTGGCCTTCGCATCCTTGGCGACAGCGTTGAACTTTTCCCAGCTGTCCAGCTTTGCCTGCACTTCTGCCGGATCGGAGGTCCCAAGGACATCCTCAGCGATAGAGCGGCGGTAGATCAGAGAGGAAGGACAGCACTGGAAGGAAACTCCCTTCACGACGCCGGCATCGTCCGATGCGGCCTGGACCGTGTACTTGTATGTGTTGGAGAAATCCGTGACGCCCAGCGCCGTGATATCCTGGGTCGCGTCAGAATTTACGTACTTCAGAATATAGTCAGCCTCTGCGAGGAACATATCCACCTTATCGTCGTCGGAAGCATTTTCCTGATTCAGCAGGGCTTCATCCAGCTTCTGCTGGTAAGCGCCGTTGTCGCTGGGGGTGATGACCCAGTTCACGGTGACGCCGTCCGGAACCTTGTAATACTTTTCAAAGAATCCCTTGAACTCCTCGTTCCAGGCATAAATATTGAATACCTTTCCCTCGGTGTTCTCTGCTACGGCGGCTTCCGTCTTTTCCGCGGCAGCCGGAGCTTCCGTGGCTGCAGGAGCTTCGGTGGCTGCGGGAGCTGCAGTGGTGGCGGGAGCGGCAGTGGTTGCGGGAGCTGCGCCTCCTCCGCAGGCGCTCAGGACAGCGGCGGCAGTCAGAACAGAAATAACTGCGGTAAACCTTTTCTTCATATGAACTTTCCTCCTATGTAAAATATATTTCATGAGCTTACTTATATCTGAACAGGTTTCCCTGAACATTACCCCTTTGTTTTCCGCGGGATCCGAAGGACGGAAGCGCCCTCCTGCAGTTTTCCGGAAATGATCTCCCGGTCCAGGATCGCCGTCTTCGGATGCTCGATCTGCTCAATGAGCCTGGCCGCTGCCGTTTTTCCCAGCCCTCCGGAATCCTGCCTCCAGGTGGTCAGGACCGGACTCAGGATCCGTGACAGCGGGATCCCGTCGTAGCCCACCGCCGAGATGTCCTCAGGGACTCTCAGCCCCGCCTCCCGGATGGCATTGTAGCCGCCGATGCAGGAGTAGTCATCCGGAAAGAAAATGCAGGTGGGTCTCTCCGGCAGGCTGAGGATCTCCTTTGTGATGCGGGCGCAGCCCTCCGGATCATGGAACTTGCTCTCCCGGACCATGTCCTCCCGGACCCGGATCCCCAGCTCCTCACAGGCTCTGTAGAAGCCCGTCAGCCGGGACGTGGTCACCGTGGTCTTTTCCCCGTGGATCAGCGCCAGATCCCTGTGTCCCATGGACACCACATAGCGCACCAGCGCGTCCATCCCCCGGAGGTTGTCAGAGATCACCGAAGCGTGATCATTGAACATGTGGTCGATGGGCACCACCGGCAGATCCGAGTTCACCAGTTCCAGGACCATGGGGTCCGCGAAGTCCGCAGTGGCGATCACCACGCCGTCCACGCCTCTGTAGAGACAGTGCTGGAGGTAGGTGCTGGGTCTTTTTCCTACACTGCTGTTGATGAAGGTGATATCGTACCCGTTCTTCTCCGCCTCTTCCCGGATCCCGTCCAGCACTCCGGAGAAAAACTCGTGGGCCAGTCCTCCGTGCATCGGATCCACGAAGAGGACGCCGATATTGTAGGTCCGGTTGGTCTTCAGGGCCCTGGCGGAAGCATTGGCCATATACCCCAGCTCCTCCGCCTTCCGGGCGATCCGCTTCCGGGTCTCTTCCCCGATATCCTGCTGACCGCTGAGCGCCTTGCTTACCGTAGCCACCGAGACATCGCACGCTTTCGCAATATCTTTCATGGATACCATGCGCCCACCTCCCCGGGGTTTTACTTAATCGTTTTCGTGATTTAAATTTAGCATACGCCCCGGTTTCTTGCAATATAATGTCGGTAAATTTCTTATTCTGCGGCATATTTTTGTGATTTTCCCACAAATTTCTCTGCTGCTTTTTGTGTATAACAGAAAAACGCCTCTCCCTCTGTTGATTTTCCTTTAAAAATGGGCTAATTTCTAAGGGATAGCTTAACTTAAACGTTTTCAGAGAGGGCCTGCCATGCAGTACGGATACTTCGACGATAAACACCGCGAATATGTCATCACCACGCCGCGCACCCCGCTTCCGTGGATCAATTACCTGGGCAGCGAGGATTTCTTCACGCTGCTCAGCAATACCGCAGGCGGATACAGTTTCTACCGGGATGCCCGGCTCCGCCGCCTGACCCGCTACCGCTACAACAACAGTCCTCTGGATTCCGAGGGCTTCCGCATCTATCTCCGGGACGGCGAAACGGTCTGGAATCCGGGATGCCGGCCCTCCGGCACGGAACTTGACAATTACTGCTGCCGGCACGGTCTCGGATACACCATCCTGGAAGGCAGAAAAAACGGCGTTTCCGCCCGTCAGGAATTTCTGGTGCCGAAGGGCGACCCCTGCCTCCTGATGCGCGTCACCGTTCAGAATCAGACTGCGGCGCAGAAAAAGCTCCGCCTCTTCCCTTATATTGAGTTCTGCCTCTGGGATGCCATGGACGATTCCACCAATTTCCAGCGGAACTACTCCATCGGTGAGGTGGAGGTCAAGGGCGCCGCGATCTACCATAAGACGGAATACCGGGAGCGCCGGGACCACTACGCTGTTTTCTGGGCAAACCGTCAGCCGGACGCTTTCGATACCTCCAGAGACGCTTTCCTGGGTGTCTACGGCAGTCCCGCCGCGCCGGAGGCCGTCTCCGGAGACGGCTGCACCGGCAGTATGGCCCACGGCTGGCAGCCCGTGGCAGCGCAGCAGTTCGATCTCTGCCTGGCGCCCGGAGAGGCCTGCAGCATCATCTTCGGCCTGGGATATATCGAAAATCCTCAGGAAGAAAAATGGGAAAGCCCCGGAGTCATCAACAAGACGAAAGCAGAAGCGATGATGGCACGCTACGCGGACGATGCTGCCTTCGACAGCGCCATGACAGCGCTCAGAGAGTACTGGACCGGTCTCCTGTCCCGCTTCCAGGCTTCCACCGGAGATGAAAAGACCGACCGCATGGTCAACATCTGGAACCAGTATCAGTGCATGGTGACCTTCAATATGAGCCGCTCCGCCAGCTATTTTGAGAGCGGCATGGGCCGGGGCATGGGATTCCGGGATTCCTGCCAGGATCTTCTCGGTTTCGTCCACATGATCCCGGAACGCGCCAGGGAGCGCATCCTGGATATTGCCGCCACACAGTTCCCCGACGGAAGCGCCTACCATCAGTACCAGCCCCTCACCAAAAAGGGCAATCTGGCAGTGGGAAGCGGCTTCAACGACGATCCCCTCTGGCTGATCGCGGGAACCGACGCCTATCTCCGGGAGACGGGAGACTTCAGCATTCTGGATGAGCCGGTGGATTTTGACAACGACCCTGCCCTCGCCAGACCCCTGATGGAGCACCTGCGCCGCAGCTTCAATTACACCAGGACCCATCTCGGTCCCCACGGACTGCCGCTCATCGGCCGCGCAGACTGGAACGACTGTCTGAACCTGAACTGCTTTTCCGAGCATCCCGGGGAGAGCTTCCAGACCACCGGTCCCAGCGAAGGGCCTGTGGCGGAGAGCGTCTTCATCGCAGGCATGTTTGTGAAATACGGCCGCGCCTACACGGATATCTGCCGGCACCTGGGCCTTACGGAGGAGGCGGAGGACGGTCTCCGCTCCATCGCCGCGGTGGAAGCGGCTGTGCTGGAAGCCGGCTGGGACGGCGCATGGTTCCGGCGCGCCTATGACGCCTTCGGCAACGTGGTCGGAGGAAAGGAATGCGAAGAAGGACAGATCTTCATTGAGCCCCAGGGCATGTGCGTCATGGCGGGGATCGGGAAAGAGACAGGCCAGGCCGCCGCGGCGCTGAAGAGCGTCGAGGAGCGTCTGGACACGAAATACGGCATCGTCCTCCTGCAGCCCGCCTACACAAGATATCATCTGGAGCTGGGCGAGATCACCAGCTACCCGCCGGGCTACAAGGAGAACGCGGGCATCTTCTGCCACAACAATCCATGGATCGTCTGCGCGGAGGCGGAGCTGGGCCACGGGGACCGCGCCTTTGAGGTATACCGCCGCACTGCTCCCGCCTATACGGAGGAGATCAGCGACATCCACCGCACCGAGCCCTACGTTTACAGCCAGATGATCGCAGGAATCGACGCCCCGACCTTCGGGGAGGCAAAGAACAGCTGGCTTACCGGCACCGCCGCCTGGACTTTCTTAAGCATCAGCCAGGCGATCCTCGGGATCCGTCCTGCCCTGGACGGCCTTGAGATCGACCCCTGCATTCCTTCCTCTCTCAAAAGCTTCACCGTTACGCGGGAGTTCCGCGGCACGGTCTACCGTATCTCCGTCGAGAATCCGGAGGGCGTCCGGAAGGGCGTGAAACAGCTGTATGTGGACAATGTCCTCCTGCAAGGGAACCTGATTCCTCCCCAGGCTCCCGGCAAAAGCACAGAAGTGAAGGTCATCATGGGATGACCGAAGCGTTTGTCTCAGTGGGGGATCTCCCACTGAGACAACAAGGAGCGCATCCTCAGCGGATGCGCTCCTTGTTTTTGTCTTTCTGTTCCTGTCAGATGATCCCCGGAAAGAGTCCGGATTCCGACTGTCAGTGTTTCTTGGTTCCCAGATAGGCTGCCTTCACGGACTCGTCGTTCAGGAGCTCCAGACCGGTTCCTGTCATGCTGATCTGGCCGGTCTCCAGGACATAACCGCGGTCCGCGATGCGGAGGGCCATGTTGGCGTTCTGCTCGATCAGGAGGATGGTCACCCCCTGCCGGTTGATCTCCTTGATGATGCTGAAGATGTCCTGCACCACCAGCGGCGCAAGCCCCAGGGAAGGCTCGTCCATCATCATCAGCTTCGGCCGCGACATCAGGGCACGTCCGACAGCCAGCATCTGCTGTTCGCCGCCGGACAGCGTGCCGGCGTACTGCCAGTAACGCTCCTTCAGGCGCGGGAACAGACTGTAGACCCACTCGATGTCCTTGTCGATCTCTTCCTTGTCCTTCCGGAGATAGGCACCGATCTGCAGGTTCTCAAGGACCGTCAGGTCCGAGAACACTCTTCTGCCCTCCGGCACCATGGCGATGCCGGACTTGAAGATGGCGTCGATGGACTTGCCGATCATCTCCTCTCCGTTCCATACGACTGAGCCGGAGGCTGCCTTCACCAGGTCGGTGATGGTGCGGAGGGTCGTGGATTTCCCGGCGCCGTTGGCGCCGATCAGTGTGACGATCTCTCCGTCCTGCACTTCCAGGCTGATTCCCCGGAGGGCGTTGATCCCGCCGTAATTCACATACAGATTTTCGATTTTAAGCATCGTCCGCCACCCCCAGATACGCATCGATGACGCGCTGATTGTTCTGTATCTGCTCCGGTGTTCCGTCCGCGATCAGCTTTCCGAAATCCAGCACGTAGATCCGGTCGGAGATGTCCATGACCAGATCCATGTGATGCTCGATCAGAAGGATCGTAAGGTGGAACTTGTCACGGATCTCACCGATGAACTCCGTCAGTTCCTCTGTCTCCTGCGGGTTCATGCCGGCTGCCGGCTCATCCAGAAGCAGAAGCTTCGGATCCGCCGCCAGCGCCCGGGCGATCTCCAGCCGGCGCTGCTTTCCGTAGGGAAGGCTGGTGGCCAGTTCATTCTGCACGTCGGAAAGCCCGACGATCTCGAGCAGATTTCTGACCCGCTCCCGCTGGGCTTTCTCTTCGTCCCGGTTCATCCGCAGCATGGCGCTGATGAAACCGTGCTTTGACTGATGGTGCTTCGCGATCAGCACATTGTCGAACACCGTCTGGGTCTTCCACAGACGGATGTTCTGGAACGTCCGTGCCATGCCGAGGGAAGTGATATAGTCCGGCGTCGGATCCAGGACCCGCTCCTTTGTGTAGTATTCCCCGATCTCGCCCTTGTAGAGCTTTTTCATCTTGCCCTGGGGATGATTGCGGATGATGGTCTCGTCGCGGAACGCGACCCTTCCGTTGGTGGGCTGGTACACGCCGGTGATGACATTGAAGGCAGTGGTCTTTCCGGCGCCGTTCGGACCGATCAGCGCGACGATCTCTCCTTCGTTCACCACCATGCTGAGATTATTGACTGCCACGACGCCGCCGAACTGCATGGTGACATTTTCGACTTCAAGGACTCTCGTTGTCATCATGCACCTCCTTTCGGGGTCTCATCCGGAGCCGCTTTGGTTTCTTCGGCCGCCGCAGCCTTCGCTTCCGCTTTGATCTTCCGCTTTGTCCGTATCCCGCAGATCAGATCCGGGAGCTCCTTGTCTCCCATGATGCCCTGACGGAAGAACAGCACGACGACCATGATGATGATGGAGAATACCACCAGACGGAAACCGTTCCGGAAGATCCCCGGCGCGTTGATGCCGAGGAAGGTGCCGGAATCCAGGCCTCTGAGCCACCACTCCGACGCGGAGATAAAGAGCATGGCGCCGATCACGGAACCCGTGATGGAACCGATGCCGCCCAGGACCACCATCAGAAGGATCTCGTAGGTCATGGCGGACTTGAAGTTGGACGCCTGCGCGATGCTCAGCACCATGGCCATGCAGGCTCCGGCAATGCCGGCGAAGAAGCAGCTGATGCAGAAGGAAAGCATCTTGTGCTTCGCGAGATTGATACCCATGGCTTCCGCGGCGATCTCATCATCGCGGATCGCCTTGAAGGCTCTGCCGTAGGTGGAATTCACCAGCAGGACGATGAGGCCGATGCTGACCGTGGCGATAAACACCGGCACAAAGGTGGAAAAGCTCAGCGTTGTCCCGCCCAGGTCCAGCTTGAAGGTGGAGATCCTGGCGAAGCTCTTCAGAAGGTTTGAGCCGTTGGTCAGCGGTCCCAGCTTGCCCCACTGACAGATGGCGCGCATGATCTCCGCGAAGCCCAGGGTCGCGATGGCAAGATAGTCGGATTTCAGACGGAGGACCGGAAGGCCGATGAGGAAGGCGAACAGCGCCGCCAGCAGTCCGGCAATGGTCACAGCGATCCCCACGCCCAGCACCGTGCCCAGCGGACCGGCAAAAGAGCTCAGAGTCTCCGGGATGGAGAAGCGGACGATGGCATCGTAATACTGATAGACCGTATCCCGCGCCGAGGAGGGGATGGTCAGGATCGCGTAGGTATAGGCGCCGATCAGCATAAATCCTGCATGGCCCAGCGAGAACAGACCGGTAAAGCCGTTCAGAAGGTTCATGGAGACCGCTGCCAGCGCATAGACGGAGCCCTTCTGCAGCACCGTCAGCAGCATGGAGAGGCTGCTGGTGGGCTTGATCACCTGATCCAGGATCAGGACGACCAGAAGGAACAGTCCCGTAGCGGCGAGTATCTTCAGATTCTTATTTCTTTCCGAAGCAGTCATTTTCTTCACCTCCCGTCAGACCTTGTCCGTGGACTTCTCGCCGAACAGACCGGTGGGCTTGAAGACCAGGATGATAATAAGCAGAACGAAGGTGAACGCATCGGAGAAGGTGGCAAAGCCCACCTGGTCCATGATGACCCCGCGGGTCAGGAGGATCGTGTCCAGACCCTTGATCAGGCTCTCACAGATTCCGATGATGAAGGCGCCGATGACTGCGCCCGGGATGGAGCCGATGCCGCCGAACACTGCCGCGACGAAGGCCTTCAGGCCCGGCATACCGCCGGAGGTGGGGACCACGCCCGGATAGTTGGTGAAAAACAGCATAGATCCGACAGCCGCAAGGAAGGTGCCGATAATGAAGGTCGCCGAGATGACGTTGTTGATCTTGATGCCCATGAGCTGTGAGGTCTCAAAGTCCTTGGACACCGCGCGCATCGCCATGCCGAGCTTCGTATGTGTGATCAGCCAGACCAGCACCGCGGAAAGGAACACGGTGAGGAAGGGCGTGATGATCGTGACCCGCGTGGTCTGCATTCCGAAAATGTTGACGGAATCAGAGATCCACGGGATCGCGGGATAATTCTTATTCAGGCCGCCGGTGATGTAGAGCGCCAGGTTCTGAAGCAGATAGCTGACGCCGATGGCGGAGATCATGACGGACATTCTGGGGGCGGTACGCAGCGGTTTGTAGGCCACGCGCTCGATGGTGAAGCCCAGAAGCACGGTGAAAAGGATCACCAGCGGAATCGCGATGTACAGGGGCAGCGCTGCCGCCAGGTACACCATCATCAGTCCGGCTACCATGAAGACGTCGCCGTGGGCGAAGTTGATCAGGCGGAGAATGCCGTAGACCATGGTATAGCCGATGGCGATCAGAGAATACTGTCCGCCGACGGAGATTCCCGAGATGATATAGGGAAGTATGGTTTGTCCGAGACTCATCTTGTTTCTCCTTGAAGTGATTTAAAACAATGCAGCGGGAGCTGCCCGCCCCCGCTGCGATGTTCTTTCAGGCTTTGGAAATGATGCGGTTTACTCAGCCTTCGCCACAGTGACGAAATCCCATTTTCCGGTTTCGGTGTTGCACTTCTTGACGACTGCGCTGTCTCTGTTCGCGTCGCCCACCTCATTGAAGGAAATTTCGCCGGTAACGCCGGTGTACTTCAGGCTCGGGAGGACCTCCAGGACCTTGGTCGGCTCCGTGGAGCCGGCTGCCTTCAGAGCTTCGAGTGCCACATAATATGCGTCATATCCCATTGCGGTGACCGCTGCCAGCTCGTCGTTGCCGCCGTTGTTGGCCTTTGCGGTGCTGTCTCCGTTGATCCACTTCTTGATGCCTTCGTCGAAGTTGGCGTTTGCGCCTTCTTGATAGAAGGTGGTGACACAGATCTCGACATTGGTGCCCTTCGCCGCGTCAAGGATGACGTTGGAATCCCAGGTATCGCCTGCCAGGATCGGCATGCCGATGTTCTGTGCGGCTGCCTTCGCGATGATCTGCGCCGCTGCCTCGGTGGAGACCGGGGAGAAGAACACGTCGCAGCCCTGGTTCTGGGCGTTGGTCACGTAGGTGGAGTAATCGGAGGTGCCTTCCGGGAACTGCTCGTAGATGCAGTTGTCCTTGCCGAAGGCCTCGATGAAGTAGTTGCAGAGACCGCCGGAGTAGTCATCGCCCTGCTTCGCCAGGCAGTATGCCTTGGTGGCGCCGAGATCCTTCTTCGCGTAGTTTGCGAGGACCGTGCCCTGGAACGGATCCAGGAAGCAGATACGGAAGTAAACGTCGCATCCTGCGGTGACCTGCGGGTTGGTGCAGGTGACGCCGATGGCCGGCATCTTTGCGTTCAGGAAGGTGTCGCCTGCCGCGATGGAAACGCCGGAGCCGTAGGAACCGAGGACCAGGGACACGCCGTTGGAGATCAGGGTCTGCGCTGCCGTCGGAGCCTTATCGTTGGAAGAAGCATTGTCCGCGTACTCCAGCTGGACCTCGTAGGTCTCTCCGCCGATCTCGACGGTGGGCTGCTCCTGGTTCGCGTACTGCATTCCAAGGATCTCCTGCTTTCCGCCTGCGCCGTTGTCGCCGGACTGGGGTTCAAAGACACCGATCTTCACGACCTTGTTGCCGGAAGAACTGCCGCCGGAGCTGCTGCCGCCGGAAGAACTGCCGCCGGAAGAGCCGCCGCAGGCTGCAAGAGATGCTGCCATCACTGCGCTGAGTGCCAGAGCCATAACCTTTTTCATTTTCATGTTCCTGTCCTCCCATTTGTTTTTTGTATGCATATTCCCGGGGAATATGCATTTCAGTTGATAATTATACCACAGAGAACAGGATGTGACCACATCAGGCTGACATTTGTTTTCCGTGAGCGGATTTTCTTCGGTCAGGCCGCGTCCGGCAGTTTCTTTTTTTCTGATCAGCAGTTCTTTACACTTCCTTCACTGCAGGTGCCGGATCACCGTCCTGCCGGATCGCAATATTCAGGATGATGGCGCAGACCGCTGCGGGGACGATGCCGGAGCCGCCGAAAATGTAGGTGACCCACTTCGGAAGCATCGCCAGCACGTTCGAAGTGGTGCCGAGGCCGTAGCCGAGGCCGAGGGAGACCGCCACGATCGTCACGACACGGTTCGTCACTCCGTCCCTGGTGATGAGCTGGATACCGCTGACCACGATGGACGCGAACATCATGACTGCCGCGCCGCCCAGCACGGACTGGGGCATGATCTGGATCAGCGCGGCCAGCTTCGGGCAGAATCCGCACAGCACCAGGAAGATGGCTCCCATGGAGATCGCGTAGAGGTTGACGATCTTCGTCATGCCGATCAGGCCCACGTTCTGGCTGAAGGAGGTGTTCGGCAGCACACCGAACAGGGACGCAACGGAGGAACCGAGACCGTCGCAGATGACGGAGCCGGAGAGCTCCTTGTCCGTCGCCTCTCTTCCGAGACCGCCCTCGCAGATGCCGGAAGTGTCGCCGATGGTCTCCACCGCGGTCACGATGAACATGATGGTGACCGGAATGATGGCGCGGAGATCAAAGATATATTTCACCGGCATGAACTTCGGAATCGAGATCCACGCGGCACTCGCGACATTGCCCCACTGCAGGACCCAGGAATGGGTCAGCGTATTTCCCTCAAACTCGAAGGTCGTCGGAAGGACAGCGCCGAGAACCGCACACAGTACATAGCCGATGATGATACCGAAGAGAATGGACGCCGAGGAAAAGATCCCCCTGGTAAAGTGCTTCAGCAGAATGATGGATACCAGCACGGCCGTGCCCACCAGAAGGTTGACCGGATCTCCGAAATCCTTGTTGCTGTTTCCTCCGCCGAAGGAATTGATGCCGACGCTGATCAGTGAAAGACCGATGGCCGTCACGACGGTTCCGGTGACCACGGAGGGGAAGTATTTTCTCAGAGGCTTCAGGCAGAAGCCGAGGACCGTCTCAAACAGTCCGCCCACCAGGCTGGCGCCGAGGATAGCGCCGTAGGCGATCACCCCTCCGCCCATAGATGCGCTGATGCCGTTCATGACGCCGATGAAGCCGGAGCTGGTCCCCATGACGATGGGGAGCCGTCCGCCGACGGGGCCGATGGTCCAGAGCTGGACCAGGGTCACCAGACCCGCGATCAGCATGGCGTTCTGGATCACGGGAACCATCAGGCCGAGATCCCGGAGCCCGCAGGCTCCGCCCACCACCAGGATCGGGGTGAGGTTTCCGACGAACATGGCCAGCACGTGCTGCATGCCGAACAGGATCGCCTTCCCGAGGGGAATGCGTCCTTCCAGTTCGTATTCCGAAGTGTAGCCGTTTGTTTTTTCTTTCTTGTCTGCCATTTTTCTTTCCTTTAAAAAGCTTTAACAGGCTGCCGCGTTATTATACCATCTCTCCTTTTCCATGTTCATCCCGCAAAAATTTACAAATTTTTTATATTTAGACCCGCCTTGCTTCGTGGGATTCCCCATCCGGGCGGGCCATCCGGGTGTCGCCGGTCTTCCGCGCGGCTTTATTTTCCTTCCCCGTACAGCCAGGTGCAGCCGGAATTCACGCCGTTCACGATCCTGCGGTATACGGCCATGAAACCGGAAGCCGGATGATCCGCCGGACGGCTGATATTCTGAAGTCTTTCCCGGAGTTCCCCGTCACTTACCTCCAGATGAATGCTGTGGCGGTCGATGTCGATCTCGATCATGTCCCCGTTCCGCACGGCCGCGATGGGCCCGCCGTCCCAGGCTTCCGGCGTGACATGGCCGATGCACGGCCCCCGGGTAGCTCCGGAATAGCGCCCGTCCGTCACCATTGCCACACTGGTGTGCAGGCCCATGCCGACCAGCATTGCCGCCGGGATGGACATCTCCCGCATCCCGGGCCCGCCCTTCGGGCCCTCATAGCGGATGACCAGCACGCAGCCTGGACGGATCTGCTGATTTGCCATGGCCGTCCGGAGTTCGTCCTCGGAGTCGAAGCATACCGCGGGTCCGCGGTGGCGGAACATTTCCGGGACGACGCCGCTCTTCTTTACCAGACACCCGCCGGGCGCCAGGTTTCCGTACAGGACCGCGTAGCAGCCGTCGGGATACAGCGGATCTTCGCAGGAATGGATGATCTCCGGGTCCACCGGCCGGGAGAAGGAGTCCAGGAAAGTTCCCACCGTTCCTCCCATGGCCAGGGCGCATTCCGGATACAGATACTGCCGGATCGCCTTCATGGTGGCGCCGACGCCCCCTGCCTTATAGTAGTCACAGAGATTGTACCTGCTGCTGGGTTTGAATTTCGCGACGCAGGGGACTTCCCGCTGGATCTCGTCAAAGCGGGCCAGATCCATTTCGATCCCCATGACCTCCGCCAGGGCACAGATATGGAGCTGAGCATTGGTGGAGCCGCCTGTCGCCGCTACATGGCGCAGGCCGTTGATGATGCTCTTTTCCGTCACGATATCCCGGAACCGGATCCCTTCCTTTGTCAGGGAGACGATGCGCTCTCCCACCGTTCTCGCCATGCGGTATTTTGCGCCAGAGCAGTAGAGCATGGTAGTGCTGTCTATGGGACAGACGCCGATCACCTCCGCGAACACGCCCATGGTGTTGGCGGTCCCGTACATGGAACAGGTCCCGCAGGAATTGCAGATGTTTTCCCGGAAGCGGGTAAAGGTCTCCTCATCGATCTTTCCCACATTGCGGGACCCGATAGACTCCTTCAGATCAGGTGTCACATAGGTCCCCTCCGGCGCGTCATAAGGAACCATGCTTCCGGCAGTCAGGAGCAGCGAAGGCTTGTTCAGCGCTGCCGCCGCCATCAGCATCCCGGGAACGATCTTGTCGCAGCTGCAGAGAAAGACCATGCCGTCAAAGCCGTGGGCTCTGGCCATAGCTTCTACAGCGGAGGCGATCAGATCCCGCTGGGGCAGGATGGTATGCATGCCGTCCCCCTGGGCCATCCCGTCACAGGGCGCAGGCACATTGAATTCCGCCGGGACGCCGCCGGCTGCCCAGATGCCTTCCTTCACATGCTCCGCCAGTTCCCGGAAGGGACGGTGTCCGGGATTCACATCCGTATAGGAATTCGCGATCCCGATGATGGGTTTCTTCAGATCCTCCGTACGGTATCCGCAGGCATTCATCAGCCCGACAAAATATCCCTCCTGCGGGTCGTCCGGGTTCCGGTTTCCTTTCCACTGATCCATGACGTTCCTCCTCAGATCCATGCTGCATGGTTTTCATCAATCTAAAGTATAAAACAGATTTTTATCCGAATAAAAGCAAATTCTGTTTCCCGGACAATACTTTTGCTTTATAAAAAGGCACCCTCTGAATCTCTTCAGAGAGTGCCCTCTGTTCCGCAGACGTCATCATTTGATCCGGTATCCTGAGATATCAAACAGGGATTCATTCAGACTGCCGTCGATGGAATGGATGGTATACAGTGTTTCCCCGAGATCGGCATAACCTCCGTAGACCGGCGCGCCTTCGATGTAATACACCAGTCTGCCGTCCTCCGTGAAGCAGAAAGCGGCTTCCGGCTCATATTCCGTCGCCGGGAAGATCTCCGCCGCATAGACGGAACCGTTGATTTCCCGGGTTCCCGTGGTGCCGCCGCCCTGTTTGAGCTTCTTGAAAATGGCCATATAGATGTCATCCATGAGAATGATCCTGTCACGCACGGATTCCGAGTAGATCTCCGTGACCAGGTCTGCGGTCTTGTCCTCCGGATACAGGTTGTAGACCTTCCCGTCTTCGACGTAAACCACCTTGTTCGAGGAATAACTGCCGTAGACAGTTGTCTCGCTGCTGTAATACCGCTTTCCTTTTCCCTGGACATCAATGGTCTTCACTGCGTTCATGTAACCGGGCTTTTTCTCATAGACCATGTGGATCCCGGCTTCCGGATCCATGCTTTTCCAGAGCTGGTACAGTCTGGTGTCGGATTCCGGCACCTTGTACTGATCCTCTTTCATTTTTGCGAGAAGCTCTTCCTCTGTCATCAGCGGATAAGCGGAATAGTCCGCCCCTTCCTTCGCGTACAGAAGCAGTGTCGCCCCGGTTCCCATGATATCCATCTCAAGGATGCCGCTGCGGACCGCACAGTCGCAGCTGCTGCCGTCCTCCATGACAATGCTGATCACCGAATCCGCCGCATTGCCGTCGATCATCTCGGCGGTCTTCTCCGCAGTCTTCCACTCCGACACGCCCATCGTCTCGTCGTCCATCGTCATGGACCCTTTTCCGTCCGCTGTCAGCACAAGGACGGAATTCGCCCCCGCCACTTCATTTCTGACCGTATAGCCTTCACTTTTCACGCCGAACAGTGTGTAGGTCCCTTCTGTATCAACGGCGCCGTAAGCGGAGAACCCGGTGAGGACCAGTGCTGCAATCAGGAACGGAATGATTTTTCCAAACAATCCTTTTTTCATGTCTGCCTCCTGCCTTGTCATGCGTCACATTAAGTATCAGTTTAATTATACAGGGAACCGCTTTCCGGAAAAAGCCGGGGCAGTCTTTGTCATTGACATATCATGAATCACAGATCCCGGGATAAAAACCCGGTGCCGCAGTGGTCTGCGGCACCGGGTTTTCAGGATATGTTTTAGTCATTCCGGATGGATGATTCCGGCGGATCAGCCCGCCAGGACCTTCCGGATGGTACTGCGGACCGCGCCGGGTCCGGCAGTCAGTTCCGTAAAGATCTCTTCCACCTTCTCCCCGACGCCTGCTTCATAGAGGTCGGTTCCGAAGATCACGCTGTTCGAGAGGATGGGGCGCAGGGTATCTCCCACAGTCTCCGGTGCGCCGACGCGGATGCCGGAAAGTTTCTCCGTAAGCTCGCGGTTCAGCGGGTCCGGAGCCAGCTCATAGGGCCTGCCGGCATCGTCCGCGGCAAGGATGTAGCGGAGCCAGAGAGCCAGGGCCAGCGGGATCGCGGTGAGTTTCTCCGCGCTTCCGAACTTTTCACAGTAGGACTTGATGGTCTCGCCGAAACGGATGGAGATTCCCTGGGAAATATCCACACAGAGGCGGAGGCAGGTATCGCCCAGATAAGGATTCGGGAAGCGTTCGTTCAGGCACTCGCCGATGAAGGCTTCCGGGGAGAGGATGCCCGGATCCGGGACCACCTCCATACCCTCGGCATAACCGACGCGTTCCGCAAGCTTCCGGAGATCCGGATCCACGATCACGTCGGAGAACAGGTCGTAGCCCAGCATCACGCCCGCCGGTCCCAGCGCCGAATGGATGGGGTTCAGGCACACCGTCACCTTCATCCGCTCCGACTTGCTGACGGTATCCCGGTCGGTCATGTAAACGCCTGCCTTCTCCAGCGGCGGCCTGCCGTTGGGGAAGCTGTCCTCCACCACCAGATACTGGGCCCGCTCCGCATTGATAAAGGGGGCGATATAGGTATGCTTCCCGGTGATCACCGGCTGCATGCGGGCAACGCCGGCCTTTTCCAGATCGTCCGCGATCTGCGTCGCAGGGCGGGGCGTGATCTTGTCGATCATGGTCCAGGGGAAAGCGGCCTTTGACTCGTCAGACATCCAGGAGACGCACTCTGCGCTGAGGAAGCCGCGCTTCTGCCATTCACCGGCCATCTCCAGCACGGAACCGCGGAGGCGGCTGCCGTTCTGCGAACAGTTGTCCATGGAAACCAGGGCGAGAGGCGCCGCACCTGCCGCGAAGCGTGCCGCCAGCATCGCCGCAATGATTCCCATGGCTCCGACGGGTTTCTCCGGGCCGTTCTCAATATCCTTTGCCACGAAGGGGAAATAGTTCCCGTCCGTCCCGCGGAGGGCATAGCCCTTCTCGGTGATGGTAAAGGAGACCATCTGGAGCCCCGGGTTTTCGAAGATCTCCTTCAGTCTTGCCCAGCACTCCGGTCTGGACGCGTCCGCCCGGACTGCCTCGGTCATGGAGCCCAGGACACGGATCTCCCGGGTCCCGTCATTGTTCAGGATGACACTGAGACCCAGGTTGTCATAGGGATCATAGATCATGTCTACCAGGTCATAGTCAAAGGTCTCCGCACAGGTGATCCCGCGGTCCGTGAGGCCTTCGTTCAGGAGCCGGTCGCAGATCCCGCCCAGGAAAATGCGGAAGATGTTTCCGATGCCGAAGTGCACCCACATGGGGTTCTTCCGGGAAGCTGCCGCCACTGCTTCCACGTCATAGGAAGGCAGAGCGATGCCTGCCGCTTCCCATGCCTTTTTATCCTGTATCCCTTTTAAGGTAAGTTCCATGCCTTCCTCTCTTCCTGCCCGGCTGTCAGGGCGAATCGTGTACTGTGCATCTGCCGATACATTTATGTAATTCATATTTGTTAATTAGTTTTACTAATTACATTATCATAATACACGTTCGGAAGGACAACTGCAATACTTATTGTCATGTTTTCATGCCGGCAGAAAGATCCACTCGATATTCGCCCCGCCGTCCACCGTGACGCCGATGGAACCGTCCGGGAGCACCAGATAGTACTTCCGGCTCTCTTCCATCGGGAAGGTGACCTGCATATCCTGCTCCTCGCAGGCATAGCGCAGTTCCCCGAAGCCCAGCCGGGTGCCGTCGGTGTCCCCGTCGATCCGCCACGCTTCGCAGCGCTCTGCGGCGATCGCCGCAGCCTCGCGCATGGTCTTCGCGGGAGTGAAGGTAACAGTAACGGCGGAATGCTCCCGGGTCTCTTTCTCCAAAGCCTCCGCAAGGGCGTTCAGCGCCGCCCCGGCCGCTTCCGCGGCATTTTCCAGCTGAAGGTTCCGCATCATGATATCAAGTCTCCCTTCCATCGCATTCTTCTGTCTGTTTTCTCCGTTTTCCTGCTGCGGACTCAGAGCAGGGTCGTTACTGCCGTGATCCCCGCGAATCCCGCGGCAAGCCCCGCCAGCATGGCTGAGGTCTCCGCCGGGACCGCAGTCCGCACACCGTTTTCCATCCGGGCCGTGACAGACTGTATCATGCGGTACAGAAATCCCTTTCCGCCGCCGAGGGCGCGCAGAGAGAGGATCAGACCCGCGATCCCTGCCATGGACATTCCCGAAGAGGCAAAATGCTTTCCCGTAAAAACAAAGTAGAGCAGCACCGCGGCGAAAGCCCCCGGAAGGATCCTGCGGAGCGATCCTTTCTGCTTCAGGGAAGAAAGCAGACTGCCGGCGCCCTTCAGGACGGCAGAGATCCCGTTCTTCTCAGTCAGGGAATACAGTGCCGCCGCCACGGTCCCTTTTCCGAGCATTCCTCCAAGCATTCCCGGAATGCTCCGGTTCAGTCCTCCACCGGCGAAGGTGAGCCAGGAAAGGAAGTTCAGACCCGTTCCTCCGCCGGCACCCTGTCCGGCAATGGGAACGCCCAGGAAAAACCAGAGAACAGAAATGACTATGGTGAATATCAGGGCCCGCGGGTTTTTCACCAGGGCGGCAATACCCGTCAGAAAACTCTTCCAGCCCCCGCGGAACACTTCCCCGGGGGAGAGGATCTCCGCCGGCGTCCCGGTGCCGCCGGGAAGTGATCCCGCGGGAAATAACTCCTGCACCATCTCCCCGGCAGAGGACTGCGCCGTGATCACGTCGGGAGAGCGGCCGGCGGCTGCATTTTCCGCGCGGCGCTTCGCCCTCTCGGCGATCTGTTTTGCACTGGACTGATCGATCGACATTCTTTTCCTCCTGATCAGAATCTCCGGATCTGCCGGAAGTGCCTGTTATACCAGGCACTCCGACATCATCCTCGTGTAGTCATACTTGCTCATCTTGTAGTCCCTCCGGAGAATGTGGAAGAACTCGTCCGGTCCGATCTCCGTCCCGACCTTCTGTGCCAGGGCGTGGATCTCCCGGGCCTCCACCGAGAAGGAGTCACTCATGCCTCTGGACACGCGGTAAGTGTTCCTCGGCATGGCGATCTTCGTCACCTGCTTGGTGATCTGCCGCGTCCCTTCGACATTGTATGACACAGCCTCAAGCCGCATATTCAGCGCTGCCTTGAGAAGCTTCTCCTTCGCTTCCCCCGAGTAGCCCCTTGCGAGCTCCGTCAGTTTCATAGCATTCGCCAGAAGCTCGTCCGCGGCGCGGTACCACTCGTTTCCCTTGTACTCGAAGGTCTTCCGGTTCAGCCCCAGCGCCTTCAGGTCCCGGCCGATCTGCGACTTGTCGATCATGCCGGCAAGATCCGCATAGGCCTCCAGGTTCGGAATGATCTCCTGCCCATTCGTCCAGATGGGCTGCACGTACGTCACGTCCAGCTTCTTCATGGCCGCCTTTGCCTGCTCGATGGTTGCCGCTTCGAACCCGTACACCTCCTTGTGGAGGTTCCGGGCCAGGGCGTTCTGTGCCAGTTCCTGGTCGATCACCAGATAGATGTTTTCCTTCGACGCTGCCTGCACGTTCTTCGGCACCGTCGGGTCGTCAATGGCAAAGCTGTTGGCGCGCTTCGCATCCGAGAAGTTCACCTCGGTGACGGTCACGTCCCAGTCCTCCGGCACGGTCAGTCCGGACAGCTCGTCCGCACTGACATTGGAGGTAGCGCTGGATATGTAAAGATCCTGGCGCCGCTTTCCCGTCTCCCTCGCGATATCGTCCAGCACCTTCTCCGCCGTCGACTGGCGCACCCTTGAACGGTAACGGTTGAATTCGATCTTCATATCCCTGGCGTTGGCACCTTTGTAATTCTTCAGTTCCTTCAGCGCGTTCTTGTCGCGCCAGACTTCACGGCAGACCTGCTCGTAGTTCTCCTTCGCCTTCCAGTATTTGTCTCCGAGTCCCTTGCTGTCCCTCAGGTTCCGCTGGGCCTCCCAGAGCTTGTTGAGTTTCTCCTTTCCGGCTTCGCGGGCAAGTTCAAACTCCGTCCTTCCTTTGCCCGACCTCCGCTCCGCGATGGTGGTCTTTCTCTCCTGGTTTATCTTTTCCTTCGCCTTTGCCTCGGCCTTCGCGTTCAGATCCGCGTCGCGGTTGATACTTTCGGCCATGGATCTCGACGAGCCGTTCAGATAGCCCTTGACTGCCGCCAGAGTATCGGCTCCGGCACTGTAGATCTTGCTCTTGCTCTTCAGGGAGCTGTCCACCGCGTCCATAAAGGCTCTGTAGCGTTTGGCTGCGGAGGCTGCCAGGTCGACATTCCTTCCCTTGATCCAGCTCGCTCCGAAGTTTGCCGTTTTTAAGGCTGTCTTAACGCCCAGATTGAACAGGAACTCCGATGCCAGCTGTTTCTCGTACTCCTCGACGCCCATCTTCACGCCGTCCCAGAAGCCGAACTCATCTCCCTTGCAGGCGAAGACAGCCTCCTTCATCTTTTCTCCCAGGTCCATGGCGAAGAAGACCATCTCGGAGTAGCCTCCCGTGCAGATGCCGAGGGCAAACCTGCCGATCAGACCGCCGTTGTCCCGCATTCCCTGCATGAAAGCATAGGCTGCCGCAAGGTCGTCCGCCAGAGTGAGCTTCAGAGTCTCCCCGCGGGCGCCGGGCATTTCCCCCTTTATAAATCCCGTCCAGAGCTCCATCACATGGTTCAGCTGGTTGTAGTCGTAACCGAACCTCCTGTCAAAGCCCTCCGTCATCCGGACGATCATGTCGTGCAGGGACTCCAGATGATACATGTAGTTCTTATCGATCCGGAATTCGATGCTTTTCAGCATCTCGGTAACGTGCTTATCCCACTCGTAGAAAGCGGTCTCCTCCTCATCATTCTGCGCCGTGCGGAAGGGCTGGCTGTGGAGAAGCACGGTCTTCTTTACTTTATATTCCTTCGGTTCTTCATCTTTCTTCGCGGCATAGCGCACCTTCAGCACGATCTCCGCCCGCATCCTGGTGGGCGGATCCAGGGCTGCCGCCGTAGAGCAGATCTTTATGGTCCTGGCGCCGTTTTCATCGATCTCATTCGTCGGGAAAGCGCAGATCTTCAAGGCGTCCGCGATCTGCTGGTACCTGGCGTCCGGCATCCCCTGGTCCAGTCCTCCTGCGGCATTCTTTGAGTTCTCCACCTTCAGGACAGTGACCTCAAGCTTGCTTGCAAAATTCTTTTTGTCCTCTTCCAGAAACGTGGGCTCCGGATAGACCGCTACCCGCTCGATCTGCTGCTTCTCCTCGTTGTACTGAAGGAGCATAAGCTTTCCCTTCGTCGTGCAGGGTTCCAGGTCATCATCCGTAAGGTAAGAGGATCTCGCCGGGGCTGCCATTCCCAGGTTGATCTTCTTCATAGATTCGATCCCGCCGCCGATGGCTGCCGCCATGGGGTTCAGTCCCATGGCGCCGGAAGCGGCAATGTTCCAGGCCAGGTCCTCTCCTCCGCCCGTCCTGGCGATCCACTGCTCCGCGCCTTCCTTGACCCTGAGGAAGCAGCCGATGGCATCGCCCTCCAGAACCAGTGAGAGTCCCATGTAGATGCGGAAAATGGGGAAGTCTGTCTCGACGACCTTCTTTTCCTTCAGCGCGTTCGCACCTTCTCCCGCTCCCGGCTGTGCCTCTGCCCGGATATGGAGGAAATAAGTTTCCGTGGTTCCGGGTTCCGCCTCGTCATCCATCATGAGGTCGCGGATGACGGCTTCATGCCGCCAGAACTTGCGCTCGTCTTTATCCCGTTCCACCTTTACCTCGTAGAGCGGCTTCCCCTTCTTTTCCGCCTTGATGCCGGCAGTCACTTCCATCTCTTTCGGGAGGCCCAATACGTCGAAAGGCAGACGGATCTCCTTCTCCATGTGGGCGGGAAGCCCCATGTTTTCCTGCCCGAAATCGATCCGCGTGTCTATGATGCTGAAGAGCACATGCTTTGTGAATACGCCGCCCTTCCCCACGAACTCGAAGCTGACCTCGCCCTCGCTCATGGTGCAGTCCTGCGGCACCTTGACCAGTGCCGCATGGTATCCGTATTCCGCCATTCCGGCGTCCTGCACATCCAGCACATTGTCTCCGGAGAAGGGTCGTATCTTTTCCGTCAGGTCCGGACGGTCCCGCTCCCCTCCGCCGGCAGGGATCTCCGCGATGCGGGCGTAGACATACTGCGGCGGGTCGTCCTTCCGGAGTTCGTTGCCGAAATGCTTGCTGACGTACATGACGAACCGGGAGTCTGCCTCTTCCTCCTGTTCCTCCATCAGCTTTATGATCCCGGAAGCGGCAATGGCGCCGCCGAGAGTCGAGATCAGCGCCGCAGGAACCGAGAGGTCCGGATGACCGCCGCCGATGATAATGTTGTCGATCTCTGTCCCCGGGTCCTCGCCGGACTCCTCCATCGCTTCAGTGAATTCTTCCTGGTAGACCGGATCCGCGATCTTACTGTCGCCCCAGGCAAACTCCATTTTGATGGCAGCAATGTCCGAGGCAAGCCCTCCCATCACATTGCTCCGCAGCGCCATGTAGTCCCCTCTGGTGGAAGCGGCTTCGGAAGTGATCTTTCCGCCGGGAGCCACGAAGTCGCTGTAGCTGTCGTAGATGTTGATCAGGATCACGGCATAGAAGCCGGAGACCGTGGGCAGCGGGTCGATCACTGCATATTCGTACTCGTGGGAGTACTCCGTGTAGCCGTAATGCACCGTCGCGCTGTCGGAGCCTGCCTTCCCGCCGATGCCGAGCTTATTCTTGTCCAGCTCATGCTCGGTCCAGTCCTCCCAGGTATCTCTTTCCTCGTTATAGCGGCCCGCGGTCTGATACTTTTCCGCCACAGTGTTTCCCATTTCGCCGATGCTGATGCTGCTCAGGTCGATCTGGCTGGTGATCATGGTGGTGCCGGCGTCAGGATTGGAGTCCACAGTGTGGTGCTGCCGCGCGAAGGCCCTTCTTCCGCCGAGGGACGTCTCCCCGATGCTCCATCCGCTGTTCTCGTAGGACTTCCGCTCCGCCATGGCATTTTCAAGCATCGTGGGATCGGAATAGACGAAACCGCCGCTCTTCACCGCATAATCCAGAGGCCATACGGCCTCGCTGACGATCTTCACCGAGAAATCGTAATTTAAAGCCCAGCGGATGCTGGCGTAAGCTTCCCCGGCTTCGATGGCGCCCAGGCCCATTCCGCCGCTGTAGCTGCCGGTGGCGCTGCCGATGCCGCCCTTCTGGACAACTTTTTCAAAGTAATCCGCGTGGTACACGACGCTGCCGTCATTGGTCCGCGGCTGCCAGCTGACATTCTCGTGGCCATCGGGGATCACATGCAGATAAGCGCCGGGTGTGGAGAATGTCGCGTTCAGCTCCTGGTACTCCAGCGGTTCTCCGTTTTCCCTTCCCTTCTTATAGAGGGAGACAGGAATCGGCGCATTGTGCAGAACGACCTTGTTCTTTTTTTTGTCGTATGATGCGGCGCCGATCTCCGAGATGACAGTATATCCCGGGTCTTTGATGTAGGTGTCCCAGTCCCCGGCCGCAAAGACAGTCAGAGGCATAAGAAGACAAAGCACCAGAAGGACGGCCGCTCCGGCGGCCGCAGCACGCCGGATGAGACCGTGTTTTCTCCTTTTCGCAGTGGTCATTCGTTCCTCCCTTGTATTTTCAGATTCCTTTTCAGAAGGCCTTATCCTCACGAGACCGGCGTGCCGCACTTCGTGCAGAAGCGGGTCCCGGATTCCAGGCGGTTTCCGCATTTCGTGCAGAACTTGACCTCCGCATGCGGAGCCTGGGCCGGGGGCGCAGTCTCCGTAAGCGGGACCGGGGTGCCGCACTTCACGCAGAACTTGCTTCCGGCCGCAACAGGCTGACCGCATCCCGGGCAGACTCTTCCTGCGGGGACAGCGGAAGGCGATGAAGAACGGGCCGGTTCCGGTGCTGGGGCGGGAGCCGCCGGGGCTGCCGCTGCCGGCTCAGGTGCAGGGGCTGCAGCCGCAGTTTCCTGCTGCGCTTCCCATACTCTCTTCAGTTCCTCCAGCGCCTGGATCGCATTGTCGATTGCCTCGGACAACTGTGTTCTGTCTGCCATTTCTGCTTTCCTCCTTATCTGTCATAAGTCTGCCGCGCGCTGCCGTGAGCGGCATATGCGGCTGCTTCATGGTTCCCGATGCATAGTATTCTTGATGATAGTCCTGAGTCATTGACTTCCACATTCAAGCATAGCAAACCCCGCAGATCGAGTAGGAGGAAATTCCTCTTAATGAGGAATTTCCGACCTCTCACACCACCGTACGTACCGTTCGGTATACGGCGGTTCAATCAACTTAACAAGTGACACACCTTGCGGTGTAGTAGTCAAGCATGGAGATTAGCCCGAAATCGGCTAATCTCTTATTGCTTATAGCCTTGTGCACCCAACCGTTATGGGCAAGTCTTGCATAGCGATCTCCACAGTACGCAATCCTATATGCCGCCCAGCGTGGCACGTCCAGTTTCATCAGGTTCTTAGCTCTGTTCTTCGCGGTTTTCCAGTGCTTCCAGATACACATCCTCAGACGACGTCTGATGTTGCTGTCTAACCGCTCACACAGACCTTTCATGCTTCCGATTCTGAAATAGTTTACCCATCCTCGGATGAGTTGGTTGAGTTTGTACACCTTATAGGAGTTACTGACTCCCCAGCTTCTGCATGTCAGTTTCTTCATCTGTGCCTTGAACTTCGTTACTGCCTTCTGGTGTGGTCTGGCTTTGTACGCTTTGGCAAATGAGTCAAAGTAAAATCCAAAACCGAGATACTTGACGCCTTTCGGCTTGTCGACCTTGCTTTTCTCAGCATTCACTTTCAGTCCGAGTTTCTCCTCGATAAATCGGGTTACACTCTTCATGACTCTGTCTGCCGCCTGTCTGCTTCCTACCATGATAATAAGGTCGTCTGCATATCGGACGAAATTCAGACCTCTTGCTTCCAATTCCTTGTCCAGTTCGTTAAGCATGATGTTCGCCAACAGCGGCGATATATTTCCTCCCTGCGGCGTGCCGACTATGGTATCTTCATACTCATCATCGATCATTACCCCACTGACGAGAAACTTTCTCACTACCGAGATGACATCTCCGTCCTTGATTGTTCGTCCAAAGATGGTCATCAGCTTGTCATGGTCTACTGTGTCAAAGAACTTCGCAAGGTCGATGTCCACGATCCAGCTGTGTCCGTCATTCATCATCTCTAATGCTTTCAGAACTGCCTGCTGTGCACATCGGTTGGGTCTGAATCCGTAGCTGTGGTCGTGGAACTGCTCCTCAAAGATGGGAGTGAGTACCTGTGCTACCGCCTGTTGCACAAAGCGGTCGACCACTGTAGGTACTCCAAGGTTCCTTACTCCACCATCCGGCTTCGGTATCTCCACCCTTCTGACCGGCTGCGGCTTGTACTTCCTTGTCCGCAGCTGTTCCCTGATGATTTCGCCGTTTTCCGAAAGGTATGCGCCAAGCTCTTCGACAGTCATGCCGTCTATACCTGCCGCTCCTTTGTTTCTGACGACTTGCAGATACGCCGCGTTGAGATTCTCTTTGCTCAATATCTGCTCCATGAGACTACTTGTGTCCATGCGTTGTTTCCTTTCTGCCCCTTTTGCCTTTGCCGCCTTTGAAGTCATCGACAGACGTTGCTCCGGCTACGAAGTGGAACGTACTTCAACTGATTGATTGTTCGCCCCTTCGCTCCATCCCCATTACAGGGACTTCCTCGCTACTATGGGCTCTGCTGACTTCTCACAGTTCGTTGTTACTACGGCTAATGAGACCGCCTGTGAGACCTCCACGCTTAAGGTGCGCGCTCTTTTCCCTCATCTGCCTGCCACATCTACTGGTACTTCCAGCAACTTTTGGACTTCATCGCTTTGTGCCGACTTATCCGTATTTCCCAGCCTTATATGTGGTTCCTGTCCGTCAGGCCAAGGGTTTGCCTACAGCTTCCTTCAGATTTCACCTCACGATGAACACCCTTGCTGTTCAGCTGTGTACTTCGTCGTTGCCTACGCGTACTCGGGACTTTCACCCGCTAGAGCGCGCCCATGGCGCGCAAACACAAAAAAAGTGTGACCGGAAAACTGACAATGCCGTTTTCCAGTCACACTTTTTCCGGTCACACTTTTTCAGATTCTTCTCCGTTTCGACAGCAGGCGCATTTCCATCGGCGTGAGAAACAGCTTATAATGAGTTTATTCCAGCTCGATAAAGGAATACCGATCCTAAATATTTTTGTATAGGGGATTTGATACCTCGTGATTCCATTTGCGTTCTGGTATCCTGTTTCTACAGGGTATCTGAACTAGTGTTATCAAAATGTTATCAGTGGAACGTTATCACAGTGTTATACCGGTGTAATGGATGTAAATCCATACTCCTTCTTCAACCGTTCTATAATTTCATAAGCGACCGGACAGACTGAAGTCGACTCCAAAAAAGACAGCAAACTTCCCATTCGATCCGGTTGGTCTGTATATGGATACTTTTTACAGCTGTCCGGCTTATAATCTCCCAGAAGGCAGGTGCCATCCTCCTGTAAAAAGTCGCAAGGCATGTTTTTTGTCTGATATGCCTGCTCATCTGTGTCAGGCTTTTCCTTTAGATACTTCGTTCTGAATTCTGTCTCTGTTAATCCCAGCACAGCTGCATCTTTCTCGACTTCGTCAACGGGAATCGTACCGCAATAATGCTTACAGCAATTTCTGCATCGGCTGCAATCATACCCGGCAAACAACTCCTGATGTAATCGTAAGAACTTTTCATCCAGTTCTTTCGGATCTGTATGAATCTTCAACCAGGTACGGAAACGAAGATTTGTCTTCTCATTCTTTTTGGCATAAAAAGGCAGTTTTCCTGGACGCAACATGTTTCTACTCCTGTAAAAAAGCATTATTCCTTGTTTCTTCTCTTTCCGATCTTCTGTTGCCAATTTGTTGCCACGAAAGTACTATTTCACCTGCCAGTATCCGGTCTTATTGGAACCGATACGGCTGATCAATCCCTTCCCCTTTAGCGAAGCCAGAACGCGGGTGATCGTACGCTGGGATTTCCCTGTCTTTACAATCAATTCCGCATTGGTCATCCCGGGATCATCCCGCAGACAGCTTAACACGGCCTGTTCCAGGCCACTTATATGGTCATTTATCCGGCCATTTTCCTGGCCAGATAAAGGCGACTTATTTCTGTCGATTCTTGAAAACTCCATTTTGAAGTCTATGTCGGTGTTTTCGTATTTTATTTCGACCCCTGCAGTATTGCAAAGCGAATAGATTTTCCGGATGCCAGAGCCGAAGGTCTCAACATCCTTACACAGATAAAGCACCCGGGCGATCATCTCATTTCGCAGGAAGGAATGGATATCACGGCTTGCGAAATCGATCGGTTCAAACTCATTCGCAAACGATCCAGGATTCACGATGCTGATCCTGTTAGAAAAGATGTCAATTTCGTGCTGGACAGGAAGATCATATCGGGCGTGGGCAAAACTGTTGATCACAGCCTCTCGCATCGCATCGACCGGTATCTCCGGAATCTCCTTCCGGTGGATCCCGTCACCCTCCATTTCGACCCGCCAGCGGATGTTTTTGATGATGTATCCGACAGCAGCGTCAATCAGCTGAAAAATGTTGCCTTCCTCTCTGACGATATCAAGAAAAGTTTCCTTGTGTTCCGTGGCGAAGACTGCCATTTTCAATACGATGGGATGCCTGCTCGAAAAGAGTGCTCTCCCAGCGTTAGTCAGCGCATTGCCGTTTAAAACTCCAAGCCTTCTCAGGATAGTTTCTTTATCGTATCCATAATCCGGCATACGCCCGCATTTAACAGCATCCCGATAGAAGCTCTCCAGTGTTTTATCATCCACATCAGATATTGTTTCATCGGAGGTCTTGTTTTCCCAGTTCTCGGCGTATTCCTGGCCGATCATGATTTTCCGAAGCTCCGCCGGTGTCAGTTCTCTGTCCTCATCAGCGGTGCGGATATAATACTTTCCAAAGGCTGAATAGGGAACGTCATCACCCTGAAACTCTACTACGATCACTTCGTTCCCATCAATCACATCTGTAGTAACTGTCGGGATGATCTGGGGTCGAACTGCCTCGAAAACCTTTCTGGACACATCACGTAACGTTGAGTCGGTGATCGTAAACCGGACAGGCGTACCATCGTTTTTCAGGCCGAAATACACCTTTCCCTGGCGATGCTTATTAAGAATGCTGGAAATGGAGACCATGGCTTCATTCAACTCGCCTGTAGTCTTCTTAAACTCAATATACTCATCTTCCCGCATAGCAGCACCTCCTATATATGCGCCATTATATCCATTATGGCTACATAAATCAATGGTGGCTAAATAAATGGCTAATTAAAGTTGTCCGGCTCAAATCGAGCTCAAATCAGCGGCAGCATATCAGCAGATTATTATCACTACGTAATCTTTTCCCTATATTTTGTTCTTCTTAGAAGCAAAAGCCCATTACTTAGGCGCCTGTACTTGACAAAGTGATAATTCAAGATTATAATTTCGTATCGGAAAGGCTGTATGCTATAAAGGAGGATGACTATGAGCACAGAAAGGAACGAATTCAGCATAAGGCTTGAAGAAATGTTGAAAGCTCGCAATATGACACAAAAAGAGCTGGCAAAAAAAGCCGAAGTTACAGAGGCTGCTATGTCCCATTATGTCAAGGGAGATCGTACACCGCGCTCTTCCGTACTTGCCCGAATCGCAATGGCCCTGGACACAACGTCTGAGTATCTAATGGAAGGGGTTCCGCAAAACTATGTTGACGAGATCGGTTATGCTAAAAGACTGATCGCCAGAAACGTTAGCCAGATGAGCAATGCAGAGAAACGCGAGATACTAAGCATCCTGCTCGGAGATGAGGAGGGATGATACTCAATGCGCTTGACCGACGAACAGTATGAATTTATCAAAGGGGAGGTTGTTGCGCTCTTCGAACGCTACGATGTTCGATGTATTCCGATCAACGGATTTGAGCTGGCCTATAAGATGGGGATTACTCTTATTCCCTATTCTTCGCTAAGCGAAGAAGCGCATACAGCGGCTCTGCGTCTCAGCACAGATGGCTTTTATATGGAAAAGCTTGATGGAAGTGATGTCATCTATTATAACGACATCGGTGTTTCCTACGAGCGCATGAATATGACAATTCTCCATGAGATCGGTCACTGCGCATTGGATCACACGGGCATGTCGGAGGAGGATGAAGCGGAAGCTGCTTTCTTCGCCAAATATGCTGCCGCTCCTCCGCCTCTTGTACATCGGATCGAGCCTGACTGTCCAGAAGAAATAGCTGATGCATTCAATCTCAGCTATGAAGCCGCCCGTTATGCTTACAGTTACTATTTTAAGTGGCTGCAGTATGGCGGCAAAGATTATACCGAATACGAAGTCCGGCTGCTTCATCTGTTTGAAGCGGCATGATCTATGAAAGGGGGGATGCGTATGATTGTGTTAAAACAAGAAAAAGCGCTGCTGTGACTGTTACCAGCAATCACACCAACGCTGTTCCTCCGAATATCTCTATTCGTGATAAGACGTATCCAGTATAGTGATTTTCGGAGGAAAAGTCAATGTCCTAATAAAAAGGGTATTGACAACGTGAATTGTAAATTTAAATTCCACTCTCGCCAGCAAAGGTAGAATTAAGTCTGGCATAAGTGGACTTTACTCTGGCACACATAGCAGACTGCTCTTC